>DASRLA010000017.1:0-27432 GCA_035648715.1 Pseudolabrys sp.
CGCCGCCGACTGCCTGCTGATTCGGGAACCGCATGCGGCTTTTGCGCCGGCCGGTTCACCCTGCGTCATCCTTAAGCTTGCCCTGTAGCGCCCTTTCGACTTGTTCACCCCAAATTAAATGGTTGCGGAACACATATCGAACAGATAGTGTTCGTTCATGATTTGTTTCTGGCTGTTGCCGTTCTGAGCTCGGCCAATACGGGCCGGTCCAAGCCGGGATTTGCCAGACGACGAGAGACCGGGAGAGACCGATGCTGACCCGCAAGCAGTTCGAGCTTCTGCGCTTCATCCATGAGCGCCTGACCGAGTCAGGAGTTCCACCGTCCTTCGACGAGATGAAGGACGCCCTCGACCTGAGGTCCAAATCCGGCATCCACCGTCTCATCACCGCCCTGGAAGAGCGCGGCTTCATCCGCCGCCTGCCCAACCGGGCACGTGCCATCGAGGTCATCAAGCTGCCGGATTCGGTCGCCCATGGTATTAGCGGCGGCCGCTCGCGCGGCTTCAACCCGAGTGTGATCGAGGGCGATCTCGGCCGCGTGCGAGCGGCATCCGCCAACTCCACGAATTCCGAGGACGACGATAGCCGCCGCCCGATCGCGGTGCCGGTTATGGGCCGCATCGCCGCCGGCACGCCGATCGAGGCGATCCAGACCCGCAGCCATGTCATCAACATGCCGGCCGAATTGCTATCGACCGGCGAGCATTTCGCGCTCGAAGTGCGTGGCGACTCGATGATCGAAGCCGGCATTCTCGACGGCGACATCGCGCTGATCAAACGCTCGGAAGCCGCCGACACCGGCGACATCGTGGTGGCGCTGATCGACGACGAGGAAGCGACCTTGAAGCGTTTCCGCCGACGCGGGGCTTCGATCGCGCTCGAGCCCGCCAATCCGGCTTACGAGGTACGCATCCTGCCGCCCAACCGCGTACGCATCCAGGGCAAGCTGGTGGCGATGTTTAGAAGGTATTGAGCGCTTAATCGCCCTCCTCCACATCCTCGGCCTTCGGCGTTGCGTCCTGCGCGGCCGGGCGGGGCAATGAGGGTGTGGCGGCGTTCAGATCGCGTGGTTCAGGCATCGCACGCGCCCAGGGACGGTCGACGCCAGTCGGGTGCGCGGCTTCGAGTTCGAATCTCTTCCCATTCCAGTAAAGCGCGGTCGCGCCGCGCCCGCGCCAGACCCGGCGGTCGATCAAGGGCGCTTGGCAGGCGAGCGCCGCTTCACGCGGACTGATGACGGCGGCGGCGCGCGCGCAATCCTCTTCGAAGGCTTCCGCCGTCAGCGCATAGGCAACCACACGCCCGTCGGGAAGTTTCGCGGTACAGCCGATGGCGTCGCAGCGCACGCCCTGGCCTAGCATCGGATCCTTGCCGCTGCGGCCATCGCCATCGGCGGCGAGCCATTCCTTGATGGCGAAGGCGTCGCGGGCGCTGTGTAGGATGGCGAGCCTGCCGTCGGCCCCGCGCACCGCCGCCAGTTGGCCGTCGCCTGCCACCAGTATGTCGGGCCGTGGTAGGGCAAGCGCCCACACCGTCGCGCCGACCATCAGCAGCGCTCCGCTCCAACGCAAAGGGGTGCGCAAGAGGCAAATCAGCAGCAGCCCGAGCGTCGCAACGAGTAGCGTCCCGGTGCCGAAAGCCGGCATGTACCAGACCGATCCCGGCAGGCCCGCGACCCACAAAACGACAGCGATCATCCAGTCGATGCCGTTGCCCATTAAACGCCAGAAGATCGCGTCGAAGCCGAACGGCATGGCGAGCACACCGAGGATGCCCATCGGCATCACCATTGCCGACACCACCGGCATCGCCAACAGATTGGCGAGCACACCGTAGGGCGCGACGCGGTGGAAGTGATACGCAGCGTAAGGCGTGGTGGCGAGGCCCGCCACGAACGACGCCAAAATGAGTCCGACGATTTCACGCCCGCCCCACAGTGCCACGCGCGCACCGAGCGACGTGTCGGCATTCGCCCGCCACGGCAGGCCATATTGGTAGGCTGCTATCAGCGCCAGCGTCGCCGCGAACGACATCTGGAAGCTCGGATGCACCACCGATTGCGGCGCCAGCAGCAATACTGCGAAGGCCGCGACAGTCAGCGTGCGGAATGTAATCGCCGGCCGGTCAGCCATCACACCGACCAGCACGATGGCAATCATGATGAAGGAGCGTTGCGTCGCCACTTCGGCGCCTGACAGCAGCAGATAGAACGCGGCCGCCACGAGCGCGCCGGCGGCCGCCCACTTCTTGATCGGACGCCGGCTCGCGAGCGATGGCGCCAGCGCCAAGCCCGCGCGGACGACGAAGAACACGATGCCGGCCACTACCGCCATGTGATAGCCAGAGATCGACAGCACGTGCGCCAAGCTCGAAATATACATCGCGTCGTTGACTGGCGTCGTAATTGCGTCGCGTTTGCCGGTGATCAGCGCCGAAGCGATCGAGCCCTGATCGCCCGGCAACACGGCGCGAATGCGGTCGTCGATCGTTTCGCGGATGGCATTGATGATCGCTGCGTAGCGCAGCCAAAAGCCCGCCGCGACCGGCGGCGCGGTGTTCTTGATCTTGCCGAGCACATAACCCGAGGCGCCGATCCCTTGGAAATACATGTCGCGCGCAAAATCGAAACCGCCCGGCCGCAACGGAGCAAGCGGCGGCGACAAATGCGCCTTGAACGCGGCGAAACTGCCGACGTCGGGCGCGGTGCCTTTGCGCACTGAGACGCGCACGCGCTGCGGCTTTTCGCCGATGCGCGGGGCGTCGAAGCGGTGCACGCGCACCACAATGCGGTCGGACTTTTCGCGCTCCTCGCGGGTTTCGACAAAACCCGACACCTGCGCGCTCCAGGTCGAGCTTTGCAGGATGGGATGCGCGATGCGCAGCGTCTGCAAGGTGGCGATGCAGAACCCGATCGCGAGCGCGGCAAGCCCAAGCGCGAGCGGAAAGCCGATCGGCCGCTGCCGTGCGCCCACCGCGATGGCAGTCATGATGATGGCGAGGCTTGCCGCTGCCCACCAGGCCGGCTCCCGCTCGGCCACGAAATAGGCGGCGATCCCGGCGCCGAAAGCAACCGGCAGCCAGGGCAACAGCCGACCGGGCGCCGTTTCGGAAAGTGCCCATTCCGATAGAAGGCGCCGCCCACGCAAGCCGGCCGATGCAAGTCCTTCCGGCCAGGCTAACCCAGCGCGCCGCCGCGCCGCCTCGATGGCGGCCGCGACTGCCCTACCCTTGGCGTTTGGCGTTCCGTTCGGAGCCAAATTCCACGCCCCCATGCTCACGCAACCTGGGGAGACGTTATCGCAGCCGAGGGTTGAAACTAGGGGAACGGTTGTGAACGCCCGCTATTTCTCCTTCTCCTTCTCCTTCTCCTTCTCCTTCGCCACGTCCTTGGCGTAGGTGTCGCGCAGGCCGATGGTACGGTTGAAAACGAGCTTGCCCGGCGCGCTGTCGCGATCGAGGCAGAAATAGCCCTGGCGCTCGAACTGTACCGGCTTTTCGATTTCAGCTTCGGCGAGTGCGGGTTCGAGCCGGGCGTCCTTGAGCACTTCCAGCGAATCCGGATTTATGTCGGCGACGAAATTCTCCGCCCCGCTCGGATCGGGATTGTTGAACAGCGGATTATAAATCCGCAGTTCGCCGGCAATGGCATGCTCGGCGGAGACCCAATGAATGGTTGCCTTCACTTTGCGCCCGTCCGGCGAGTTGCCGCCTTTGCTCAACGGGTCATAGGTGCAGCGCAGTTCGATCACTTCGCCGGCGGCGTTTTTCACCACTTCCTTGCAAGTCACGAAATAAGCGTAACGCAGCCGCACTTCCCGCCCGGGCGCCATACGGAAGAACTTCTTCTCCGGCAATTCCATGAAGTCATCGCGTTCGATGAAGAATTCGCGGCTGAACTTGATCCGGCGCGTGCCCGCCGCCTCATCCTCCGGATGATTGGCGGCTTCGAATTCTTCCACTTGGTTTTCCGGATAATTCTCAATCACGACCTTGAGTGGTTTCAATACCGCCATGCGACGCAGCGCGCTTTTGTTGAGCGCCTCGCGGATCGAGAAGTCGAACATGACGGCATCGACCTGGCTATTGGCCTTCGAGACACCGACGCGCTTGACGAAATCGCGGATCGCTTCCGGCGGCACGCCGCGGCGGCGGAAGCCGGCAATGGTCGGCATGCGCGGATCGTCCCAGCCCGAAACATAATTTCCGCGCACCAGTTCGGTCAGCACGCGCTTTGACAACAGCGTGTAAGTAATATTGAGCCGTGCCATTTCATACTGATGCGGCTTCGACGGAACGCTCAAGTGTTCGATGAACCATTCATAGAGCGGCCGGTGGTCCTCGAATTCGAGCGTGCAGATCGAATGCGTGATGCCTTCGATGGCGTCGGACTGGCCGTGCGCGAAGTCGTAGCTCGGATAGATCTTCCATGCATCGCCGGTGCGCGGATGATGCGCATGGATGATACGATAGAGCACCGGGTCGCGCAGATTGATATTGCCAGAGGCCATGTCGATCTTGACGCGCAAAACGCGCGCGCCATTCGGAAACTCGCCGGCCTTCATGCGCGCGAACAGATCGAGGTTTTCCTCCACCGAGCGGTCGCGGAAGGGCGAGTTCTTGCCCGGCTCCGTCAGCGTGCCGCGGCTGGCGCGCATCTCGTCCTGGGTCTGGTCGTCGATGTAAGCCAGCCCCGCGCGGATGAGACCCTGCGCCCAGCCATAAAGCCGGTCAAAATAATCCGAAGCGAAATAGAGGTGCTTGCCCCAGTCGAAGCCGAGCCAGCGCACGTCGCGCTCGATGGCGTCGATATATTCCTGCTCTTCCTTGGCCGGATTGGTGTCGTCAAAACGGAGATGACAGCGCCCGCCGAATTCATCCGCCAGTCCGAAATTTAGGCAGATCGACTTGGCGTGGCCGATGTGCAGATAACCGTTCGGCTCGGGCGGAAAGCGGGTCACCACCTGCTTGACCCGGCCGGCTTCGAGGTCGCCGGCCACGATCTCGCGGATGAAGTCGCGCCCAGGCTCGTCTGCCGCTGCAACTGCCTTATTGTCGTTCGCCATGCTTTCAACAACCTGCCGGCCATATCCCAATTCTGTGTACCCAATGACGTGCCGCCCGCCTCCCTGTCAAATGCGCTCTCGCCTTTGTCTGTAGGTGTGGTACAGGGCGCGCGATGAGCGGACCTGTCGTCACCCGTTTTGCGCCCTCGCCCACCGGCTTCCTCCACATCGGCGGCGGCCGCACGGCGCTGTTCAACTGGCTCTATGCCCGCCGCTTCGGCGGCAAGATGCTGCTGCGAATCGAGGACACCGACCGCGAGCGCTCGACCTCCGCCGCCATCGGCGCCATCATCGAAGGGCTCAAATGGCTCGGGCTCACATGGGACGGCGACATCGTGTTCCAGCACGCGCGCGCCGAACGCCACCGTCAGGTCGCCGAACAGTTGTTGGCCGCCGGCAAAGCCTATCGCTGCTACGCCTCGCCGGAGGAACTCACGGCCATGCGCGAGGCGGCACGCAAGGAAGGCCGCGCCAAGCTCTATGACGGACGCTGGCGCGACCGCGATCCATCGGAAGCTCCGACCGGCGTCAAGCCGGTGATCCGGCTCAAAGCCCCGCTCACCGGTGAGACCGTGATCGAGGATCAGGTGCAGGGCCGCGTCACCTGGCAGAATGCGGACCTTGACGATCTGGTGCTGCTACGTTCCGACGGCAACCCCACTTATATGCTGGCCGTGGTGGTCGACGACCACGACATGGACGTCACCCACATTATCCGCGGCGACGACCACCTCACCAATGGCGCACGCCAGAAGCATATCTACGAGGCGCTCGGGTGGGGTGTGCCGGTCATGGCGCATATCCCCCTCATCCACGGGCCGGACGGCTCCAAGCTTTCCAAACGCCACGGCGCACTCGGCGTCGATGCCTACCGCGCAATGGGCTATCTACCGGCGGCGATGCGCAATTATCTGGTGCGGCTCGGCTGGGCGCATGGCGACCAGGAAATCTTCTCCGCCGAAGAGATGGTGGCGGCTTTCGATCTGCCGGCGATCGGCCGTTCGCCCGCCCGCTTCGATTTCGCCAAGCTGGAAAACCTCAACGGCCACTATATCCGCGCGACGGCGGACGCCGAGCTGCTCGCCATGCTGGAAGAACTGCTGCCGCACATCGCCGGCGGCGAGGCGCTTGCCGCCAAGTTGACGCCGGCGCTACGCGAAAAAATTCTGGCCGCCATGCCGGGCCTGAAAGAACGCGCCAAGACCCTGATTGAACTGTTCGAGGCGACGCGCTTCCTGTGGGCAAGCCGCCCGCTTGAGGTCAACGAACAGGCCAAGGCGCTACTGACGGCGGAAGCCAAGGCGGTCATCGCGGCGCTGACGCCCGAACTCGCAGCGCTCGCCGACTGGAACGCACCGGCGGTCGAAGCGGTGGTGCGATCTTATGCCGAACGCGCCGGCATCAAGCTCGGCGCCGTGGCGCAACCGCTGCGTGCCGCGCTTACCGGCAAAACCACCTCGCCGCCGATCTTTGACGTGCTCGCAGTGCTGGGGCGTGACGAAAGCCTTGGCCGCCTAGGCGATCAGGCCGATTCGGACCGGGTGTAAAATTTGCGGAATTTTCTTGGCCGGCGCGGCTGTACCGCCTATATCCACGCCTATATAGCGTGCAGCGCTGAACTTTGCTCTATCTTGCAGCGCACACAAGGATGGGCTACCCAAATTAAGGCTGGACGCCCGCAACGCCACCCCCGGGCGCCACGCGGCTCCGGCCAGTATTAGCGCATCGCCCGCTGCCAAATCCGAGGGCTCGACCATGGACGCCAAAACGGACGCCAACAAAGCAACCGGCTCGATTACCGTCGGTAACAAGAACTGGGACTTCCCCGTCTACAAGGGCAGCATCGGTCCCGACGTGATGGACATCTCCAAGCTCTACGGGGCGAGCGGGATGTTCACTTACGACCCCGGCTTTACTTCGACGGCGAGTTGCGAGTCCAAGATCACCTACATCGACGGCGATGAGGGCATTCTGCTTTATCGTGGGTATCCGATCGAGCAGCTCGCCGAACATGGCGACTTCCTCGAGACCTGTTACCTGTTGCTCTACGGCGAACTGCCGACGCCCTCGCAAAAAGCCGACTTCGACTACCGCGTCACGCGCCACACCATGGTGCACGAGCAGATGAGCCGCTTCTTCCAGGGCTTCCGCCGCGACGCGCATCCGATGGCGATCATGACCGGCTCGATCGGCGCGCTCTCGGCCTTCTATCACGACTCCACCGACATCGCCGATCCGGTGCAGCGCATGATCGCGTCGCTGCGCATGATCGCCAAGGTGCCGACGCTCGCCGCCATGGCCTACAAATATTCGATCGGCCAGCCTTTCATTTATCCGAAGAATGATCTCGACTATTCCACCAACTTCCTGCGCATGTGCTACGCCGTGCCGTCCGAAGAGTATAAGCCGAACCCGGTGCTGGCGCGCGCCATGGACCGCATTTTCATCCTGCATGCGGACCACGAGCAGAACGCTTCGACTTCGACCGTGCGCCTGGCCGGTTCCTCCGGCGCCAATCCGTTTGCCTGCATCGCCGCCGGCTGCGCTTGTCTTTGGGGGCCCGCGCATGGCGGCGCCAACGAAGCCGCGCTCAACATGCTGCGCGAGATCGGCACCGTCGACCGCATTCCGGAATTTGTGAAGCGCGCCAAAGATAAAAACGACAGCTATCGCCTCATGGGTTTCGGCCATCGCGTCTACAAGAACTACGATCCGCGCGCCAAAATCATGCAGAAGACCTGCCACGAAGTCCTCGCCGAGCTCGGCATCAAGGATGATCCGCTGCTCGACGTGGCGATGGAACTGGAAAAGATCGCGCTGCACGACGAATATTTTATCGAGAAGAAGCTTTACCCGAATATCGATTTTTATTCGGGCATCACGCTCAAGGCGATGGGCTTCCCGACCACCATGTTCACCGTATTGTTCGCGGTTGCGCGCACCGTTGGCTGGATCGCGCAGTGGAAGGAAATGATCGAGGACCCGAAGCAGAAGATCGGCCGCCCGCGCCAGCTTTACACCGGCGCCACGCAGCGGGATTACACGCCGATTTCACGGCGCAAATAATCGCTCGATTGTGACTAGATACGCGAAGGGCGGCTAAATCAGCCACCCTTACCGTTTGTGATGTGGCCGTTGCCGTTCATCTTCGCCTTCGCCCCGTCATAGGCCCACTGCACATAAGCACCGGCCCAGGTGAAGCCGCCGCCGAAAGCCGCCAACAACAGCTTATTGCCGGGTTTGAGCTTTTCTTCGTAGTCCCACAGGCACAGCGGAATAGTGGCGTTGGTGGTGTTGCCGTATTTGTGGATCGTCACCATCACGCGGTCCATTGGCAGCTTCATGCGCTCGGCGGTCGACTCGATGATGCGCTTGTTGGCCTGATGCGGCACCAGCCAGTCGATCATGCGGCCTTCGAGATTGTTACGCTTGAGAATTTCGTCGGCGGCTTCCGCCATGCGCGCGATGGCGAATTTGTAAACCGCCGCGCCTTCCTGGTGCACGTAATGCAAACGGCGGTCGAGGCTTGCGGCGCTTGCCGGCATGCGGCTGCCGCCGGCCTTCTGATGCAGATGCACCCAGCCGGCGCCATCGGAGCGGATGAGCGTGTCGATGATGCCGGTGCCGTCGGTCGACGGCTCCAAGAGCACGGCGCCCGCGCCATCGCCGAACAGCACGCAGGTGGCGCGGTCCGTGTAATCGATGATCGAAGACATCTTGTCGGCGCCGACCACGATCACCTTGCGCGCCGTGCCGTTGGCGATGAACTGTGAGGCGATGGTAAGCGAATAAAGAAAGCCCGAACAGGCCGCCTGCACGTCGAAGGAGCCGATGTCGCGGATGCCAACCATGTCACAAATGAGATTGGCGGTCGAAGGAAACTGCATGTCAGGCGTGGTGGTGGCGCAGATCAGAAGATCGATCTCGCCCAACTCGGTGCCGGTTTTTGCGAGCAGCCCGCGCACGGCTTCGGCCGCCATATGCGAGGTGCCGAGCCCCTCGCCTTTGAGAATGTGCCGTTCCTTGATGCCGGTTCGTTCGGTGATCCAGGCATCGCTGGTATCGACGAGCGCCGCGAGCTCCGCGTTGGTCAGCAGGTCCGGCGGCAAATAGCCGTGAACGGCGGTGATGGCTGCGCGGGTGGACACGGTCAAGTGCGGCTTTTCCAGTATTTGCCGGGATTTAGCCAGCAACGTGTTTTGGCTAGCGGCAAATTACGCCCTCCGGGAGGCGGATGTCACCGATTCCAGTCTTAATTGGTTAAATCGGCCGGATTGCCTGCAATACGAGGGCCGCGGCGCGGTCGCTAGGCGGCGGCCCACCAATATCCATAAGTCGGTCGAGCCGCGCGAAGGCCTCGATTTGCCGGCGGCGCGCGGGCGTATCGGTTAGCAACGGCAGCAAGGCGTCGGCCAGCGCCTGCGGCGTGCAGAAGTGCTGTAAGAACTCCGGCACCACGTTCTCGCCCAATGCCAGATTGGCCAGAATGAAGCTCGGCGTACGGATCAGCAGGCGCGCCACCAATTCTTCCGGTAGCGGGACCTTGTAGGCAGCGACCATCGGCACGCCGGCCAGCGCCAGTTCGAGCGTCGCGGTGCCGGATTTGGTGAGCGCCGCGCGCGCCCGCCGGAAGGCAGCGTTCTTTTCACCGGCATCAGTGACGATGCGCACCGTTAGTTTTCTTGATACCGGCCAGGATCTAACCGCCGCTTCAACCGCGCCGAGGAGACGCGGCACCGCCGGCACCACGACATCGATCGGTCCCGCTTTTTCCGCGACCTGCGTCAAGGCCACGCCAAACACCGGCGCCATCCGGCGGATTTCGCTCGAGCGGCTGCCCGGCAATACCAAAAGGAGCGGCGGATCGCTCATGCGGCGCACGGCCTCGTCCGCGTTGGGGCGCAACTCATCCACACATTCGCCAAGCGGGTGGCCGACGAAATCGGTCGGCGGGCCATGCAGCCTTTGCATCGCCGCCGGCTCGAACGGCAAGAGTGCCAATACGCGATCGACATAGGCACGCATGGCGCGCGCGCGCCACGGCCGCCAGGCCCAAACCGACGGACAGACATAGTCGACGATGGCGATATCCGGCGCGCGCGCGCGCACCCGCCGCGCCACGCGATGGGTGAATTCCGGACTGTCGATGATGACCAGAACGTCCGGGTTTGCGGCGATGACGGCATCGGCGGTTTCGGCGATACGGCGCAGAATTTTCGGCAGGCTCATCGCGATGGCGAGGATGCCGACGATGGCGAGGTCGCCGAGTGGAAACAGACTTGGCACGCCCTGCGCCGCCATCTGCGAGCCGCCGACGCCGGAAAACCGAACGCGGCCGCCGGTCGCACGCTTGAGCGCGGCGATCAAAGGCGCGCCAAGCCGGTCGCCGGATTCCTCGCCTGCTGCTATGAATATATGCAGCGTCGCCGCGTTCATGGCGCGGAGGCCGGCGCTACGCCGACGACAAAGATGCCGGCTCGGTCGGCCGCCCGCACCAGCTTTTCCGGCTCGGCAACGATACTCTCGCCGGCGGCGACCGCGATGCCGTCAAGACCCGCGCGCGCAACGCCCTCGACCGTATGCGGGCCGATCGACGGCAGATCGAAGCGGCGATCCTGTCCCGGTTTGGCAGCTTTGACCAGCACGCCTTTGCCGGTCGCGGTCTTCAGACGTCCATTGGCGCGCAACTGCGAAACCCGCTCCAGCATGGCGTCGGTGCCTTCGGCGGCTTCGACGGCCAGAATATGCTTGTCGGCCACCACTACGGCTTGCCCGATATCGAATGGCCCCGCCACGCGCAGATAGTCGAATCCAAACGCGATATCGACGTAAGCCGCCGCCGAAGGCGAATGTGCGCCGAGCGACATTCGCGGAAACAATATCTCCGGCGCGACTTCATGCGCGCCGCGCAGCCGAAAACCATTTTCTTCGATCATGCGGGCAACACTAGTGAGAAGGTGATCGTCGCCGCCGCGAAACGCCGCCAGCACCTTCGGTAACGCCGTCAGCGCGGCGAAATCGGGCCGGACATGCCAAAAGGCCGGCCGCACCAGCGACCCAATAAATACGATGTCGCGGCAGCCGGCGGCGCGCGCCAGCCGCATGAGTTTGCCGATCTGACCGACATAAATCCAGTGATGACGATAGCGCTCAACCGCCATTCCTTCTGCTGCGCCGCGCAATGGAAACAGCACCACCTCGCGGCCGTGCGCGGCGGCATAGTCGGCCACCGCAAGAGGAAGGCTGCCGCCGCCGCAAATCAGCGCGAGCGGACCCTCCTCGCTCGCCGGCGGCTGCTCGGTCATGGGTCCTCGTTCGCCTCGCTGCGCTTGACCGCCATGGTGAGCGGCCGCTTGCCGGCGCGGATAAATTCGATCATGCGGATAACCAGCGCATCCGACCCATGTGACGCCGCGACCTGATCGACGCGCGCGCGGAACTCGCCTTCGCCGAAGAACAGATCGTAATAAGCGGCGCGCAGCGCGTAAATTTCGCTTTTGCTCAAACCGTGCCGGCGCATGCCGACCAAATTGATCCCGACCAGGAAAACGAGCGGACCTTGCGCCGTGTCTGCAACAGGTTCGATTTTTGGCGCGTTCATCGGTCGGAAATCATGGCGCCGAGTTCCGCCTCGGCAACGACGGCGCCATTCACCTTGGCTTCACCGCGATACCACCACATGTTTTTGCGGCGGGCGGTTCGCGTCATATGGTATTCGATCGTGTCGCCCGGCAGCACGGGCTTGCGGAATTTGGCCTTGTCGATGGTCAGGAAGAACACTTGCTTCGGCTTTTCCGACATTGTCTCGGAGATACAGAGCACGCCCGCGGTCTGCGCCATGCCCTCGATCATCAAAACGCCGGGAAAAACCGGATTGCCGGGAAAGTGCCCCTGAAAATGCGGCTCGTTGATCGTGACATTCTTGATGCCGATGCCGAATTCGTCGGCGCGTATACCGATTACACGGTCGACCATCAGAAACGGATAGCGGTGCGGCAGCATCTGCAATACGACGGTGATGTCGGCGGCTTCCAATTTGGTGACTACGTCATCCATGTCAATTCTCATTCATCCGCCGGCGGTCGGCCAGGTTCTTGGCGGGCGAGCCGCTCGAGTGTCGTCAACTCGCGGAACCACTGCTTCACCGGCTTCGCCGGTGTGCCGCCCCAACGCGCGCCGGGCGGAACCGCGCCGTTAACATTTCCGCAGGCGGCAATCTGGGCGCCTTCGCCAATATAGGCATTGTTATTGACGCCGACGCTGGCGCCCAGCACCACGAAATCTTCCAGTACCGCGCTCCCGGCAATGCCGCATTTTGCAACCACAACGCAATGGCGGCCAATGCTGACATTGTGGCCGACCTGAACCAGATTGTCGATCTTTGAACCCTCGCCGATCACGGTGTCGCGGATAGCACCCCGGTCGATGGTGGTGCCGGCCCCGATCTCGACGTCGTCCTGAATGACGACACGGCCGATTTGCGGGACCTTGAGGTGACCGCCGCCATCCATCACGAAGCCGAATCCGTCCTGGCCAATTTTGCAGCCGGGATGAAGGATCACCCGGTCGCCGACCAGCGTATTGGTAACGACCACCGTCGCGCCGATCGAACAATCGCGCCCGATACGAACGTCGCTGCCGATGACGGCGCTGGCCCCAATGATCGTTCCGCTGCCGACTTCTGCGCGCGGCCCGATCACAGCGCCGGGCTCAACCGTGACGTTGCTTTCCAGCCGCGCGCTCGGGTCGATATGCGCGCCCACGGTGGCGCCAGCCGGAGACAGTGACGATGGCCGCAACGATTGCGGAAACAAGGCCCGCATCACCCGCACGAAGGCAGGATAAGGCTTGGCCATCACCAGCGCGGTAACATGTGCGGGCAAATCCTTGGCGAGCGCCTCCGTGGTCAGACAGACTCCGGCATGCGTGCGCAAAGCATCGTCGCTGAAGCGCTTATTGTCATAAAAACAGATATCGCGGGGAGAAGCGCGGTCAAGCGGCGCGACATCGGTGATGCGCCGCGCATACTTAAGCGGCTTCGATGCGACCGCGCCGGTCAGTGCCACGATCTCGTCGAGCGTGAGACCGCGCGTGTCGCGTAGGAATACCGGCTCGCTCATACCGCTAGTGCCGTGCCGCCTTCAAACGCCGCGGCGATTAGAATTTCGCGCCACCGCTGAACCGGAAAATCTGCGTACGGTCGCAAACTTCCGACCCGCCAAGCGAAGTCGCGCAGTATTTCTTCAGCGGATAGGCCAGATCGAAGCGCAGCGGACCAAGCGGCGAATCCCAGATCAGCCCCATACCGACCGATGAGCGGATCATACCCGGGTCCCCGAGGCCGACTTGCAAGGTCTCGTTGGTCGCGTCCCAACTCGTCGGTCCGCGGTAATCCCAAACCGAACCGGCGTCGGCGAACGTGGCGAGCTTGATCCCAATTTCCTTCGGCAAGAAGTAGAGCGGCGTCTGGAACTCGAGGCTGGCGCCCCAATACATGGTGCCGCCGAGCGCATCGTTGGTCGTACCGGTGGTCAAATCGCGCGGACCGATACCGGCGGGCGCAAAGCCGCGCACCAGGTTCGGACCCATCTGGAAGTGATCCAGCATACGAAGGTCTTTGCTGCCCCAGCCGGTCAGATTGCCGCCTTGCAGCTTCAAGACGCCGACGACGTCGGGCATGACTTCGTAATAATTGCGGGTTTCGACCGTGCTACGGATGAAGTTCACGTCGCCGCCGACGCCAGCGAAGTCCTGCTTGAGCTGCGCGAACATGCCGCTGGTCGGCGACTTATTGTTGTCGAGCGTATTGTAGCTCAACGAGTAGCCGAGCAGCGACACCACGACCGGGCCGTTCGCCAGCTCCTTGCGGACCGCGAGTGAGGCCTCGCCGTTGGCGTAACAACCGGGCGCTGGGTTGCTGAGTGAGCAATCGTTATACTGCGGAGTCAGCGCGATCTCCTGCCGGTAGATCGAATAATGCGGTTGCAACGACAGCTCTTCGGTCAGGGCGAAGCCGAGCCGCAGATTGGTGCCGATTGTTTTGGAGTCGTAAGAGACGTAGTTGGTCGCGAGATTTTGCTTCGCAAAAAAGTCGATGCCGCCGGCCATCCGGTAGCCAAGGAGATAAGGCTCGACGAACGACAGTTCGAGACCACGCGTATTCTGTCCGTAGCTCACCGTTGCCTTGGCGAACTGGCCACGACCCATGAGGTTGCGGTCGGCTATACTGGCTTCTGCGAGGAAACCATCCGAGGTCGAGTAACCGCCGCCGATCGAGAATTCGCCGGTCGATTGCTCTTCGACGTTCACATCGATCACAACGCGATCGGGCGCCGAGCCGGGCTCGTTGGTAATCTTGACGGTCTTGAAATAGTTCAGGTTTTTCAACCGGCGCTCGGCCCGGTCGATGAGCGCGCGGTTATAGGCGTCGCCCTCGCCGATATCGAATTCGCGGCGAATGACATAATCGCGCGTGCGAACATTGCCGTGAATGTTGATGCGCTCGATATAGGCGCGCGCGCCCTCCTCGACCACGAATGCGAGATCGATGATTTTAGCCTGGAAGTTGCGGTCGCCGCGCGGTCGCACGGTAGCGAAGGCGTAGCCGCGCTTGGCGGCCTCGATCGTCATCGCCTCGACGCTCTTTTCGACCAGATCGGCGTTATAGATATTTCCGGAACTGAAGCGGAGCTTGCTGCGAAGCGTTGCCGGATCGATCGCCTTGACGCTCGAGATCACGTCAACTTTGCCGATGCGATACTGGCTGCCTTCGTCGATGTTGAAGGTGACGACAAAGCCCTTCTTGGCCGGATCGTATTCGCCGACCGCGGAAACGATTCGCACGTCGGCATAGCCGTTCTTGAGATAAAAACGCCGCAACAGATCGCGGTCGGCTTCGACGCGATCGGGATCGTAAATGTCGGTGGTTTGAAGGAAGCTCAGCCAGTTAGAGACTGAAGTTCGGACTACCTCTTTGAGGCGACCGTGCGAGAAGGCATGCGCGCCCTTGAACACGAGTTCCTTGACGCCGGTCTTCTCGCCTTCCTTGATCTCGAACACCAGGTCGACGCGGTTGTTCGGCAGCGAGATGATTTTCGGCACCACGCCGACGTCGAAACGGCCGCTGCGATGGTAAATCTCAATGATGCGTTGAACGTCGGCCTGCACGGTCGGCTTGGACAACGTACCGCGCGGCTTCGACTGGACTTCGGCGCTGAGCTGTTCGTCCTTGGCCTTTTTGTTGCCTTCGAAGGCAACGCGATTGAGCACGGCATTCTCCACCACCGTGACGACCACCTGGTTGCCCTTGTGGGAGATGTTGACATCCGAAAACAGGCCAGTGCCGTAGAGCGCCTTGAGCGCCTCGTCGATTTCGTTGGGGCCTAGACGGCCACCCGGGCCGGGATGGAAATAGGAACGGACCGTTTCGGCCTCGACGCGGCGATTGCCCTGCACGACGATGGAATTAGCGGTCTGCGCGATGGCCACGTCGGACGACGCAACGGTCACCACGCCAGCACCGACAAGGATACCGCCGAGGACCAAACAGGTAATAGCCAGTCCCCGAACCATCCGCACACAAAGTATCATGCGCTACGCGCCCTTTTATCCTTGCGGCCGTCGTCCCCGCACGCCCCCCATAGAATCCCGGAGGCCATTTCGCTTGCTTTGTACAGCGTTTCCGTCGCACTGCAAACGAAACTGCCAAGGCAACTTTCCCTTTCCCCTCAAAAAGTTGCCCGATGGCAACGCTTATGAGGTGGCAAGGTGCAGGATGTCATTAAAGGTTGCAAAAATCATCAACATCACGACGATTGCCAACCCAATTCGGAACCCCACTTCCTGGGCGCGTTCCGACAAGGGGCGGCCGCGGGTGGCCTCGACCGCATAGAACAAAAGGTGACCACCGTCGAGCAATGGGATCGGAAACAGGTTCAAAAGGCCGATTGAGATCGACAAGACCGCCGTCAGGTGGAGCAGGGCGGCAAAGCCGGCGGTCGCCACCTGCCCCGAAACTTGCGCAATGCGGATCGGGCCGCCGAGCTGGTCGGCGGCTTCGCGCCCGGTAAATATCCCGCCGATATAGGACAGCGTCCGGTCGACAACGAACCAGGTCTCCTGGGCGCCGGCCACAACCGCCTCGACGGGTCCGAATTTCTCGGTCTTGATGTCGCCGGGCGCCATTGAGCGGCTGATTCCAAGTACGCCCAGCCGATGTACATTGCCGAAATTGTCTTTCATCTCGCGCGATTCCGGCGTGGCGGTCAGCGTTACCGGGATGCCGCCGCGCTCAACCTCGACTTTGAGCGATTCGCCGGCGCTGATGCTGACGATGCGCTGCATATCGGCAAAACTGTCGATACGACTGCCGCCGATTGTGAGCACCAGATCTCCCGGCTTGAAGCCGGCCGCCGCCGCCGCGCTTCCCGGCTGCACAGCGTCGATGCGGGCGGTCGTCGTCTGCTTGCCGGCGGTCATGAAAATGCCGGCGAAAATCAAAATGGCGAGGAGAAAATTGGCGATCGGGCCGGCCGCCACCACGGCGGCGCGCGAACCGACCTTTTGGTGGATAAAGCTATCCTTTTTCTCGGCTTCGCTCATACCGGCGGCGGCTGCGTGGTCGGGGACGCTGGCCGCGTTATCGTCGCCGAAGAACTTCACATAACCGCCGAGCGGGATACCGGAAAGCTTCCAGCGGGTGCCATAGCGGTCGTTAAAACCGATGATTTCGGGCCCGAAGCCGAGCGAAAACACCAAGACCCGGATGCCGCACCAGCGCGCGATCAGGAAATGGCCAAGTTCATGGAAGAAAACGACGACTGTTAAGACAAATAGAAACGGGACCACGTAGCCCGCGACCCCGCCGCCGAACGCACTCAGGCTGCTCATAATAGTCATACTCATCAACCCTCATCCCCTATGGGGCCCTTAGCATTACCAAAAGATGACTAGGATGGCTTTAAGGCATTATTGAGCAACAGCTCCCGCGCCAAACTTCTCGCGGTATGGTCAACGGCGATGGCTGCCTCAAGGCTCGCCGGCTCGCCCAGAAGCCCGCGCGCGGCTCCCGCCTCCAGTGTCTTCGCGACCAGCGCCGGTATCGCCATGAACGGAATCCGGCCAGCGATAAATTCGGCCACGGCCACCTCATCGGCGGCGTTAAGGACTGTCGGCGCCCCTCCGCCGGCCGCCATCGCCTGGCGGGCGAGCGAAAGGGCTGGAAACCGCTCCATATCCGCTTCCTCGAAGGTCAAATCCCGCAAGGCCGCGAGATCGAGCCGCGGCGCCGGGCCGTCGATGCGAGCCGGCCAGCCCAGGCAATGGGCGATCGGAACGCGCATATCGGTCGGCCCCATCTGGGCTACCACCGAACCGTCACGGAATTCGACCAGCCCGTGCACGACCGATTGCGGGTGCACCAACACGTCGATCTCATCCGGCGCGAGCGCGAACAAATGCTGCGCCTCGATCAATTCGAGGCCCTTGTTCATCATGCTGGCGGAATCGATCGTGATCTTCGGCCCCATCGACCAGTTCGGATGACGCAGCGCTTGCTCCGGCGTCGCTTTCGCAATCGCCTCGCGCGTCCAACCGCGGAATGGCCCACCGGACGCGGTCAGGATCACGCGGCTGACATCCTCGCGCCGCCCGGCGCCGAGCGCCTGAAAGATGGCGTTGTGCTCACTGTCGACCGGCAGCACGGTAGCGCCAGCCTTGGCGGCCGCGCGCATGAACAGCGCGCCGGCGCACACCAGACATTCCTTGTTGGCAAGCGCGACAGTCGCGCCACGTTCGATCGCCGCCATTGTCGGCGTTAAGCCGACGGCGCCCGAAATCGCCGCCATCACCCAATCGGCCGGATGAAGCGCCGCTTCGACCACAGCGGCCTCACCCGCCGCTGTTTCGATACCACTGCCGGCAAGCGCCTCTTTCAGTTCGCCATAGCGCTTCGGATCGGCGATGACGGCGATGCGGGCGCCGACATCGCGCGCAATTTGCGCCAGCGCCGCGGCATTACGGCCTGCGCTCACCGCCTCAACGCGATATTGGGTCGGATTGCGCTTGATGAGATCAACGGTGCTCAAGCCGACCGAACCGGTCGCGCCCAAAATCGTGACGCTGCGCGCAGGCTTCTGCGCGACCGGAATGGGTCGTGAACTGGCGATACCGTTTGGATTCATGCTGTCACCATACCAGCAGACCGCGCGCGGTCTCATCGAACCCACCGCGCAGCAATCCGATCAGGCAGGCAACCAGCGCCGCCGCCCAGAAGCCGTCGAGTCGGTCCATTACGCCGCCGTGGCCCGGAATGAGACCGCTCGCGTCCTTGGCGCCGAAGCGGCGTTTAACGAAGGATTCCAGCAAGTCGCCGGCTTGCGACACAACCGACAACAGCAAAGCCAATAGTGCGATCATGACGAGGTTGAATTCCCCGAAGGCGTGCGCGACCGCGATGGCCACGACCATCGCGCCAATTAATCCGGCAATCCCGCCCGACCAGGTTTTTTTCGGACTGACCGATGGCATCAGTTTAGGTCCCCCGAAAGCGCGCCCGGCGAAATAACCCAGCACGTCCGTCGTCCACACTATGGCGAACAGCAGCGCCAGCGCGACGCAGCCGAGCCAATCATCGCCGCGCAACAACATCGGCGCCAGCAACAAGGTTCCCGCATACGCAACGCCCGCGGTGATCCAACCGCGTTGATTGCGCGGCGCAAAGATGCTGGCGGCGAGCGCGCCAAGCCCGACCAGAAAAATCGCGGCGATCGGACGGCCGCGCTCGGCCACCATCGCGGATACGGCGAGCGCGCTGGCGCAAGATGAAAACATCAGCCGAGAATCGGTGCTGGCCACCAACTTGATCCATTCCCACAACACTGCGATGGCGGCCGCCGCCCAGAACAAAGCAAAGGGCCAGCCGCCGACATAAGCCGTCCAAAGCGCCAGCGGCGCCATGACCGCGGCCGATGCGATACGCAAAGCCAGATTATTGACCGTGGTCGGGGCGGCTACTCCTTCGTCGCCGGGTTTGGAAACGGGTTCCACTTCGACCACGGCGCTACGAACCGGTCTTTGCAACGAGACCGCCGAAGCGCCGCTCGCGTTGCCGATATTCCAGGATAGCTCCTTCGAGCGCCGCCCGGTCGAAGTCCGGCCAATTCACCGGCACGAACACCAACTCACTGTAAGCCGACTGCCACAGCAAAAAATTCGACAACCGCTGCTCGCCGCTGGTGCGGATGATCAGATCGGGATCGGGGATATCGGCGGTGTCCAGATAGCGGCCGATGGTCTCGGCGCTGACCTCATCCGGCTTGAGGCGGCCTTGCGCTACTTCTTGCGCCATACGTCTGGCGGCGCGGGCGATCTCCTGGCGCGCGCCGTAGTTGAACGCCACCACCAAAGTCAGTCCGTCATTATTTTTGGTGAGTTCTTCCGCCTCGATCAGCAACGGGCCGATATCGGCGTCGAGCCCTTCGCGTTCGCCGATGATGCGCACGCGCACGCCGCTCTTGTGCAGTTCGGCGAGGTCGTTGCGGATGAAACGGCGCAGCAGCCCCATCAGTTCGCCGATTTCGCTCGCCGGCCGCGACCAGTTCTCCGAACTGAAAGAAAAGATGGTGATGAACCTGATGCCGAGTTCGCCGCCGGCGCGAATGGTGCGGCGTAGCGCTTCGACCCCGCGCCGGTGCCCTTCGACACGCGGCAAACCGCGCGCGGAGGCCCAGCGTCCATTGCCGTCCATGATAATGGCGACGTGGCGCGGCATTTCGGTTGCCGTTAGAGCGGCATCCGGTTTGGCGCTGTGCGGAACGTCGGCCTCGGACATGGGTTCGACCTCAGACGGTGAGGATCTCCTTTTCCTTGCCGGAGAGCAGGCTGTCGATTTCGGCGATGCCGGCGTCGGTCGCCTTCTGGATTTCGGCCGAGTAGCGGTCGTGGTCGTCCTTGTTGATGCCGTGATCCTTTTCGAGTTTCTTGATCACATCCATCGCATCGCGGCGTACGTGACGCACGGCCACGCGCGCGGCCTCGGCATACTTATGCGCGAGCTTGACGAGTTCCTTGCGCCGGTCCTGGTTCAACTCCGGAATGCGCAGGCGGATAGTCTGCCCGTCGGTCGCCGGCGACAGGCCAAGATTGGAATTGACGATTGCTTTTTCGGTCGCGTGCACCAGCGACTTGTCCCAGACATTGACCGCGATCATGCGCGGCTCCGGGATGGTCACGCTCGCCACCTGAACAAGCGGCATCTGCGCGCCGTAAGCTTCCACCATTACGGGATCGAGCAGATGCGCGGAGGCGCGGCCGGTGCGCAGGCCCGACAGTTCGGTTTTGAGCGCGGCCGCCGCGCCATGCATGCGTCGCTTGATGTCCTCGATGTCATACGTTGCGTTTGCCATAGCAATCCCCGCTTCGTGAGCCGCTTTTTTCGGGACGCATGGCCTTTTAGATTCACCACGCGTCCGCTCCCGAAAGCGGCCGGAATTAAACGGCGCAGCCAGGCGCTACCCGACGATTGTCGTGCGCCCCTGGCCGCGCAAAACTGTCTCGATCGCGTTTTTGCCGGCAAGCGAGAATACAATGATAGGCGTCCGGTTCTCCCGAGCAAGCGCGAAGGCGGCGCCATCCATGACGCGTAGGTCCTTTTCGATCGCCTCCTGATGGGTCAGGCGCTCGTAACGCTTGGCATTCGGGTCTTTCTTGGGATCGGCGGTATAGACGCCATCGACATTGGTGGCCTTGAGTACGGCCTTGCATTCGAGTTCCGCTGCCCGCAGCACGGCCGTCGTATCGGTCGTAAAGAATGGATTGCCGGTGCCGGCGGCGAGCAGCACGACTCGTTTTTTGGCGAGGTTTTTCATGGCTCGCTTGCGGTTATAGGTCTCGCACACCGACGTCATGGCAAGCGCCGACAGCGTCCGTGCCTCGCAGCCGGCGCGCTCAATGGCCGCCTCCAGCACCAGGCAGTTCATCACCGTCGCCAGCATGCCCATGGTGTCGCCGACCGGACGCGGCACGCCGCGCGAGGATACTTCAACGCCGCGGAAGATATTGCCGCCGCCGACGACGACGCCGAGTTCTACCCCGAGCTTGGCGGTCGCGGCGAGATCGGCGGCGATGCGCTCGACCGTCGCCTGATCGATGCCGAAGAGCTTGTCGCCGTTGAGCGCCTCGCCCGACAGCTTGACGATGACGCGCTTGTAGATCGGATCACTCATCTTGTATCGCGATCCTTTCGATTCGTTGCGCGCCAGCGATCGGTCTCAACTCTGCTTTGTCGCAGCCGCGACTTCCGCCGCGAAATCGCTTTCCTGCTTCTCGATGCCCTCACCAAGACCGAAGCGCACAAAGCCGGTGATCTTGATCGGGCCGCCGACTTTACCTTCGGCTTCCTTGACCGCTTGCGCGACCGACTTTTTCCCCGAGTCATCGAAGATGAAAGGCTGCTCGAGGAAAGTCTGCTCCTTGTAAAAGGTCTTGAGGCCGGACTCGACGATCTTCTCGATCATCGCCTCAGGCTTGCCCTGCTGACGAAACTTGTCGGCGAGCACATCTTTCTCGCGCTTCACGACATCCGCATCGACGCCGGTGGCATCGAGCGCGATCGGATTCGACGAAGCAACATGCATCGCGAGTTGGCGGCCAAGCGCGGTTAGCTCGCCGGCATCGCCGGTCGATTCGAGCGCGACCAGCACGCCGATCTTGCCGAGACCTTCGCTCACCGAATTATGCACATAGTAGCCGATTGCGCCCTTGCTCACCTGCAATTGAGCGGCGCGGCGCAGCGTCATATTCTCGCCGATCTTCGCAATCGTGTCGTTGATAGCGTCGCCGATAGTGATCGAGCCGGCCTTGGCGGCCTTGATTTTCTCGATGTCGGTGCCGACGTCCATGGCCGCTTCCGCTACCATCATGACAAGACCTTGAAACAGGTCGTTACGGGCCACGAAATCGGTTTCCGAGTTGAGCTCGACGACCACGGCTTTGTTGCCCTGCACTCGCATGCCGATCAAGCCTTCGGCGGCGACGCGCCCGGCTTTCTTGGCGGCTTTCGACAAGCCCTTCTTGCGCAGCCAATCCTGCGCCGCTTCCATCTCGCCGCCGGTTTCGTTGAGCGCGGCCTTGCAATCCATCATGCCGGCGCCGGTCGACTCGCGCAGTTCCTTGACCATTTGTGCGGTGATATTTGCCATCGTCGTTCAATCCTTCGACCGTCAAAGCCGGCAAACCCGGAAACTTTGGCCGGTGATGTAACTTCAACCCAAAGAGAACTAACGGCGCCCGCACGCGGCAGGCGCCGGCCAAATTATTATTCGGCTTCCGCCGTCATTTCCTTGGCCTTGGCGATCCAGCCGTCGACGCGTCCGGGCAAGCCCACCTCTTCGCCGATGTTGTGCGCGGCGGTCGGTGACAATTCGGCGATCTGCGTGAAGTGGAAAATGCCGAGATCGTTGAGCTGCTTTTCGATCGCCGGCGAAATGCCGGGCAGCTTCTTGAGGTCGTCGGCGACGCCGCGTGGACCGGCCAGTTGCTCGAAACCGAGATCGCCGGCGGCCGGCGCGGTCGGCACCGGTTCGACGACCGGTTTTTCGGCGGCGCCGAGATCGACGCCGTGATCGCCTTGCGCGCGCGAAATGCCGTCGAGCGCAGCCTTGGCGATCAGATCGCAATAAAGCGAAACTGCGCGGCTGGCGTCGTCATTGCCCGGTACCGGATAAGTAATGCCGGCTGGATCGCAATTGGTGTCGATGATGGCCGCGACCGGAATATTGAGCCGGCGCGCTTCCTTGATCGCGATGTCTTCCTTGTTGGTGTCGATCACGAACAAGAGGTCGGGCACGCCGCCCATGTCCTTGATGCCGCCGAGAGAGCGGTCGAGCTTGTCACGCTCGCGCTGCATGGTCAGGCGCTCTTTCTTGGTGTAGCTGGCGGCGCCGCCGGTGCCGAGCATCTCTTCGAGCTTGCGCAGGCGCGAAATCGAACCGGAAATGGTTTTCCAGTTGGTCAGCGTGCCGCCGAGCCAGCGCGAGTTGACGTAATACTGCGCCGACTGCTTGGCCGCCGCGGCGATGCCGTCGGCCGCCTGACGCTTGGTGCCGACGAACAGAATGCGGCCGCCTTTGGCGGCGGTGTCGCTGACCGCCTGCAAGGCGCGATGCAGCATCGGCACGGTCTGCGCCAGGTCGACGATATGAATGTTGTTGCGGGTGCCGAAGATGTATTGACCCATCTTCGGGTTCCAGCGATGGGCCTGATGGCCGAAGTGGACGCCAGCCTCCAATAGCTGACGCATCGTGAAGTCAGGAAGAGCCATTCGTAATTCTCCGGTTGATCCGCCGCGGAGGTGTGTGAGCCATTGATTACCCTTTGACTTATCAAAGGAAATCAGGCCACCGGAAGGCCTTTATGACCCATTGTCGGGGCCTAAAGCCAAACATCCGCGTGAGTGATGTGCGCGGCTTATATAGGCCCGGTTGTGAGGATGCAAGGCCGGCTCCCCCTCCCCACTGCGCGGGGCGAGGGAAGATCGTCACACCCCGAAATATGCCGAATAGCGTTTCTTGATCTCTTCGCTGTGCTCGATCAGGTGCTCGGGATATTTATTCAAAATCTTGATCTGCGACAGCGGCAGACGGCCCGCCTTCTCCTTGGCCTGCGTATGCACCGAGCGCAGGCCACCGACATCGATGAACATCTGCTGCGCTTCGCCCGAGAACAAATAGCTCTGGAAGAGACGGGCGGCATTCGGATGCGGCGCCGCTTTGAAGATCGCGGCCGGCATCAGGATAATGGGTGAGCCCTCCGGCGCATAGACCGGCGCAATCGGCTTGCCGCTCTCGTGATAGATGAAGACGTTATATTCGTTGCCGTCAAACATGACGGGCCGTTCGCCCAGCACGACCTTCTTCGGCGAGTCGGTGGCCGACTGCACCTGCATCACCTTCTGCTTGGCGAGCTTTTCGAAATAGGGCCAGCCGAGCGCCTGCACCATCTGATAGGTCGAGGTAATGATGGTGCCGGAGTAACTCGGATTGGCCTTGACGAGCTTGCCGGCCCATTTCGGATCGAGCAGGTCGGCGAAGCTTTTCGGCGCGTCGGCGGCTTTCACCATGTCGGTGTTGTAAGCAATAACGCATAGCGACGAACGCATGATCGCGTGCGTGCCGTCCGCGTCGCGATAGTTTGCCGGAATAAATTTGGCCATGTCCTCGGGCAAGTAAGCCGCGAGCACGCCCTGCTTTTTCCATTGGTCGAACATCGCCGCGTCGCCCGTATTAGAGGCATCGACGCGATGAATGTTGGCGCCATATTCCTGCGCGACGCGGGTGAACACGCGTTCGGCGCCGGCGCGCTCCACGTTACAGATGACACCCGGGTATTTGGCGGTGAACGCCTTGCCGATCTTCTCGGCTACTTGAAGGTCGGCCGAAGTGTACCAGTTGACCACGCCCTCTTGCTGGGCGGCCTTGATCAGCGCCGGCGTCACCGCTTCGGCGGCGGGCGCGGCCGATACGACGCGGGTGGCAAGTGCGCTCAAACCCATGCTGCTCAGACCGATGGCAGCCGAACCTTTGAGCAGCGTGCGGCGCGACGGTGCGAATTTTCTCATGGTTGAATCCTGCCTGCAGACGACTTTTTTATTATGGGCAGGAGGTTAGCAGAAAATCGCCGATGTGAACCTGGGACCAGGCGCTTTGCTGCCTACAGAGCCTCGACCAGCACTACGCCCGGGACTGCCTTGATGGCGCCGGCGATCTGCGGCGAAACCTTGAAGCGGCCGGACAGCTTCACCTCGACCTCGGTGCCCTTGCCTAGCATCAGCACCACGCTGACTTCGCCGTCGCCGTTTCCCTTCTTGGGTGCCTGTTCAAGCCGCTTGGCGAGACCTTCAAGCGGCGCGCCATCGCGCAAGAACACGCGCAAGCCCTTTTGCATGTTGGCCGCCGCTTGATCGAGCGGTTCAGCCGACTGGATTCGCGCGCGCACGTCGTCGCCTTGCACCTCAGCCGACAGCACCAAGAGCACCGCGGTACCCGGCTCGAGCAGGTCGCGGTATTCGGCCAGTCCTTCCGAGAAAATCACCGCCTCGTAGTGGCCGGTCGGATCGGATAGGCCGAAAATACCCATCTTATTGCCGGTCTTGGTGCGGCGCTCCTGGCGCGACACCACGGTGCCGGCGACCTTGCCCGCCGTCGCTCCGTTTTTAACGGCGCGTGAAAATTCCGCCCAGCTCTGCACCCGCAATTTCTTCAACACGGCGGCATAGTCGTCGAGCGGATGGCCCGACAGGAAAAAGCCGACCGCGTCATATTCGCGCCGCAGCCGCTCAGCCGGCAGCCAGGGTTCGATGTTCGGCAGCATGATCGGCTCGCGCTCGCCGCCGCCGCCGAACAGTTCGCTTTGCCCGACCGCCGCGGTCTCATGGCTGTGTTGCGCGCGGCCCATGACGGCGTCGACCGCACCGAGCACCTGCGCGCGGTTCACATCGAAGGCGTCGAAGGCGCCGGCCTGCGCCAGGCTTTCCAGCACGCGCTTGTTCACCGCGCGTGGATTGATGCGGGCGGCGAAATCGGCGAGATCGGCGAAAGGCCCGGCCGCGCGCGCCTCGATAATGGATTCCACCGCCTGCTTGCCAACACCTTTCAACGCGGCGAGCGCATAAATAATGGTATTGCCGTCGACGTCGAAATCGACGCCGGAACGATTGACCGAAGGCGGATCGATCTTGATGCCGATGCGTTCGGCCTCGGCGCGGAATTCCGACAGCTTGTCGGTATTGCCGGTGTCGAGCGTCATCGAGGCGGCGAGGAATTCGACCGGATAATTCGCCTTCATGTACGCGGTCTGATAAGCGACCAGCGCATAAGCCGCCGCATGGCTTTTGTTGAAGCCGTAATCGGCAAAGCGCTCCAGTAGTTCGAAAATAGCCTCGGCCTGATTGCGTTCGATGGCGCGCGCGGCGCAGCCGTCGACAAAGACACTGCGCTGCTTCTGCATTTCGCTGCGGATTTTCTTGCCCATGGCGCGGCGCAAAAGATCGGCATCTCCGAGCGAATAGCCGGCCAGGATCTGCGCGGCCTGCATCACCTGTTCCTGATAGACGATGACGCCGAAGGTTTCTTTCAGAATCGGCTCGAGCTTGGGATGGATGTATTCCGGCTGCTCCATCTCGTGCTTGCGCGCGCAATAGGTCGGAATGTTCGCCATCGGACCCGGACGATAAAGCGCGACAAGCGCGATGATGTCTTCGAAACGGTCGGGCCGCATGTCCAAGAGCGCGCGCCGCATGCCGGCGCTTTCCAGTTGGAACACGCCGACGGCTTCCGCGCGCGCCAACAGGTCGTAGGTCTTGTTGTCGTCGAGCGGGATGGCGCCGATATCGACCGTGACACCGCGCCGGGCCAAAAGATCGACCGCGGTCTTCAGCACGGTCAGCGTCTTGAGACCAAGGAAGTCGAACTTCACCAGCCCCGCCTGCTCCACCCACTTCATGTTGAACTGGGTGACCGGCATGTCGGATTTCGGATCGCGGTAGAGCGGCACCACTTCGCTGAGCGCGCGGTCGCCGATCACGATGCCGGCGGCATGGGTCGAAGCGTGGCGCGTAAGTCCTTCGAGCTTTTTGGCGATGGTGAAGGCGCGTTTGACGGTCGGATCGGCATCGGCTTCGGCCTGCAATTTCGGCTCGTCCTCGATCGCCTTGGCGAGGCTGATGGGCGCGGCCGGATTTTGCGGCACCATCTTGCAGAGCTTGTCGACCTGACCGTATGGCATCTGCAAGACGCGGCCGACGTCGCGCAAGACGCCGCGCGCCTGCAAGGTGCCGAAGGTGATGATTTGCGCCACCTGATCGCGCCCGTAGCGCTCCTGCACGTAATGAATCACCTGGTCGCGCTTGTCCTGGCAGAAGTCGATGTCGAAGTCGGGCATCGACACGCGTTCCGGATTGAGGAAGCGTTCGAACAACAGACCAAAGCGCATCGGATCGAGATCGGTAATGGTGAGCGCGTAGGAAACTAGCGAACCGGCGCCCGAACCGCGGCCGGGACCGACGGGAATGCCGTGGTTCTTCGCCCACTGGATAAAATCGGCCACGATCAAAAAGTAGCCGGGATATTTCATCTTCTCGATGACGTTGAGCTCGAAGTCGAGGCGCTCGCGGTATTGCTCCTCGGTGAATCCCGGCGCGAGACCGGCGCTGGCGATGCGGCGCTTAAGCCCGGCTTGCGCCTGCTGACGCAGTTCGGTCGCCTCGTCGACTGTGTGGCCATCGGCGCCGACCGAGAAGCGCGGCAAAATCGGCTGTTGCGTTTTCGGGCGGAAAGAGCAGCGCTGCGCGATCTCGACCGTGACCGCTAAAGC
>DASRLA010000018.1:0-22681 GCA_035648715.1 Pseudolabrys sp.
ATCGCGCCGGCGCACATCGCGCAGGGCTCGGCCGAGGCATAAATCGTGCAGTCGGCGAGCTCCTCCGGCTCATAGGCCTTGCAAGCGGCGGTGGCGAGCAGCCGTTCGGCATGCGCGGTCATGTCGCCGTCCGGCATGAAGTCGTTTTGGGCTTCGAGCAGCGCATTATGGCGGCAATTTAGCGGAGGCGGAGGGAGTGTGTCATCATCGACGGATGGATGAGTTCGCCGGCCAAATCGACCGCCTGACCCGCGCCATCGGCCGCGCCGCCGCCTGGCTGGTGCTCGCCGTGGTGCTGTTGCAGTTCGCGCTGGTGGTCGCGCGCTATGTCCTCGGCTTCGGCTCGATCTGGCTGACCGAGACTGTAATTTATGCCCACGCCTCGTTATTCATGCTGGCCGCGGCCTGGACGCTACAGGCGGGCGGCCATGTGCGGGTCGATGTGTTTTATGCCGAGGCCGCGCCACGCACGCGCGCGCTGGTCGATCTTGTCGGCGCACTCATGTTGCTGCTGCCCTTCACGCTGGTGTTGTTCTGGCTGTCGGTGCCCTTCGCCGCGCGCTCCTGGGCGGTGCTGGAGCGCTCGCAGGAAACAAGCGGGTTGCCATTCGTCTATTTGCTCAAGACCGTCATCCCGGTTTTCGCCGTGCTGATGGCGCTGCAAGGCGTGGCGCAGGCGATCCGGGCCGTCCGGAGATTGCAAGGGCGGGGCGATGCCGCTTCCTGAAACCCTCTCCATCCTTTTGATCGTCGCCGTCATCGCCGCGCTGATGGCCGGCTATCCGGTGGCGTTGACGCTCGCCGGCGTGTCGCTCGCCTTAGCCGCGATTGGCCACGCGCTCGGCGCGATGAATTTTTCCATCCTGGGCGCGCTGCCGCAACGCATCTTCGGCGTGATGACGAATGACGTGCTGCTGGCGATCCCGTTGTTCATCTTCATGGGCGTGATGCTGGAGCAATCGCGCATCGCGGAGACGCTGCTCGAACGCATGGGGCGGCTGTTCGGCTCGCTGCGCGGCGGCCTTGGTTACTCGGTCGTGCTGGTCGGCGCGTTGCTGGCGGCCTCCACCGGCATTGTCGGCGCGACCGCGGTGACCATGGGTCTGATCATGCTGCCGGCGATGCTGCGGCATGGTTACGACCCGCGGCTGGCGGCGGGCACCGTGGCGGCCTCGGCGACGCTGGCGCAGATAATTCCGCCCTCGACAGTATTGGTCGTGCTCGGCGACCAACTCAACAATTCCTACCAGGCCGCGCAACTGGCGGAAGGAAAGTTCGCGCCGAACGTCATCTCGGTGAGCGATTTGTTCGCCGGCGCGATTTTGCCGGGGCTTTTGCTGGTCGGCCTGTATCTCGCCTATCTGATCGCGGTCGCGTGGCTTCGTCCGGCAAGTTGTCCGGCGGTTACCACGGACGGACCCCCTGCCGGCGGAATTCTCGAAGCGCTGCTTGCGCCCATCTTACTGATCGCCGCCGTGCTCGGCTCAATCCTCTACGGCGTCGCCACGCCGACTGAAGCCGCTTCCGTCGGCGCCGTCGGCGCCATGCTGCTCGCCTGGCGCAAGGCGCCGCTTGGCGCGCTGCTGCGGCCGGTGGCGGAAAAGACCACGCAGATCACCAGCATGATCTTTCTCATCCTGATCGGCGCGACCTTGTTCAGTCTCGTTTTCCGCGCGCTCGGCGGTGACGATCTCGTGCAGCGCGCGCTCACAAACTTGCCGGGCGGCGTCGACGGCGCGCTCCTGGCGGTGATGCTGGCGATCTTCCTGCTTGGCTTCGTGATGGATGCCTTCGAGATCGTCTTCGTGGTGGTGCCGATCGTCGCGCCGGCGCTTCTGAAAATGCCGGGCGTCGATCCGGTCTGGCTCGGCATCATGATGGCGGTGAATTTGCAGACCTCCTACATGCATCCGCCGCTCGGGCCGACGCTGTTTTATCTGCGCGGAGTCGCTCCGCCGGAAATCACCACCCGTCATATCTATGTCGGTATCATCCCTTTCGTCGCGATCCAGTTATTCGCGCTTCTGGTGCTGTGGTTCGTGCCGGGGCTTGCCACCGCGCTCCCGCATGCGTTTTATGGGCGTTAAAGGGAGACGCCCATGAAAGCCGCCGACATGTTCAACCTGACCGGCCGCGTTGCGCTAGTCACCGGCGCATCGAGCGGACTGGGCCAGCAATTCGCCCGCGCGCTCGCCGATAACGGCGCTTCGGTCGCGTTGGTCGCACGCCGCGCCGACCGGCTTACGGCGTTCAAGGCAGAGCTTGAAAAAACCGGCGCCCGGGCAATCGCCATCGAGGCCGACGTCACCGTCGCCGCCGACATGAAGCGCGCCTTCGACGAAGCAGAAAAAGCCTTCGGCACCGTGACCATTCTTGTGAATAATGCCGGCGTCGCGCAGAAGCCCTTGCGCGTCACCGAAGTGAGCGCGGAAGAATGGCGGCGCGTGCTTGGCACCGATCTCGACGCGCTGTTCTATTGGGCGCAGGAGGCGGCCAATCGCATGCTCGCCGCCGGGAAGCAGGGCGCGATCGTCAACATCGCCTCGGTGCTCGGCTTCGGCGTCGCCAAGGGCACGGCGGCCTATGCGGTCGCCAAGGCCGCCGTCGTGCAGACCACCAAGGCGCTGTCGGTCGAACTCGCCTTCAAGGGCGTGCGCGTCAATGCGATTGCGCCCGGCTGGTTCGTCACCGAGATCAACGACATCTATCTGAACAGCGAAGCCGGGCAGGCGATGAAGCGGGACATTCCGATGGGTCGTTTCGGCAAGGCCGGCGACCTCGACGGCGCACTTTTGCTGCTCGCGTCCGACGCGGGCGCTTACATGACCGGCGCGACCGTGGTGGTCGATGGCGGGCAGGTCGTGCAGATCAAGGGTTAGAGGACAGACACCATGGACTTCTCACTCTCGCCCGAGATCGAAGAACTTCGCCTCAAAGTGCGCGCCTTCATCGACAAGGAAGTGCTGCCGCTCGAAAAGGATCCGGTGAATTTCTCCGAGCATGAGAACATCCCGCAGGACCGTCTCGACGCCGTGCGCGTGAAGGCACGCGCCGCCGGTCTGTGGGCGCCGCAAAGCCCGAAAGAGTATGGCGGCATGGAATTGCCCATCGTCGCCTGGGCGGCGGTTTACGAAGAAGCCGCGCGTTCGCTGTTCGGCCCGCTCGCCATCAACTGCATGGCGCCGGACGACGGCAACATGAACATGTTGCGGCTCGTCGGCACGCCGGCGCAGAAGAACAAATGGCTGCGTCCGATCGTCGAGGGCAAGGTCCGCTCGTCCTTCGCGATGACCGAGCCGGCGCCCGGCGGCGGCTCGGATCCGACCATGATCCGCACCCGCGCCGAAAAAAAGGGCGGAAAATACATCATCACCGGCCGCAAATGGTTCATCACCGGCGCCGATGGCGCGGCGCATTTCATTTTGATGGCGCGTACGTCCGACGACAAGCGCAAGGGCCTCACCGCGTTTCTCTTCCACAAAGATCAGCCGGGCTGGCGCATCGTGCGGCGCATCGGGATTCTCGGCCCGGAAGAACACGGCGGCCATTGCGAGCTGGAATTTACCGGCCTCGAAGTGCCGGAGGAAAATGTGCTGCTCGGCGAGGGCGAAGGCCTGCGCCTGATGCAGGTGAGGCTCGGCCCGGCGCGCCTCACGCACTGCATGCGCTGGACCGGCTGGGCCAAGCGTTGCGTCGAAATCGCGCAGGCTTATGTCGAGAACCGCGAAGGCTTCGGCATCAAGCTTGCCGACCGCGAAAGCGTGCAGATGAAACTCGGCGAGATCGGCCAGCAGATTCAAATCGCGCGTCTGCTCACCATGCACGCGGCCTGGATGCTCGATCAGGGCGGCCGTGCGCGCAAGGAAGTCTCGATGGCCAAAGTCCACGTCGCCGACACGCTGCACAAGGCCGCCGACATGGCGATCCAGTTGCAGGGCGCGCGCGGCTTCTCCAAGGACACCGTGGTGGAATGGATTTATCGTGCTGCGCGCGCGGCGCGTCTCGTCGATGGCGCGTCCGAAGTGCACATGATGGTGCTGGCCAAATTCATGCGCCAGGAAGGCCGCGACTTCTGGCAGTGGGGTCCGGGAGAGGGCAGAAGGAACGCGAAGTGAGTTCTTATCCCTCCCCCGTCAGGGGGAGGGTGGTCGCCACGCAAGTGGCGACCGGGTGGGGGCTCTTGATTATCGTGTTACCCCACCCGGCTCGCTACGCTCGCCACCCTCCCCGAAGACGGGGAGGGATAAAAAACGAGCGCGTCGCCGAGCTGATTAATTCCGATAGCTCGTATCGATCCCGTCCAGCACGCGCAAATATGCCGTCCAGTCGGCGCTGCCGCGGCCGGAATCGTGATGCTCATATTGCTCGGCGGTCTTGGCGCAGATCGCGTGCGGAATTTCCACCGACTGGGTGTTCACGCATTCAAGCTTGAGTTGAATGTCGATGGCGTCGATCAGCGCCTTCATCAACACGAAAGATTCGCGTGCCGTCTTGCCGACGGTGAGCAGGCCGTGATGATTGAGGATCATCGCGCGGTTCTTGCCGAGATCCTTGTTGATGCGCTCACGCTCGGCGAAATCCTCGGTGATGCCTTCATACGGGTGATAGCCGATGCGCTGATAAAAGCGGATCGCCTGCTGCGACACCATGCGCAGGCCGTGCGGCAGCGCGCCGATCGCCATGCCGTTATTGGTGTGCACATGCACCGCGCAGTTGACGTCGTCGCGCGCGGCGAGCACGCCGCCATGCAGCGTGAAACCTGGACGGTTGACGCCCGACTTTTCGTCAAGATCCTGGTCCATGTTGACCTTGACCAGGTTGGATGCCGTGACCTCCGTGTACAGGAGTTCGTGCCGCTTCATCAAAAACATGCGCGGCTCGCCCGGCACCCGCATCGAGGAGTGGTTATAGATCACGTCGTCCCAGCCGTAATGCGCCAGCAGCCGGTAAACCGCGGCGAGATCGATGCGCGCGGCCCGTTCCTCGGACGATACCTCTGCGGCTTTCACGTCGCTCGGTCTGGTTGGCTTGTTCATGGCGCGTCTCCCATTCGAATTTCCGCCATTATAGCCGATCCGTTTCCGGATTTCACTTAGACCGGCACGCCCGCTATGGTCCCCTCCGCCCAGCCATGCACGCTTTCAGGACTTGAAAATGCCGAACAAAACCAAGCCGATCCAGATTCGCATGGGCGGCTACGGTCCGCCCACGACCGGATTCAGCAAATCGCTGAAGATGATCGGCAATGCGCTGGAGGCCGAATTCGGCGAACGCGTCGACATCAAATATGTCTGGAACATCATGGATCTTGGCTTCAAGGCCGAGGATATTTTATGGCTCGTTGAGCACGGCATGCTCAGCCTCGGTTACCAGTCGTCGAGCTATCTGACCGACCGCGTGCCAGAATTGGGTTTCGTCGATCTGCCGTTTCTGTTTTCCAGCAACGATCAGGCGCGCGCGGCGATGGATGGCGAGCTTGGCCGCCATCTGGTCGAAAGAACCGAAGCGCGCGTTGGCTACAAGATTCTCGGCTGGTTCGAGAATGGCTTTCGCCACATCTCCAACCGGCTGCGGCCGATCCATCTGCCGGCCGACATGAAGGGCATGAAAATCCGCGTGCTGCCGAGCGAGATTCAGCGCCGCACCTTCGAATTGCTTGGCGCGCAGGCCATGCGTATGGATTTGACCGAAGCGATCAAGATGATCGTCGAAGGCACCTTGGACGCGCAGGAAAATCCGCTCGCCAATACGGTGACCTATGGCGTGCACAAATTCCACAAGTACCACACGCTCACTTCGCACTTTTACATCTCGCGCCCGATCTTCCTGCACCGCGCTTCCTACGAAGCCTGGCCGCGGGACATCCAACGCACGATGCAGAAGGCGGTGACCGAAGCCGTGGCGTTCCAGCGCGGACTGGCAATCGAGGAAAATACGCAGTCGCGCCAGGCGATCGAAGCGGCCGGCTGCGAATTCATCGAGCTCACCGCGAAGGAGCACGAGGCCTTTGTCGAGGCCGTGCAGCCGCTTTTGAACGATGCGCGCCGGCTTTACGGCGACGAGATGTTCAAGATGGTGCCGAAAAGCTAGCTGACATTCCGGGTCCGCTTGCTTCGTGCGCCGCCGGTCCTTTAAGTTCCGTTTGAAACGTTTTGCCGCCTGTCGGCGTTTGATGGCTGACGCCTTTTCACAAGCCCTGCGGCGGGATGGCCTTTAAATGATGCCCATACGATGTCTGCGGGCCTTTGGGATCGGTTTTTCGGCGGCGCTGACCGTGTGTGTGCTGTTGGCGAGCGGGACCGGGCTCCTTGCCGAAGAACAGAAGCCGAGCCAGAGCAAAGAAGGCACCGCCAGCCAGCGTGCGGCCTGCGAACCGGATGTCTATCGTCTGTGCAAATGGTACATCCCCAGCCATACCGGTATCACTAATTGCCTGCACCGGAACATCAAACGTCTCAGCCCCGATTGCCGGGCCGTCATGGAAGGACGGCTGCGCTAATGTGCGCTATGGTTTCCAAAGTCTTAATCACGCCGGCGTTTGGAGCGATCCTTTTTTGCGCGCCGGTTTACGCCGCCGCAATGACTTCGCCGTAGAGATAAGCGCTCGCGCTTTATCCCTGCAATGGCAGTTGTCATGATCACCGAACGTCCGATCTCGCTCGCCACGCGCGCCTTGAGCAAGCGCTTTGACCGCCCGGCGGTCGACGATCTCGATCTCACTATTTACGGCGGCGAGTTCTACTGCCTGCTCGGACCGAACGGCGCCGGCAAGACCACGACGCTTCGGATGGTCGCGGGGCTGCTGCGCCCGGATGCCGGAACGATCACGATCGACGGCATCGACGCATTGGCGGACCCGGTCGAGGCCAAGCAGATCACCGCCTGGCTGTCCGACGAGCCGATGATCTACGACAAGCTGACACCTTACGAATATCTCGAATTTGTCGCCGGTCTCTGGCGCATCGATCCGCGCGTGGCGGAGATGCGTGCTAAAGAGTTGATTGCATGGCTCGGCTTGGAAGCGCAGGCGCATGACCGTTGCGAGGGTTTTTCCAAAGGCACCCGGCAGAAGGTCGCGCTTGCCGGCGCGCTGGTGCATGACCCCAAGCTGATCATTCTGGACGAGCCGTTGACCGGGCTCGACGCCGGCTCCGCCCGTCAGGTCAAGAATGTTTTGCGCGAACGCGTTTCAGCCGGCGGCACTGTCATCATGACCACGCACATCCTCGAAGTCGCCGAACGCATGGCCGACCGCATCGGCGTCATTGCGAATGGGCGGCTGATCGCCGAAGGCACGCTCGACGAATTGCGCGTCAAGACCGGCGCTGCCGGCACCAGCCTGGAGGACACGTTCCTCGCGCTGGTCGCCAACGAGGCCGCCGCCGCGTGATCGCCGCCGACACCCTCACATGGCACGCGTGCCACGAATTGCGTCTCGGCTGGCGCGACTGGCTGTCGCTGATGACCGCCGGCGGCCGCACGCGCGCGCGCAACGCGGCGATCGCGCTGATCGTCTTTGCCGTTTTCATGCATCTGTTCGCCTATTGGCTGGTGGCCGGCTACGCCAATGCCGATCTTTCGTCCGGCCCGGAGACCATGATCGCGATCACCGGCACATTGCTGCTGTCGTGGTCGCTGCTGTTATCGCAGGCGATGGAGTCGGTAACGCGCGCCTTTTATGCGCGCGCCGACCTCGATCTCATTCTGACCTCGCCGTCGTCGGCGCGCAAAGTCTTTGCCGTGCGCATGGGGCGGATCGCCGCCGGCACGGTCGCCATGTCGATGCTGCTAGCGGCGTCGTTCATCGATGTGTTGGCCTTGCGCGGCGGCCTCCGCTGGCTTGCGACTTTCGGCGTGGTCGCGGCGATGGGCGCAATTGCGACGGCCGCCGCGCTGGCTTTGACCATCGCGCTGTTCCGGCTGGTCGGCGCCAAGCGCACACGTCTGATCGCGCAGATCGCCGCGGCCATTATCGGCGCGGCCTTTGTGATCGGGTTGCAGGTGCTGGCGATCTTTTCCGGCGGTACGCTGTCACGCGTGGCCGCACTGCGATCAAGCTGGATGATTGAACATACGCCCAATGCATCGAGCCTGGTTTGGTTGCCGGCGCGCGCGGCGCTCGGCGATTGGACGGCGCTCGCCGTTGTTGTGTTGACCGGCGCTGTGTTGCTCGCCGCCGCGATCGTGATTTTTTCCGCGCGGTTTGGCGATCACGCATTGACTGCGGCTGGCGTCTCCGCCGGCGTCGTGCGCCAGCGGCGCGTTTCGCTTGCCTTCCGCCGCCGTTCGCCGCAGCGTGTGCTGCGTCAGAAGGAATGGACTTTGCTCACGCGTGATCCCTGGCTGGTCTCGCAAACGCTGATGCAGATTCTTTATCTGCTGCCGCCGGCGGTGCTGCTCTGGGTCACGTTTCGCGACGGCAGTGACGCCTTTGTGGTGCTGATCCCGGTGGTGGTGATGGCGGCGGGCCAGCTCGCCGGCGGGCTCGCGTGGCTTTCGATCTCGGGCGAGGACGCGCCTGACCTGGTGGCGACCGCGCCGGTTCCGTCTGGCCGCATCCTCGCCGCCAAGATCGAGGCGGTGATCGGAATGATCGCGCTCATTTTTGCGCCAATGATGGCGGCGCTTGCCCTCGACTCGGTCTACGGTGCGCTGGTCTTGGCCGCGGGCGTACTGACGGCGGCCGGCGCCGCCACGTCGATCCAGATAAGTTTCCGCGTGCAGGCGCGCCGCAGTCAGTTTCGCCGCCGGCAGACCTCGTCGCGCGTGGCGACCTTCGCGGAAGCTTTTTCGTCGATTGCCTGGGCCGCCACCGCGGCGCTCGCGGCGGCGGGCAGTATCTTCGCGCTGGCGCCGGCGGCCGTCGCCATCTTTATTCTGATTGGAGTTCGGGCGATCAGGCCCACTCAGGCGTAATTGAGACGCATCCGTTGCCGCGTCACCAGCGATCCGACAATGATGATGTTCAAAATGTTGGCGCCGATGGCCACCGCGAAGGCCGGCGCATAGTAGCCGTAGTGGTCGTACAGCAATCCGGCGAGCCAACCGCCCGAGGCCATGCCGACGGCGGTGAAGAACAGCAGCGTCGGAATGCGCCACGAGGCCTGTGATGCCGGATAAAGTTCGCGCAGCGCCAGCACGTAAGCCGGAATGATGCCGGAGAATCCAAGTCCGAAGGCGGCCGACACAAAAAACAACCCGGCCTCGTTCCGTGTCAGCAGAAAGCCGATCATCGCCGCGCATTGCCAGACCGAGCCGGTGAGTACGGTCGACAGACCGCCGATACGGTCGGAGATAATTCCCCAGATCTGGCGGCTCAGGAACGCCGTGCCGAGCAGCACCGACAGCATCACCGCGCCCACCGACCGCGTGATGCCGAGATCGCTACAGAACGCGACCAGATGCTGTTGCGGCATCGCCATCGGAATGCAACACATGATCGAGGCCGCGCACATCGTTACGAAAACGAAATTAGGCGGAAGTCCGAGCACGCGCGCTGGCGTAGCGCCGGCCAGCGGCTTGGGCGCTGGATGAATAACTTCCGGCGGATGCCCGAGAAAGATGAGCGCTAGCGGCACCAGCACGATCACTTCAAGCCCGGCGTACCACAGCATCGTCTCGCGCCAGCCGAAGGCCGCGATGGCGCGCTCGAAAATCGGCGGCCACATCGCGCCGGCCAGATACGTGCCGCTCGAGATCAGCGCCAGCGCCGAACCGCGTCGCCTGTCGAACCAGCGGCTCACGTAAATATAAAGCGGCGCGTTGATGCCGGCCAAACCGATGAAGCCGATGAAGAGCCCGTGGCCGATCCACAGCGGCCAGGGCGGGCCGAGCGTGGAAATCGCCAGACCGAGCGCGATCATCACGGAGCCGCCGGCGACCGTCCAGCGCGTGCCGATGCGGTCGGCGATACGACCCATCAAAATGCCGCCGACGCCGGAGCCGAGCCACACCAGCGCCGAGGCGAGCGCCGGAACCGAGCGCGTGCCGTTCACCTCGGCGGCGATGTCCTTGAGCGCGACGGCGGTGATCCAGGCGGCGCCGAACGCCATCATCAGCGCGCATAGCGACGCGCCAGCGACAACCCAGGACGCTTTCGTTTCGATGGACGAGGAAGGCAATTGCAACATTGAGGAGGAAACCCGGCTGGCGCTTCCTATTGCAGAATGCCTGCGATTTGACCAGCCATGCTCGCGAAGGGCTGATCTGCCTGCTGCATTGCGCCAAACTGCGCCGAACGCCGTCTTCCGGAAATTTCCTTCCAGCCGCCGCGCCGGAAACGAAATTGACCGCAAGGTTCTGAGGAGTAGGCTTTATTCCGGTTTCGCTCGTTTTGCGTAACGCCGCCGCACCCTATATGAGAGGGGCAATTAAGCCGCTCTTGATCCTGCCGGATCTGTCGAAAGGTCCCGATGACGCTCCGACCGGTCAGCCTCGACGACAAATACGACTTGGCCCAGTCGCATGTGCTAGTGACCGGTTATCAGGCGTTGATCCGTGCTGTCCTGATGCAGAAAGAGCGCGACCGCCGCGCCGGGCTCAACACCGGCGGCTTTCTTACCGGCTACCGCGGTTCGCCGCTCGGCGGGCTCGATCAGGCTTTCATGCGGGCGGGGCGCGAACTTTCCGCCGCCGACGTCAAATTCCAGCCCGGCATCAACGAAGAACTCGCCGCCACGGCGCTCTGGGGTTCGCAGCAGGCCGAACTGCGCGGCGAGGGCAAGTTCGATGGCGTCTTCGGCCTCTGGTACGGCAAGGGCCCGGGCGTCGACCGCTCCGGCGATGTGTTCCGCCACGCCAACCTCGCCGGCACCTCGAAACACGGCGGCGTGCTGGCGCTGATGGGCGACGACCACACCGCCGAATCCTCCACCACCGCGCACCAGTCCGAATTCCATTTCGTCGACGTGATGATGCCGATCCTCAATCCGGCCGGCGTTCAGGAAATTATCGACTACGCGCTTTACGGCTGGGCGATGTCGCGCTTCACCGGTACCTGGACCGCGCTCAAATGCATGCACGAAACGGTGGAATCGACCGGCATCGCCGACGGTTCGCTCGACCGGCTCAACATCGTCATCCCGCGGGACTTCGCCATGCCGGAAGGCGGGCTCAACGTCCGCCTCGTCGATACGATCCTCGGCCAGGAAGCGCGCCTGCACGATTACAAGCGCGACGCCATGCTGGCTTTCGTGCGCGCCAACAAGCTCAACAAGATCATCACCTCGGGTGGCCGCAATCCCAAGATCGGCATCATCACCACCGGCAAGGCCTATCTCGACGTGCGCCAGGCGCTCGACGAACTCGGCCTCGATGAACTCAAGTGCAATGACCTCGGCCTGCGCCTGTTCAAGATCGGCTGCGTCTGGCCGATCCCGCGCGAAGAATTGATCGAATTCGCCAACGGCCTCGATCTCATCATCGTAGTCGAGGAAAAGCGCTCGCTCATCGAAGTGCAAGTGCGCGAAGAGTTATACGGGAGCGCCAATCAGCCGGTCTGCATCGGCAAGAAAGATGAGCAGGGCAACTGGCTGTTCCCGGTCAAAGGCGCCCTCGACGTCAACGACGTCGCCATCGCGCTCGGCGAACGCATTTTGAAATTCAACGGCAATGACGAAATCGTCGCCCATGTCGCACGCCTGAAATCGGCGCAGCAGACCATGAATGCGACCAATGACGTCGCATTGCGCGTTCCTTATTTCTGTTCGGGCTGTCCGCATAACTCGTCGACGCGCGTGCCGGAGGGGTCGCGCGCCTATGCCGGCATCGGCTGCCACTTCATGTCGCAGTGGATGGACCGCAAGACGCTCGGGTTCACCCAGATGGGCGGCGAGGGCGCCAACTGGATCGGCGAAGCGCCATTCAGCAATCGCGGCCACGTCTTCCAGAATCTCGGCGACGGCACATACAACCACTCGGGCTATCTCGCCATTCGCGCCGCCATCGCCTCGGGCGTGACCATGACCTACAAGATTTTGTTCAACGATGCCGTCGCCATGACCGGCGGCCAGGCCAATGACGGCGGGTTGACGGTGCCGCGGATCGCCGCGCAGGTGGCGGCCGAAGGCGCCAAGCGTGTCGTTGTTGTCTCGGACGAGCCCTACAAATATCCGAAAGGTACCGACTGGCCGAAAGGTCTCACTATTCATCATCGTGACGAACTCGACGTCATACAACGCGAACTCGCCATCGTTCCGGGCGTCACCATTCTCATTTACGACCAGACCTGCGCCGCCGAAAAACGCCGCCGCCGCAAGCGCGGGACTTTCCCCGATCCGGACAAGCGCGTCGTCATCAACGATCTCGTCTGCGAAGGCTGCGGCGATTGCGGCGTCAAATCCAATTGCGTCTCAGTGCAGCCTTTGGCGACCGAATGGGGCCGCAAGCGCACCATCGATCAGTCGAGCTGCAACAAGGATTATTCCTGCGTCAACGGCTTCTGCCCGTCCTTCGTCACCGTGCACGGGGCGAAGCTCAAAAAAGGCGAGGGCATCACCGAGCCGGCCGGCTGGCCGGCGCTGCCGCCGCCGAACGTGCCGTTGATCAACCATCCCTATGGCATCATCGTCACCGGCATTGGCGGCACCGGCATCGTCACCATCGGCGCCATCATCGGCATGGCGGCGCATCTCGAGGGAAAGGGCGTCGGCGTTATTGACATGGCCGGCCTCGCGCAAAAAGGCGGCGCGGTCTACAGCCACATCCGCATCGCCAATACGGCGGACGACATTCACGCTATTCGCGTGGCGGCGGCCGGCGCCGATCTGGTGCTGGGCGGCGACATTGTCGTTGCCGGCAACAAGAGCGTTTTGGGCGCGGTCAAACCGGGCAACACCCGCATGATCATCAACACAGCCGAATTCCTGCCGGGAGACTTCACCCGCGATGTCGATTTCTCGCTGCCGACCGAACGGCTCAAGCGCGCCATCGCGGGCGCCGCCGGGCGCGAGCGCAGCCATTTCGTCGACGCGACGCGGCTTGCGACCGCGCTGCTCGGCAATTCGATCGGCGCAAACATGTTCATGCTCGGCTACGCCTATCAGCAGGGCGGCTTGCCCTTGTCGGCGGAAGCGGTCGAGAAGGCGATCGAGATGAACGGGGAGGCGGTGGCGATGAACATTGCCGCTTTTCGCTACGGCCGCCGCGCGGCCATCGCGCCGGAAGCGCTTGAGGCGCTGATCGCGCCGCCGCCAGCCGAGCAGAACGACTCGCTTAAAATGTCGCAGAGCTTTGGCGAGACGGTCGAGCGCCGCGTCGTCTTCCTCACGGCCTATCAGAACGCGGGTTACGCGCGGCTGTACAAGTCCTGGGTCGACAAAGTGGTCGCCGCGGAAGCGGAGAAAGCGCCGGGCCAGAGCGCGCTGTCGGAAGCGGTCGCGCGCTATCTGTTCAAGCTGATGGCCTACAAGGATGAATACGAAGTCGCGCGCCTTTATACAGACACGTCGTTTGTCGAGCGCGTGAAGTCGCAATTTTCCGGTGACAATCTGCGCTTCGAATTCCATTTGGCGCCGCCGCTTCTGGCGCGCGGCGATGCGCGGACCGGCGAACCGAAGAAAATGTCGTTCGGTCCCTGGATGCTGAAGGCGTTCGCGGTGCTTTCGAAGTTCAAGTTCCTGCGCGGCACGCCCTTCGATCCCTTCGGTTATACAGAGGATCGTCGCATCGAGCGCAAGCTGATGACCGATTACCTGGAGAAGCTGAAAGTCGTGATGGCGGACCTCACCGCGTCGAATTATCCGACGGCGGTTGCGCTGGTCTCGCTGCCGGAAAAAATCCGCGGTTTCGGGCCGGTCAAGAAGCGTTCGCTGGCCAACCTCATCGTCGAGGAATCGAGCCTTTTCGAGCAATTCCGCGCTGGCGCGTCGCCCTTCCTCAAAGCGGCGGAATAGCCGCTTTCGGCGCACGAGGCCGCTATGGGACCGCCTTTGGGCCAATCGGCCGCGTATGCGACCATTTACTTGTGACCCGCAGGCTTGACCCGCCTCCAGCGGTGTTTTCATATCCAGACAAACAAAGACCGCCCGCAAACGGGCGGCGTGGGGAAGTTTTTGTCGAGGGAGGATAATGCCGTGGCGTCAAACGCCGCCGCCAAGGCGGACACGTTTCCTAAGCTATTGGTAAGGAACGCCCAAGTGTACGGGTCCAGGCCCTCTATGCGGCACAAGGACCTCGGCATTTGGCAGACCTGGACCTGGGGCGAGGTGCTGGAGATCGTGCGCGCCTATGCCGCCGGCCTGCACAAAGCCGGTCTTAAGCGCGGCGAAACCATCGCCATTGTCGGCGCCAATCGCCCGAAGCTTTATTGGTCGGTGATGGCAGCGCAGATGCTCGGTGCGGTGCCGGTACCGGTCTATGCCGACGCGGTGGCCGACGAACTGGCCTTCGTGCTGGCGCACGCGGATGTGCGTTTCGCCGCCGTCGAGGATCAGGAACAGATCGACAAGATTCAGTCGGTTTTGGATCGCCTGCCCAAGCTTGAGCAGATGTTTTACGACGAAACGCGGGGCTTGCGCGATTACGACCACGGCAAACTGCGCGCGATGAGCGACGTTATCGCAGACGGCCGCGAGGCATTGGCCGCCGATGCGAAAGTCGGTGAGTGGCTCGACAATGAAATCGCCGCCGGCAAGGGCTCCGATCCCTCGATCATTCTTTATACATCCGGCACCACCGGCGCTTCCAAGGGCGTTGTCCTGTCGGGCGAACGCTCGATCAAGGCGGCGACCGATACCGTTATCTTCGACAAGCTCGACGAAAACGACGTTGCGCTGGCTTATCTGCCGCTCGCCTGGGTTGGCGACCATTATTTGAATTATGCGCAAGGACTGGTCGCCGGCTTCTGCATGGCCTGCCCGGAAAGCGCCGACACGGCTATGTCGGATTTGCGCGAGATCGGGCCAAGCTTTTATTTCGCGCCGCCGCGCACGCTCGAAGTCCTGCTCACGCGCGTCATGATCCGCATGGAGGATGCGAGCGCTCTGAAACGCAAGATGTTCCGCTATTTTCTCGGCGTCGCGCGCAAATACGGCGAGCGCATCCTCAACGGCCAGCCCGTGCCGCTCACCGGCCGGATGCTCTATTGGCTTGGTGATGTGCTGGTCTATGGCCCGCTCAAGAACGTGCTCGGCTTTTCGCGCGTGCGCGTGGCCTATACTGCCGGCGAAGCGATCGGGCCGGACCTGTTCGCCTTCTATCGCTCGATCGGGCTCAACCTGAAACAGCTTTACGGCCAGACCGAAGCCTTTCTCTATGTCACCGCGCAGCCCGACGGCGAAATCTATTCCGACACCGTCGGCCCCGCTTGCCCGAACGTCGACATCCGCATCGACGAGAGCGGCGAGGTGCTGTTCCGCTCGCCCGGCATGTTCACCGGCTATTTTAAGGACGAGGCCAAATCGGCCGAGGTAATGACGCCGGACGGCTTCGTGAAAACCGGCGACGCCGGTTTCTTCGACGAGAAGTCCGGTCATCTCAAGATCATCGACCGCGCCAAGGATGTCGGCAAGCTCAATGACGGCAAGCTGTTTCCGCCCAAATATATCGAGAACAAGCTCAAGTTCTTCCCCAACATCCGCGAGGCGGTTGCTTACGGAGACGGGCGTGACTTCGTCACCGTCATGCTCAATATCGACCTGACGGCGGTCGGAAGCTGGGCCGAGCGCAACAATGTCTCTTACGGCTCCTATCAGGAATTGGCCGGCCATCCGCTCGTTTACGACATGCTGGAAAAGAACGTGGTGGAAGTGAACCGCTCGCTCGCCGACGACAAGGTGATGGCGGGCGCGCAGATCAAGCGATTTCTCGTGCTGCACAAGGAGCTTGACGCCGACGACGGCGAATTGACGCGCACGCAGAAGGTCCGCCGCGGCTTTGTCGCCGAACGCTATGAGCCTTTGATCAAGGCGCTTTATGACGGATCGACAGAAGCCGGGATCTCGACCGAAGTGACCTTCGAGGACGGCCGTAAGGGCACGATCAGCGCGCGCGTGAAAATCCGCGACGTGGCGCCGGTCGCCGCCGATTTGGGAAAAGCGGCATGAGAGCGCCCGACGGACCCGATAGCGGACCCACGACCGCGGTCGGCGACGTGCTTTTATCGGTGCAAGACGTTTCGCTCTCGTTCGGCGGCGTCAAGGCCGTGAGCGGGGTTTCCTTCGACATCCGCAAAGGCGAAATCCGCGCCATCATCGGCCCGAACGGCGCCGGCAAGACCTCGATGCTCAATATCATCAACGGCTTTTACCAGCCGCAGCAGGGCCGCATCACCTTCAAGGGTGAAACGCGCGCCAAAATGCGCCCGCACGACGCCGCGCATGGCGGCATCGCGCGCACCTTTCAGAACGTCGCGCTGTTTCGCGGCATGACCGCGCTCGACAACATCATGGCCGGCCGCAGCCTCAAGATGCATTCGAATTTCTTCTGGCAGTTGCTGCGCTATGGACCCGCGATGAAGGAAGAAGTGCAGCATCGCCGCAAAGTCGAGGAAATCATCGATTTCCTCAAGATCCAGGAAATCCGTCGCACGCCGGTCGGCCGCCTGCCTTACGGCTTGCAAAAGCGGGTCGAGCTCGGCCGTGCGCTCGCCATGGAGCCGGAATTGTTGCTGCTCGACGAGCCGATGGCCGGCATGAACATGGAAGAGAAGGAGGACATGTCCCGCTTCATTCTGGACGTGAACGACCATTTTGGCACCACGGTCGCCTTGATCGAGCACGATATGGGCGTGGTGATGGACCTTTCCGATCGTGTTGTTGTTCTCGACCACGGCATCAAGATCGCCGACGCCACCCCCGCCGACGTGATGAAGAACCAGGCCGTGGTCGATGCCTATCTCGGCGTGGCGCATTAGGAAGCGATGATGGACCTCCTGTACAAAGCCTTCATCGATCCGTTCATACAGATGGGCGCGGCGCCCGATCTGTTCGTGCAGACCTTGTGGGACGGCCTGGTGGCCGGAATTCTCTACTCGTTGATCGCGCTCGGCTTCGTGCTGATCTTCAAGGCATCGGGCGTGTTTAATTTCGCGCAAGGCATCATGGTGGTGTTCGCGGCGCTGACTTTGGTCGGCCTGCACGAGCATGGCATTCCCGCTTATCTCGCGCTCGCCATCACCATCGGCGTGATGTTCGCGCTGGCGGTGGCGGTGGAAAAGCTGATGTTGCGGCCTTTGGTTAACCAGCCCGACATCATCTTGTTCATGGCAACCTTCGGGTTGACCTATTTCCTCATCGGCTTCGGTGAACTGATTTTCGGCGGCGATCCCAAGGTGATGATCGCATCGCAACTCGGACTGCCGCGCGGCGCCATCGATCTCAAATTTGCCGGCGGCTTTGTCTCGTTGCAGAAGATCGACATCGCGGCCACCATCATCGCCTCGATCATGGTGGCGACGCTCGCCATCTTCTTCCAGAAGACGCGCATCGGCCGTGCGTTGCGCGCGGTCGCCGATAGCCACAAAGCGGCGTTGTCGGTCGGTATTTCGCTTGAGCAGATTTGGGTCATCGTCTGGTTCGCCGCCGGCCTGGTGGCGCTTGCCACCGGCATCATGTGGGGGGCACGCTCGGAAGTGTCGTTTGCGCTTGAGATCATCGCACTCAAGGCGCTGCCGGTGCTGATTCTCGGCGGCTTCACTTCGATTCCCGGCGCCATCGTCGGCGGCGTGATCATCGGCGTCGGCGAAAAGATCGGCGAATTCTATTGGGGTCCGCTGCTCGGCAGTGGCATCGAAACCTGGCTCGCTTACGTGATCGCACTCGTCTTCCTGTTGTTCAGGCCGCAGGGCCTGTTCGGCGAAAAAATCATCGAACGAATCTAGAGCATGCGCTCGAAAAGCGGACACCGGTCTTCGGATAAGATCATGCTCACTAGAAAGCAGGACTGATGCTTTACCGCGAGGCCGGCCAGTTCAAGACCAGTTATACCGCCGACATGGCGGTATTCCCGATCACCCAGGACCGGGTCGGCCTGGGCGTCATCTTGTTTATCGCCCTTGTCATCATCCCTTATTTCGGCAGTTCGTTTCTGATTCAGGCGATCATGATCCCGTTCCTGATTTTTTCGCTTGCGTCGATCGGCCTTAATCTGTTGACCGGCTACACGGGCCTGCTGTCGCTCGGCACCGGCGCCTTCATGGGTGTCGGCGCCTATGCCTGCTACAAGCTGACGACCTATTTCCCCAGCGTAAATATCATTGTCTGGATTTTGGCGTCGGGCTTTTTTTCCGCCGCGGTCGGCGTGGTGTTCGGCCTGCCGTCGCTGCGCATCAAAGGCTTTTATCTCGCGGTCGCAACGCTCGCTGCGCAATTCTTTCTGTCCTGGTGCTTTATCCGCCAGCCCTGGTTCTACAATTACAACACCTCGGGTGCGATCGAGGTGCCGACGCGCAACCTGTTCGGCATTCCGGTGACCGGCGCGACCTCGACCTTTACCGCCCGCTATTTCGTTGTGTTGGCCATCGTCATCGTCATGACGTGGCTTGCCTCCAATCTTGTTCATGGCCGCATTGGCCGCATGTGGATGGCGGTGCGCGATATGGATCTTGCCGCTGAACTCATCGGCATTCGTCTGTTGCCGACCAAGCTGCTCGCCTTTGCGATTTCGTCGTTCTATAGCGGCGTCGCCGGCTCGCTGCTGGTGTTCATGTGGTATGGCAGCGCCGAACCCGCGGTTTTCGACGTCAACTTGTCCTTTTTTATCCTGTTCATGGTCATCATCGGCGGCCTCGGCAGTTTGACCGGGTCGTTCTTCGGCGCTGCGCTGATATTCATCTTACCTATCGTACTACGCTACATTCCGCCGAAGATTGGCCTTCCGATCTACTCCGCGACCGTCGACCATATCCAGTACATGGTCATCGGCGCGTTGATCGTCATCTTCCTGATCGCAGAGCCGGCCGGTCTGGCGCGGCTTTGGCAGATCGGCAAACAGAAACTGAGGGTGTGGCCATTCCCTTATTGATGGTGCAAACTCTCGGCCAAGCCCGGCAAACGGGAGACCGGAGCAAAGTCTTTGGTCAGTAACCAACAGGTGGCCGTTAGCCGCCGCATATTGGAGGGAACGTGATGAGGATGAAAACCTGCCTGCTCGGCGCGGCTATCGCTGTCGCTGCCGGGCTCCCGCTGCTGCCGGCAACGGCCAGCGCCGCCGACGGAATCTATATTCCGCTGTTCTCCTACCGCACCGGCCCGTTCGCCGGCTCGGGCACGCCGATTGTGAACGGCATGGCCGATTATCTCAATATGCTCAACGCACGCGACGGCGGCATCGGCGGTGTCAAGCTGATCGTCGAGGAATGCGAAACCGGCTACGACACCAAGAAAGGTCTTGAGTGCTACGAGCAGGTGAAGTCGAAGCACCCGGTCGTCACTAATCCCTATTCGACCGGCATCACTTTGCCGCTGATCACCAAGGCGGCGATCGACAAGATCCCGGTGCTGTCGATGGCCTATGGCCTCTCGGCCTCGGCTGACGGCAGCAACTTCCCGTGGGTGTTCAACCCGCCGGCGACGTACTGGGACGGCGCTTCGATGTTCGTGAGCTACGTCGGCAGCAAGGAAGGCGGCCTCGACAAGCTCAAGGGCAAGAAGCTCGGCCTGGTCTATCTCGACGCGCCCTACGGCAAGGAGCCGATCCCGGTGCTCGAGGCATTGGCCAAGGACTACGGCTTCGAACTGAAACTCTATCCGGTGCCGGCCGCCGAAATGCAGAACCAGTCGTCGCAGTGGCTCAACATCCGCCGCGATCGTCCGACCTGGATTTATCTCCAGGGCTTCGGCAGCATGAACCCGACCGCCGTCAAGGAAGCTGCCAAGAACAACTTTCCGATGGACCACCTGATCGGTAACTGGTGGGCCGGCGGCGACGACGATGCGCGCCCGGCCGGCGCCGACGCGAAGGGCTACCTGTCGCTCGACTTCAATCAGGTGGGCACCAACTTCCCGGTCATTCAGGCCATCCTGAAGAACGTCGTCGATAAAGGTAAGAGCCAGACGCCGAAGGAAAAGGTCGGCGAGAACCTCTACAACCGTGGCGTCCTCAACTCGATCATCATCGCCGAGGCCATCCGCAACGCGCAGAAGATCACCGGCAAGAAAGTGATCGATGGCTCCGACATGCGCCGTGGACTTGAGACTCTCAGTATCTCAGCCGCGCGTCTGAAGGAACTGGGCGCCGAAGGGTTTGCCGCGCCGATGAAAGTGACCTGCGCCGATCACAACGGCCACAACGCCGCCTACATGGCGAAGTGGGACGGCACCAAGTGGACCAAAGGTTCGGACTGGATCGAACCGATCAAGGCCAAGGTTGTTCCGTTGATCGACGAAGCGTCTAAGGCCTACGCGGCCGCTAATGCCGGCTGGCCGAAGCGCACGGAAGCCTGCGACTCCAAGTAAGGCGCTGGCGCAAGCCGGTGCACCGACAAAGACCTCTCCCCGTTCGCGGGGAGAGGATCGCTTTTGGAGAGTGATGGCATGACCGCGATCGGAATGTCAGGAGCGACGCTCGCGCCCGCTGCGCAGGTCGAGAAAATCCTGTCGGTCAACAATATCGAAGTTATCTATGACCACGTCATTCTGGTGCTCAAGGGCGTGTCGCTCGACGTGCCGAAGGGCGGCATCGTCGCGTTGCTCGGCGCCAACGGCGCCGGCAAAACCACCACGCTGAAAGCTATTTCCAATCTACTGCATGCCGAGCGCGGCGACGTCACCAAAGGCGCCATTCTGTTCGATGGCGACGAAGTGCAGGATCTGTCACCGAATGAGTTGGTGCGGCGCGGCTGCATCCAGGTGATGGAGGGCCGCCATTGCTTCGGCCATCTCACCATCGAAGAAAATTTGCTGACCGGGGCCTTCACCCGGCGCGACGGCAAAGCTGCGATCAAGAGCGACATGGACCTCGTCTATTCCTATTTCCCGAAGCTCGCGGAGCGAAAACGTTCGCTTGCCGGCTATACCTCCGGTGGCGAACAACAGATGTGCGCGGTCGGCCGCGCGCTGATGTCGCGCCCAAAAATGATTCTGCTCGACGAGCCATCGATGGGGCTGGCGCCGCAGATCGTCGAGGAGATTTTCGAGATCGTGAAGAATTTGAACGACCGCGAGGGTGTGTCGTTCCTGCTCGCCGAACAGAACACCAATATGGCGTTGAAATACGCGCGCTACGGCTACATTCTGGAAAACGGCCGCGTGGTGATGGATGGCGACGCCAAGTCGCTATCCGAGAACGAGGATGTGAAGGAATTCTACCTCGGCATTTCGGAAGGCCGCCGCAAGAGCTTCCGCGATGGCAAACATTATCGGCGGCGCAAGCGCTGGCTGGCGTGATCCGGCGATGTCTAATTACTACGATCATCTCGAAACCCGCAATCCGGCTTTGCGCGAGAGCGAACAGGCCGCCGTGCTGCATGGCGTAATCGCGCACGCCATGAAGGCGCCTGGCTGGGCGAAGCATCTCGCCGGCGTCGATGCGAAATCGGTCACGTCGCGCGCCGCGCTTGCGAAGCTGCCGGTGTTTCGTAAAACCGATTTGGCCGCGCTTCAGAAAGAATATCCGCCCTTCGGCGGGCTCAATGTGACGTCGCCGGGCAACGCCAAACGTCTCCTGATGTCACCGGGGCCGATCTTCGAGCCGGAAGGCTATGGCGAAGACTGGTGGGGCGCGGCGCGCGCCTGCTTCGCTGCCGGCTTTCGCGACAGCGACATCATTCACAACTCATTCGCCTATCACCTGACGCCCGGCGGATTCATACTGGAGTCCGGCGCGCACAAACTGGGCTGCGCCGTCATTCCCGGCGGCGTCGGCAATACCGAGCAGCAGTTGGAAGCCATCGCGCATTACAGGCCAGCGGGCTATATGGGCACGCCGGATTTCCTGAAAATTCTGCTGGATACGGCTCACAAAACCGGCAAGGACGCGTCGTCGATCAGACGCGCATTGGTATCGGGCGCGGCGCTGCCGGGTTCGCTGCGTGAGGAGTTGAAGGCACGCGGCGTTTCGGTATTGCAATGCTATGCCACCGCCGAACTCGGCGTCATCGCCTACGAATCCGAGGTGATGCAAGGAATGATCGTCAATGAAAGCGTCATCGTCGAAATTGTACGTCCGGGCACCGGCGATCCGGTCGCCGAAGGAGAGGTGGGCGAGGTCGTCGTCACTTCGTTCAATCCCGATTATCCGATGATCCGGCTCGCCACCGGCGACCTGTCCGCGATCCTGCCGGGCCTCTCGCCGTGCGGCCGCACCAATTCCCGCATCACAGGCTGGATGGGCCGCGCCGACCAGACCGCCAAGGTCAAAGGCATGTTCGTGCACCCCAAGCAGATCGCCGAGGTGGCGGCGCGTCACCCTGAGTTGAAGCGCCTGCGCCTCGTGGTTGGCCGCGAAGCCGAGCAGGATACCATGACGCTTATTGCCGAATGCGCTACGCCCGACGCCGCGCTTGAAGGCGCGATTGTTGCTACCTTGCAGTCGGTCACCAAGCTCAAAGGCGCCGTCAAGTTGGTCGCGCCCGGTACGCTGCCCAATGACGGCAAGGTGATCGCCGACGAGCGGCCCACCGGCTAGTCATTGGCGCGTGCTCTTGACCCCGCCCGCGGTTTCCGCCTGATAGCAGCCATGATCGACGTTTCGCATCTGCCGCCCGACCACCCCGCGATACCGCCGCGCCGCATCGGCGTGCTGC
>DASRLA010000019.1:0-191016 GCA_035648715.1 Pseudolabrys sp.
GAAGATCGGTCTCGGGGTCGGGCAGCGCGTAATCGGGCGCCATCAGATCGCTCAGCCACAGCCGCGCCAGCGCCGGCAGCGCCTTGTGACGCGGCGGCTTGAACGCCCAGGCCGTGCCGAGCGCCCAGCGCTCGACCGTCTCCAGCGGCATCTCGTGGAACAGCGCGGCGCGGCGGCCGGCCGGCGTTTCTGTCGGGGCGGACAGCGTCAGATGGTCGGCGTGATAAGCCAAAATGGCGCTCCAAAAGAACAAGTCTGTGCCGCCCGTTCTGGCACGGCTGGGCTAACGGAGGGTTAGCCGCATGGATCGAATTCCGTCCGGTTCGGCTAAGGTGAGCGCCGCCTTAACGGCGAGTTTTAAGTTGAAGATGATTTAGACACACGTATAAATAGTAAATGGCATGCCGCGCCTTGGCGGTGAGGCGCGCTCGCAACGACCGCCTGATCGCCGGCGCCATCGACTACGATCCCTCGCCGCCGACCGACCGCGTGCAGGTGACGCAGCGCTGGCCGCAAGGGCTCGTGATCAAGGTGCAGATGATTTACGCCGAACCTTATTGGCGGGCACAGAGGCTCAACGGCGCTTCGCTCGATTACAAGGCAGTGGTAGGCGAGACCGCCGACAGCGGCGTGCCGGAGAAATATTCCAGGAAGGGCATCCTGACCGGCTTCATCTATTCCGATCAGGCCCGCAAGGTGGCGCCGCTGAAAGCAGCCGAGCGGCAGAAGATCGTGCTCGATGAGATGGCGATGAAGTTTGGCCCGCAGGCGCGCAAGCCCATCGAATACCACGAGATGAACTGGTCGACCCAGCAATGGACGCGCGGCTGTTTCACCGGCTTTCTCACGCCCGGCGCGACCACGCTGTTCCGCTCGGCGGTGCGCGATCCGGTCGGGCCGCTCTATTGGGCGGGAACGGAGAATTCGACTGTGTGGCCTTCCTTTATCGATGAGGCGATCCGCTCCGGGGAATTGGCGGCAAGCCAGATCAAGGCGAAAGGCTAGGATTTCAGCGGCGAATAAACGTGGATGGCGCGGTCCGCCTGTTGCGGCGCGGCGCTCGCTCGCTTATTTCAGGGCATGACCCCCGCCAAATCCGCGCCCGCCACCGCTCTCGATTCCGGGCATTTGCCCGACCACGACAAAATCCTGATCGTCGATTTCGGCTCGCAGGTAACGCAGCTCATTGCCCGCCGCGTGCGCGAGGAGAAGGTCTATAGCGAGATCGTGCCGTTCCAGAAGGCGGAGGAAGCCTTCCGGGCGATGAAACCTAAAGCCGTGATCCTGTCGGGCGGGCCGGCTTCCGTGCTCGATGCGAACGCGCCGCTGGCGCCGCCGGCGATCTACGAGGCCGGCGTGCCGGTGCTTGGCATTTGCTACGGCGAGCAGGCGATGGCGCATCAGCTCGGCGGACGAGTAGAGGCCGGGCATCATCGCGAATTCGGCCGCGCCGAGGTGGAAATCACCGCCGACAGTCCGTTCTTCGAAGGCGTCTGGATCAAGGGCGAAAAATATCCAGTGTGGATGAGCCACGGCGATCGCGTCACGCAACTGCCGCCCGGCTTTCGCGTGCTGGGCAAGGCTGCGGGCTCGCCGATCTCCATCATCGGCGACGACGCGCGCAAGTTCTACGCCACACAATTTCATCTCGAGGTGATGCACACGCCGCAGGGCGCCGCGCTCATCCGCAATTTCGTGCGCAACATCGCGGGGCTGACCGGCGACTGGACCATGCGCGCCTTCAAGGACGAGGCGATCGAGAAAATCCGCGCGCAGGTTGGCAAAGGCCGCGTCATCTGCGGATTGTCGGGCGGGGTCGACTCGGCGGTGGCGGCGGTTTTGATCCACGAAGCGATCGGCGAGCAGCTCACTTGCGTGCTGGTCGATCAGGGGCTGATGCGGCTTGCCGAGGCGCAGAAGGTCGTCACTATGTTCCGCGACTCTTACAACATTCCGCTGGTGCATGTGGACGCGTCCGACACCTTCATCAATGCGCTCGCCGGCATCGACGATCCCGAGACCAAGCGCAAGATCATCGGCAAATTGTTTATCGACGTGTTCGACGAAGAGGCGAAAAAGATCGGTGGCGCCGATTTCCTGGCGCAGGGCACGCTCTATCCCGACGTGATCGAAAGCGTGTCGTTCACCGGCGGCCCGTCGGTGACTATCAAGTCGCATCACAATGTCGGCGGGCTGCCGGCCCGCATGAAGATGAAATTGGTCGAACCGTTGCGCGAATTGTTCAAGGACGAAGTGCGCGCGCTCGGCCGCGAACTCGGGCTTCCGGACGGTTTTGTCGGGCGCCATCCGTTTCCGGGGCCGGGTCTGGCTATCCGTTGCCCGGGCGGCATCACGCGCGAGAAGCTCGATATCTTGCGGCTGGCCGACGAAATCTACATCGAGGAAATCCGCCGCACCGGGCAATACGACGACATCTGGCAGGCCTTCGCGGTACTGCTGCCGGTCAAGACCGTCGGCGTCATGGGTGACGGGCGCACTTATGAATATGTCGTGGGCCTGCGCGCGGTGACTTCCGTTGATGGCATGACGGCGGATTTTTACCCGTTCGACATGAAGTTTCTTGGAATGGTCGCGACGCGCATCATCAACGAGGTGAAAGGCGTCAACCGCGTCGTCTACGACGTGACCTCAAAGCCGCCGGGAACGATCGAGTGGGAGTAAACGGGTGGTAGTTAGGGCGATGTTCGGCGGCAAGCGGCGGCGGAAATGCTTTGTAAGCGCCCGGACGGGTTCAAGTATCTAGAAGACCGCGCCGCCGAGGATAACGCCGAATTAACCCGCCTCGGCGCACGATGCGGCATGAAATTGGCTGGACAAGCAGGTGTGCTCGTCAACTTTTCTACCCGGGTCACCCGCGTGATGACTAAGCATAGAACCAAGATTTTTGACCTGGGCTTTATCCTCGTCCTGTTGGGCGCGGCGACCCTGTTCATGTTCGAGGTCGATGTCTTTCAAAATGAAGGTAGTTTATCACCGAAGCAAGAGACTATCGAACTGGACGAGCTTCTCGTTCTGACGACGCTCACCATGTTTGCCGCCTTGGCGTACACTTGGCGACGGGCCCGCGAGCACAAACGGGAAAACGCGCGACGGATCGCGGCCGAGAAGGAAATCCTTGTCCTCGCCCTGCAGGATCCGTTGACGAGCCTGCCCAACCGCCGCCAGTTTGACGAGGCCTTGAGGGCGGCCTTGCAAAAGGTCCCAGCCGCGCCCGAAGCGCATGCAATTTTCATGCTCGATCTCAACGGATTTAAGAAGACCAATGACGTTCACGGCCATCCTGTGGGCGACGAAGTGCTGATCCACGTCGGCTCTCGCCTACTCAGCGCGGTCCGGGATGGCGATTTGGTCGCGCGCCTCGGCGGTGACGAGTTCGCTGTGCTGGCGCGCAACGTTGCCGGACCCGAGGCTGCAACTACTATCGCGCGTCGAATGATCGACGGCCTGACCTCACCGATTTCCGCTGGTGGAGTCCGACACACCATCGGGACGGCTATCGGCATCGCCCTGTCTCCGCAGGATGGAGAGACGGTCGAGGAGATACTGCGCAAGGCCGACGTCGCTCTCTATCGCGCCAAGTCCGAGCGCGTCTCAAGCCTGCGGTTCTTCGAACCGGAGATGGACAGCCACCTGCGCGAACGCGAAATTCTGGAAACGGCACTGCGCCAAGCCGTCGCAGAGAACGCCATCGTCTTGCGTTTCAAACCCGTCGTCGACGGTCGGACCGGAAAGGTGACGGCCTTTGAAGCCTTGCCGCAATGGGTTCACCCCGATTTGGGCGAGGTTGCGTCGGACCGGTTCATGCCGGTTGCGGAGGATATTGGCCTGGTTTCGGCCCTGACCGAGCAATTAATGCGCAAGGCCTGCGCTACTGCGGCAAACTGGCCGTCCAACATACGCCTGTCCTTCAATGTGACGGCGGCCCAGTTGAAGGTGCCCACCTTCGGCGTGCATCTTCTGGCCATCCTTGGTGCATCAGGGTTGGCGCCGATCCGGCTCGATCTGGAAATCGACGAGGGCATCTTGATCCGGCATACGGAAGCGACCCAGGTCATCCTCGAGCCCTGCGCGCCATTGGCATCTCCGTCGTCGCCAATCATTTTGGCACTGGCTACTCGGACTTGCAGAACCTCCACCGTCTGCGCCTAGACCGCATTAAGATCGCTCCCGTCTTTGTCGAAGCAATGACCCACGACCGGCAGGCGGCGACCATGGTCAAGGCGTTTGTCGGTATCGGCAATGGGATGGATATAGCTGTCTCGGCCGATGGTGTGATGGACGAAGCGCAGCAAGTCGCGCTGGCCGAACTGGGTTGCCATGAAATCCAGGGTCTTCGGTATGGCGCACCGATCGACGCTGCCGCGACCCTGGCGCTGCTTACGGCTGGGTCAGCGATCGGTGGCGGACATCGCGCCCTGGGCGCTTGATCAGCAGGCGCTCGATCATCGGCTCATCGATGCCGGTGCGGGCCTTGATCGCAGCGACGGTGGCTGCGCGCCGCGCGGCGGCGGGATTTTCATCTGTGCTTATGCCGGGCAGGTCAGCCCGCCGCGCCTTAAAATCAATGCAGAATTGCCTGTCAGGCGATTGGCGGATTCTTCTGTGGACGCGGCTGCGCAGCGCCAACGCCGTTTATTTTGATCCGCATTTGCGAAGCTGCCTTGATTTGGACCATTCAATGGTCTAAATTATAGACCATTGCAGGACTCGACCATGAACGTCCCTGTCAGCGAAGCCAAAGGCCAATTGACCGATCTTGTTCGCCGCGCGGAAGCGGGCGAGGAAGTGGTGCTCACGCGCCATGGCCATCCAGTGGCGCGGTTGGTGCCAGCGACCGCGAAACCGAAGCACGATCCGGAAACACGGCGCAAGATCATTGAAGATATCGTGGCGTCCGCCCGCGACAAAGCGAAGCCCGGGCCGAGCGCGGCACGCAGCCAGGACTTTCTCTATGACGAGTTCGGTCTGCCCAAATGATCGCGGTCGATACGTCGGCCTTGATAGCGATCGTCCTTTTTGAACCGGCGGCGCAGTCCTGCAAGAACGCGTTACAGTCAGACCCCAATGTCTTGATTTCGGCTGGAACGCTCACCGAAACTCTTATTGTGGCCTCGCGGCGTAACTTAAGCGAACAGGCGTTGCGCCTCGTTGACGAACTCAACTTCGACGTCATTCCGGTAACAGTGGAGACGGCGCGGCGGATCGAGCAGGCCTATTCTCGGTGGGGCAAGGGCGTGCACCGCGCTGCGCTCAATCTCGGGGACTGTTTCGCGTATAACGTCGCGAAGCAGCATGACTGCGCGCTGCTTTATGTCGGCGACGATTTTTCCCGGACGGATGTCAAAAGCGTTCTCTGAAACGCTCACGCCTTCGCCACCTTATCCTGCGTCTTCGTGTCGAAATCTCCCGCATCGTGCCGCTCGTGCAACTGCATCGAAGGTTCGCCCGAGATGCGGTTGACCATGCGGCCGCGTTTCACCGCCGGGCGTTCGAGCAGCATGTCGGCCCAGCGGTTGACGTTTTTGTATTCCGAAACGCTGAGGAATGTAGCGGAGTCGCCATACTGCCAGCCTTTCACCATGCCGCCATACCAGGGAAAGATCGCGATGTCGGCAATGGTGTAACTGTCGCCGGCGATAAATTCGTTGTTGGCCAACTGGCGGTCAAGCACGTCGAGTTGGCGCTTCACTTCCATCGCGAAGCGGTCGATCGGATATTCCTGCTTGGTCGGCGCATAGGCATAGAAATGGCCGAAGCCGCCGCCGAGATAGGGCGCGCTGCCCATCTGCCAGAACAGCCACGACAAGCATTCAGCGCGCGCGGTCGGATCGGCCGGCAGCAAGGCGCCGAATTTCTCGGCGAGATACATCAGGATGGCGCCGGACTCAAAGACGCGGATCGGCTTTTTGCCGCCGCGGTCCAGCAGCGCCGGAATCTTGGAATTGGGGTTGACGCCGACAAAGCCGGAGCCGAACTGCTCGCCATCGCCGATCTTGATCAGCCAGGCGTCGTATTCCGCGCCCTTGTGGCCGAGCGCGAGCAACTCCTCCAGCATGATGGAGACTTTTTGCCCGTTCGGCGTGGCGAGAGAATAAAGTTGTAGCGGATGCCGCCCGACTGGCAATTCCTTCTCGTGCGTCGCACCCGCGATCGGACGGTTGATGCTGGCGAACTTGCCACCATTCGGCTTTTCCCAGGTCCAGACCTTCGGCGGCGTGTAGTCGGGCGTCTCGCTCATTTCAAATCTCCTGACGGCGTCATGCGCCCTGATGTAGTTTGCGCGGAACCCGAAGGGAAGGGTACCGTGGCGTCAAATTCGAACCCGAGGACACGCCCATGCCCATCACCATCTACGGCATCAAGAACTGCGACACCATGAAGAAGGCGCGCGCCTGGCTGGACAAGGCCGGCGTCGTCTATGCCTTTCACGATTACAAGAACGCAGGGGTGGAGAAAGGCAAACTCGAGAAGTGGGCGAAGAAAGCCGGCTGGGAAGTTCTGCTCAACAAGGCCGGCACCACGTTCAAGAAATTGCCCGACAAGTACAAAGAGGGTTTGAGTGAAGCAAAAGCCATCAGGCTGATGCTGGCGCAGCCCTCGATGATCAAGCGGCCGGTGCTGGAATTGGGCGGCGGGAAATTGCTGGTGGGTTTCAAGCCGGAGGCTTACGCGGCGGCGGTGAAGTAGAGCTTATTCCGCCTCATCCTTCGAGACGCGCTCCTGCGGAGCGCTCTTCAGCATGAGGCCGCGTGAGATTGTAGGCTGTCGCTTTTTGCGTAAGACCCGCTTCGCGCTTTTGCGCGGGACGAGCGTAAAAAATTACTTTTTCCCCGCGTCCTCGACGCTCGCCTTCTGGATGGCGCGCAGGAGGTTCGGCATGTCGGTATTGACCGCCCGCTCGACCATGAACTGCGGCACCGGGAAATCGGGCGCGACCAGCGCGTTGTAAGAAAGGCGCGTGCCACGCGCGTTCGGCTCCAGCTTCCATTCGCCTTGCGAGATACGCATGTCGCCGCCGACGCGCTTGAACATCAGGCGGTGCCCGGCCTCGTAGGTGTTGCGGACCAACGTGCGAATCCGGGGCATCAGCGCCGCCCAGTTGATGACGTGCTCGCGGATTTCCCATTTGCCGGCGGCGTCGTGCTGGACGATGCGGCAGCTTTCCAGCGTCGGCATGATGCGCGGCATGCGCGCGCAATCGGTCAGCACGGCCCAGACTACGGTCGGCGATGCGGCGATATCGATCGAGGCGCGGATATGGGCGGCGTTGAGCTTTTCGTCGGTAGCGACGTGGACGACCGGATCGCTTGAAGCGCGCACCGCGCCGGTGAGGGTGGCGGCGATGAGGCAGCCGGCAAGGGCAGCGCGCAGGCGAATTGGCAAAAGCGTCCTCCTGATTCGAAGGACGTTACCGCCTCATTGTGACAACCGGAAAGCAAAGCGGGCGTAAATTCTTAAGCGAGCGGGGTTCCGGCGCCCGCATCGGCCTGGAAGCCCTTGATCCGGGCGGTTTTCCCTGCCACATGCGGCGCATGGATCAGACGATTTCCCGGGATTCGGCGCCTAAATTGCGCAATTCCTCGCCGTTGGCGGTCGAGGTCGAGCGCCGGCGCACCTTTGCCATCATTTCGCACCCGGACGCCGGCAAGACCACGCTGACCGAGAAGCTGCTGCTGTTCGGCGGCGCCATCAACCTCGCCGGCCAGGTCAAGGCCAAACGCGACCGCCGCTCGACCCGCTCCGACTGGATGGGCATTGAGCGCGAGCGCGGTATTTCGGTGGTCACCTCGGTGATGACCTTCGATTACGACGCGCGCGTGTTCAATCTGCTCGACACGCCGGGCCACGAGGACTTTTCCGAAGACACTTACCGGACGCTGACGGCGGTCGATAGCGCGGTGATGGTGATCGACGCCGCCAAGGGCATCGAGGCGCGCACGCGCAAGCTGTTCGAAGTGTGCCGGCTGCGCGACATTCCGATTGTCACCTTCATCAACAAGATGGATCGCGAAAGCCGCGACCCCTTCGACATTCTCGACGAAATCGAAAAGACGCTGGCGCTCGACACCACGCCGATGACCTGGCCGATCGGGCAGGGGCGCGACTTCGCCGGCACTTACGACATCAAGCGCGGCGACATGCGCCTGATGACCGAGGACAGTAAAGATGCCAAGTCGCAGGTGCTCGATCTGGCGGGGCTGGCGGCCAAGAACAAGATGCTCAATGCCGATGCGATTGCCGAGGAACTGAAACTGGTGAAGGAGGCGTGCCGGCCGTTCGATTTTTCTTCGTTCCGCGAGGGGCACCTGACGCCGGTTTATTTCGGCTCGGCGCTAAAGAATTTCGGCGTGAAGGATTTGCTCGATGCGCTCGCGGACTTCGCGCCGCCGCCGCGGCCGCAGCAGGCGAGCACGCGTCTGGTCGAGCCGGATGAAAGCAACATGTCGGCTTTCGTCTTCAAGATTCAAGCGAACATGGACCCCAACCACCGCGACCGCATCGCCTTTGCCCGCATGGTGTCGGGGAAACTGCGGCGCGGCATGAAGGCAAAACTGGTGCGCACCGGCAAGCCGATGACGCTGTCGGCGCCGCAATTCTTTTTCGCGCAGGACCGCTCGGTGGCGGACGAAGCTTACGCCGGCGACGTGGTCGGCATCCCCAATCACGGCACGCTGCGCATCGGCGATACGCTGACCGAAGGCGAGGACATCAAGTTCATGGGCGTGCCGATGTTCGCGCCGGAAATATTGCGGCGTGTGAAACTCGGCGATCCGATGAAAGCGAAGAAGTTGAAAGAGGCGCTGCAACAAATGGCGGAGGAGGGCGTTGTGCAGGCCTTCCGTCCGCTCGACGGCGCGCCCGCGATGGTCGGCGTCGTAGGGCCCTTGCAGCTCGACGTGCTGAAGGTGCGGCTTGCCGACGAATACGGGCTGGAGATCGACTTCGAGACGCCGGAATTTCAACTGGCGCGCTGGATTTCGAGCGACGATGAGAAAAAGCTCAACGAATTCGTGCAGGGAAATTATTCAAGCGTCGCCGAAGACCTCGACGGCGACAAGGTGTTCATGGCGCGCAATCAGTTCATCCTCGATTACACCAGTGAACGCGCGCCGGGGATCGTGTTTACCGACATCAAGGATGTGAAGGAGAAGCTCTGACCCTCATCCTGAGGAGCGCCGCAGGCGCGTCTCGAAGGATGAGGGCCTCATGGTTAGAGACGCTCGGCTTACGCCGCGCTCCTCACCATGAGGAGCAGCTAGTTCACCTTCACATCGGCCGCCTTGATCACCGGCGCCCAGCGCGCGATTTCGCCGTCGATGCGGGCGCGGAATTCGGCCGGCGAATTGCCGACCGGCTCCATCAAGGTCTTGGCGAGCTTGTCCTTGATCTCGGGCAGATGGACGATCGCGACCACATCTTTGTTGATGGCGTCGATCATCGGCTTGGGCAGGCCGCCGGGGCCGATTAGGCCCATCCAGGCATCGGCGTCGACGTCGATGCCGCTTTCTTTCAGCGTCGGCAGATTGGGCAGATAAGGCGAGCGTTGCGCGGTCGATACCGCGAGCGCTTTCACATTGCCTTTGTCGGCTTGCACCATTACCGAGATCGCCGGCAGGCAGCCCATCTGCGCGTCGTTTCGGATGATAGCGGTGACGGCGGCGGGCGAGCCCTTATAGGGCACGTGCACGATCTTGGTGCCGGACTTGAGCGCGACCGCTTCCATGGCGAGTTGCGACAGCGAACCGTTGCCGATCGAGGCGAAGTTGTATTTGCCCGGATTGGCTTTCAGCTTGGCGATCAATTCGGCCACGTTGTTGACGCCCAATTCGTTTGAAACGGCGAGCACGCTTGGCTGCGTAATCAGTTGCGTGATGGCGGCGATGTCTTTTTTCGGATCGTAGGGAAGCTGCGAGAACAGCAGCGTGTTGATCGCAAGCGGCCCGCCGATCGAGATGCCGATAGTGGATCCGTCCGGCGCGGACTTCGCCACCACGTCGGTGCCAAGATTGCCGCCAGCGCCGGCCTTGTTTTCGACGATGAAGGTGGAGCCCTGATATTTCTTGCCGAACTGGTCGGCGATCAGACGCGCCACGATGTCGGGCGTCGAGCCGGGGCCGAAAGGCGCGATGATGCGCACGTTCTTCGGCGGCCAGCTTTGCGCCGAGGCGGGCAGCGCGGCCGCGACGAGCAGCATCAGCAGGCCGACGATGCGCGTAGTCATGCTGGTTCCTCGCCGTTTTTCTCTGACAAGCCATTAGAACTCTTGATGGAATTCCCGCTGTGGGACCGCTTGCAATGGCTGCCGTCATCGCCTCTACTGCGCCGCCTATAGCAACGTCAACTCGGCAGGCGGACAAGTTTATGGGTCTTATCGTTCTGATTGTGGGTCTGACGGTTTTTTTGTGCACGCATTTGTTCGTGACGCGGCACAGCGCGCGTGCCGCCGCGATCGCGCGCTTAGGCATCGCCGGATACCGCGTGGCGTTTTCCATCGTTTCGATTATTGGTCTGGTGCTGATCGTCTGGGGGTTCGGCTACTATCGCGCCGAAGGCTATATCGACGTCTGGATGCCGCCGGCTTTCATGCGCCACATCACTGAACTGTTGATGCTGTTCGCGGTAATCTTCATGACAGCGGCTTTCATTCCGAGCCATATCAAACAAAAGCTCAAGCATCCGATGCTCGCCGCGGTGAAAACCTGGGCGTTGGCGCATCTCCTGGTGAACGGCGATCTCGGTTCGATCCTGTTGTTCGGATCGTTCCTGGTCTGGGGCGTGTGGGCGCGCATTGCCGCCAAGCGACGCGGCGACATAGGTGCGACGACCGCGCCCACGGGCTGGGGCAACGACGCGCTTGTCGTGGTCATCGGCATCGTGATTTATCTCGCGCTCGGTCTGGTGTTCCACCCGGTCTTCATCGGCGTGCCGGCGTTCGGAGCTTAAACAACGTGTCAGTGCAGAATGACGTCAAGCGGTTGACCGCGCCCGATATTCGCGCGCGCAAAGGCGGCGAGCCGATCGTGTCGCTCACCTCCTATCATGCGCATACCGCGCGGCTGGTCGATAAATATTGTGACGTCATCCTGGTAGGCGACTCGCTCGGCATGGTGATGCATGGGCTCGAGACCACCGTGCCGGTCACGCTCGACATGATGATCCTGCAAGGCCACGCTGTCATGCGCGGGAGTCAACGCGCGCTCATTGTGGTCGACATGCCGTTCGGCTCGTACGAGGCGTCGAAGGAACAGGCCTTCATGAACGCCGCGCGCGTGCTGAAGGAAACCGGCTGCGGCGCGATCAAGTTGGAAGGCGGCGTGCGCATGGCCGAGACCATTCGCTTTCTCGCCGAACGCGGCGTGCCGGTGATGGCGCATGTGGGTCTCACGCCGCAATCGATCAACACCATCGGCTCGTTTCGCGCGCAAGGCCGCGACGAAAGCGACTGGGAGCGGATCGAGAAGGATACGCTTGCCGTGTCCGACGCCGGTGCCTTCTCGGTGGTGATCGAGGCGGTGGCCGAGCCTTTGGCGCGCAAGCTGACCGCGGCGGTGCCGATCCCGACCATCGGCATCGGGGCCAGCGTTGCCTGCGACGGCCAGATTCTGGTGCTGGAGGACATGCTCGGGCTATCGCCGCGGGTTCCGAAATTCGTCAAGCGCTACGGCGACCTTGGCCCGGGGATCGAAAAGGCGGTCGCCGATTATGCCGCCGAAGTGCGCTCGCGCGCCTTCCCGGGCGATGCGCATGTCTACCCGATGAAGGCGAAAAAGCCCTGAAGCGCGGGCGCTTGGGCACGCGCAGATCGGCCCGGAAAAACGGGTTCCCCCGCCCGGTTTCATAGGCTAAACCCCTGAAATATTAACGCTTGTCGGCGCATCTTTGCCTTGGCTGCGCCACATGGCTAGGTTACGGGCAATCCGCCGGAAGGGCGGGTTTTCAAAGGTTTTTAAGGGCGCCGGGAGCAGTTCGTGGCCGATATTTTCAATGAAGTCGATGAGGAAGTACGCCGCGAACGGCTGCAAAAGCTGTGGGATCGCTACCAGCTTCTCATCGTCGCCATCGCCGTGCTGATCGTGGCCGGTGTCGGTGGCTGGCGCGGCTATGAATACCGGGTGGCGCAGAAGGCGGCCGCCGCCGGCGCCGATTTCGAGCAAGCCGTGACGCTCAGCGAAGAGGGCAAGCACGCCGAGGCGCAGGCGGCCTTCGCCAAGGTGGTGAGCGAAGCGCCCGCGGGCTACGCCATGCTGGCGCGCTTTCGCGAGGCGAACGCGCTGGCGCAAGCCAATCCGGCCGAGGCGGTGAAAGCCTATGACGCGCTCGCCGCTGACGGCTCGCTCGATCCGGCCTGGAAAGATCTCGCGGCTTTGCGCGCCGGCATGTTGCTGGTCGACAGCGCGCCGCTTTCCGAGATGGAAAAGCGTTTGCAGCCGATCGCCGAGCCCGGCCGCGTTTATCGCCATAGCGCGCGCGAATTGCTGGCGACCTCGGCCTGGCGCAACAACGACCTGGCCGCCGCGCGCCGCTATATCGACGCCATTGCCGCCGATGGCGAAACGCCACCCGGCACGCGCCAGCGCATCGACGTGCTGTCGGCGCTGATCGCCGCCAACGCGAAGAGCTAGCGCATGATCCCGAAAAGTGGGTACCGGTTTTCGGATAAGATCATGCGAAAGAACAAGGTCTACCTAATGCGCCGCCTGCAACGCATTACGCTGGTCGCAACGCTCGCCGCCGTTCTGCCGGCGCTCGCCGGCTGCGCCGATTTCGACATGGACAAGCTCGACATCTTCCATCTCAACGACAAGAAAAAACTTCCCGGCGACCGCCAGCCGGTATTTCCGGAAGGCGTGCCCGGCGTGACGCAAGGCATTCCGCAGGAATACATGAAAGGCAACCAGCCGACGCAGGACACGGCGCTGGTGGAAGGCGCGCCCGCGCCCGACGCGCAGGCGGCCGCACCCGCGCAAGAGCCGAAAGAAGAGTTGAAGGCGAAAGCCGAAAGCAAGCCGAAACCAAAGCCGAAGCCGAAAAAGACCGTCAAACGCGCGCCGCCGAAACCGCAACAGCAGGCCGCTCCCGTTCAGCCTGTGACTCAGGAAGCAGCACCGCCGGCGTGGCCTGCGCCCGCGCAAGGCCAGGCCACGGCACTGCCGGCAAACACCGCACCCTGGCCGGCCGCGCCGCCGCCGGGCACCTTCTCGCGCTAACCGGTCATTCCGGGAGGCGCGCGCAAGCGCGCGAATCCGGTATCCAGTGTTGTTCTCGGAATTTCAATTTGGATTCCGGGTCCGGTCCTGCCGACGGTCCCGGAATGACGACGAAAATGTTTTATAATCTTCCCGCTTGATCGAACCGAAACGATCCTCGCCAAATGAGTTTCACCATCGCCATTGTCGGCCGGCCCAATGTCGGCAAATCGACGCTGTTTAACCGGTTGGTCGGCCGGCGCGTGGCGCTGGTCGACGACCGCCCGGGCGTGACGCGCGACCGGCGCGAGGGCGAAGCGCGGCTCGGCGACCTGGATTTTACCGTCATCGACACCGCCGGGCTGGAAGAGTCGGCGCCGGAGACCTTGTCCGGCCGCATGCGCGCGCAGACCGAGACCGCCATTCAACAGGCCGACGCTATCTTCTTCATGATCGATGCGCGTTCAGGGCCAATTCCCGACGACCGCGCCTTTGCCGCGCTGGTTCGCAAGTCCGGGAAGCCTTGCGTGCTGATCGCCAACAAGATGGAAGGCACGGCGGGCGAGGCCGGGCGCTACGACGCCTATTCGCTCGGACTTGGCGAGCCGGTCGCGCTGTCGGCCGAGCATAATGAGGGCCTGCCGGATTTATACGACGCGCTGCGCGCGGCGCTGCCGGAAAAAACCGCCGAGGCGTCGGCGCAAGCGGCCGAGCCAGAAGGCGCACACCCCATTCGTGTCGCCATTGTCGGGCGGCCGAACGCCGGCAAGTCGACGCTCGTCAACCGGCTGCTTGGCGAGGAGCGGCTCCTGACCTCGTCGGAAGCCGGCACCACGCGCGATTCAATCGCCGTCGATCTTGCCTGGCAGGATCGGAAATTCCGCATCCACGATACGGCGGGATTGCGCCGGCGCTCGCGCATCGACGAGAAACTGGAGAAGCTGTCGGTTGGCGATGCGCTCAATGCGGTTCGTTTCGCCGAAGTCGTGGTCGTGCTAATGGATGTCGAGAATGCGTTCGAAGAGCAGGATCAGCGCATCGCCGATCTGACCGAGCAGGAAGGCCGCGCGGTGGTGCTGGCGGTGAACAAATGGGATTTGAAGGGTGAGACGGCGGGCGCGATTTCCAAGCTGCGCGAACAGGCGAACGAGAAGCTCACGCAGATGATCGGCGTGCCGTTGGTGGCGGTCTCGGCTTTGACCGGTGAGGGCATCGACCGGCTGATGCAGGCGATCGTTGCCGCGTTCGAGACCTGGAACAAGCGCGTCACCACCAGCGCGCTCAATCGCTGGTTCGAGCATGCGATTGAAAGTCATCCACCGCCGGCGGTGTCGGGCCGCCGGTTGCGCTTGAACTACATCACACAGACCAAGAATCGGCCACCGAGCTTCGTGGTGTTCTGCACGCGCGCCGACGCGGTGCCGGACGCCTACAAGCGCTATCTGGTGAATTCATTGCGCGAAGCGTTCGAATTACCGGGCACGCCGATAAGGCTGACGCTGCGCGAGAAGGACAACCCGTTCAAGGGCCGGGCCAAGCGCAAGCATTAAAAATGCGCAAGCATTAGCTCGGCGGGTGGAAGTCGAAGAATTTTTTGGCGCGCGAGTCGTAGAGCTTGCCGTTTTCGGTGCAGGCCGGTAGGCACAGCGGCAACATCAGGGTGGCGACTTCCTCCGGTGTCGGCAGCGTTGCCGGATCGGCGCCGGGAAACGCCGTGAGATACATCCGCGTACGCGTCGGTCCGGGACCAAAGAGATTGGCGCGAACATTGGTGGTCGCAATCTCGGACGCGTAGGAGCGCACCATCGCCTCCAGCGCCGCTTTGGAGCCGGCATAAGCGCCCCAATAGGCGCGGCCCATATGGGCGACTGCCGAAGTGAGAAACACCGCGCGGCCGGCGGGCGCTGCCTGCAAAAGCGGATCCATGGCATGGATGAAGTGATAATTCGCGGTGACGTTGACCGCGAACATGTTGTCGAAGTCCTTCGCCTCGTAATGCGCCAGCGGTCCCGGCATGCCAAGAACGCCGGCATTACCGACCAGAACATCGAGGCGGCCGTAGCGCTCCTTTAGCGCACCGGCTAGCCGCTCGATGCCGGGGCTGTCTTTCATGTCGAGCGGCACCAAGGTGGCTGAGCCGCCGGCGGTTTTGATCTTATCATCGAGCTCTTCCAGGCCGCCGACCGTGCGCGCGACGGCGATGACATGTGCGCCCGCTTGCGCAAGCTGCAAGGCGAGCGCCGCGCCGATGCCGCGCGACGCGCCGGTGACGAGCGCGATGCGACCGCTGAGCGATTTGTCCGCCATGGTTTTCCCCCGTGCCCGGCCTTAAGGCGGGCTCCCCCGTGTTTTTATTTGCGACGATATTGTTAAAGACATTCCGCGCCGGCACAAGATCGCCCGCGCACGAGGGCCACGCGCCGCGATTGCGCGCCGGTCGTTTACGTCAGACCGCTTCCGAGAGCAGCGACAATTGACGCGGGCTGGCGTCTTGCGCGCCGAGGTCGGTGAGCGCGGTCGGGTAATCGCCGGTAAAGCAATGATCGGTGAATTGCGGGCGAGCCGCGTCGCGGCCGGGCAGGCCCATGGCACGGTAGATGCCGTCGACCGAGAGGAAGGCGAGCGAGTCGGCGCCAATGAATTGCCGCATGCCTTCCAAATCCATGGTGGCGGCGAGCAGTTTATCGGCATCCGGCGTATCGATGCCGTAAAAGTCCGGATGCGTAATCGGCGGCGAGGAAATGCGGAAGTGCACTTCGGCGGCGCCGGCGTCGCGCATCATCTGCACGATCTTGCGCGAAGTAGTGCCGCGCACGATCGAATCGTCGACCAGCACGATACGCTTGCCGGAGACCACGGCGCGATTGGCCGAATGTTTCAGCCGTACGCCCTGGTCGCGGATGGACTGCGTCGGCTGAATGAAAGTACGGCCGACATAGTGATTGCGGATGATGCCAAGCTCGTAAGGAATACCGGAGGTCTGCGCGTAGCCAAGGGCGGCCGGCACACCTGAGTCCGGCACCGGCACGACGACATCGGCGGCGATCGAGGCTTCGCGCGCCAGTTCGGCGCCGAGGTTCTTGCGTACGTCATAGACGTTGCGGCCGCCAACAACGGAATCGGGCCGCGCGAAATAGATGTATTCGAAGATGCAAGGGCGCGGCGCCATCGGCGGGAACGGCTTGTGCGATTGCGCGCCGTCTTCGTCAAACACGACCACTTCGCCGTTTTCGACGTCGCGCACATATTGCGCGCCGATGATGTCGAGCGCGCAGGTCTCCGACGCGAGTATGTGGCAGCCGTCGAGCTTGCCGATCACCAGCGGGCGAATGCCGAGCGGATCGCGCGCGCCGACCAGTTTCTTATTGGTCAAGCCGACAAAAGCGTAAGCGCCTTCGATCTGGCGCAGGCCTTCGATGAAGCGGTCGACGAAACGGTTGCGCTTGGCGCGCGCCACCAGATGCAGGATCACCTCGGTGTCGGAGGTCGACTGCATCATGGCGCCTTCGCGCACCAGAAATTTGCGCAGCGAAATGCCGTTGGTGAGGTTGCCGTTATGCGCGACGGCGAAGCCGCCGCCTTCCAGTTCCGCGAACAGCGGCTGCACATTGCGCAGGATGGTTTCGCCGGTGGTGGAATAGCGCACATGCCCGACCGCCGAATTGCCCGGCAGCCGGTCGATCACGTCGCGCTTGGTGAAGGTGTCGCTGACCAGGCCGAGGCGGCGTTCGGAGTGGAAGCGCTTGCCGTCGAAGGAGACGATGCCGGCGGCTTCCTGGCCACGATGCTGGAGCGCGTGCAGGCCGAGCGCGGTAATGGCGGCGGCGTCGGGGTGGCCGAAAATACCGAAGACGCCGCATTCCTCGCGCAACCGGTCGGCATATTGATCAAACTGGGGATCGAAGTCGCCGGCGGTGTCGAGGTCGTGCGGGGCTTTTTGCATCGCTACCGGGTTCCCAAAAGGTGAGCCATTTTGACCGGGCCGCCGATTTCCGAACGCTTTTCCGGCGGCGCAGTGTCGGGCGCGTCTTGCTCTTCGGGCTTGGGTTTCTTCAACCGTTTTAAGATGGTGCTTTCAGGGTCATCCGGCAACATGCCCTTCAGCCAATCCCCCGAACTCTTCAATACAACTTTCGATTTGGCTCCGCTGACCCAAGCGGGCTGGCTCTTGTCGGGAACAAGCCAGTCGAAAAACATATAGGCGACAACCACAATCAGCAGCCCGCGCCCGAGCCCGAAAAGGAACCCGAGCGTGCGGTCGAGCGCACCGACGCGGCTGTCGAGAATCATGTCGGAGATACGCACGGTGATGATCGATACGATCAGCAGCGTGATCAGGAAAATCGAGCCGACGGTGATACCGGTGGCGACCGTGTTGCTGGAGAAATACCCCTGCGCAATCGGCAGCGCTTTTGAAAAGGTATAGAGCGTTACCACCGCGGCGATGGCCCAGGCGCCGATCGACAGGATTTCGCGCATGAAGCCCCGGATCATGGCGAGCAGACCGGAGATCAGCATGACGACCAGAAGGAGGATGTCGAGCAGGGTGATCGGCATGCCTGGCTACTCAAGCGCTCCGCGAAAAGGGGTTGCCCCGAGGCTGCAAGTCCAGCCGGCGCGGCGAATCCGCAACGAGTAAATCCGACGCCGTATTGGCGGCTCCCGGCACGGGCGTCAAGTTCGCTAAGTACCTAATTTTAAGCCCGTTTCTACGCCGAGCGGTGTGGGTTGCCGGGGCGGCTCAAATGCGCCCCTTCTATAGCGGGGCACTGCGCCGCCGTCACCCGTCTTGTCACCCGCCTTGTTGATGGGATTTCGCGGACTGGCCGGGATTGGGCCCGGCATTTTGACGCGGCTTGCCGAGCGCGGCGATGTCGGCAACCAGGCTGGTGAGGCCGCCGACATGACTGGTCTTGAGTGCCGGATCGGTAGCCTCAGCCCGCGCTGCTTCCGGCAGCACGGCGCGGGCAAAGCCGAGCTTGGCGGCTTCCTTCAGGCGCGCGGGCGTATGCGAGACCGGGCGTATGGCACCCGAAAGCGAGACTTCGCCAAAATAGACGGCATCGGCGGGCAGCGGCGAATTGGCCAACGAAGAGACAAGCGCGGCGGCGGCGGCGAGATCGGCCGCCGGCTCGTTGATGCGCATGCCACCGGCGACGTTTAGGTAGACGTCGTAGCCGCCGAGCTTGACGCCGCAATGGGCTTCCAGCACGGCGATCACCATCGACAGCCGGCTCGGGTCCCAGCCGACGACGGCGCGCCTTGGTGTTCCTAAAGTCGTTGGCGCAACCAGAGCCTGAATTTCGACCAGCAGCGGCCGCGTGCCTTCCATGCCGGCGAAGACGGCCGTGCCGGGCGAGCCGAGATCGCGTTCGGACAAAAACAGCTCGGACGGATTGGCGACTTCACGCAAGCCAGCGCCGGTCATTTCGAACACGCCGATCTCATCGGTCGGGCCGAAACGGTTTTTGACCGCGCGTAAAATGCGGAACTGGTGCGAGCCTTCGCCTTCGAAGGACAGCACGGCATCGACCATATGCTCGACCACGCGCGGGCCCGCGATCTGGCCGTCTTTGGTGACGTGACCGACCAGGATGATGGCCGCGCCGGAACGCTTGGCGAAACGGATGAGCGCCTGCGCCGCGCCGCGCACCTGCGTAACGGTGCCTGGGGCGCTTTCAACGAGATCGGTCCACATGGTCTGGATCGAGTCGATGACAATGAGGCGCGGGACTTTGCCCTCGGACAACGTGGCGATGATGTCCTCGACCGCGGTTTCGGCGGCGAGTTCGACCGGCGCGTCGGAGAGGCCGAGACGCTCGGCGCGCAGGCGCACCTGGGCGATGGCTTCTTCACCGGAGATATAGACGGCGCGGTGGCCGGCGCGCGCCAGCGCCGCGGTCGCCTGAATGAGCAGCGTCGATTTGCCGATGCCGGGATCGCCCGCCATCAGGAGCACCGAGCCGCGCACAAAGCCGCCGCCGGTAACGCGGTCTAGTTCGGCGATGCCGCTGGGCAGGCGCGGCGCGTCATGGGCTTCACCGGTCAGCGGCTCAAGCTTGAACAGCCGTCCTTTCGGCGGTTTGCGGCCGGGCCCGGCGGGGCGCTCGGCGCCTTCCTCGGCCAGCGTATTCCATTCGCCGCAGGCTTCGCATTTGCCCTGCCAGCGCGAGGCGGTGGCGCCGCAGTTTTGGCAAATGAAGGTCAAATGGCGCTTGGACATCGCGAGAATCGTCCCCGAATGATCGCGGCCGAAGCTAGATCGGCCATGAGAACATTACAAGAACATTCTTTACGGAGGCGTTAAAGACTAGCCCTGTCGGTAAATCCGATGGTACCGGCGTCCGAGCGACGTGAGGAATTCGTAGCCGATGGTGCCGGCACCCTGCGCCACGTCGTCGAGCGGCAGATCATCGCCGATCAGCGTGGCAATGTCGCCGCGCCGCACCGTCGCCTCCGGCAATTCGCTGACGTCGATGGCCAACAGGTCCATCGACACCCGCCCGGCAATCGGGCAGCGCTTGCCGGCAACGATGGCCGCGCCGCCCGGCGTCTCGTCGCTCGAGCCGGAAGAGCGCAGGTAGCCGTCGGCATAGCCGACCGCCGCCACCGCGATGCGCGTTGCCTTGCGCGCGGTCCAACTCGCGCTGTAGCCGACCGTCTCGCCGCGCGGCACCACGCGCACTTGCGCGATGCGCGCCTTGAGTTCGACCACCGGCCGCATGGGATTGGTCTTGCCCGGCGTCGGGTTGACGCCATAGAGCGCTACGCCCGGGCGCACCACGTCGCAATGCGCGTTGGCGCTGAGAAAGATGCCGGAGGAATTGGCGAGCGAGGAGGGGATGCCGCGATAAAGCAGCCGCACTTCGCGGAACAGCGCGATCTGGCGTTCATTGAGCGGATGGGCGGGTTCGTCGGCGCAGACGAGATGGCTCATCACCAGCGTGATGCCGTGATTTTCGCTGCGGATGCGCGGCGCCATGGCGGCGGCTTCGTTCACCGAGATGCCGAGCCGGTTCATGCCGGTGTCGATATGCAGCGCCGCGCCGCCGCGCCAATCCTGTGACGCGACGAAGGCGTCCCATTCGGCAAGTTCGAGGACGCTGCCGATCACCGGACGCGCGCGCAACTCCGCGTAGGTCGGCGCCGTGTTGGGCATCAGACCGTTGAGTACATAGATCGCGGCGTCGGGCGCGACGTTGCGCACGCGGCGGGCTTCCGACAGATCCGTGACGAAGAAGGTCTTGCAGCCGGCTTTCGACAGCGCCGCGCTCACCGGCTCGATGCCGCAGCCATAGCCGTCCGCCTTGACCACACCGGCGCATTCCGCCGGCATGGCGCGGCGCTGTAGTGCGCGCCAGTTCGCCACCAGCGCGCCGAGATCGACGGTCAGAATGCCGCCGGCCTCCGCTTCAGGGGGGCCCGCAGTATTGGTTTTGTCGATATGCCGGGCTTCTTCGATGAATTCGAGTTTGGCCATGGGGCAAGGTTTAGCGGGATGGGGGCCGTGCGTCCATTGTGGCTTAAACCGTGGTCAAACCGCGGCCGGCTCCGGCAAGAGGCGACCGCGCACAAAATCCGAAGCCTTGTCGGCGATCATCAGGGTCGAGGCGTTGAGATTGGCGGAGATCATGCGTGGCATGATCGAGGCGTCGATCACGCGTAATGCCTCCAGGCCGTGCACGCGCAGGCGGTCGTCGACCACCGAGTGCGGATCGGTCGCCGGGCCCATGCGGCAGGTGCAGCCGGGGTGAAAGGTGGTCTGCGCGCGCTGGGTGGCGGCGGCGAGGAACTCGTCGTTGCTTTGCACGGCGGGGCCGGGATAATCCTCGTAGTCGTAATAAGGCGCGAGCGGCCTGGACGCGAGCAGGCGGCGCGCGAGCTTCATGCCGGCGACCACGACGCGCTTGTCGTGTTCGTGGGTGAGGTAGTTGGTCTGGATCAGCGGCGCGTCGAACGGATCGGCCGAGCGCAGACGCACGAAGCCACGGCTCTCCGGCCGCTGCTGCCAGGAGGCAACCGACATGCCGGGTTTGTTTTCCAGTTTGCCCTGTTCGCCCTCCATGTAGCTTGCGGGCGTGAAGGTGAGTTGTAAATCGGAGGTTTCCGCCGTCTCGCCGGAATGCCAGAAGCAATAAACGAGCGTCGGCGACAGCGCGAGAATACCGCGCCGCGTCGTTGCCCATTTGAGCGCCTCGAAGGCGAGGTTGAGACCGCGCGCGCGTTCGTTGATGGTCTTGACGTTCTTCACGCGGGCGACCGAACGCGGCGCGTAATGATCCTGCAAGCCTTCGCCGACACCAGGCAACGCGTGGCGCACGTCGATACCGAGCGATTGCAGCAGCGCGGCAGGGCCGATGCCGGAGAGTTGCAGGAGCTGCGGCGAGTTATAGGCGCCGCCGGACAGGATCACTTCCTTGCGCGCGCGCACCTCGCGCATTTCGCCGCCACGCCCGCCTTTGGCATAGCGCACGCCGAGTGCGCGTTTGCCTTGGAAAATGATTTCGGTCGCGTGGGCATGGGTGCGTACGGTGACATTGCCGCGCTTCATCGCCGGACGCAGGAAGGCGGTTGCCGCCGAGATGCGGCGGCCGTTGTGGATGGTGCGCTGCGCGTAGGCGACGCCTTCCTGCACCTTGCCGTTGTAATCGGGATTGCGCGGAATGCCGAGCGAGACCGCGCCTGCGATGAAGGCTTCGCAAAGCGGATCGCGCCAATCGATATCGGTGACGGTGAGATTGCCGTCGCGGCCGCGATAGGCGGCATCGCCGTCGCCGATGCGACGCTCCATGCGCTTGAAGTAGGGCAGCACGTCGGCATAGCCCCAGGAACGGTTGCCGATCTGCGCCCAGGTGTCGAAGTCGCTACGCTGGCCGCGATTATAAATATGACCGTTGATCGAGGAGGAGCCGCCGAGCGTCTTGCCGCGCGGCGAGAAGATGCGGCGGCCGGCGGTGCCTTCGGTCGGCTCCTGCGAATAGCACCAGTTGATGCTTTTATTGTAAAACGTCTTGATGAAGCCGGCCGGCAGATGAATGTAAGGATGCCAGTCGGCGGGTCCGGCTTCCAGCACACAGACGGTGACGTCGGCATCTTCGCTCAGGCGGTTGGCCAGCACGCTGCCGGCCGAGCCGGCGCCCACGATCACATAGTCGAAGCTGTCCATTGCCGTCCCGTTCATTGCGCCGGGACTGTATAGCCGCAAACTGGCGTGAGAAAGCCCTCGCCGCGCGCGGCTATTCCGGGCCGAGCCGATCGGGTAGGTGATCGGTCTGGGCGAGCGAGGAGAATTTGGTGATGGCGCCTTCGAAGGCGAGTTCGACCGTGCCGGTCGGACCGTGGCGCTGCTTGCCGATGATGACTTCGGCCTTGCCGTGGTATTTGTCGCTGTCAGCCATCCAGGCGGCGAATTTTTCGCGGTCGCTTTCGAGCGGCTTGCGCATGACGTGGTAATATTCTTCACGGTAGACGAACAGTACCACGTCGGCGTCTTGCTCGATCGAGCCCGATTCACGCAAGTCCGAAAGCTGCGGGTGCTTGTCTTCGCGGCTTTCGACCTGGCGCGACAATTGCGACAGCGCCATGATCGGCACGTTGAGTTCTTTCGCCAATGCTTTGAGCTTGGTGGTGATCTCGGTGATTTCCTGCACGCGGTTTTCGGAACTGCGGCGCGTGGAGCCCGACAACAGTTGCAAATAGTCGATGACCAGCAGATCGAGCCCGCGCTGGCGCTTGAGCCTGCGCGCGCGCGCTGCCAGTTGCGCGACCGACAGGCCGCCGGTTTCGTCGACGAATAGCGGCAAATTCTGTAATTCGATCGAGTGGTCCTTGATGCGTTCGAAATCGGCTTCGCCGATGGCGCCGCGCCGGATCTGGTTCGACGGAATTCCCGTCTGTTCGGCGATGATACGGGTGGCCAATTGTTCGGCCGACATTTCGAGCGAGAAAAAGCCGACGATGCCGCCATTGACGGTTTCCATATGGCCGTCGGCTTTGACTTCGCCGCGATGCGCGCGCGCGACGTTATAGGCGATATTGGTGGCGAGCGCGGTCTTGCCCATGCCGGGACGGCCGGCGACCACGATCAAGTCGGAGGGCTGCAAGCCGCCCATCATGCGGTCGAGATCGTCGAGGCCGGTGGCGATGCCGGACAATTTGCCGTCGCGCTGATAGGCGCGCGCCGCCATGTCGACGGCGGTGGTGAGTGCCTGCGCGAAACGCTGGAAGCCGCCGTCATAGCGGCCGGTCTCGGCCAGTTCGTAGAGCTTGCGTTCCGCGTCCTCGATCTGCGCGCGCGGGGCGAAGTCGACCGGCGCATCGAAAGCGATGTTGACCATGTCCTCGCCGACCTTGATCAGATCGCGGCGGATCGAAAGATCATAGACCGTGTGGCCGTAATCCTCGGCGTTGATGATGGTGGTGGCCTCGGCGGCGAGGCGAGCGAGATATTGCCCAAGCGTCATGCCGCCGATGTCGATACTGGCATCGAGGAAGGTCTTGAGCGTCACCGGCGTCGCGATCTTGCCGGCGCGTACCAGTTCGCCGGCGAGCTGGTAGATTTTCTGGTGAATCGGCTCGAAGAAATGTTCCGGCTTGAGGAAGTCGGAGACCCGGTAAAAGGCTTCGTTATTGACCAGGATCGCGCCCAACAGCGCCTGCTCCGCCTCGATGTTGTGCGGTGCGGTGCGATAAAGCTGGACCGCTTCTTCGACCGGCTTGCGGAGGGCTGATTCGGCGGGCGCCATGAAGTTCCTTGATCCGCCACTTTGACGAAAATTTGTTCGACAATTGGCTTACACCGTCGTGAAAAATCTGCGACGGCGCGCTCGTACTAATCGCCGCTGTCCACAGGGGATCACCACAGCAATAAATTACGGCACGTGCAGATTGGTGCTTGACTGGTGCAACTTCACGAAAGACGACCGTAATGAGGCGGCGGCTATTCGCCGGCGAGCCGCAACGGCGTGCGCGACTTGTCCTCGGCAACGCGCAGGCGCTGCTCCTCGCGCATGATGTAGTCGCGCGTCATCGGCACTACATCTTGACGCTTGGTGAGCTGGATCTGCAACACCATCAAGTTCTGCTCGCGGAAAGCCATCTCCGACGAGGCCAGATAGAACTCCCACATGCGCACGAAGCGTTGGTCGTAGATGCGCTCGACCTCGTCGCGGTGGGCGAGGAAGCGCTCACGCCAGGCTTTGAGCGTTTCGGCGTAATGCAGGCGCAAAATCTCGATATCGGTGACCAATAGGCCAGACTTCTCCACCTTCGACAGAACTTCAGACAATGATGGTATGTAGCCGCCGGGGAAGATGTATTTCGAAATCCACGGGTTGGTCCGGCTCGGGCCTTCCGAGCGGCCGATCGAGTGCAGCACCATCACGCCGTCGTCCTTGAGCAACTGCGCCGACTTACGGAAATAAGTGTCGTAGTGGTTGACGCCGACATGTTCGAACATGCCGACCGACACGATGCGGTCGAAGCGGTCGTCGATGTCGCGGTAGTCCTTCAGTTCGAACCGGGCGCGGTTGCTCAGGCCCTTCTCGGCGGCGCGCGCATTGGCGATGCCGTGCTGCTCCTGCGACAATGTCACGCCGGTCACGTCAGCGCCGCCGACTTCGGCGAGATAAAGCCCAAGCCCGCCCCAGCCGCAGCCGATATCGAGAATGCGCAGGCCACGGTCGGCCTTGTCCGGCGATAGCCGCAGCTTCGCCGCCAGGTGGCGCTTCTTGGCGAGTTGCGCGTCATCGAGCGATTGGCCCGGCCGCTCGAAGTAGGCGCAGCTGTATTGGCGGTCGGCGTCGAGAAAGAGCGAATAGAGCCTGCCATCGAGATCGTAATGATGCGCCACGTTGCGGCGCGCGCGCGCGCGCGGATTGAACTGTTCGAAACGGCGGTAGAGATAGCGCAACACGCCTTGCAGCCGCGCCCAGTGCGGTACATCGCTGTTCTGCCCGAGCGCGATAGCAAGCACGTCGGCGATCGAGCCTTGCTCGACCACGAAACTGCCGTCCATGTATTCTTCGCCGAATTTAAGTTCCGGGTCGAGTAATATGGCCCATTCGCCGGCGCGCGTGGTAAAGCGTACCGATACCGGCCGGCCGGTCCCATCACCGAAGGTTAAAACGGTGCCACGCGAGGTGGTTACTCGAAACGTCCCCCGCCGGATAAAGGTCTTCAGTAGAAACCGAAGCAACCGGTCCATCGGCCGCCCCCTTCATTATGTCACTTATCGCACAAATAGCGCGTCGTGATCGGATCTCCTCGCCCCCGTCTCAACGCGGCGGGCCGATACTGGTTCCTTACCGGGATATTCAACCAAAAAGCGCCCGGTACAGCAATGCCACAAGGTGAGGCGGCGCATGCAAAATTGGCGAAGGTCGCAGAGTCCGGCTGACCCGGGCGGGCTGCGCCGGCGGGGGTCACAATGCTGCGAAAATACGCTATCAAGTACGCGACTTGTGGGGCCGAAGCAGGTAAAGCGGGGCGGCTTTTGGAGACGGTCTCAGAAGGATTGCAGACTATGACGCTATGGAATCGCGGCATTCAGGGGGCTGTGGGCGGACTGGTTTTGCTGGTCGCGGTGGCGCCTGCGGTCGCGCAGGAAAACCTGGACAAGGGCAAGACCGCGGCCCAGCTATTCGCCTCCGACTGCGCGATTTGTCACAAATCGCCGCAGGGCCTCGCCAAGAGCGGCGGTCTATTGGGCGTCGATAATTTCCTGCGGCAGCATTACACGGCCAGCCGCGAATCCGCGGACGTGCTGGCCAAATATCTGCAAGCGACGGGCGATGCACCGGTTTCGGCCGTCAAACGCGGCGCGCGCACCGGGCGCGGCTCCGACAAGGATCAGGAAAAGAGCGCGGCCAAAAAGCCGTCCGAGGGCAAGGCGAAGAAAGAGATTAAAGAAAATGAGGCCAAGCCGTCCGAAGCCAAGGCCAACGGCGAGACCAAGCCGGAAGCCAAATCAGAGTCAAAGCCGGAGCCGAAGGCCGAGCCAAAGTCCGAGCCTAAACCGGAAGCCAAAAGCGAGCCGAAGGCGGAGGCTAAGCCTGAGCCCAAAGCTGAGGCCAAGCCTGAACCAAAATCCGAGGCAAAGCCGGACAGCAAGCCGGAAAAATCCGACTGAGCACCGCTTTTTCACGTCGATGAAGGGCCGCCTCTGGCGGCCCTTTCCGGACCAGCCTAACGAAAAGGCCCCGCGTCAGGCATAGCTGGCGCAGGGCCTCGTCATTACAGCGGATCTTAGGCCTCTTCGGCGGCGGCCTTTTTCTTGCGCTTGGCTTTGGCCGGTCTTTCGTCGCCTTCGGCCGCGGCGGCAACTTCTTGCGCGTCTTCGGCCTTGGAGTCTTCGGCTTCTTCTTCCTCGGCGTCGAACAAAGCTTCGGCGCGCTCGCGCGCGGCTTCTGCTTCCGCCGCGGCGTCTTCGGCGGCTTCGGAGCGTACGTTCACGTCCTCGCCGCGCGCGATGCGCTCGGCTTCCGCGTCGCTGCGCGCGACGATGACGGTAACGGAAACTTCGACATCAGGGTGCAGCGCCAGCGGCACCTTGTACTGACCGATCGATTTGATCGGCGCGTTGAGTTCGACCGCGGTGCGGTTGATCTCGGCGCCCGGCTTGGAAATCAGTGTGGCGATGTCGCGGGTCGAGACCGAACCGAACAACTGGCCGGTTTCGCTCGCCTGACGGATGACGGTGAAGCTCTTGCCATCGACTTGCGTGGCCAACTTGCCGGCTTCGCCCTTGCGCTCCAGGCTCTGCTGCTGGAGCTCCGCCTTCATGCTCTCATATTTGGCCTTGCTGTCGGCGTTGGCGCGCAGCGCCTTGCCGCGCGGCAGCAGAAAGTTACGCGCATAGCCGTCCTTCACGCGCACGACATCGCCCATCTGGCCGAGGCGGCCGACGCGTTCCAAAAGAATGACTTCCATTTTAGGTACTCCTTGCGTTGAACTTGTTCGGTGAATTCAAAGTCGAGCGGGCGGCCCGCGCCGGCGCGCGGCGCGCGTGCGCAGGTCGAAGGCGATGTCGATCAGTCCGAGCAGGCAAAGTACCAGCACCGGCCAGCCGAAAACGATGACGGCGGCAAAGACGCCGGCGAGCAGGAAGGCGCGGCTCTTTATGCCGATCGTGATCGAATGCAGCACCGCGAAACCGAGCACGCCATAGGCCATCAGCAGGCTGGCGGCGACGACGCCGGCGGCAATGCCGACGAGGCCGTCGATAAAACTCAAGACCACGCTGATCGCGAGCGCCACCGCGGTGAGGCGCGGGAAGGTCATCTCCGCGATCGCCGGCCAGGGCCGCGTCAGGCGGCCGGAAAATTTCACCACCCGGCCTGCAAGCCATAGATTGACGACATTGGTGATCGTCGCGAGCACGGCCGCCGCCGGCGGGATCGCGATCACCAGAAAATCGATGAGACGGCTCGGGTTGCGCAGCCGGCCGGCCGTTGTCGCACCGACGTCGCCTGTATTGATGCGCAGCATCTGCGCCAGCGTGTCGTGCATGGTGGCGCGGAAAGTGGCGGCATCGCTGCCGAAATACGGGAACGCGGACAGAACGATCAATGCGCCGAGGACGGCGGCCCAGACCACCAGCCGTCCCGGTGGATACCAATCGAGCGCGGCGGGCATTGCGTCATTGCCGCGGTGTTCGGCCGGGCGCGCCAGCATGGTGAGATAGCCGAGCCACCACGCCGGCAGGCCGGCGCCGGCCAGGAACGCGTAGAAGAAGGTGCTGCCGAAAAAGAGCGCGATCGCGCCCGAGGCAAGGACGGCCGCGATCAAGGCCGACCAATGGCTCCAGCCGAGCGCGGCGATCATGATCGGCAGCGGCGCGAGATAAAACAGCGGGATCGACAGCAGCGTGCCGGACGTGACCGAGGCGAACAGCAAAGCCGCCGCCGCGCCCGCGCCGAGACCAACGCCCAATCCTAAGAAGCCGATCTGCATCATCACGAGCTGTCCCGCTGCGAGAGCGGTTAGAGGCGAAATAATTTCGTCCCAACCATCGGCTCGCGGGACGAACCCGCAAGCCTCGTTTTCTTTTTCCTTCATCCTGAGGAGCGGACGTAGCCCGCGTCTCGAAGGATGAGACCGTTTCGTGCACCGCCCTTCGAGACGCGCTCTACGGGCGCTCCTCAGGGCGAGGGCCGCTTATCGAATGACGTAAGGCAGCAGACCGAGGAAGCGCGAACGCTTGATTGCCTGCGCCAGTTCGCGCTGTTTTTTGGCCGACACCGCGGTGATGCGGCTCGGCACGATCTTGCCACGTTCGGAAACGTAACGTTGCAACAGCTTCACGTCTTTGTAGTCGATCTTGGGCGCGTTGGCGCCGGAGAACGGGCAGGTCTTGCGCCGGCGAAAGAAAGGCCTGCGCGCTCCGCCGCCACCACCGCCACCGCCACTGCCTTGGGATGATCCGAATGCCATGATTTAGTCCTCCCCGCCAACATCGGCTGCTTCGTCATCGCGGCGCGGACGGCGTTCGCCGCGATCGCCGCCGCGTCCACCACGATCACCCCGGTCGCCACGGTCATCGCGGTCCGACTTGCGCATCATCGCGGAAGGACCTTCCTCCAGCTCTTCGACGCGAATGGTGAGATAGCGCAGCACGTCCTCGCTGATGCGTTCCTGGCGCTCGACTTCTGACAGCGCCGCCGACGGCCCATCGACGTTGAGCAGCGTCAGGTGCGACTTGCGGTTCTTTGCAATGCGATAGGAGAGGGACTTGAGGCCCCAATATTCGTTTTTGGTGATCTTGCCGCCGGCTTCGGTGATGATGCCGGACAGTTTCGCGGTCAATTCCTCGACCTGCTGCACGCTCAGATCCTGGCGCGCGAGATAGACGTGTTCGTACAAGGGCATGAAATGCCTTTCCCTGGTTAGCCCATATCCTCGACCCTGGCGCCTAGCCCTTCGAGCCCTTCGGGAAAGGCTCGAAACTGCTCTGAAGGCGGAAACACGGGACGCCGGGCCAGAGGCCCTACCGCAACCCATTGCAAATGCGCTGGAAAACGGCCGTCCGTTCAGTCCCCAACCAGAGATCGACGGAAGATGCGCGGTTTATAAGGGCTTTCGCCGAAAAGGCAAGGCGGCGGGCGCGATGCCCGGCCGAGCGGTCAATGGAACCTCAGGCCACCTTTGAATGGGCGGCGCGGTCGTTTTTCTGGATTTTAGCGGCCAGTTTCACAGCCAGATCGACCCCCTCGCGGATCTGGCGCTGGCTGACCGGATCCTTATCGTTGTTCTTGCGCATGTTGTTAAGCATATCGAGCAGACGTTCGAGATTAAGCGCCATCAACTGCTGGCGGAATGCCGGATCGCTGCGGGCTCGCGCGATATCCTCGTCGCTAATCAACTCGTGCATTGCTTTTCCCCTCGATTGGAGGGCTCTACCGCCGGAAAGCGCGATACAGTCATGCCGCACCCTACAGAAAAGGTCTTTTTAGCTGGTTACCGCGACAGTTAGAACTTGAGGAAAGCCAGGTTGACAGACCCCCCTGGCGCGGTGTCTTTCGGGCCGAATTTGCCGCAGGTTGCGCGGGAATCCGGTTAGCGAAACAGATTTGCCGCAATAAGGGGACGGTAGCAGAGAATGGCGGTCGCTTTCGTATTTCCCGGTCAGGGCTCGCAGACCGTCGGCATGGGCAAGGCGCTGGGCGAGCAGTTCGCCGTCGCGCGCGACGTCTTTAACGAAGTCGACGACGCGCTTGGCGCCAAGCTGAGCACAATCATTTTCGAAGGTCCGCAGGAGACACTGACGCTGACCGAGAACGCTCAGCCGGCGCTGATGGCCGTTTCGCTCGCGGTCTTTCGCGTGCTGCAAACGGAAGCGGGTCTCGATCTAAAACGTGACGCGCAATTCGTCGCCGGTCATTCGCTCGGCGAATATTCCGCGCTCGCCGCCGCCGGCACTTTCAGCATCGCCGACGCGGCGCGGCTGTTGCGTACGCGCGGGCAGGCGATGCAGAAGGCGGTGCCGGTTGGCGTTGGCGCCATGGCCGCATTGCTCGGACTTGAATTCGATGCCGCCGTCGCGGTGGCCAAGGAAGCGGGGCAAGGCCAAATCTGCCAGGCCGCGAACGATAATGGCGGCGGTCAGGTGGTCGTTTCCGGCGACAAGGCGGCGGTCGAGCGCGCTGTCGATATTGCCAAGAGCAAAGGCGCCAAGCGCGCGATGATTTTGCCGGTGTCCGCACCGTTCCATTGCGCGCTGATGCAGCCGGCTGCCGACGTGATGGCGCAGGCTTTATCGCTGGTGAAAGTGAATGCGCCGGCGGTGCCGGTTGTTTCCAACGTGAAGGCGAGCGCTTTGAGCGAGCCCGCCGAAATCGTCAAAGCGCTGGTGGCGCAGGTCACCGGCACCGTGCGCTGGCGTGAATCGGTTGCCTATATGGCGGCACATGGCACCAAGAATTTTTACGAAGTCGGCGCCGGCAAGGTGCTGAGCGGGCTGATCAAGCGTATTGCCGATGGCGCCACGACCGCGGCGATCGGAACGCCGGACGATATCGCGGCTTTCAAGGCCGGGAGGGACAACTAATGTTCGACCTAACCGGTAAGACCGCGCTGGTGACGGGCGCGACGGGGGCCATCGGTGGCGCAATCGCGCGCGCGCTACATGCGCAAGGAGCAGTCGTGGCGCTTTCCGGCACGCGCCAGGAGCAGCTTGACGCGCTCGCGGGCGAACTCAAAGAGCGCGTGCATGTGCTGCCCTGCGATCTGGCCGATGGTGCGGCGGTGGAAAAACTTGTGCCGGACGCCGAAGCCAAGATGGAAAAGCTCGACATCCTGGTCGCCAATGCCGGCCTCAACCGCGACAATCTGTTCGTACAGTTGAAGGACGAGGATTGGGACAAGGTGATCGCGGTCAATCTGACTGCGACATTCCGGCTCACCCGCGCCGCCGTGAAAGTCATGATGCGCCGTCGCTTCGGCCGCATCATTGGAATTTCCTCGGTGGTCGGCTTCTCCGGCAATCCGGGGCAGGGCAATTATACCGCCTCGAAGGCCGGCATGGTCGGCATGATGAAATCGGTGGCGGCCGAATATGCCAAGCGCAACGTCACCGCTAATTGCATCGCCCCCGGCATCATCGCCAGCGCCATGACCGATAAACTCAACGAAAAACAGCGCGAGACCATCATGGCCAAGGTTCCGGCGGGGAAACTTGGAACGCCGCTGGACGTGGCGGCCGCGGCGGTCTATCTGGCCTCGGACGAGGCGCAGTACGTCACCGGGCAGACCATTCATGTGAATGGCGGGATGGCGATGTATTAGGGCGTAATCCCGAAAAGTCATTTGTGCTTTTCGGACCGTTATGCTCCGGGGTAAGAGGCGGATTTGCGTGGCTTTTCAGGGGGTCAGCGGCTAGGCTGGCGTGCGCTAGTCAACGCAATTGAAGTATGGTAACCGAATTTCGGCCCGGCTGGGGCGGCCAATGGCGAAAGTCGCAAACAGGTTTGCGCACGTTCGAGGCCGTCACGCCACCGTCAAACCACGACGAGGCCGTAGCGCGATGGTTGCGATCCGATCCGGGCCGCAGCCCAATTTAATAAGCACGAGGTTGGACCGATGAGTGACATTGCCGAGCGGGTGAAAAAGATCGTCGTGGAGCACCTGGGCGTCGAGCCTGAAAAGGTGAAGACCGAAGCCAGTTTCATCGACGATCTTGGCGCCGACAGCCTCGACACCGTCGAGCTCGTCATGGCCTTCGAGGAAGAATTCGGCTGTGAAATTCCAGACGATGCCGCCGAGACCATTCTCACCGTCGGCGATGCCGTTAAATTCCTCGAAAAAAACGCAAAAAGCTAAGCCTTCGCCGGCGCGATTGCTTTCCGCCCTCTCGAATTATTGGCGGGCGACTTGCGGTCATCGCACGAGGCGCGGACATGCTAGCGCGCTCTGCGCGGAGCTGACGGCGGCGGCATGTTATTTCGCGTGGAGCCGGTTATGAGACGTGTCGTCGTCACCGGAATGGGAATGCTGACGCCGCTTGGCTGCGGCGTGGAGCCGACATGGCAGCGCCTGCTCAAGGGCGAGAGCGGCGCAAAGCAAATCGACACCTTCAAGGTCGACGACATCTCCTGCAAGATTGCCTGCATGATCCCGCGCGGCGACGGTTCGAACAGCACCTACAATCCCGACCAGTGGATGGAGCCGAAGGAGTAGCGCAAGGTCGACCAGTTCATCGTCTATGCGATGTGCGCGGCCAAGCAGGCACTCGACGACGCCGGATGGCACCCCAAGACGCAGGACGAGCAGGTCGCGACCGGCGTTATGATCGGCTCCGGCATCGGCGGCATCGAGGGCATCGCCGACATGGCGGTGGTGCTGCATGAAAAAGGTCCGCGCCGGATTTCGCCGTTCTTCATTCCTGGCCGTATCATCAACCTCGCCTCCGGCTTTGTATCAATCGCGCATGGGCTCAAGGGCCCCAATCACGCGGTGGTCACGGCCTGCTCGACCGGCGCGCATGCGATCGGCGACGCCGGGCGCATGGTGGCGCTGGGCGACGCCGATGTGATGGTGGCGGGCGGCACGGAATCGCCGGTCAACCGCATCGCGCTCGCCGGCTTTGCCGCCTTGCGCGCGCTCTCTACCGGCTTCAACGACGATCCGACCCGCGCCTCGCGACCCTACGACAAGGACCGCGACGGTTTTGTGATGGGCGAGGGGGCGGGCTGCGTGGTGCTGGAAGAACTCGAACACGCCAAAGCGCGCGGCGCCAAAATCTATGCCGAACTGATCGGCTACGGCCTCTCGGGCGACGCTTACCACATTACCGCCCCGACTCCGGACGGCGATGGCGCCTTTCGCTGCATGAGCATGGCGATCAAGCGCGCCGGCATTGCCGCCGCCGATATCGACTATATCAACGCGCATGGCACGTCGACGCCGCTCGGCGACGAAATCGAGCTCGGCGCGGTGCAAAGGCTGATCGGCAATGCCGCCGGCACCGTTTCGATGTCGTCAACCAAATCCTGCATCGGGCATCTGCTCGGCGCCGCCGGCGCTGTCGAGGCGATCTTTTCGATTTTGGCGGTGCGCGACCGGATCGCGCCGCCGACCATCAATCTCGACAATCCATCGGTCGAAACGCCGATCGACCTGGTGCCGCACAAGGCGCGCGAGCGCGACATCGACATTGCGCTGTCAAACTCCTTCGGCTTCGGCGGAACGAATGCCTCGTTGATCTTCCGCCGCTACGCCAACTAGGGCATGATCGGCTTGGACTTCGCCGTGGCCGCGGCGCCCCCAGCTTTCGCCATATTTGTTTCTAACGTTCGAAGCCCTGCTGTAGTTTTCGATTCAGCGCGGTCGGCGGCTTTCAAGATGCTTGGCGGGTCGGATGGAATTTGAAATGTTGAATTGGCATGATTCAAACGAACCGGACGCAACAGTGAGAGCGGGCATTTGAACTCTAACCCACCACCTAGTGACGACAATGGCCGGTCGCCGCAGCGACCGGCAGTTGCCGGGCGTGGCGGTCCGCAAATTCCGCCGCCACCGCCTGGCAAACCGCCGCGCTCCCCGCGCGCCGCGCTCGAGCCGGAACTGGTGCCGGCGCCAAGACGCCGGTCCAAACGCGTGCGCCACCCGGTAGTGATCGTCGGCAATGCGATTTTCACGCTGCTGGTTGTCATTTCGGTCGCAGTCGGCGCGGCTTTGTTTATCGGAAAGGAAAAATTCGAAGCGCCCGGCCCGCTCGAAGCGGGCAAGGTGGTCAATATCCCGACCGGACTCGGCATCAAGGATATTGCCGAAATGCTGGTGCGCGAAGGCGTGATCGACCAACCTTATGTTTTTGTCGGCGGCGTGGTCGTCATGAAGGCACGTGGTGCGCTCAAGCACGGCGAATATCAGTTTCATCAGCATTCCAGCCTGGCCGACGTGGTCGACACCATCACTGAAGGCAAGGTGGTGCAGCATTCCTTCACGGTGGCGGAAGGTTTGACCTCCGAACAGATCGTCGCGCGCCTTTTGGAAACGCCGACGCTATCCGGACGCATCAAGGAAATCCCGCGCGAAGGCACGCTGCTGCCGGAGACGTACAAATATACCCGCGGCATGGCGCGCGAGCAGATCATCCAGCGCATGGAACAGGCGCATAAGCGCGTGTTGCAGGAAGTGTGGGCGCACCACTCGTCCGAACTGCCGGCTTCGGTCTCGACGCCCGAACAACTGGTCACGCTCGCCTCGATCGTCGAAAAGGAAACCGGCAAGTCCGATGAGCGCTCGCGCGTGGCGGCCGTGCTCGTGAACCGGTTAAAAACCAAGATGCGGCTGCAATCGGATCCAACCATCATCTACGGGCTGACCGGCGGCAAAGGCGCGCTTGGCCGTCCGATCCTGAAAAGCGAGATCGAGCAGGCGACGCCCTACAATACTTATGTGGTCGACGGCCTGCCGCCCGGCCCGATCGCCAATCCGGGCCGCGCTTCCCTCGAGGCGGCCGCCAATCCGGCGCGCACCAAGGAGCTTTATTTCGTCGCCGACGGTAGCGGTGGCCATGTGTTTTCCGAGAGCTACGCCGAGCACCAGAAGAACGTCGCGAAGCTGCGCGCCATCGAAAAGGCCAACGGCGGTCCCGCTTCGGCCGATGCCGTTGCCAAGCGCAATGGCGCCAACCGCTAGAGCAATTTCCAGCGACGCGGGGACAGGTGCGCCGTAGAAAATGCGGCCAGACAAGGCGGGCGTCGGGCGGCTTGTGAGCTTTCCCCCACGCCGCTAAGGTCGCGCCACTTTTTACGCCGCCAACCACGAGAAATACATCCGATGGCTCTGTCGAGCATGACCGGCTTCGCACGCGGCCAGGGAACAGCCTCGTCTTATGCCTGGAGTTGGGAAATCAAATCGGTCAACGCCAAGGGCCTCGACATCCGCTTCCGGTTGCCGCCTGGCTGGGACGCGGTCGAAGTAGCGGCGCGCAAACGCGCTTCCGAGCAGCTCGCGCGCGGCACCGTCTACGCAAACCTCACCGTCGAGCGCAAAGGCGTGGCCCCCACGGTGAAAATCAATGAGGCCGTCCTCAATTCTATGTTGGCGGCGATCAAGCAGGTGGCCGACAAGGTCGATGCCACCGCGCCGAGCCTCGACGGCATTCTGGCGCTCAAGGGCGTAATCGAAGTCAGCGAAGACGACGAGCGCGCAGAGGACCGGCGCGCCGCCGAGGCTGCAATTATCGCCGGTTTCGATAAATTGCTCGCAGATTTGGTGGCGATGCGGCGCGAGGAGGGCGCCACGCTCGGCTCATTGCTGACCGCGCGGCTCGACGAGATCGCTGCGCTGGCCGCGCGCGCGGAAGCAGCCCCCGGCCGCAAAGCCGACGCCATCAAGGCGCGGCTTGCCGAACAAGTGGCGACGCTGCTGGCTGCATCGCAGCGCTTCGACAGCGACCGGTTGCATCAGGAAGCCATTTTGCTCGCTTCCAAGGCCGATATCCGCGAGGAGTTCGACCGGCTCGCCTCGCATGGCGCGCAGGCACGCAAAATGCTGGATGAGGGCGGGTCGGTGGGGCGTCGGCTCGACTTTCTGGCGCAAGAACTCAACCGAGAATCGAATACGCTGACGGCCAAATCCAATGACGTCGAACTGACCAATATCGGGTTGGAATTGAAGAGCGTGGTCGAGCAATTCCGCGAACAGGTGCAGAACCTTGAGTGACCAGCAACCCGCGATCGGCGAACAACCGGATATTTCGCGCCGGGGCATCATGCTGGTGCTGTCGTCGCCGTCCGGTGCCGGGAAAACGACGCTGACGCGCAACCTTCTAGACTACGAGCAGAAGGTGATGCTGTCGATCTCGACCACCACACGGCCGCGCCGGCCGAGCGAAATCGACGGCGTGCACTATTTATTTCGGTCGAAGCGCCAGTTCGAGGTTATGCGCGATTCCGGTGAACTCTTGGAATGGGCAGAAGTGCACGGCAATTTTTACGGAACGCCACGCGAGCCGGTGGAGACCGCGCTGGCGGAAGGGCGCGATGTTTTGTTTGACATCGACTGGCAGGGTACGCGCCAATTGCTCGAGAAAATGCGCGACGATGTGGTGACGGTATTCGTCTTGCCGCCGTCTGCGGATGAACTTAAGGCGCGGCTGGAGCGGCGCGCTGAGGACTCGAGTGAGGTGATTGCGCACCGACTGGAAAATGCGATTGAAGAAATCTCGCACTGGCAGGAATATGACTACATTCTGGTCAACCGCGATCTTAACGACAGCTTTGCGCGCTTGCGCGCAATCCTGACTGCTGAGCGGCTGAAAAGAGTCAAAATGCTCGACATTGAAAGTTTCGCCGGGAGACTGCTGGCCGATTTGAAAAAATTGATGTCACGAAGTTAGCCGCGCGAATATACCCGCCAGCATCACAAACCCCGCCACGTCGATTTCTTCCGCACGCGCGGTCGGCGCAATGCCGGATTCTTCGAGCATCGCCGCCGTATCGACGCCGAGCGATTTGAGGCTCTGACGCAGCATCTTGCGGCGCTGGCCAAAGCCGGCCTCGGTGATCTTTTGCAGCGCGACCGGATCGCAGGGAAGCGGCGCGGCGCGCGGCACAAGCCGCACGACAGACGAAGTGATCGTGGGTGGCGGCACGAAAGCCCGCGGCGACACGTCGAACAGGATTTTCGCTTCGCAGCGCCAGCCTGTCAGCACGGCCAACCGGCCATAGGCGTCGTCGCCGACCTTGGCGACAATGCGTTCGGCGACTTCGCGCTGGAACATCAGCAGCATCGAGTCGTACCAGGGCGGCCATGGTTCCGTGGTCAGCCAGCCAACCAGGAGCGCGGTGCCGATATTGTACGGAAGATTAGCGACGATCGCGGCGCGCTCGCCGGCAAGATAAGGCCGCACATCGACGCTGAGCGCATCGCCAGCAACAATTTCGAGCCGGCCGGGGTAGCGCGCCGATATTTCCTGCAAGGCGGCAATTGCACGCTCGTCGCGCTCGATGGCGATGACGCGGCGCGCGCCGGGTCCTTGCGGAGTTTGTGCGAGTAGCGCGCGCGTCAGCCCGCCAGGGCCGGGGCCTATTTCGACTACCGTGATGTTCTTGAGCGGCTCGGCGGCGCGCGCGATGCGCGCGGTCAGATTGAGGTCGTGCAGGAAATTCTGGCCGAGCGACTTTTTCGGCGTCAGCCCGTGCTTGCGGATGACCTCGCGCAGTGGCGGCAGGTCGTCGATCTGGGTCATTTTAGAGTGCGCATCATCTGATCCGAAAACCGGTGGCCACTTTTCGGAATCATGCGTTTATTGGGCGGGAACGAGCGCGGGCTGTGTCGCGGCCAGCCGCGCCGCCAGCTTGAGCGCCTGCGTCAGGCTGGTCGGATCGGCTTTGCCGGTGCCGGCGATGTCGAAAGCGGTGCCGTGGTCCGGCGACGTGCGCACGAAGGGCAAACCGAGCGTGACGTTGACCGCATGATCGAAGGCAAGCGTCTTGATCGGGATCAGCGCCTGATCGTGATACATGCACAAGGCGACATCGTAACGCGCGCGCGCGGCGGCATGAAACATGGTGTCGGCCGGCAGTGGGCCGATGGCGTCGATACCGTCGGCGCATAACTGCGCGACCGCCGGCGCGACAATGGCGGCATCTTCGCCGCCGAGCGTGCCGTCTTCGCCTGCATGCGGGTTAAGCCCGGCGACCGCGATGCGCGGCTGTGCGAGACCGAAGCGTTCGGCGAGGTCACGCGCCACAATGCGGCCGGTGGTGACGATCAGTTCGGCGCTCAGGCGGGTGATGACGTCCTTGAGCGGCAGGTGGATGGTGACCGGCACCACCGCCAATTCGCGCGACCACAGCATCATCACCGGATGACATTTCGCGCCAGTCGACTCCTCCGCTAGCCGCGCCAGAAATTCGGTATGGCCCGGCTCCGCAAAGCCGGAGCGATAGAGGATGTTCTTGGCCACCGGATTGGTCACCACGCCACTCGCGCGGCCCCCCAATACATCGGCAACCGCGCGGCGGATCGAGGCTATAGCGGCTGGCGCGCTGGACGCATCGGGATGGGCGGGTTCGGCGCTGATTTTGAGGTCGAGCGGCGCCACCGGCAGCGCGCGCATAAAGACGGCGGATGCCTGACGCGGCGCGGTTACTTCGATTGGCACGTCGAGGCCAAGCGCGCGCGCGCGCTGGCGATAGAAGTCGGGATCGCCGATGACATAGAACGGCGGTAAATCCAATTCTGCACGCTTGCGCCAAACCGCGAGGGTCAGATCCGGGCCGATGCCGGCCGGCTCGCCGAGCGTCAACGCGAGCGGAAGGCCGGCGGTCTCACTCATTTGTATTCGATCATCGCCGATTTGCGGATTTCGTCGAGAAACTTTTTCGACTCGGTTTCGAATCGGTTGGAGAAAATCTTCTCGCGCAATTCGTGCTTGAGCGGAGATTCCTGCGCGCTTTCTTTCTTGCCGCAGAGCGCGAACATTTGCAGCCCCTGCGAGGTCACATCGGGCGTGCTCAGACGGCCGATCTCCAGCTTGGCGAGCAGTTCACGCAAGGCTTCCGGCAGGTCGGCCGAGCTTTTGGTGATCGGCTCGCGCACAGCGACATCGCGCTGCGCACGCGCCATCGCCAGGCCTGATTTGCAGGAGACGAAACGATTGCGCAGATTTTCCGCCTCGCCGCGTTTTTCTTCCATCACGGCGTTGCTCGATCCGTTCGGAATGACGATGATTACCGGGTAGAGCACGTAAATGTAGCCGACCGTATTTTCCGCCTCATTGCGAGACCGCATCGCGCTGGCGATGTCGGCGTCGGCGACTTGCAGGGACGAACCGAAGCGGCCGCGCACCAATTGGGTCCAGGTCATCTCGGCGCGGATGCGCGCCTTGACGGCGTTGGCCGATATCCCGGCGCGGTCGAGCGCCTGGGAAAACTGCGCCGCTGTGATGTGTTGACGGGCGGCCATGTTGGCGAAGGCGGTATCGACCTCGGCGGTGCCCATGTCGAGGCCGTATATTTTGCCCTTAGCGATTTTCAGCCGGTCGTCGATCAACTCCTTAATCACTTCCTGGCGCGTCGGCGCCTTTTGGCTGCCGGAGGCCATCAGCTTGGTACGCTGTTGAATGTCGAGTTCGGTGATCGGCGAGCCGTTGGCGACGGCCACCACTTGGGCCCGCGCAACGGCCGGTGCCAGCATGCAAGCCGCGACCGCCACGGCTGACAGCCAATTGCGTATCGTTCGTCGTTTCACGTGTTCAACCGGCATCGCTTCAATCCGTTGCATCGGCCGGGCGGACCCTGCGCGCCTGCGCCGCCAGCTTTACTGCGTGGTCGCGCTGCCCACACCCTGGCTAACCGACGTGCTGCCGAGCGTACGCAGGCTCAATTGCAGCATGACCGTATGGTTGGTCGAGACGTTTCCACTGTAGGTGTAATTTGTAATGTAATTCAGGGCTAAGATGAGGCAATCGTCGACATATCCGAGGCCGATCGAATTCGACGCGAATTTGCCGGCATTGATGTCGTAAAGAGCCGATCCGCGCAGAACCCAATTCGAGGCGAGCTTGAGCGAACCTGATCCGAGCAGGCCCTGGCGGCGATCGAGGAAGCCGATATCGGGCTGGGCGGCATAGTCGCCATAGAGCAGCGTGCCGGTCCAGCGGTCGAAACTGGCGCTGGCTTCAAGCTCCATCCGCTGCAAATCGAATTGGTCGCTGCCGAAGCGGAAGCGACTGGTGAATTTATAGGTGCTGTTGGGCTGGTAGGTAACCCGTGACACGTAGTCGGATCGCCTGGTATCGAGTCCGCTGTCGAGACCGGTATTGGTGATGTCGTTGAGCGCGAAGGAATTCTGGCCGAACAGGCTGTAAGATTCGCCGAACAGCGCACTGATCGAACCGCCGCGATTGAACTGGGCCGTGTATTGCATGCCGTAATTGGCGCGGCTGCCGCCTTCGACCCGGTCATAGCCGGAAAACTTGTCGACGCGGAACAGATTGCTGTCGTCGAAAATCAGGCTTTGCGCATCTTCGTTTACCCATCGGCCGACCTGGGTCTCGTTCGGGCGGATGATAACCTGGCCGATCGGCTCGATTGTCTGCGTTCCCCAGGACTGCACGTTGATGAAGGGATAGTGGTATTCGAGGCCAACGGTCGGCATGGCGCGCACCAGATCGGTTTCGCCGGTGGCGATATAATTCGCAACGCTTGGGTCGTTCTGCACCTGCATCGAACCGGCATCGACCCGCACCGAAGCGAAGGGCGTGAAGACCTGACCAAAGGAGTCGGTGACGCTGCGCCGCCAATGCGTTTCGGCTGTGAAACGGCTGAAAGTGCCAGGCGCGCCGCGCAACAAACAATTGGCTGACGTTTTAACCGCCGGGTCGGCGGTCACGCAGGCATTGCCGCCATTGAGACCCGCGGTCAGCGCGGCCTTATTGATTGCGTCGAAATTGGCTTCGCTGCGCGTCAGGCTGGTGAAATTGATATCGTAGCCGAGTTCGCCGCCCATGATCGGATGATCGAACGTGTAGTTATAGTCGATAACCGGATGAATGACCGGGATTTGCCTTTGCGAGTCCGATTCCGATAGACCGAGATAATAAATGCTGCGCGCGTCGAAATAGCTGCGGTTGCCTTTGCCGGTCAGGTAAAGCTGCGACACGCCTTCGGTGATGCCGGTCTGCAACGGGTCGGTGACGCGGTAGCGCGACAGGCGCGGGTTATAGTCTTGCAGGAAGCTTTTGTCGGACACCATCAGCGCGTCCCAGCCCCAAACCCACTTGTTGGTGATCGCGAACTGACCGTTGGATTCAACACTGCCGCGTGAATCGCGATAGCCGGGCGTCGTGGTGCCGTCGCTGCGCTGGAAGTAATTCTTGTCGGCCTGATTGATGCCGGCAGCGCGGATCGAGTAGGCGCCGTTGAGCAGACGCTGGCGGAATTCGCCCTGCATCAGCAGACCTTGCTTGCTCGTCATCATCGGTTCGAGCGTGGCGTCATAGTCCGGCGCCAGCGCCCAGTAATAGGGCACGTCGATCCCGGCGCCATAGACCGACGTGGTCGTGAGCAACGGCACCAGAAAGCCGGTCTTGCGTTTGACGGTCGGATCGGGCGCGGAGAAATAGGGCAACCAGGCGATCGGCTTTCCGAAGAATTCGAGGCGGGCGTCCTCGAAATAAATCATCCGCTCGTTCTGATCGTGAATGATGCGGGCGGCCTTGACCTGCCAAAGCGGCGGTTTCTTCGGATCGTCCTTGCACGGCTCGCAGGCGGTATAGACGCCATTATGGAAGACGGTGAAATTGCCGGCGCTGCGCTCGGCGTGCGCCGCCGCCATGCGGGTCTGATCGGGGGAATCCAGACGCAACGAGTCGACGAAGCCATCGCGGTAGTCGTCGGAGAAATCCATGGTCTCGCCGTAGGTGATTTTACCGTCCGCCTCGCTCAGCCGGACGTTGCCTTCGGCGTGCAGGCGCTTGCTGGTCTGGTTGTAGATCACCTTGTCGGCTTCGATGGTCGCGCCGCCATAATAGATCTGCACGTTGCCGACGGCCGAGACGCGGTGATTGGTGTAGTCGTAGTCGATCTCGCGCGCCTGCACGAGCATCTGCTTCTGCCCGGATTTGTCGAGGGTGACGGTCGATTTCTTCACCGGCGGCGGCAGCGTCGGAAACTGGAGTTCCTGGGCTTGCGCGCCGGCGCACGCGAGCACGCCGCCGCAAGCCAGCAGGGCAAGGACGGAAAGCATATTTGCGGCGCTGCGGCGCTTCCGCCGTGGCGCTGGTGGACGAGTGCTAGCAAGCACCGCCATCACCCGTCCTCCTGATAAAGCAACGCAATAAACCCCGTTAGACCACCCGCGAGCACAGGCAGCCAAGCCGCTGCCACGGGGTGCATCAGCTCGGCCTTGCTCAAATCCTCAGTCACCTTCGACAAAATATAGAGCAGAAAGCCGGCGGCCACGCCACTTAAAACCATCTTTTGCACTCCGCCAAACCGGAAGAACCGTAAACTGACGGCAGCGGCAAGGAGAACCATGGCGACCAGCAAAAATGGCCGCGCCAGAAGCTTTTGGAACTGGAATCTATAGCCTGCCGCGACCAGTCCAGCGTGTTCCGCGATTGTGATATACAGCGGAAGGTCCCAAAATGGCACGGTTTCCGGGGTAGCAAAGCTTTCGCGTACTTGCTCGGGCGTCAGGCTGGTCTTGAGACGGAATTCGGCCTGGTCAGACGGAATGGTGCCCTGGCGAAAGACACGCGCTTCCAAAAGCCGCCAGACACCGGGTTCCAGCACCGCGGCGCGCGCTTCGATGCGTCGCGTGAAATGGCCGGCGGGGTCGAAGGTGAAAACCGTGACCCCGTAAAGCGAGACACCCTGGTCGCGGCTGGATTTGGCGTTGATGATCGCTTGACCTTCATCGCTGCGCTGGCTTGCCCAGAATGTGCCGCTCGGACCCACATTGGAATTGGCGTCGCGCCCGAACAACTCGTTTTCGAAGCGTTTGGAACGCTCCTGCATGATAGCGGAGATTGGATTGTAGACGCTGGTGGCGAAAACGCCGATCAGAAATGCGCCAATCAGTGCCGGCGCGACGAATTGCCAAGCCGACATCCCGGCCGAGCGCGCTACGACCAGTTCCTGCCGACGCGACAAATTGAGATAGCAGGACATTGCGCCAATCAGCACGCAAAACGGCAATACGCGTTCAGTTATTTGTGGCACGCGCAGCAGCGAGGTTTTTGCCACCAGCATCGCCGAGACGTTTGCCACATCGGCGGCACGTCGCATCAGTTCGATGTAGTCGAGCAGAGCGACCAGCGCGACGAGAGATGCGAACACCAGCGCCACCGCGCCGAGAAAACGCAGTCCGAAATGGCGCGCGAGTTTTCCACCGATGACTCTCATGGTGTTGAGAAACGCTGGCTGATGCGGTCGGAAAACGCGTTGATCCAATTGGTAATGAAGGCCGGCGGTTCCAGGATGGCGCCACTGCGGATCACGTAAAAGCCGCCGCCAAAGGCAATCGCCATGGCAATGTATTGCAACGACAGCATCCATGGCGCGTTGGCGCCGATGACTGTGGAAGCAAATCCGATCAACCGCAGAAGCGCGACCGCGCCAACGGCGCCAGCGACCGAAAGCGTGCGGCTTTGCCGGTTGGTGCGCGGCGCGCCTAAATAGGCGAATGCGATCACGACGAATGCAAGTGGATAAAGCGGTGCTACCATGCGGTCGTGCAGCTCGGCGCGGAATTGTCCGGGCTGCTCAATGTAGAAGGTATCTTTCGGATCCGGGAATAAAAGTTGCCAGAGATAACGCTCGCGGATCGAATATTTCACCGCTTGTGCGCCGCCGGCGAATTGCGACAAATCGAAAGCGTAGCGATCGAACCGGACCATGGTCGGATCGTGCTTGCCGGCCTGCTGGCGCTGCATATCGCCATTCTGCAAAACCAGGAAGGTACCGTTGTCGTTATCGAGCAGTTCGCCGGTTTCCGACATCACGGTCATTCGCTCGTTCGGATCGCGCCGGTCGTCGAGAAAGATGCCGACCAACTGGCCATTGGATCTGCGCTCGCGAATGTGGATGGTGACGCCGGTTTCAATCGCGGTGAAACGGCCGGGCTGGACGACGTTGCTCACCACGTTGGCGCGCACCTCCGTCAGCCAGTCGCGCAGCATGCGCAGGCCTTTGGGCGCGAAATAGGCGCTGATTGCCGTCACCAGAATCGACACCACGATGGCCGCCGATATCAGGGCGCGAAACAGGAACCAGGGCGACATACCGGCCGCGTTCATGACGATGATTTCGGAATCCGACGACAGCTTATTGAGGACGTGGACGACCGCGATCAAAAGCGCGATCGGCGCAATCACGAGAATAAGCAACGGGACTATGAGTCCGGTGATGCCGACAAAGACCAGGACGTTCTGGCCCTGGCTTGTCATCAGGTCGATGTCGCGCAACGCCTGCGTCACCCAGATCACGGCGGTCAGCGAGACCAGCACGACCAGGAATGCACCCAGCGTGGTGCGGAAAATATATCGGCTGATCGAGCCCATCCGCGGCGTCGTTCCCCTTAAAAGCCGTCAACCGCATGCCGTAGCCCCGCATGCGCCTGCTCCTCGCTCGGCCTGCGCCGGCCAGATGGCTTAGCAATCGTAAACGCTACCCCTGTTTAGGTTTACCTTGTTCCGTCCACAAAATGGCCCTGCAAAGGCAAAGCCGTTGATCATGCACAATAAAAGGTAAACGGCCGGGAACCCGGCTGACCCTCGATCCAAGCCCGCCCGGTCCGATTCTGGCAAGGGGATACCGTCGCTTCCGGCGGTCGCTGGCGACCTATCCCCGCTTGTGAAAAGGCTGCAATTCAAGCGATCGGGGGTTTGCAGAGCGCTTGGCAGGGGATCATATGAGGGCCAAACCTTCCGATTGCCCCACCACAAGGACACCCTATGGCCGACGCCCCCAAGCTTGCATTTGGCGCTTTTGCTGCGCCCTCAAAGGGTGTTCTGGCTATATTTTGCGATGATAGGTTGAAATTCGGTCCTGGCACCACCAATGCTCTTGGCTCGGCCACTGACCTAGTGGCGCGAGCCGCCAAGGCCGAGCGTTTCACTGGCAAAAGCGGCTCCAGTCTCGACCTGATCCTGCCGGAGGGTCTGAAGGTATCCCGCCTGACGGTGGTTGGCGTCGGCAAGGCCGCCGACCTCAAGCAAAAGGATGTCGTCAAACTCGGCGGCATCGTCATGGGCAAGCTGCCGGGCGGAGTCAGCGATCTTACGGTCTTCGCGGAATTGCCCGATGGTGCGATGAGCGGTGAGCAGGCCGCCGATCTGGCGCAAGGCGCGCAACTGCGTGCCTATGAGTTCGACCGCTACAAAACCAAACGCAAGGACGACGACGCGCCGCCGGTCAAGCGCAACGTTACGATTGCCGTTGGCGATGCCGCCGCCGCGCGCAAGGCTTTCGCGCCGCGCGACGCCATTTCGGGCGGCGTGCTGATGGCGCGCGACCTGGTCAACGAACCGGCCAATGTTCTCTATCCGGAAGAATTCGCCCGCCGCACGCTGGCGTTGAAGAAAGCCGGCTGCAAAGTCGAAGTGCTCAACATCGCGCAGATGAAGAAGCTCGGCATGGGCGCGCTGCTCGGCGTCGGCCAGGGTTCGGTGCGCGAAAGCCGTGTGGTGGTCATGCGCTGGGACGGCGGCAAGAAGGGCGAAGCGCCAGTCGCGTTTATCGGCAAGGGCGTGTGCTTCGACACCGGCGGCATTTCGATCAAGCCGGCCGCCGGCATGGAGGACATGAAGGGCGATATGGCGGGCGCGGCCTGCGTCGTCGGACTGTTGCAGGCACTCGCCGCGCGCAAAGCCAAGGTCAACGCGGTCGGCGTCATCGGCATCGTTGAGAACATGCCGGACGGCAATGCGCAGCGGCCGGGCGATATCGTCAAATCAATGTCCGGGCAAACAATTGAGATCATCAACACCGATGCCGAAGGGCGCCTCGTGCTGGCGGATGTGCTCTGGTACACCAACAAGCGTTTCAAGCCGAAATTCATGGTCAATCTGGCAACGCTGACCGGCGCCATCATCGTCGCGCTCGGGCAGGAATATGCCGGCATGTTTTCCAACAACGATGAACTCAGTCATCGGCTGCACATTGTCGGCGAAGAAACCGGTGAAATGGTCTGGCGCATGCCGCTGTTGCCGGCCTACGACAAGATGATCGACTCAAAATTCGCCGACATGAAGAACACCGGCGGTTCCCGCTGGGGCAGCGCCATCACCGCCGCGCAGTTTTTGCAGCGCTTCGTCGAGAAAACGCCGTGGGCGCATCTCGACATCGCCGGTACCGGCATGGACTCGCGCCAGACCGACATCAACAAGAGCTGGGGCTCGGGCTGGGGCGTGCGGCTGCTGGATCGGCTGGTGGCGGATTATTATGAGAAGTGATTTTCGTCAGTGCCAAAGCACGATAACGGTGATAAATTGGAGTCATGACAAAGGCACAGATCAAAGACGTTCTTGATCGGGTCCTGACGTGGCCGCCGGAACGCCAGCAGGATGCAGCCGAGATGCTGCTGATGCTGGAAGCGCGGGAGGGCGAACTCTATCATCCTTCGGATGAAGAATGGCTGGCTATCCAGGAGGGTTTGGACCAAGCCCGCCGAGGCGAGTTCGCCTCCGATGAAGAGGTGGAAGCGCTCTGGAAGCGCTTCGGCAAATGAAAATTCGCTATTCGGGGCGCGCCCTTGGCGACATCGCTGCCATTTCTTCCTTTGTTGCCAAAGAAAATCCCGGTGTCGCTACGCGTGTCAGAGACGCAATTTCAGCAGCCGTCAAGCTGGTCGCGTTGCACCCACACGTCGGAATAAGAAATGCTCGTGCCCCTGAATTGAGAAGCCGTCTGGTGTCGCGGTACCCTTATCGCGTCCACTACTCAGTGAGCGCCGGTTTGGTTGTGATTTTGCACATCAGGCACACCGCGCGCCGTCCACCATCATAGGGACCATGACCGAAATTCTCTTCTACCACCTGCAAGGCCAGAAACTGGAAGGCGTGCTGACGCCGCTTCTGGAGAAGTCACTCGAGCGCGGCTGGCGCGTGGTGGTGCAGGGTGCTTCCGAAGAGCGGATCGAGGCGCTCGACGCACATCTGTGGACTTACAAGGATGACGGTTTTTTACCGCACGGCACCTGGCGCGAGCCGGACGTGGCCGAGCAACCGGTGCTGCTCACGCTCACCGACAGCAATCCGAACGCGGCGACGGTGCGGTTCCTGATCGAGGGCGCGGCGGTGCCCAACGACGCAGAGGCCTACCAGCGCATCGTCCTGGTATTCAACGGCGATGACGACGAGGCGCTGGCTGCGGCGCGCGCGCAATGGACCGACGCCAAGACGAAGGGTTTCGAGGCGACCTATTGGCAGCCGGACGAGGCCGGCCGTTGGGTCAAAAAGGCCTGAAGGGTTACGTTTGCGGAATGTGGTCCAATGGACGACCTGCTATTTGACCAAATCGGCTATTGGGCCCCGCCGGGTCGCCGGTAACCATATCCGGCCCTATTGCCTTGCTCCCTGCCACGCTGATGACGCAAAATAGGACTTAAGAGACAAGACGATAGACAGGGTCCAGGGGAAAATCGTTTTGCCAAGTTGCCGCGTAAGTACCGGGCTCGCGCTCGTTTGTGCCGTTTTGCTCGCCGGGGCGACCGCCGGCTGCTCCGGCGCCGGCGATATGTTTTCCAAAAAGAGCGACAGCGGCCTGTTTTCCAAGCCACTCGACGTTTTCGGCAAGGCCGAATGGGGCAGTTCCGCGGTCGACTCGACCGTCAATCTCGGCCCGAGCGGGCCGGTCCCACCCGAAGAACTGGTCAGCGCGGATGGGAGATGTGCGCCTGTCGCCTCGGCGGAAGCTCCACCTGCGCCCGCGCAATCCGCACCGCCACCCGCGCCAGCGGCCGACCGTCCGGTCGGGTCGATGGCGGGCGATCTTGCCGGCGCGCCGATGCCGGCCGCTTCGCCCGCCAGCTTACAGCCGGCGCCGGGATCGGGACTTGAACCGGCCGCGCCGCCGGTGCTCGGCGGCATCGCGCTCGGCATGAGCGAATGCCAGGCTGTGAACCGCGCCGGCCTTCCGAGCAATGTCGTGATCGGCGCCGACGACAGGAGCCAGCGCCGGGTCGTGCTCACCTATCTCGGCGGCACCTGGCCCGGCATCTACACGTTTTCGGCCGGGCGGCTGAAGGAAATCGTGCAGGCGCCCGAACAGCCCAAGCCCGTCAAGCCGGTGAAGAAGAAACCGGCCAAGAAAAAACCGAAGACCGCTCAACGCGGTTCTACCGCGACCGTGCAATAGGCGGACGAATTTCCAGGGTTACGCCGTTTCGAGTTTGCTGGAGGCGGCGAGCCAGGCTTCTTCCGCTTTGGCAATCGCGGCGACGACGTTGGCGCGCGTCTTCGATAATTCGGCAGCGCGCGCCGGATCCTTGGAGAATAACTCGCCATCAGCCAGCGTATTGTCGAGCTTGCCGAGTTGGCGCGTCAATTGCGCGATCTCCGCTTCCGCTTGCGTGATCTGCTTGCGCAAGGGCGCGGTCTCGGCGCGTTTACCGGCGGCGGCGCGGCGCTGCTCCACCGGATCTACGCGCGGTGCCGCTTTGGTCGCGGTGTTTTGCTTGTTATCCGAGACGACGTAGCGATGATAATCCTCAAGGTCGCCGTCGAAGGGCCTGACCTTGCCGTCGGCCACCAGCCAGAGCCGGTCGACACAAGCTTCCAGTAAATAACGGTCATGCGAGACCAGAATGACCGCGCCCTCGTAGTCGTTGATCGCTTCGATCAGCGCGCCGCGGCTGTCGATATCGAGATGGTTGGTCGGTTCGTCGAGGATGATGAGATGCGGCGCGACGAAGGTGGCAAGACCCAGCAATAGCCGCGCCTTTTCGCCGCCGGACAGTTTCTCGACCTTAGTGTTGGCAGCCTGTTGCGAAAAACCGATGGTGCCGACGCGCGTACGCACTTTCACTTCCGGCTGGTCCGGCATCAACCGGCGTACGTGATCGTAGGGGCTACCGTCGAGATCGAGTTCGTCGACCTGATGTTGGGCGAAGTAGCCGACCTTGAGCGTGGCGGCGCGGGTGATGGTGCCGTGCTCGGGCTTTAGTTTGCCGGCGAGCATTTTCACCAGCGTCGATTTGCCGTTGCCATTGGAGCCGAGCAGCGCGATGCGGTCGTCATTGTCGATGCGCAGCGACAGCCCGCTCAAGACCGGATGGCCGGGCGTATAGCCGACTGAAACGTCGTCAGTGGCGATGATCGGCGGCGACAGAAGTTTGTCGGGTGCGGGAATATGGATTGGCCGCACATCGTCGGTGACCATCGAAGAGATCGGCTGCATCTTGGCAAGCATCTTGATGCGCGATTGCGCTTGCCGCGCCTTGGAGGCCTTGGCGCGGAAGCGGTCGACGAAGGCTTGCAGGTGCGCGCGCTGCGCGTCCTGCTTCTTCATCATTTTCTGGTCGAGCATCAGCCGTTCGCTGCGCAGGCGCTCGAAATCGGAATAGCCGCCTTTGTAGAGCGTGAGCTTTTTGGCCTCCAGCGACAGGATTTGATTGACTGCGTTGTCGAGCAGATCGCGATCATGGCTGACGATGATCATCGTATGCGGATAGCGCGCCAGATGGTCCTGTAGCCACAGCGTGCCTTCGAGGTCGAGATAATTGGTCGGCTCATCGAGCATCAACAAGTCTGGCTCGGAGAACAAAGTCGCCGCGAGCGCGACGCGCATGCGCCAGCCGCCGGAGAATTCGGTGCAGGGGCGCGCCTGATCGGCGGTCGAGAAGCCCAGGCCCGACAGAATCGACGCCGCGCGGGCAGGGGCCGCATGCGCGCCGATATCGGCGAGCCGGGTCTGGATCTCGGCGATGCGGTGCGGGTCGGTGGCGATCTCTGCTTCGTGCATCAATTCGGTGCGCTCGCTCGGCGCTTTCAGCACCACTTCGAGCAGGCTCTCCGGTCCGTTCGGCGCTTCCTGCGCCAGCCGTCCGATACGCCAGCGCGGCGGCATTTCGATCGAGCCGGTCTCCGCCCCCATCTCGCCGGTGATGACGTTGAACAGCGTCGACTTGCCGGTGCCGTTGCGCCCGACGAGACCGACGCGCGCGCCTGGAATGATTCGGGCGGAGGCGTCTTCCAATAATGAACGGCCGGCGATGCGGATAGTGAGGTCGTTGATGACGAGCATGCGCGCCTTTTGGACGACGGCGCTGCGGGATGCAATCCCTCTTTAGGCAAGAAGGTTATTCGATTTTGCGAATGCCGCCTTGCCCGGTCTCGCGCTGGTAGATGATGAGGTCGAAGCTCGGCGTTAAGTAGTTGCCGAGCATGGATGAGAGCAAAGCGTGCGCTTGCCCGCGGTGGTGGGCCTGGTGGTTGAAGAAATGGTCGAGGGCAGGGGCGAGCGGCTGTTCGATGGTCCGCGGCTTGACGAAGGTTTTGTAGCGGATGGTTCCGCTGAGCACCTCGTTATCGAGCCCGGCGATATAGCGGGCGATCAGCACGTCTTGGGTCCGGCGCGCCGCCCGCAACACCTCGAAATTGTCGTAGAGGATAGCGTCCAGGCTTTCCGGCAGGCTGCCGACGCCGGTGAATCGCTTCATCCAGATGCGGTCGCCGACCAGAAGATGGTTGAGGGTGCCGTGCAGCGACTTGAAGAAAGCGCCACGGTCGGCTCGGTAATCGGCATCCGGCACCTTGGAAGCCGCGTCATAGAGCCGCTCGTTGCACCAGCTATTGTAGCCGGCGAACATCCGGTAACGCTCTTTCATGGCCGACCCCCGCTATGGCGCGGCGCGCTTGCCGCCCCGATAGGCCCCCGGTATAAGCCGCCGCAACCGGGGCGTTCCAATGAATGTCTTTAACGTCGCCAATCAATCCCAGTGAAGGACCAACCAGATGCCGGCCGAGCGTACCTTTTCGATCCTCAAGCCCGACGCGACCGAGCGTAACCTCACCGGCGCGATCAATGCCATGATCGAGGCCGCCGGCCTGCGCATCGTAGCGCAGAAGCGCGTGCGCATTACGCGGGCGCAAGCCGAGGAGTTCTACGGCGTGCACAAGGCGCGGCCGTTCTTCGGCGAGCTGGTGGATTTCATGACCTCCGGTCCGGTCGTGGTGCAGGTGCTGGAGGGCGACAACGCCATCGCAAAATACCGCGACGTGATGGGCGCGACCGATCCGGCGAAGGCCGCGCCGAATACCATCCGCAAGGTGCACGCCAAATCGATCGGCGAGAATTCGGTGCACGGTTCCGATGCCCCCGAGACCGCCGCGAAGGAAATCGCGCAGTTCTTTTCCGGCAACGAAATCGTCGACTAATACCTAGGTGGTTTCACCTAGTCACAGCATGGCGTGCACTGTAAAGTGCGCGCCATGTTTCTTTTTGTCGGCAAGAAAAAACTAGAAAAGACAGTTACTTAGCGGAGGATTCATGGACGTTATTGTGAATGAGATGAGCCACCCGACGTTCTGGCTGGCGGTCATTCAGGTCATCTGGATCAACATCCTTCTGTCCGGCGACAACGCCGTCGTCATCGCGCTGGCCTGCCGTGGTCTGCCACCAAAAGAGCGGCGCTGGGGCATGATCATCGGCGCGGGTGTGGCGTCCGTCCTGCTGATTGTCTTTACCGGCATCGTCTCGGTTCTGATGACGCTGCCTTATCTCAAGCTGTTCAGCGCGATCGCCCTTCTTTGGATCGCGATCAAGCTGCTCGCGCCGGCGGCCCACGACGCCGAGGATACGCCGGAGGCTATCGAGGATCTGTGGCGCGCGGTGCGCCTCGTCGTCGTGGCCAACATCGTCATGAGCCTGGACAACGTCATCGCCGTCGCCGCGGTGGCCAAAGGCGATTATGTCCTGCTGACGCTCGGTCTTGTGGTCAGTATCCCGATTGTCATCGCCGGCAGCGCCATCATCCTGGCCCTGCTTGAACGCTTCCCGATCCTCATCTGGGGCGGCGCCGGTGTCCTCGGCTGGGTGGCGGGCGAGATCTTCGCCAGCGACTCTGTCGTGCTGAATTTCTTCAGCGGCTATGAACCGGAGCATGTCGAACTGGCGGCGCAGATCGTCGGCGCCGTGTTCGTGCTCGGCTGCGGGTTCGTTTGGCGCAGCACCCATAAGCCGGTGGCGAGCGAGGTCTGATTCGTCCGCGTCAAGAGACCGCGTCACCGTCGCCGTGGCGCGGCTTTTCTATTGGACAGGGCGCCCGGACCTATCATGACTGTCGGTCATATTTCATGGCCAGGCGCACAAGCTCGGCAATGTTGCGCGCGCCGATGCGCTCCATGACCCAGGCACGATGGTTCTCGACGGTCTTCGGGCTGATGTCGAGCCGCGATCCGATTTCCTTGTTCGACAGGCCGGCGACGGCAAGCTCCATGACCTGACGCTGGCGTGCGGTGAGGGATTCGAACTTCGCCGGCAAATCCTTCTGTTCGCCGAAATTCTCCCGCTGCTGGCTTTCCTCGATCGCATCCCGCACGCTGGCAAGCAGCCGGCTCTCATCAAACGGCTTCTCAATAAAGTCGGCAGCGCCGACCTTGATGGCCGCGACCGCCATGTCCACGTCGCCGTGGCCGGTGATCAACACGATCGGCGCGCCGATATTACGGCTCTTGAGTTCGCGCACGAGTTCGAGGCCGGACATGCCGGGCATCCGCACGTCGGATACGATGCAATCAAATTGTTTGTGCTGCTGGAGGGCTGTAAGGAATTCCTGCGCCGTCGAAAAGCCCGCGGTCGCTATCTGCTGCGTGTGCATGTAGAGGCCCAGAGAATCGAGCACGGCCTCGTCATCGTCGATTAAAGCGATATGAATGGATTTGGCCATGGTTACGCGGTCTTTGCGATTGGCAGGGTGAAGCGGACGACGGCGCCTTGTGTGCCGCCCTCGAGTTTGAGGAGCCCGCCATGCGCCTCGATAATCGACTTGCAGAGCGAAAGCCCGATGCCAAGGCCGTCGGCCTTGGTCGACGAGAGGGGCACGAAGGCATTTTCAAGAAATTGGCTGGAAAAGCCGGGGCCGGTGTCGGTGACGCGGACTTCGACAAAGTCCGCATCGGCTACCTTGGCGTCGATGGCAATGATGCCACGCAAGTTCTTGCTTTCGCCAAGAGCGTCAATCACGTTGCGCAGAAGGTTGATCAAGACCTGTTCGATCTGAATCAGGTCGATCATGACGCTCGGCAGATCGTTCGGGATGCTGGAACGGATGGTCACGTGATGGCGGTCGAGGTCGGGTTGGCATAGCTCGACCGTGTCCTTGACCGCACGCTCGACCTTCCATGATGCGCGGTTGCTGCGATCGAGCCGGACGAGGGCGCGTAGCCGGCGCACCACTTCCGCAGCGCGCTCGACCTGAGCGACGGCCTTCTTTGCGGTCTCCGCGACCATCTTCGGGTTGGTGTTGCCTGAGCTGATCGCGTCATCGACCAGCCGCGTATAGGTGCCGGCCGCGGTCAGGGGCTGATTGAGTTCGTGCGCCACCGCGGCCGCGAGTTCACCCATACTGCCAAGCCTGGCGACCCGCGAGAGCTGCTCCTGCTGCACCCGCAGTTGCGATTGCGTGCGCCGCCGCTCGGTTACCAACTCGCCGGCGACAAGTCCGGTCATGGCGAGCACGAGCATCAGGGCCTGGAACGACGTCACGTTGAACGATCCGGTGGGAAAAAGATGGATGGCGACGATAAGACCGAGTTGCGTGATGAGAATGCCGGCGCTGACGCCTTCCAAACCGGTGCGCACGGCCATCCAGACAATCGGCAGGAACAGCACATAGAACAACTGAAATTGCTGTTCTTCTACGACGCCGAAAACCACCACCAGCGCTAATCCGATGGCCGCCAGTTGCAGTGCGGTCTCCGTCGACATTGTAAGAAGCCGCGGGCGGGTCAGTGCGAGCAATGAGACGGGGGTGACGACGATGATGCCGATGACATCGCCGACCCAGTTGCGCAGCGCCGCGGCGACAAAGTCTATCGGAGGGAGAAGCCCGGCAAAAACCGTCAGCCCGACATAACCCACGGCGACGCAAGCCGCGCTGATCGCCGCCACCACCATCAGCAGAAGCAGGTCGCGCATCGACGACAGTGCGGAGTCAAAGCGTATGCTCGGCCGGAGCAGGAACAGGGCGGCCAGCGAGTAGCTGGCGCCGATCAGAGCCGACGACGCGATTTCGAATATCCACGGCAGAGAAAATTGCCGCTGGAGAATGTCGGCGAGGAGCGGGGCGACGACGACAAAAGGAATCATCCGCCGGCCGAACATGAGCAGGAGGACAAAGCTCAGCCCAATGCCGGGATTCCACGGCGTGATGCTCAGTTGTGCGTAGGGCTCGATGAAGCTCAACCAATCCAGCAGCGCGTAGGCTGCGAGATAGGTAACGACAATGACGATCTTCGGAGCGTAAAAAACGCGCGGAAAGGCCATCTTATGCAGTCGCTCTGCCTGCAATCCTTTGACCGTCAAGCTGTACACCTTTCTGGTGGCTTTCCCCTCGATAATAACACCTAGGTGAAATTACCCAAGGTCTATACCCCGGGCATTCATCCTGAGTTGTATGGCCTGCCTTCGACCCCATCCTTCGTTGGTCAAACTGGCGGAAGCGCGGTGCTGTCTTTGCGGGCTGAAAGGCTGGCAGGGCACACGCGTGCAGCCGTGCAGAAGGCGCTCCTTTGCGCGCGAGAAGTGCGCAAACGAATCGCGCCGGCGGCATGGAGGGCCGAAGAATGCCAAGCCTACGCGATAATGTATTTTCCAATTGGGCGGCGGCTGTCGCTCTGTGGGCTCTGCCTTATCTGACGCTGCGACATCACCTCGGACCTGAGACGACGGAAACACTGCGGTGGTCGTTGGTGGCCATCGGTGTCTTCGGAACGGTCCACGTCTTTTACGTCGCATGGCAGGTGAGTCGCGATCGAGCCTGGCGCGCGTCGCACGGTCTTTTGGCCTCGCTCCCGGCAAAATGAAACTTGATGCCGGTCCGGGCTCGGCCGGTTCGGTAACGCAGAGCTAGCAGAGGGATTCATTGCAATATTTGGTAGAAAGCTTCTTCCACGCGCCGTTTTGGATCGCACTCGGCCAGATCATCTGGATCAACATCCTTCTGTCCGGCGACAACGCCGTTGTCATCGCTTTGGCCTGTCGCACGTTGCCGTCGCGTCAGCGCTTCTGGGGCATTGTGCTCGGCGCCGGCGCGGCTGTGCTGCTGCGCGTCCTTTTCACGGTCCTCATCGCGCAGGTTATGGCCGTTCCGTTCCTCAAGCTCGCCGGCGGCCTGCTGCTCTTTTGGATCGCCGTTAAGCTGATCCTGCCGAACGACGACCATTCGGAAGGCAGCGTCAAGGCGGGCGATACGCTGTTGCGCGCCGTGTGGCTGGTCACGGTGGCCGACATCGTCATGAGCCTCGATAACGTGATTGCGATCGCGGCGTCGGCTGAGTCGGCGGCGGCGCACATCGACATCGCGCACGCACTCACTATCAAGACGGTGCTGATCATCTTCGGTCTCGCCACCAGCGTGCCGCTCATCATCGCGGGCAGTGCCATCCTGATGGGCCTGCTCGAGCGTTTCCCGATCCTGGTGTGGGCAGGCGCGGCGTTGCTCGGCTGGGTGGCCGGCGAAATCATCGTCAAGGACGCGGCGGTCGAGGCCTATCTGGGCCGTCATCTGGTCGAGCAAGCCCACGTCTGGTCGGCGCCGGTCGGTGCCGTCTTCGTGGTCGCCACCGGTTTCATCCTGCTGCGTCTCCGCAGGCCTCCGGTCGAGAGCGAGGTTTAGCCCGGCCGTTCACTGGAACCGGCGTCCGGACGCCCCCTGCGCAACGTCCGGAATGACGGTATAGTGACGTGCTATGAATCAAGCCGTCCGCCCCAAAACTATCGGCTATTCCGCCTGTCCGCACGACTGCCCGTCAACCTGCGCGCTTGAGGTCGAACTCCTCGACGCGCACACCATCGGCCGCGTGCGCGGCGCCAAGGATAACGATTACACGGCGGGGGTGATCTGCGCCAAGGTCGCGCGTTACGCCGAGCGCGAGCATCACGCGCAGCGCCTGTTGCATCCCATGCAGCGCGTCGGCGACAAGGGCGCGGGCGAATTCCGCCAGATAAGCTGGGACGACGCACTCGATCTTGTCGCCGAGAATTTTCTGAAAGCGGAAGCGCGCAACGGCGCGCAGAGCGTGTGGCCCTATTACTATGCGGGCACCATGGGGCTGGTGCAGCGCGACGGCATCAACCGGCTGCGCCACGCCAAGAAATATTCCGGCTTCCATTCCACCATTTGCGTCAATCCGTCTTATGCCGGCTTTGCCGCCGGCACCGGCAAGGTGGCGGGTCCCGATCCGCGCGAGATGGCGAAATCCGATCTGGTGGTGATCTGGGGTACCAACGCGGTCAACACGCAAATCAACGTGATGACGCACGCGGTGCGCGCGCGCAAGGAACGCGGCGCCAAGATCGCGGCGGTCGACATTTATATGAACGGCACCATGGAGCAGGCCGACCTGCCGGTGCTGGTAAAACCCGGCACCGACGGCGCGCTCGCCTGCGCCGTGATGCATATTCTGTTTCGCGACGACTTCGCCGACTGGGACTATCTCGACAAATACACCGACGCGCCGCGCGAATTGGAAGCGCATTTGAAAATGCGTACGCCGCAATGGGCATCAGCGATCACCGGCGCGCCGGTCGAGACCATTGAGGAATTCGCCGCGCTGATCGGCGGCCGCAAGCGCGCCTTCTTCCGGCTTGGCTATGGCTTTGCCCGCTCGCGCAACGGCGCGGCCAACATGCATGCGGCAAGCTGCATTCCGGCGGTGACAGGCGCGTGGCAATACGAAGGCGGCGGCGCGTTTCACCAAAACGCCGACATCTACAAACTCGACAAGACCATCATCGAGGGGCTCGACCTATTCGACCGGTCGGTGCGTGTGCTCGATCAGTCGCGCATCGGCGCGATCCTCACCGGCGACCGCGAAGCCTTGCAGGGCGGGCCGCCGGTCGATGCATTGATTATCCAGAACACCAATCCGGTTTCGGTCGCGCCCGATCAGACACTGGTGAAACGCGGCTTTACGCGTAGTGACTTGTTCACTTGCGTGCACGAGCAGTTCATGACCGAGACTGCCCAAATGGCCGACATCGTGCTGCCCGCGACGACCTTTCTCGAACATGACGACGTTTACCGCGGCGGCGGCCATCAATACATTATCCTTGGCCCGAAACTGGTCGAGCCTCCCGGCGAGTGCTGGAATAATCACCAGGTCATATCGGCGCTGGCGAAACGTGTCGGTGCGCAGCACAGAGGCTTCGACATGAGCCCGCGCGAATTGATCGACCAAATGCTGCAAGTCTCTAAGCGTGGCACGTTGGCTGAATTGCAAGAGAATAAATGGCTCGATTGTCAGCCGCCGTTCCGGCAAGCGCATTATCTCGACGGCTTCAACTGGCCGGATAAAAAATTCCGCTTCAAGCCGGACTGGCCGAATGTGCCGTTCCGCAGCCCATACAATAGCGGGCTGGTGGCGAACATGCCGGCGCTGCCGGATCACTGGACATCGATCGAGCAGGCGGACGGCGCGCACCCGTTCCGGCTCGCCACCTCGCCGGCGCGCGGATTTCTGAATTCGACGTTCAATGAAACGCCAACGTCGATCGCGCAGGAAAGCCGCCCCACCGTGTTCATTCATCCCGACGACGCGGCGGGGCAGGGCATCGACGATGGCGATTATGTTGTGCTGGGCAACATGCGCGGACAAGTCCGGCTGCACGCCAAATTCTTCGAGGGTCTGCGGCGCGGGGTGCTGATCGCGGAATCGATCTGGCCGAACAGCGCTTATGCGGACGGCTGCGGCATCAATACGCTGACCGGCGCGGATTCGATTGCGCCGTTCGGCGGCGCGGCGTTCCACGATAACAAAGTGTGGGTGCGCAAGGCGGCGGACCAGGGCGCGAACCCATAAATTCAGAAGCGTCGGCGAGCGCCTGCTTTGGTGCATATTCCGGACTCAAGCCGGACATCGCGCGGTCCGACAAGTGCCGATTTCGCACGTCGGCCGGACTGTGTATGGTGCGGTGAAGCTTCTTCACAGATCGAGCGCTGGAAGGGCAATCACATGAATTACAATGAAAAGTCAGCCGCCACTGCCGAAGAATTCGTCGCCCTGACTAAAGACAAGAGCATCCAGCGAATTGTTGTTCACGGCGATTTGATCAACGTCCCTTCCGTCCGCCTCGCTCCCGGACAGTTTTTACGGGGTGAACACGAACACTCTTCCGTCACTTTCGCCGCGGGTATTGATGGCCTTCAGTTGTCGTCTGACAACCGTATCCACAACATTCGCCTGAACGCCTCCGAGGACAAACGCGCGATCTTCAACGACACCTCGGTCGAAAGTCTCGGGCGGATCGAATTGCGCGGCGTCACGACGACCGGCTGCGTTCAGATTCTCGCCCGCGACAAGGTGCGCGGAGGCCACGTCGATGTGAATGGACTTGATATCATCGCGGCCGATGCTCGCGGCGAGAAAGAACGCCCACACGGCTACGGCGTCTACGTCATCAACGGCGCGTTCACGCTCTGGAACATGCAGCAGGATACCAGCGTGGTGGTCAGTGCCGATCTCGTCGGCCTTTCGGCGGGTCGCGATGGCGCGCCGGTTCGCGGCAGCGGCATCTTTGTCAGCGGCGGCGGCGACAAGGCCGGCCGGCTCAACGTGCGGCGGCTGGAGACCGATGCGGTCTACAGCGACGGCGGCATTGCGCCGGGCACGGCGGATGAGATCACCGGTGGTGTGTTCACGGTTTACGGCGCCTATGCCGATGTGGTGCGCAATCGCGGGCCGGTCGTGACCTATGGCGTCAACGACATGGTGCTGGACAACTGGGGCGTGGTGGATCGCTGGACCGCGGAGGCGAAAATCACCTCGCATGGCCCCAGCGGCATCGGCTTCGTCAACTTCGGCATCGTCCATGAACTGAAGGTCAACGCGCCGATCGAGACCTTCGGTCAGGGCGCGCGCGGCTTCAATGTGTATACCGGCACGGTCAACCTCGCGGAGTTCGACCGCGTTATCACCCATGCCGACGGCGCGGTCGGCGTTCAGATCAGCCAGCCCATCGGCCGCCTCGTCGTGCATCGCGGCATTGAGACGTTCGGCGGCACTGGGCCGTCACTGGTCAAGGGTGTCGTCATCACGCTCTCGGCCATCGCGCTGAGCATCAAGCCGGGCGGTTCGGCGCGCGAGATCGAGATCAGCGGCGGCGTCAAGACCAACGGAGCCGGCGTCGTCCCGATCGAGCAGCATGGCGCAATCGACTCGTTGCGCGTCACCGGGGGTTTCGTGGCGGCAGGCGGTGGCTTCGACAAGATCTGATGACTGCGGATGACGGCGCGTAAGCGACTAGGGTTCACGCGTACAGGCGCGCCTTCGACGCGCTACGGCTCGCGAACCTGGCATCCGGCCGCGACAAACGATATCTGGATTCCGGATCGCCGCTTTCGCGGCGTCCGGAATGACAGGTCGATAGTCTTACAGTTCCTTGCCGATCACGCGGTCGAGCGAGTAAGGCCCGCCGCCGCGCAAGGCGATGGCGAAGAACAGGATTCCCCAGATCAAGACCGGTTCCATCTTGCCGAAGCCCTGGGCGCTATAGAGCCACGCAATGCAAGCAAATTCGATGGCGAGGGCGGCCGCGAAAAAGCGTGTGAATAAGCCTGCCGCGATGCAGACTGCGCCGACGGTCTCCAGGAAAATAGCGGCATATGCGAAGGCGGTCGGCGGGGCGAAACCGCTTTTGGCCATGAAGCCGGCGACACCGGCGACGCCTGAATGCAACTTCATCCAACCGTGCGTGAAAAGAAATGCGCCGGCCATGATGCGGATCATCGGATACCAAAGGTCGGATACCGATGCGTAAAATTCAGCGAGCGCCGGAAAAAATAGTGTCGGCTCACCTGCCGTCGTCTTCCTAGCCATGCGTATCCCCTTTGCTCTTTCCGTTGTTGAGCTCCGGCAATCTGGTGGAGCACTCCACTATAACACCCGTGCGAAGCCGTTTATTCACATTGCTGTGCGATGTTCACGGAGCGGGCGTCAGCGCGGTCGCGTCAGGCACAGGAGCCCCGTCGATCAGGCATTTTCCATCAACCACACGCACGCGGCCTTCCGACACTAGCCGGAGCGCCTGTGGATAAATCCGGTGCTCGACCGCCAGGACGCGCGCGGAAAGGGTTTGTTCGGTGTCGTCAGTGTGCACAGTAACCGCGCCTTGCACGATGACCGGCCCGGCGTCCATTTCCGGCACGACGAAATGGACGGTGGCGCCGTGGACTTCGGCGCTGGCGTCAAGCGCGCGCTTGTGGGTGTCGAGGCCTTTGAAGGCGGGCAAGAGCGCGGGATGGATGTTGAGCATGCGCTCGTTCCACTGCGCGACGAAGCCGGATGAAAGTAGACGCATGAATCCTGCGAGACAGACGAGTTCGATGCTGTAGGCCTCAAGCACCTTCTGCATGGCGGTGTCGAAGGCGGCGCGATCCTTGCCGAATTGTTTGTGATCCACGACTTGGGTTTCGATGCCCGCCTCGCTCGCGGTCGCCAAGCCGCCGGCGTCGGGCCTATTCGACATAACGAGAGCGATCCCGGCCGGATAATGTTTATCTTTGGCAGCCTCAATCAGCGCCGCCATGTTGGAGCCGCGGCCGGAAATGAGGACGGCGACGCGTTTGCGGCTCATCGGCTGCTCATAGCTTGAGTTCGAGCGCGCCGTCATAAACGACGCGCGGCTCAGCCTCGGCGCGAACGACCTCGCCGATGGTGGCAACCTGTTCTCCGGCTTGCGTAAACGCGGCGCTCACCGCGTCGGCGTCCTTCGGCGCCACCACGGCGATCATGCCGACGCCGCAATTGAACGTGCGCAGCATTTCGTTGGGCGCGATATTACCGACTTGCGCCAGCCAGCGAAATACCGGCGGCGCGTTCACGTGCGCCAGATCGATGCGCGCGCCCAGACCTTTCTGCAGCACGCGCGGAATGTTGTCGGGAAAGCCGCCGCCGGTGATATGCGCGAAACCCTTAACAGCTTTCGTAGCGCGGATTGCCGCCAGGCATGACTTCACGTAAATGCGCGTCGGCGTCAGGATCGCTTCGCCGAGCGAAACATCGGCTGCAAAAGGCGCGGGCGCGCTCCACAGCAATCCACTTTTGGCGACCACCTTGCGCACCAGCGAATAGCCGTTCGAATGGACGCCGGAGGAGGCAAGTCCGAGGATCACATCGCCTTCCGCGATGTCGGCGCGTGGCAAGACCTCGCCGCGCTCGACCGCGCCGACCGCGAAGCCGGCGAGATCGTAATCGTCGCCGTGATAGAGCCCCGGCATCTCGGCGGTCTCGCCGCCGATCAGCGCGCAGCCGGCCTGCCGGCAGCCGAGAGCAATGCCGGCGACGACGGCCGCGCCGATTTCAGGCTCGAGTTTACCGGTGGCGTAATAGTCGAGGAAGAACAGCGGCTCGGCGCCTTGCACTACCAGGTCATTGACGCTCATGGCGACCAGATCGATGCCGATAGTGTCGTGACGGCCGGTCTCGATGGCGATCTTGACCTTGGTGCCGACGCCGTCATTGGCGGCCACCAGCACGGGATCCTTGAAGCCAGCGCGTTTGAGATCGAACAGCCCGCCGAAGCCGCCGATTTCGCTGTCGGCGCCGGGCCGCGCGGTGGCGCGCACCAGCGGCTTGATCAGTTCCACCATCCGGTTGCCGGCGTCGATGTCGACACCGGCTTGCGCGTAAGTGAGGCCGCGCCCCTGATCTGCCATTGTTTTCCTCGCTATTGCGCGGTTGGTACGGCCTAAACGGCGTTCGCGCAATGGCCGCTGTCCCGTTATACTCAAGATCGGGACCGTTCGGTTTTCCGCCCTCGCGCCGGGGTTTTTGTCCAAATAGCCGGGATCGTCGTTGAGTATTCCAAACCTGATTACGCTGGGACGTATTTTGCTGGTGCCAGTCGTGGTGTGGGCGATCGCGTCCAATGCCATGTGGATCGCCTTCGTGCTGTTCTTGGCGGCCGGCGTTAGCGACGCCATCGACGGCTTCCTGGCCAAGCGCTTCAACATGGTGACCGAACTGGGTGCCTATCTTGACCCGCTCGCCGACAAGGCATTGATTGTGTCGATTTATTTGACCCTTGGGATCAACGGGGACATCCCGCGCTGGCTGGTGATCCTGGTGGTGTCGCGGGATATCTTGATCGTCGGGGGGATCATGCTGTCCTGGCTGATGGGCAACCCGCTCAAGATCAGGCCGCTCTTGGTTTCCAAGCTCAACACCGTGGCGCAGATTGTGTTCGCATGCGTGGTGCTCGGCTCGCTCGGATTTCACTACGAGGCCGCAATGCTCAAACTGGCGCTGATGGGCTTGGTCGCGGTGACGACGCTGTTGTCGGTCGGCGCTTATCTCGCTGAATGGGTACGCCACATGAATTCCGCGGCGGCCAGCCGGTGAGCACACCCCCCAAAATGCCGGCGCGCGCGCGCCTGCCGGTGGTGCCGCGCCAGCCCGTCACCGGCGGCGTCGGCATGCAGCGTCAATTCGTGTTCTGGCCGATTGCGCTTGCCGTTTTCATTCTGTTGCTGTGGCTGCTCTCGGAAATTTTGCTGCCTTTCGTCGCGGGCATGGCCATTGCTTATCTGCTGACGCCGCTGACCGACCGGCTGGAGAGGCTAGGGCTGCATCGCTTGGCGGCCGCGCTCATTATCATTACGCTGGTTGTGTTGGCGATCATATTGATGATCCTCCTGATCGCGCCGATGCTGGGCGGGCAGTTGTCGTCCTTCATCGACAACATTCCGGGCTACGTGACCAAGTTGCGCTCGCTCGTCAACGATCCGAGTAACCCATGGGTGCAGAAGATCGTCGGCTCTGGCATTGCCAGCGACAAAGCAATCAGCGATCTGGTGACGCAAGGCGCCGGCTACCTGACAACTTTGTTGACGTCGTTGTGGTCGGGCGGGCGCGCGCTGATATCGCTATTCTCGCTGATTGTGGTGACGCCGGTGGTGGCGTTCTACCTCATCTACGACTGGCATCGTATGATCCGCACCGCCGACAGCTGGATACCGCTGCATCAGCGCACCACCGTGCGCGCGCTGGCGCGCGAGATCGATGTTGCCATCGCCGGCTTTGTGCGCGGACAAAGCGCCGTCTGTTTGATCCTTGGCTCGTTCTACGCCATTGCGCTGACGCTGAGCGGGCTGAACTTCGGCCTGCTGATCGGCCTTATTTCCGGTTTGATTACCTTCATTCCCTATGTCGGCTCGATGACCGGATTGATCCTTGCGCTCGGAGTCGCGGTCGCGCAATTCTGGCCGCACTACTCGTCGATCGCTTTTGTGCTCGGCATCTTTCTGGTCGGTCAGTTTCTCGAAGGCAACGTCTTGTCGCCCAAGCTGGTCGGCCAAAGCGTCGGCCTGCATCCGGTCTGGCTGATCTTCGCGCTTCTTGCGTTCGGCTATTTGTTCGGCTTTGTCGGGCTTCTGGTGGCGGTGCCGCTCGCCGCCACCATTGGGGTGTTGTGCCGCTTCGCGCTCAGGCGCTATCTGGAAAGCTCGCTGTTCACCGGCGAGAGCGTCGATTGAGTTTGGCAAGGAATTCGCAAAGAATTCGCAAGAAATTCGATTTGTGGCCGGCGGCATGAGTGACAGCATCGATCAGGCTTTGGCGCCCCGTCAGCTTGTGCTTGCGCTTGATCACGCCATCAGCTTTGCACGCGAGGATTTTCTCGAAGGCCCGTCCAATGCCAAGGCGCTGGCGTTGATCGAACGCTGGCCGGATTGGCCGGACCGGCTGATGGTGCTGGTCGGGCCGGAAGGTTCCGGCAAAAGCCATCTCGCTGCGATCTGGGCGCGCGCATCCGGTGCGCGCGTGTTGTCGGGCAAACGCCTGGACGAAACCGATCTGCCGCAAGCTCTCGCAACCGGCGCGCTCGTGGTCGAGGACCTGGAGCCAGAAGGCCTCGACGAGCGCGCGCTGTTTCATCTTATAAACCTCGCGCGCGAGGAACGCGCCGATGTGCTCTTCACCGCGCGGTCTGCGCCGGCGGGTTATGCGTTGCATATTCGCGATCTCGCCTCGCGGCTGAAAGTTTTGCCGGTGGTCGCACTGGCCGCGCCGGACGATGCACTGCTGCGCGCGCTGATCGTCAAGCTTGCCGCCGACCGGCAGTTGGCGTTTGACGAGGCACTGGTGAATTACCTCGCCAACCGCATCGAGCGCTCGTTCATCGGCATCCGCGCCGCGGTCAAGCAGCTCGACGAAGAGGCGCTGCGCCAGCACCGGCCGGTGACACGGGCGCTCGCGGCCGAACTGTTCCGGACACCCTGACGCCTGTTTTTGGGCCTTGAGGGCCGCCGCCCGCAAAGCGCGAGCGTGCATATTGGCGGTATGGCCCGAACGGTGACTCTGAGGAGATTCGCGGCTTTGCTAACCGCGAAGATGCAATCAATTGGTTTAGGTGCGAGGCAGTCGTGTGGCTTTGAGAGAAGAGTAAAAACCGCAAAGCACTCGCAAGCTAATCAATCAACATGCTTGCACATAAATGTTATTCGAGCGCCCATTTGGGCCGCCGCCTGAAGACCTCTGCTGGTCTCGTTAGAGGCAGCAATACATTTTTCTACCGACGAATATCCCGGAATTGTGAATCCGCTACCGGTTTGCAAAAACACCACTACCAACACCCACATTTCAGCCCCCCGTTTATAAGTGGTGGCATGTTAATCACCAGCTAGGGTTGTGTCACGGGGGGTGTCTTAATTGAAACTGACCCACTACCAAGCGCGAACTGTCATGCAGCCGCCATCTTCGTCGGCTAACGAATTCTTTTGACCGGGACTGTAAGATCACCCCGGTACCTCATTTTGATGACCGTCAGGCGTATGGCAGATCGCGCGCAAGTAACTGTAACAGCTAAGGAAATTTCCTCAGCGCCGGCGATCGAGCAGGCCCCTCAGCAGCCCGAGCCCGATCTGCGCACGCTGCCCGGCCGCTTTATCAACCGCGAACTGTCCTGGCTGCACTTCAACCGCCGCGTCCTGGAAGAGGCGGCGAACGGCAATCACCCGATCCTCGAGCGGGTGCGGTTTCTGTCGATTTCGGCCAATAACCTCGACGAATTCTTCATGGTGCGGGTTGCCGGCCTCAAAGGCCAAGTGCGCCAGGGCATCACGACGCGTAGTCCGGACGGGCTGACGCCGTCAGAGCAGCTTTCGCGCATCGGCGAGGCAGTCTCGCAACTTTCGTATGACCAGCAGCACCGCTGGCTGGAATTGCGGCCCGCCCTCGCAGAGGCCGGCGTTACGCTGGTCGATGGCGCCGATCTCAAGAAAGCCGAGAAGACCTGGCTCGAAGAACACTTCCTCATTCACGTTTTCCCGTTGTTGACGCCGCTCGCCATCGATCCGGCGCATCCGTTCCCGTTCATTCCCAATCTCGGCTTCTCGATGGCGCTGCAATTGTCGCGGCTGCGCGATGGCAAGGCGATGAACGCCCTTATTCGCATGCCGCAGAGGATAGAGCGCTTCATCAAATTGCCGAGTACCGGCGATCAGGCCATCCGGCTGATTACGCTGGAAGAGGCGACCGCGCTGCATATTGCGCGATTGTTTCCCGGCTATGCGGTCAAGGGCGCGGGAGCTTTCCGCGCCATCCGCGATTCCGAAGTGGAAATCGAAGAAGAAGCCGAAGACCTGGTGCGTCTCTACGAGACCGCGCTCAAACAGCGTCGGCGCGGCTCGGTGATCCGGCTCGAACTCAACGCCACCATGCCGGCGGAATTGCGTGAATTCGTGCAACGTGCGCTCGCGGTCGCCGATGACGAAGTCTTCATGGTCGATGGTGTCCTGGCGCTCAACGATCTGGCGCAACTCACCAGGCTCGACCGCCCCGATCTCGAATTCGTACCCTATAACCCGCGCTATCCCGAACGCATCCGCGACCACGGCGGCGACGCTTTCGCGGCGATCCGGCAGAAAGACCTCGTCGTCCACCATCCGTATGAATCGTTCGACGTGGTGGTGCAATTCCTGCAACAGGCGGCGCGCGATCCCAACGTCGTCGCGATCAAACAGACGCTCTACCGCACCTCGGCCGAAAGCCCGATCGTGAAGACGCTTGTTGAAGCCGCCGAGGCCGGAAAATCAGTCACCGCGCTGGTCGAACTGAAAGCCCGCTTCGACGAGGAAGCCAATATCCGCTGGGCGCGAGATCTCGAACGCGCCGGCGCGCAAGTGGTCTACGGTTTCATCGAACTTAAGACGCACGCCAAGTTGTCCTTGGTGGTGCGGCGCGAAGGGGGAGCGCTGGCGACCTACGTACATGTCGGCACCGGCAATTATCACCCCGTCACCGCGCGGGTTTACACCGACCTTTCGTTCTTCACCGCCGACCCGGTGATCGCGCGCGACGTGGCGCGCATCTTCAATTACATCACCGGTTACGCCGAGCCGGCCGAACTCGAACGCATGGCGATCTCGCCGGTGAATTTGCGCAAGCGCATCCACGATCACATTGAGCAGGAAGCTGCCAACGCCAAGGCCGGCAAGCCGGCGGCGATCTGGATGAAGATGAATTCGCTGGTCGATCCCGGTATTATCGATGCGCTGTACGATGCTTCCGGCGCCGGCGTGAAAATCGATCTGGTGGTGCGCGGCATCTGTTGCCTGCGACCCGGCGTGCCGGGCCTGTCCGACAATATCCGCGTCAAATCCATTGTCGGGCGCTTCCTCGAGCATGGCCGCATCTATTGCTTCGGCGATGGACACCCGCTGCCGCACCCGAAGGCGGCGGTATATTTCTCCTCCGCCGACATGATGCCGCGCAATCTCGACCGCCGGGTCGAAGTGCTGTGCCCGATCCTCAATGCCACAGTACACGAGCAGGTCTTGGGCCAGATTATGGTCGCAAATTTCAGGGATAACGAGCAAAGTTGGAAGGTCTTGCCGGACGGCAGTTCAACGCGCATAAAGGCCGCGCCGGGCGAGGAACCTTTCAACGCCCACAAGTACTTCATGACCAATCCGAGTCTGTCGGGCCGTGGTAAATCGCTCAAAGAATCCTCGCCGCGCAGCCTCATCCGCAGGCTCGTCGAAGGCGCTTAAGCGTTTCCGTCCGCCATCCTCAACCAAGGGCCGGCTCGATCATGGGCCCGCCATCGCCGTCATCGATATCGGTTCGAACTCGGTGCGCCTCGTCATCTACGAGGGCCTCACACGCTCGTCGACGCCGATCTTCAACGAAAAGGTGCTGGCCGGTCTTGGCCGCCAGGTGCAGACCACCGGCCTCTTGGCGCAGGAGGCGATTGACACCGCGCTCGCCGCGCTGGCGCGGTTCCGCGCGCTGTGCGACATCCAGCACGTCACTAAAATCTACGCCATCGCCACCGCCGCTTGCCGCGACGCCCGCAACGGCCGCAGCTTCATCAAGGAAGCCGAGCGCATCTGCGGCGCACCGATCAAGATTTTGTCGGGCAAGCGCGAAGCGCAATTGACCGCCTTCGGCATCGTATCCGGCATCCACAAGCCGGACGGCATCGTCGGAGATCTCGGCGGCGGCTCGCTTGAACTGGTCGATGTCAAAGGCACGCGCGTGCGCCACGGGCTGACGCTGCCGCTCGGCGGCCTCGCTTTGCAGGACATTACCGGCCGCTCGCTCAAGAAAGCGGAGAAGCTGGTCGAGGACGCTTTCGCCGATCTCGATATTCTCGATCACGGCGCGGGCCGCACGTTCTATGCCGTCGGCGGCACCTGGCGCGCACTGGCGCGCCTGCACATGTGGCAGACCGGCTATCCGTTTCACGTCATGCATAATTACCGCATCTCGGCGCGGGAGGCGCTGGAGTTTTCAAGGCTGGTACATCGCGTCGACACCGAAACGCTGTCCAAGATCGAAGTCGTCAACGCCGCCCGCCGGCCGCTTTTATCCTACGCCGCGCTGGTGCTGGAAAATCTGGTGCGCCTGATCAAGCCGAGGGAAGTCGTGATCTCGGTGCTCGGCGTGCGCGAGGGCTTGCTCTATTCGTTGCTCGATGCGCGCGAGCGTTCGCGCGATCCGCTGTTATCGGCGGCATCCGATCTCAACGTGCTGCGTTCGCGCTCGCCCGGCCATGGCAAGGAACTCAGCGGCTGGACCGACCGATTCATCGCTTCATCGGGTCTGGAGGAAAGCGCCGAGGAGCGCCGCCTGCGCCACGCCGCCTGTTTGCTCGCCGACATCGGCTGGCGCGCGCATCCGGATTATCGGGGCGAGCAGGCGATGAATATCATCGCGCATGGGCCTTTCGTTTCGATCGATCATCCCTCGCGCGCTTATCTCGCTTTGTCGGTTTTCCTGCGCCACGCCGGGTTGAACGAAGAGGAACTGCCGACGCATTTGCGCGAACTGGCGACGCCGCACATTCTCGACCGCGCGCGCGTGCTCGGCGCCGCCATGCGCGTTGCCTATATCCTGACCGCCGGGCAAAGCGGCGTTCTTCCGCATGTGCCGATGCAGGTCCGTCGCGGTAAACTCGTGCTGACGCTGCACGGCAAATACAGCGGGCTCGCCAGCGACCGCGTGTTCAGCCGATTGAGGCAATTGGCCAGGCTGGTCGGCCGCGAACCGGTGATCGAAGCGTAGGGCGATTGATGGAACAGTAATCTTGTACCGCCGATCTTGATCGTTATAGTCCCCTTGGCGGGCGAATTTGCGCGGCCTAATCCGCCATTCAGAAGCAGGCCGGCGCGCACCGCTTCGCTATTGCGCCGGACTCTTCTCCACCGTCACCACGCGGCCTTTTTCGACCGCGAGCGCCAGCTTGCCGTGCTTCAAAGCGAGTGCTTTCTCGCCAAACAATTCGCGCCGCCAGCCTTTGAGCGCCGGTACGTCGGCTTCGTCGGCGGCGGCGATGCGGTCGAGATCGTCGACGGTGGCGATCACCTTGGCGGCGACCGCGTGGCTTTCCGCCGTCATGCGCAGCAGCACCTTCAGAAGTTCGACGGTGGCCGCGCCGTTTTGCGCCGGGCGGAAGCGTTCGAAGCGCGGCAGCGTTTTCAGATCGCGCGCCAGCCCGCGCTGCACCGCTTCGATAATGGCCTCGCCCCAGCGCGAGCGCTCGAAACCCTTGGGCAATGAGCGCAGATGGCCAAGGCGCTCGATCGTAGTCGGGGCTTGCGTGGCGATGTCGCCGAGTACATCGTCTTTCAACACGCGCGAGCGTGGTACGTCGCGCGTCTGCGCCTCGCGCTCGCGCCAGGCCGCGACTTCCATTAGGACCGCCAGCTCCTTCGGCTTGCGCACGCGCGTCTTGAGCCGTTCCCAGGCATTGGCCGGGTCCATGCGGTAGGTTTCGGGCGAGGTGAGCACATTCATCTCGGCCTCGACCCAGTTAGTGCGCTTGCGCTTATCCAGGTCGGCGGCGAGCTTTTCATAGACCGAACGCAAGTGTGTGACGTCGGAGAGCGCGTATTTGACCTGCGGCTCGGTGAGGGGGCGGCGCGTCCAGTCCGTAAAGCGGTTCGACTTGTCGAGCACGTCGCCGGTGATGCGCTGCACCAACTGGTCGTATGAAATCGAATCGCCATAGCCGAGCACCATCGCCGCCACCTGGGTATCGACGATCGGATGCGGAATGGTCTTGCCCATGTTCCACAGAATTTCGATGTCCTGGCGCGCGGCGTGAAACACCTTGACCACCTGCTCATTCGCCATCAGCGCGAAAAACGGCGCAAGATCGATGCCGGGGCTAAGCGCGTCGATCACCACCGCCTCGTCGTCGGTCGCCATCTGCGCGACGCAAAGCAGCGGATAATAGGTGGTCTCGCGCAAAAATTCGGTGTCGACCGTCACGAAGGCGTGCTTGCCCATTCGGTCGCAGACGGCGGCGAGAGCGTCGGTGGTGGTGATCAATGACATTGCGGCGGCAACCTAACCCGATCCTGAGCGGCGATGAAACATTTCGACTAAGATTTCTTTTTGCCCCGTACCGGCGGCATGTGGATGAATTCCCAGGGGCTCGGCATGGCGGTGACGGGAACTTCAATAAGAGTGGGCTCGCGCGCGCCGAATGACAGACGCAGCGCGGCGGTTAGTTCGGCCGGGTTGTGCGCCCGCCGGCCGGTTGCACCGAAGCTCTCGGCGAATTTGACGAAATCGGGATTGGCGAGGTCAGAGGCGATGAGCCGGTTGCCGAAATGCTCTTCCTGGATGCGTCTGACGTTGCCGAAATGCCCGTCGGTAAAGATCACGGCGGTGAGCGGGATGCGGTGGCGCATGGCAGTTGCAAGTTCATTGGCAGCGTACATGAAACCGCCATCGCCGTTGATCGAGAGGACAGGAACGTCCGGCCGCGCGTGTTGCGCGCCGAGCGCGGTGGCGTAGCCCCAGCCGAGATTATCCTGATAGCCGGGCGAGAGAAACGTGCGCGGCTTATAGACCGGCAGCGCCAGCCGCGCGGCAAAGCCGAGTTGGGTGACCTCGTCGACGAAGATGCCGTCTTCCGGCAGCGCGGAACGGATGGCATCGAGAAAGGCGAGTTGAGGTGCGAGTTTGGCGAGCCGCTCGCGCATCTTTGTCTGGCGCGCCTGCATCTCGTCGCGACGCGGCGCGCGCTTGATGTTGGTGCGGGCAAGCGCGTCGATCAGCGCGCGCAGCTGCGGCGCGGCGTCTCCAATGAGCGCCACATTCGGCTTGTGCAGGCGCGCCGGCTCGTTCTTATCGGCATCGACGCGCACGATCTTCAATTCGCGGTCCATCCCCCATTGCGTGAACGGGTTGAGCAGTCGCGTGCCGACGCCGAGCACGGCGTCGGCTTCGCCCCACAGGTCGCGGCCGATCGGCAGATTGACGCTGAATGGATCTCGGTCGGTGAGCACGCCGCGTCCCCGCCGGTATGACAGCACCGGCGCTTGCAGCATCTGCGAGAGCAGAGTGACTTCGAGCGAAGCGTTTTGCGCACCGCCGCCGGCGACGATCAGAATACGTTTGGCATGCCCGAGCAACTTCGCCGCCTTGGCGATGGCGCCGCTATCAATTTGCGGCGCGCGCGGCGGCGAGGGCGCTACGATCTTGCCGACCTTGCCGCGTCGGCCCCAGACGTCGATGGCGCATTCGAGCGCCGCAGGTCCTGGCCGCCCTCTATGCATTGAGGCAATCGCCTTGGCGGTCTTGGCGGAAGCCTCCGCCGGCTTGTCGATCCGCGACGAATGATCGACCAGCCGCGCGATGATGCCGGCCTGATCCCTGATCTCGTGCAGGTGCCCTTGCGCGCGGCCGATGGCGCCAGCGGGAATTTGTCCGATCAGCGCCAGTACCGGCGCGTTCATGCCGTAAGCGGTGAGCAGCGCCGCGCCGGAGTTTAACAGGCCAGGGCCCGGCACCACCGAATAAGCTTGCGGCTTTCCGGTCGCGAGCGCCGCGCCCAGCGCCATATAGGCCGCACCCTGCTCGTGGCGGGTGTGCACGACCTTCAAGCGCTCGCCGGCGCGCGCAAAGGCGTCGAACAAATGGTCGTTATGGACGCCGGGCAGCGCATAGATCGTGTCGAGGCCGTGCGCGAGCAGCGTCTCGACCGTGGCCTCGGCGGTGCTCATGTCGCGGACGCTGGCGAGTTTGGCCATCTTCGCCTTTTTATGGGGATTTTTGGGGGATTTCGATTTGGCCATCGGCACTCCAACACGTCGCGCCATTGAGTTTGCAGATTGGCTCTGAGTCTGTCGAGGCGGCAGAAATGCCCATGGCGGGGCTTTGCCTTGACAAAGCCGACCCTGCATGCGTTTTTCGCGCGCCTTTGCCAGACCCGCGAAAACGCCTCGAATCGGCCCAAAAAGCCGCAGGATCAGCCCCGATCATGACCATGCATCGCTATCGTTCCCACACCTGCGGCGCGCTGCGCGAGAGCGACATCGGCAAGACCGTGCGGCTCTCGGGCTGGTGCCACCGCATCCGCGACCATGGCGGCGTGCTGTTCATCGACTTGCGCGACCATTACGGCATCACGCAGGTCGTGGCCGACCCCGATTCGAAAGCCTTCAAACAGGCCGAGACGCTGCGCTCGGAGTGGGTGGTGCGTGTCGACGGCAAGCTGCGGAAACGTCCGGCCGGAACCGAGAACCCGGACCTGCCGACCGGCCAGGTCGAAGTCTATATTGACGAGATCGAGGTCTTGGGCGCGGCCGCCGAATTGCCGATGCCGGTGTTCGGCGAACAGGACTATCCGGAAGAAATCCGCCTCAAATACCGCTTCCTCGATCTGCGGCGCGAGAAACTGCACAACAACATCATGCTGCGCGGCGCGGTCATCGACTCGCTGCGGCGTCGGATGAAAGAGGGCGGCTTCTTCGAATTCCAGACGCCGATCCTGACCGCCTCGTCGCCGGAAGGCGCGCGCGATTATCTGGTGCCGTCGCGCCTGCATCCGGGAAAATTCTACGCGTTGCCGCAGGCGCCGCAGCAATTCAAGCAGCTCATCATGGTGGCGGGCTTCGACCGCTATTTCCAGATCGCGCCTTGCTTCCGTGACGAGGACGCGCGCGCCGACCGTTCACCCGGCGAGTTCTATCAGCTCGATCTAGAAATGAGTTTCGTCACGCAACAGGACGTGTTCGACGCGGTCGAGCCGGTCATTCGCGGCGTGTTCGAGGAATTCGGCAAAAACCCTGACGGATCGGGCAAAGCGGTGACGTCGAAGTTTCCGCTCATTCCCTATGCCGAAGCCTTGCGCAAATATGGCACCGACAAGCCGGACCTGCGCAACCCCGTCATCATGGAAGACGTAAGCGAAGCCTTCCGCGGCTCCGGCTTCAAGATTTTCGCCAAGATTCTGGAGACACAAGGCAATGCCGTGTGGGCCGTGCCGGCCAAAAGCGGCGGCAATCGCGCCTTCTGCGACCGCATGAATTCATGGGCGCAAGGCGAGGGCCAGCCGGGCCTCGGCTATATCTTCTGGCGTGAAGGCGAGGAGGGTGGCGCCGGTCCGCTCGCCAAGAACATCGGGCCGGAGCGCACCAAACAGATCGCCGATCAACTTGGACTTGGCGTTGGCGACGCCTGTTTCTTTGCTGCCGGCAAACCGAAGGACTTCGTCAAGTTCGCAGGGCTGGCGCGTACCAAAGTCGGCGAAGAGTTGAGCCTGATCGCGCAGGATCGTTTCGACCTGTGCTGGATCGTCGACTTCCCGATGTACGAATGGAGCGAGGAAGAAAAGAAAGTCGATTTCTCGCATAACCCGTTCTCGATGCCGAACATGGGCGTCGAAGAATTTTTAGTGCTCGATCCGGCCGATACCGAGAAGCTGTTGTCGATTAACGCGTTCCAATACGACATCGTCTGCAACGGCACCGAATTGTCGTCTGGCGCCATTCGTAACCACCGTCCCGAGGTGATGAAGAAGGCCTTCGCCATTGCCGGTTACGGCGAGGACGTGCTGGAAGCGAAGTTCGGCGGCATGCTGCGCGCGCTATCGCTCGGCGCGCCGCCGCACGGCGGCATCGCGCCCGGCATCGACCGCATCGTGATGCTCTTGGCGGGCGAGGAAAACCTGCGCGAGGTGGTGCTGTTCCCAATGAACCAGCGCGCCGAGGATTTGCTGATGGGCGCGCCGTCGGACGTTAGCGCCAAGCAGCTCAAGGAGCTGAATATCAGGCTCGATTTGCCGAAGAAGTGACGTCAGTCCGCCGACTGACCTGCGCCTTTCGGCGGCAGCATGGGATCAAGGCATCCTTTGCAATAAGGTGACTCGATCATGAAGCTCAAAAGCCGGTCTCTGGTGACCTCACGGGAATAGATCGGATCGCTGCCGTCGTCGTCGGTCTTGCCAGGACTGAATCGAAGGTCCTCGAGGATATCGCGACCTTCTTTGGTCGTGCCCACCGAAACGATGTTGATGCTTTTCTTCACAAGCGCCTCGCCGTGCTTGTCGTACCACAGCTGCGCCGACTGACAGATTAGCCGGCCGAGCACGCGCGACAGGCTCTTCTTTCGGTTCTTCACCGAGATGCCCGAGAGGTACCAATGCGTACCGTCCGCCTTCCCGATAATTTCTCCAGTCAGGTCGCGTTCGCTGACTTTACCGCTCAGGAGAAGCTGGTAGAAGGCTTCGGTTACCGGAAAAAACCCGACGACGGCGACCGGATTGCCATTCTGGTAGGCGGCGATAAAACCGTCGCGATAGGCATTCCACCATTCATAGAATAGTTCCTTCGAAATATTCTCACCATGTCCATAGGCTTCCTCGTCGAATTCGTAGATTGCCTGGATCTCCTGCCGCGATCGCGCCGGATGGATTCGAAAGTTTCTGTTCTCGGCTGTGCCGGAAAAAATCTTGTGCCAGCCGCGCCCAAACACCCCGGCAACCACCAACGCGAATGTGATCACGGGTGCGAGCAGCAGCTCAATAGCCTTTATCGTATCGGCGGCGTCGTCACCGAAGATGCCGTGGAGGTATTCCGAAAAATCCCGAAACCAATGCATTGTGTCGGCTCATTCGTCGCGCGATCATCACGATCGATATCTTTTTGAATTTCAGATTTTCAAAAAGATGATGAGCGTCGTGATTGTGTTCTCCGCTTTCTAGAAACGTTCGGCGTATGCCGGTGTCGGCAAGCTGCTCGATGATCCACTGCATCGCCGTGCTACCATACCCTCGGCCGCGCATCGAAGCGTCCACAACCACATCTTCGATGATGCCAAACGGCACAACGGCGCGCCGGCATGTTGTGACAAAGGCAAGTGCGACAAGCTGCCCGTCATCACGCCCTTCGATTACGCCTTGCCAAAAATCCGTTTGTGGAATGCGGTCGAGCGCCCCTCCGAGTCTTTCGGCGATTTCGCCATAGAGCACATCGCCGATGTCGGTGGCCCATTCGCTAGGCGACTTTGCGCGATAGCCTTGATGCTCCGCATGCGAAATGTAGGACGATGTAAGGCCAGCCTGAAAAAACCGCGCAAGCGAACTAGCGTCCGAGCGGCTGTCGGCGATTGAAAATCTGATCAAGCCCATCCCCTGGCTAATTGTGACGAGGGCAGTATCATACAACCATCGGTATACATGCAAGAGATTCGGACGGGCCGGTCTCTCGGCGCGTCACTTCTCCGGCAGCGGAATGAACTCGATCTCATCGCCCGGCACCTTGCTGAAATGCCCGGCCTTCCATTCTTCTTTCGCCTGCTTGATGCGTTCCTTGCGCGAGGAGACGAAATTCCACCAGATGTGGCGCGGGCCATCCATCGGCGCGCCGCCGACCAGCACGAAATGCGCGTCGGTTGTGGCGATGACGGTGAGCTTGTCGCCGGGTTTGAACACCAGCAGGCGTCCAGCTTCGAACTTGTCGCCGGCGATATCGATCGTGCCTTCGATCACATAAAGCGCGCGCTCCTCGTGGTCGCCGTCGATCGGCAATTTCGATCCGGCCTTCAACACCACATCGCCGAACATTGTTTCATGCACCACCGGCACCGGCGACGATTGCCCGTAAAGCTGCCCGACCACCACGCGCACGTTCTTGCCATTTTCCTGAATCATCGGAAATTCGCTGGCCTCGTGATGCGCAAAGCCGGCGTCCATTTCCTCTTTGTCCTTCGGCAAGCCCACCCACATTTGCAGACCATGAATAGGACTTCCGGTCGTGCGCAGCGCCGTGTCCGTCCGTTCGGAATGAACGATACCGCGCCCGGCGGTCATCCAGTTTACTTCGCCCGGCTTGATCGCGGCGGCGGTGCCAAGCGAATCCCGGTGCATGATCTCGCCGTCGAACAGATAGGTGACGGTGGCGAGCCCGATGTGCGGATGCGGGCGCACGTCGAGCCCGCTGCCGGCGCGGAATTCGGCCGGCCCGAAATGGTCGAAAAAAATGAAGGGCCCGACCATGCGGGAACGTGCCGACGGCAGCGCGCGCCTAACCGAAAAGCCGTCGCCGAGATCGACCGTGCGCGGCACCACCACATGCGCGATCGCATCGCAGCTATATTTGTCGCCCGCTTCCGGGTCTTTGCCGGGAAAGAAACTCATGGCCGTCCTCCTGCGCGCCGTTCGGCATTGCACCTATCATCGCTACACTGAACATATTCCACATAGCATTTTATGTGAATAGTTCTCGTACCTTAGCCTGCTTCTCTGACATTTTAACCAATCGCTAACCATAGCGCGCCGGCGGCCGCATTATTCCGCGTTATGCAAGATTACGCTGCCTTAAGCTTAAGCCGGTCTTTACGGCGGCATGGCTCATTACCCGTCACACTAGGGCGCAGTGGTCAGCCGGAGCCGGAATGGGTTTGTTTGTGCGCGCATTCACGCGTCAGAATATTGTTGCGATCGCGGTCGGCGTTCTGGTCGCCGGGACGCCGCTGGTCACATTCAATTTCTGGCTGGGCGGCGTGATCGAGCGGCAAGGTCAGCAGGAGGCCGACGGCTCGGCCCGGCGCGCCATCGCGCTTGCCGATCAGCGCCTCGACCAGGTGATGAGAGTGCTCGATCGCCTGGCCGCGCTCAAGACCGATGGCTGCGGATCGAGCCAGATCGCGGCCATGCAGCAGGCCGCCTTCGTGACGCCGCCGATCAAGGAAGTCGCGATCCTCGGTCCCGCCGGCGAAGTCCTGTGCGGCAATCGCAATATCTTCGCCATACAGCGCCGTTTGCTCTCGTCCGAGCCGCTCACCGGCGCGGCGGACTATTCGCTCGACGTCATTCAGCTCGCCGACGAACAGCAGATGGTTCAATTGCGCCGCGCCGTGGGCCAGAGCAAGAACCAGTTGGCGGCGCTGGTGCCGGCAGCCTTATTTTTGCCGCAGGTTTCGCACCAGGACGAGACGCCCGGCGCTTACGTGCAGATCGAAACCCGCGAAGGCGTCTCCATCGGCGAAAGCGGAAGCCGTCCCACCGATCATTACGGCGACATGTCCGTCGCCGCGCAGCAGTCCGGCAAATTCGGTTTTACGGTCGAAGTGATGACACCGCGCGGCAGCGTCATTGCCGGCCACAGCGACCTGAAATGGTTTGGCCTGTTCATCACCGGGGTCATCATGGTGATCCTGGCCGGCTTCGGCATGATGATGCCCCAGCGCAACGTCGACAATCCGGTCGCCGAGCTTGAGCGTGCGCTCGCCGCCGGCGAATTCGTGCCTTACTACCAGCCCATCGTCGATATCCGATCCGGTCAATTGCGCGGCGCCGAAGTGCTGGTGCGCTGGCGCAAAGCCGACGGCTCGCTGGTGCTGCCCGGCTCCTTCATTCCGCTGGCGGAATCGAGCGGGCTGATCCGGGCGATGACCTTCGACTTGATGCGGCGGGTATGCGTCGAGGCAGGCCCATCCATCGGCCGCCGCCCGGCCTTGAAGATATCGTTTAATTTCGCCGGCATGCTGTTTGCCGACGAGACCATCATTCGCGACGTGCGCAATACTTTCGCGCTGTCGCCGATCAAGCTGTCGCAGGTGGTGCTGGAAGTGACCGAGCGCGACCCGATCGAAAATTTCACGCTGACGCGGCAGGTGATAGCGGGCTTGCAAGGCCTCGGCGTGCGCATCGCCATCGACGATGTCGGTACCGGCCACAGCGGCTTGTCCTATATGCTCAAGCTCGGCGTCGACATCATCAAGATCGACAAGATGTTCGTCGATGCCATCGGCACCGACCGTAACTCCACCACCATTGTCGAAACCTTGATCGACCTTGCGCACAACATGCGCATGGACGTGGTTGCCGAGGGCGTCGAGAATTTCGAGCAGGTCATGCACCTGCGCGAACTCGGCATCCGTTCGGCGCAGGGTTATGTATTCGCGCCGCCGCTGCCGGGCTCCGCCTTTCTGCAACTGGTCGAGGCAATGGATACGCTCGGCAGCGAAAGCGAGGACGAGGGCGAAGATCAGGTCGTGCTGATGCCGAACGACCGCGTCGCCGCTGCCTGACGGCGAAAGCGCGCTGCGTTTCCAGGCGCCACTGCGGCTGATCGTGACGGCCGTGCGTTCGACATGAAAAAGGGCGGCCTCGCGGCCGCCCAAGTCGAAACGCCACGCGGGAGGAACCTCGCAAAACGGGCTGGCGAGCGACCGAATCACATCGGCGATTAGATTTGCACCGACAATTGAGATCAGGGTGCAAGCAATCGACTCGACTAAACGTCGTCTCTGCCGGCCCGCGTGACTAAAATTCAAACATAGGAGGCCATGTGCCTCACGATTCGTCAATTAAATTTATCGGTTTTGTGACCGCGGCAAGCTGCCTGGAAAAACCCGCTATTCCGATGCCAATTCGGTTTCGATCGCGACAATAAGGCCGGGATCGTTGGGTTCGACCGCCGAAGTGAAGGCCGCTTTCAAGCGGCCGTCGCGCCCGATTAGATACTTGTGAAAATTCCAGCGCGGCGCGTCCGCTGGTCGCTCGAGCGCGGCCCAGCGGTAGAACGGATGCGCGTCCTTGCCTTTGACCGCCAGCTTCTGGGTGAGCGGAAAGTCGATGTGGTATTCGTCATGTGCCGTCTTGACGATATCGCCGGCGCCGCCCGGCTCCTGGCCGCCGAAATCGTTCGACGGCACGCCAAGAATGATCAGGCCGCGCTCGCGGTAGCGCGCCCACAACGCTTGCAGGCCGGCATATTGCGGGGTGTAGCCGCAAAGGGACGCGGTATTGACCACCAAAATCGGCCGCCCGGCAAAAGACGAAAGCGCGATGTCCTTGCCGTCGAGCGATTTGAAGCTAAAGGCATAAGCGGTGATGTGGCTCATGCCGGGTGGTTTGCCGCCGATGGGACTACGGCCTTGCGCCTGCGCGACTACGCAGCCGCTCAGCAAGGCTAGTCCGATTATCAGACAATGGCGATGGCCTATCATCGCGGCATTATAGCGTGAAAGTTATGCGCCTGGCGAAGGCCAGGGCACAATTCGGCGTGATTGCTCGCGCCGACGGGTGGGCGGCCTGTCGCCGACTGGCTTGGGCTAAAGCGGTGGCGAAAGGAGCCGGCTCAACGCGACTGCGCCGCCTACAGTTTTTGGGGGCGTGGGCGCGCGCGCTCTAGCCGGCTCCTTCCTTGGCGTGCCTGCGAATTTCTCCGAAAGTTTTTAATCCGCGCCGGGATCCATACCGGGCAGGAGTTTTCGGCCATCGCACGCTACGCTGCCGCAAACACAACCCTAGTCTCGAACGAATAATCGCAGGTATCGCAATGCCACAAATGCCGCGCATATCCGGAGTCAACCCATTCGGACCATTCCGGCATGACGATCGGCTCGCCGCATTGCGCGCATGACACCCCCGAGCGCGCGCGCGAAATCGTATATGATTTCTTGCGCGGCAATCGGATAGTGGCGTGGACGTTTACTTGCATGATGTTTCCCTTGAGCAATCCCTTTTCCCCGTACGCGTTGCGAAAAGGATACCTAGAGCTTCGAAGGAATGAAGCAGCATCACTGACATAACTCGCGCGAAGCTCATGCAACATCGCGCGAATTGAGTTCAATTTGTAAATTTAAGTTGTCATTGTGTGGGCGTGCGAATTGCGGCTTCGCTATTCTGGCAATGAAAATAACGCCTTGGAAAAACCGCGGACGCGGGCGCGAACACGAAAGTGTGAAGACGGAAAAATCCGGTCGGAAATTATTTTTTTTCGATTGAGACGCCAGCGGGGCCGATGTTCAAGTGCACGCCCTTTGGCTCGCGGTTGTCGTCGTATACTTTGTAACCGAGGGTCGCCACCACCACGCACAAAGCGCCAACGGTAATGAGCAGGATGTTGCGGTTAATCGGCATATGGCCCCCTGATATTGTTGCCGCCGATAACGGCGCAATGGGAACTTTGTTCCGTGCGCGGTTATGCGCGGCGAACATCGCCATGGCGGCCTTGTAACGGTGAGGCGCGATTTGCCATTATACCGCCGATGAGCCCGACCACCGTCAAACCGAGGACCACGGCGAAAACGAAGACGGCGACCAAAACGCAACGGCCGCCGCTGTGGAAGGTGATTCTCCTCAACGACGATTTCACGCCGCGCGAATTCGTGGTCGAAGTGCTCAAGGCGGTCTTCCGCCTCAACGAAAGCCAGTCCTATCGCGTGATGATCACCGCGCACCAGAAGGGCGCCTGCGTGATCGCGGTCTATGCCAAGGACGTCGCCGAGACGAAGGCGAAGGAAGCAACCGAACTCGGCAAGACGAACGGCTTCCCGTTGTATTTTACAACCGAGAAAGAAGAATAAGGATTAAGCGGTTGCAGCCGCCGAAAGAGAAGGCGGCGGCGTAACCTCAAGGCTGCGCGGCCATGCGCTCGGCCAGCGTGAGCAACGCGCGCGTGCGCACGCGCAGAGCGTCGGCGCGCTGGGCGTTCAGCGTGCGTCCGACCACGAGCATTTGCAGCCGCAGCAACTTGCCGGTGACGTTCATGGTGCTCACGACCGTGACCTGGGCGCCGCCGTCGTCCGGCTCGATGGTATAGTCGGTGCGGCCGAGCCAGTCATAGGTTTCCGTTTCCAGGAGCAGGTGGCGCGGCGCGTCCGCCTCGATCACGCGGTATCCTTTGGCAAAACCATCGCCGAATTCTTTGCGAAGAGTTCGGACCAGCGTGTTGCTATTTTTTCGACGGATCTCCCCGTCGTGGTCCCGGTGCCGATTGTCTAGTCCTGGCTGCTTCATATTCAACTCCTACTGATAAATACCGGCCGCCGGGTACGCCCGGCGGCGCCACAAGTTTCCTTTCACATAGCGGTCAAACCGCCCGTTTTCCCGCCTTTAAGTCTCACCGCCGCCGCGCCAAAAATCACCGTCATCTTCGTCACCGTCTTGTTATGCTCGGGGACACAACACTACCAACTGAGCTCTGCCCCTCACGAACACCCGCTCGTCCCGCCACACGTATCGCACTTCATGCAGGTGCCATTGCGCACTAGCGTGAAGTTGCCGCATTCGCCGCAGCTATCGCCTTCATAGCCTTTGGCTTTCGCTTCGGCGCGGCGCTCGGAAGCCGTCGGCTGCGCTTCGGCTTTTGCTTGCGGCTCGGCTTGCGTGCGCGTCTCAAGCTGCTGCGCCGGCGAGAGCTTGCCTTCCGACTCCTGCTTGAGCGCCGTCGCCCCTTGCAGTTCGCCGCGGGCGCTGCCGCCGGAGAAAGCGGTGACGTTAGACACCGAACCCCGGCCGGCTTCGCCGGCCGACCCTCCCCCCGCAGGGGAGGGTGAAGAGACCACCGACAGCTTGTCGGTGCGCGAGCGCGTCAGGCCCTTGGAGATCATGCTGGGCGCCGCCTTGCCTTCGGTTTCGCCCTTGCCCAGCGCATCGAAGCCGCCTTCGCTCGGATCGACATGGGCGAGGTCGAAGCGTTCGAGGTAGCTCACCGCCAGTTCGCGGAACACGTAATCCAGGATCGAGGTGGCGTATTTGATCGAGTCGTTGCCCTGCACCGGGCCCTGCGGCTCGAAGCGCGTGAAGGTGAAGGCGTCGACATATTCCTCCAGCGGCACGCCATATTGCAGGCCGAGCGAAATCGCGATCGCGAAGTTGTTGAGCAGCGAGCGCAACGCCGCGCCTTCCTTGTGCATGTCGACGAAGATTTCGCCGATGCGGCCGTCGTCATATTCGCCGGTGCGCAGGTAAATCTTGTGGCCGCCGACAACGGCTTTTTGCGTGTAGCCCTTGCGGCGGGCCGGCAGCTTCTCGCGCTCGCGCAGCACGGTGATGCGCTCGACGATTCGCTCGACGACCTTTTCCGACATCGCCGCGGCGCGCGCCGCGTTCGGCTGGGCGACGAAGGCTTCGACGGCGTCATCCTCGTCGTCATCGTCGGCGATGAGCTGCGAGTTGAGCGGCTGGCTGAGCTTCGAGCCGTCGCGGTAAAGCGCATTGGCCTTCAGCGCCAGACGCCAGGACTGCATATAGGCTTCCTTGCAGTCCTCGACGGTGGCGTCGTTCGGCATGTTGATGGTCTTGGAGATCGCGCCCGAGATGAAGGGCTGCGCCGCCGCCATCATCTTGATGTGGCTCTCGACCGAGAGATAACGCTTGCCGATCTTGCCGCAGGGATTGGCGCAGTCGAACACCGGATAATGCTCGGCCTTGAGGTGCGGCGCGCCTTCAACGGTCATGGCGCCGCAGACATGGATGTTGCAGGCCTCGATCTCGCGTTTGGTGAAGCCGAGCGCGGCGAGCAGGTCGAAGGTGGGCGAGGCGAGCGCTTCGGCGTCGAGGCCGAGCGTGTCGCGGCAGAAGGCTTCACCAAGCGTCCACTTGTTGAAGGCGAACTTGATGTCGAAGGCGGTCGGCAGCGCCTTTTCGACCTTGGCCAGCACCTCGTCGGTGAAGCCTTTGGCCTTGAGCGTCGTGTGGTTGATGCCGGGAGCCTGGCCGAGATTGCCATGGCCGACGGCATAGACCTCGATCTCGCCGATCTGGCTTTCCGAATAGCCGAGCGTGCGCAGCGCCTCGGGCACGGCGCGGTTGATGATCTTCCAGTAGCCGCCGCCGGCGAGCTTCTTGAACTTCACCAGCGCGAAGTCGGGCTCGATGCCGGTGGTGTCGCAATCCATCACCAGACCGATGGTGCCGGTCGGCGCGATCACGGTGGCTTGGGCGTTGCGATAGCCGTGCTTCTCGCCGAGCTCAATGGCGCGGTCCCAGGCGGCTTTCGAATGCGCGACCAGCGCCTTGTCCTTGACGGCGGCGTGGTCGAGCGGCACCGGCGGCGTCGCCACCTTCTCGTAGCCATTGCGCTCGTTGTAAGCCGCGCGGCGATGGTTGCGCATCACGCGCAGCATGTGCTCGCGGTTTTTCTTGTAGCCGGGGAAGGGGCCGAGCTTTTCCGCCATCTCGGCCGAAGTCGCGTAGGAGATGCCGGTCATGATCGCGGTCAGCGCGCCGGCATAGGCGCGGCCTTCGTCCGAGTCATAGGGAATGCCGGAGGTCATCAAGAGGCCGCCGATATTGGCGTAGCCCAAGCCGAGCGTGCGGAATTCGTAACTCTGCTGGGCGATTTCCTTGGACGGGAATTGCGCCATCAGCACCGAGGTTTCCAGCACCACGGTCCACAGACGCACCGCGTGCTCGTAAGACTCGATCTCGAACGCGCCGGTGTCCTTGTTGCGGAACGTGAGAAGGTTCAGCGAGGCGAGGTTACAGGCGGTGTCGTCGAGGAACATGTATTCCGAGCACGGATTGGAGCCGCGGATTGGGCCGGACGCCGGGCAGGTGTGCCAGTCATTGACGGTGGTGTGATATTGCAGGCCGGGATCGGCGCAGGCCCAGGCGGCGTTGCCGATTTTTTCCCACAGCTCGCGCGCCTCAACGGTTTTACAGATCTTGCCGTTCTTGCGGAACGTCAGGTCCCACTTGCCGTCGGCCTCGACCGATTTGAGGAATTCGTCGGTGACGCGCACCGAGTTGTTCGAGTTCTGGCCGGAGACGGTGAGGTAGGCGTCCGAATCCCAATCGGTGTCGTAGATCGGGAAGTCGATGTCCTTGTAGCCTTGCTTCGCAAACTGGATGACGCGCTTGATCAGGTTGTCCGGAACGTATGCGCGGCGGGCAAGCTTGATCTCGCGCTTCAGCGCCGGGTTCTTCTCCGGCATGAAGCAGTCGTCGCCCGAACCTTCGCAGTTGACGCAAGATCGCATCACCGCCTTGAGGTGCTTCTGGTTGATTTTGGAGCCGGTGACCAGCGCCGCCACCTTCTGTTCTTCCTGCACCTTCCAGTCGATGTATTTCTCGATATCGGGATGATCGACGTCGACGATCACCATCTTGGCGGCGCGCCGCGTGGTGCCGCCCGACTTGATCGCGCCGGCGGCGCGGTCGCCGATCTTGAGGAAGCTCATCAGGCCGGACGACTTGCCGCCGCCCGACAGGCGTTCGCCTTCGCCGCGCAGGTTGGAGAAGTTGGTGCCGGTGCCGGAGCCGTATTTGAACAAACGGGCTTCACGCACCCACAGGTCCATGATGCCACCTTCGTTCACCAGGTCGTCGCTGATGCTTTGGATAAAGCAGGCGTGCGGCTGCGGGTGCTCGTAGGAGGATTTCGACTTGGTCAGCTTGCCGGTCTGGAAGTCGACATAGAAGTGGCCCTGGCTCGGGCCGTCGATGCCGTATGCCCAATGAAGTCCGGTGTTGAACCATTGCGGCGAGTTCGGCGCGCACATTTGATTCGCGAGCATGAAACGCAGTTCGTCGAAGAAGGCCTGCGCGTCTTCTTCCGCGTCGAAATAGCCGCCCTTCCAGCCCCAATAGGTCCAGGTGCCGGCCAGCCGGTCGAACACCTGCTTGGACGAATGCTCGCCGATGTAGCGCTCTTTTTCGGGTAGCGCGCTCAGCGCCTCCTCGTCGGCGACCGAGCGCCACAGGAAGGAGGGGACGGTGTTCTCTTCGACCTTCTTGAGAAGAGCCGGCACGCCCGCCTTGCGGAAATACTTCTGCGCCAACACGTCGGAGGCGACCTGCGACCAGAATTCCGGCACCTCGACATTGTCCAGCTTGAAGACAATGGAGCCGTCCGGATTCTTGATCTCGGAGGTGGTCAGCCGGAATTCGAGCCCGGCATAAGCTTGAGCCGCATCCTTGGTATAGCGCCGTTCAATCCGCATATTTCAGTCCCCAATTTCAGGGCGGCGGTGGACCGCCGTCGATTATTTCAGACGGACCTGTCCCTGTCCGCCCAAACTGCTCGTCTCGCTGTTCGACTACCTACTCAGTTAAGCCCGGCGCTCTGATGTGGCACCGCTTACTCCCGGGGTTTTGAAGCCCGGCACACCGCCATCTTTCAGTCCAAACGCACAGACCTTCCCGGTCCCAAACGCCATTTCTGGCGCGGGTGATGAACACGACATCGCGTGTTTGAAGGCCCGGAGGGAACTAAAACTCACCCGCACCGAACTGATCTAAAGCTAAGTGGACTCGCACCCGTCGTCAACAACAGATAGTGGGTATGGGTAACTAAATCCCTAAATCTTGTGTCTCTGGGTGGATTTCGGGGACAACGCGATGCGAAACCGAAGTCAGTATTGAGCCAGAATCCCGCTCCGGGAAGCGTTTTTCTTGAGGCCTGAATGTAGGTTTCGATGCCTACATGGATGACGGAAAAATGACGTGAAATAGGGATTGCTGGCGACCCACAGGATATTTCCTCCCGCAAAGGTGCGGGGATAAAGCCGGGATAAAGTCGGCAAAGCCGGTTCCGGAGTCGCTGATTCTCAAAAGCCGCTCAGTGGCTTAGACGGCGTCGGTGGGCATGGGGAGAGCGGGATAAGGTTACACCCGCCTGTGAATGCAACGGCGCCGCGTGTTGGACTGGAATTTGGCAGTCAGGCCACCAGACAGCAGCGCCAATAGGAAAAGGCGGGCCCTTGTGAGGCCCGCCTTTTTACACCGGCACTGTCATTCCAGAATTTCTTCGAACCTGGCATCTGGCAGCGCTTCCGGTCCGGATTGCCCGACTCGTTGGCGGCGCAGTTGAATTCCTAGGCAGCCTAACTGCAACAACCGGGCAAACGCAATATCGGCGGTAAAGGATGTGCGATGGCCCGGGCGCCGTGGGCTTAAGATCGGCCGGTGGTTTCGGCTTTGGCACGAGTTTTCTCTTGGCTCTCGGCCTTGCCGGAATCGGCCCGGTCGCGCAGGCGCGGCAAGTCCTTTTCGCTGCCGGCCGCCTCGTCGAAGCCGATTTCGGCACGCTGCGTCGGCAGCGCCTCAGGATGTTCGCGCTGGAGGAAATCGATCAGCTTTTCGCGCACCTCGCAGCGCAGATCGAACGCGTTGCCGGCCGAACTCGCGCTCATCAGGCAGCGCAGTTCGATGGTGCGTTCCTTGGCTTCGGTTACTTGCAAGCTGACCACCTTGCCGTCCCACAGCTTCGATGCCTTGACAATTTCATTGAGTTTGTCGCGGATAATGCCGACCGGTGCGCGGTAATCGACATAAATGAAAGATGTGCCGATCAGCGAGGCGCTTTCGCGCGTCCAGTTCTGGAACGGCTTTTCAATGAAATAAGTGAGCGGGACGATCAGCCGCCGCCAATCCCACAGCCGGACCACGACATAAGTGGCGGTGATTTCCTCGATCCACCCCCATTCGTTTTCCACGACCACCTGGTCGTCGAGACGGATCGGCTGTGTCATCGCCAGTTGCACGCCGGCAAACAAGTTCGACAGTACCGGGCGGGCGGCAAGACCGGCCACGATGCCGGCAACGCCGGCGGAGGCGAACAGGCTCACGCCATATTGGCGCACCGGCTCGAAGGTCATCAGGCAGGCGCCGATGGTGACGATCACCACCAGCACCTCGGCAGTGCGTAGCAATAGGCGCACCTGCGTGAAATGCTTGCGCGCCAGAAGATTATCGTCGGTATCGATGCGGAATCGAAGCAGATAGAGATCGGCGCCGATGCGCAAAGCGGTGATCGCCGCCCAGCCGATCAGGATGATCACCGCGATCAGCAACAGCCGCGCCAGCCAATCGGCGGTGTCGGGATCGAACGGGGCCACCGGGATCGCGATGATCATGGCCAGGATGACCAGCGCCAGCCTCGTGACGCTGCGCATCTGCGTGAATACGGACAGCGCGTAAGGATAGCGATTTGCCAGCATCATGCGCAAAAGCCGCCGCACATTCCGGTGTAGCGAATAGGCGATCGCGACGGCCAGCAGCACAATCATTATGGCCACCACCGGATTGGGCAGCCAAGCGAGCCATGCGGTGACGGTGGTGAGGGTGGAGCGGAGCGTATTCATCACGATGATGGCCATCCAGAATGAGCGTCAAATTATGGTGTTTCCGCGCATCTCGCGCGCTGGACATCGGGTCCGGGAGGTGGCAGAACGCCGCTTCCCCAATGGAAATGCACGGCGGCGATGAAAAGTTTCCTGCTGAAACTGTTCACCTGGTGGAATTCGCAGACCTTCGGCACCCAGTTCTGGACCTGGCGCCATGGCGAAGCGGTCGGCTCCGACGAATTCGGCAACACCTACTATCGCACCAAGGGTGGCAAGATCGACCCCACGCTGCTGATGGAGCGCCGCTGGGTGATCTACAACGGCTATGCGGAAGCCTCGAGCGTGCCGCCGCCCTGGCATGGCTGGCTGCACCATACGGTCGACACGCCGCCGACGCAGGAAAGCTACCGCAGTCGCGATTGGGAAAAGCCGCACCGGCCCAATATGACCGGCACGCCCGCCGCGCTGCGCCCGCCTGGCTCGACGCTGGCGCAAGGCCGTCGCCCGAAAGCGACCGGCGACTACAAGGCCTGGAACCCTTGAGCGATTTTAAAGCGTCCGAACGGCGACCTGATCTGACCCAAATTTGGCCGTCAGCGCCGCCCTTCCGCCGCCGCATTCGCCATGTTAACCGGACGCCGACATGGCGCGAATTTACCTCACGGGCAGTACGCTTGCGACCGTCGCGCTGATCGTTGCGGCGCCGGCTTTCGCGCAATTCGGCTCGATCTTTTCGGATTCGCCGCCGCGCCCGCCCGCCAATGTGCCGGGCCAACAGCAAGACCTGCCACCGGCCGATCTCAACCGGACGCCCGATTTCCGCAGCGACGTTCAAGTGCAGCGTCCGAACTTGCGCGGCGCCGACCAGCCGCCGGCGCAGCCGTTGCCGCCGGCGATGAGCCTGCCTCCTTCCAGCCGTCCGGGTGCCGGCACCGTCCAGTCGCAGGAATTGCCGCCGCCGCCGGGCACGACCGCAGCGCCGCCGCGGCAGCCGCCGATCCAAAACGTGCCGCAGCAGGGCGCCGCGCCGGTCGCGTCCGGGCAAGCGGCTGCGCCTAATCCTTTGCCCGGGCCGCCATCCGGCACCGGCCGGCCGCGCGCGCCCGGACAACCCGCCGACGCCTCGGCGCAGCCGGGCGACGAAGTTGTGGTCGAGCCGCCGCCCCAGCGCATCGGCAATCCGACCGCGGTATTTTCCGGTCTCGATAAGATCACCGGCCGCATCATCTCGTTCGACGTCGCTATTAACGAGACCGTTCAGTTCGGCGCGTTACAGGTGACGCCGCGCGTCTGTTACTCGCGGCCACCGACCGAGACGCCGAATACCGATGCTTTTGTCGAGGTCGACGAGGTGACGCTGTCGGGCGAGATCAAGCGCATTTTCTCCGGCTGGATGTTTGCCGCCAGTCCCGGGCTGCACGCGATCGAACACCCGATTTACGACGTGTGGCTGACCGAGTGCAAAGGCGGACAAAATCCGAATGTCGCCGATGCTGGCGAATCCGAGCCCGCGCCGAAGAAGCCGTTGCGCACGCCGCCACCGAGGCCGCGACGGTAACGGCCATTATTCGCGTTGAAGGATCGCCAGCGCTTCGTCACCGCTGACTGGTCTGTCGAGCGGCAGCGCGCCGAAGTCGGCCTCGCCCTCGATCGCTTCTTCCAGCAGACGGTGATAACGTTTCTTGAGCACCTCGACGGCGCCGAAGATCTTGAGATGATCGGTGACGTATTGGGTGTCGCATAATTTGAAATGGCCGGCGCGCAGTCGCGCAATCAAGTGCACCAGCGCAATCTTGGAGGCGTCGCGCGCGCGTTGAAACATGCTTTCACCGAAGAAGGCTCGCCCAAGAGAAACACCATACAGACCGCCAACCAGATCGTTGCCGTCATAAACCTCGACGGTATGGCAATGGCCGAGGTCAAACAGGCCACGATAGATTTTGCGGATGCGCGTGTTAATCCAGGTGCGGGCGCGCCCGTCTGCTGGCTCAGCGCAGCCATCGATGACGGCGTCGAAATCGCGGTTCACGTGCACGCTGAGGGGTGTGGTGCGTACCGTGCGGGCAAGCCGCGCCGGCACATGGAACCCGGTGAGCGGAATGATGCCGCGCAATTCCGGCTCGATCCAATAGAGCGCCGGATCGTCGGCATTCTCCGCCATCGGGAAGATGCCGCAGGCATAGGCCTTCAGCAGCACCTGCGGGGTGATTTCGATGAAGGTATTTTCGCGGTTGGCCATGGTTTCTGCACGCGTCAGTCCGGCGATCTTAACGTTTCATTGACCATAACGGGAGCAACTTTTCGATAAGGTTGAACATAATACCATTCAGTAGGTTGGCGAACGAACATAACCCGGAAGATTGGCCGCTGGAATATTGCTAATGGGACGAGCAATGGCACCGATCGCGGTCTTGCTGGTGGAAGATGAGGCCATGATCAGCGAACTGGTTGCCGACGCGCTCAGCGAACAGGGCTTCGCGGTGCACGAGGCGGCAACCGGCAATGAGGCGCTGCGCTATATCGACTCGGGCGCCGCCATCGACGTGCTGTTCACAGACGTCAACCTGCCGGGTGGGATCGACGGCACTGAACTCGCCATCCGTGTTCGCGAGTTGCGGCCGGATTTGCCAATCGTCTATGCCTCGGGACGCTATAACGCCGCCGGCCTTGGGCGCATGGTGACGCGCTCGGTGTTCGTAGCCAAACCCTACAATCCCTCCGACGTCGGCATATTGCTGGCGCGGCTGACCGAAGGCCTCGGCGTGACACATTGAGCGAGCGGTGCGCTTCAGCCCTCCATCCCGCCTTTGGCGAGGAACTGCTCAAGCCAATGAATATGATAGTTGCCGTCGATGATGTCGGCTTCGCGCACCAACGCCCGGAACAACGGCAACGTTGTTTCGATGCCGTCAACCACGACTTCATCCAGCGCGCGCTTGAGCCGCATCAAAGCTTCGGTGCGGGTCTTGCCGTGCACGATCAGCTTGCCGACCAGTGAATCGTAATAGGGTGGGATCGTGTAGCCTTGATAGACGGCGCTATCGATGCGCACGCCGAGACCGCCGGGCGCGTGATAGTGCAAAATCTTGCCGGGCGAGGGGCGGAACGACACCGGATTTTCTGCGTTGATGCGGCACTCGATGGCATGGCCGAGAAAGTGAATGTCGCTCTGCTTGAGCGTTAGATCGGCGCCGGCGGCGACACGAATTTGTTCGAAGATCAAATCGATGCCGGTGATCATTTCGGTGACCGGATGTTCGACCTGGATGCGCGTGTTCATTTCGATGAAATAGAACTCGCCATCCTCATAAAGAAATTCGACGGTCCCGACACCGAGATATTGGATATCGCGCATGGCTTTCGCCACGGTCTCGCCGATCTTGTCGCGCGCCGGCACGTTGAGGGCGGGCGAGGGGCTTTCCTCCAGCACCTTCTGATGCCGGCGTTGCAGCGAACAGTCGCGCTCGCCGAGATGGATGGCGTTGCCCTTGCCGTCGCCCAGCACCTGAATTTCGATGTGGCGCGGCCGGCCTAGATATTTTTCGATATAGACGGCGTCGTCGCCGAAGGCGGCCTTGGCTTCGGAGCGCGCCGTCGACAGCGCCGTCGAGAGTTCTTCCGGCGCCTTGGCGACCTTCATGCCGCGTCCGCCGCCACCGGCCGCGGCCTTGATCAGAACCGGATAGCCGATTTCGTTGGCGACTTTGGCGGCTTCGCGGTCGTCGGTAATGCCGCCATCGGAGCCGGGCACGACCGGAATACCAAGGCGTTTGGCGGTGAGCTTGGCCTCGATCTTGTCGCCCATAATACGGATGTGTTCGGATTTCGGGCCGATGAAATGCAGTCCGTGGTCGCTGAGGATTTCGGCGAAGCGCGCGTTCTCGGACAGAAAGCCGTAGCCGGGATGCACCGCATCGGCGCCCGTAATTTCGCAAGCCGAGAGAATGGCCGGGATGTTCAGATACGAGTCCTTGGCCGCCGGCGGGCCGATGCAGACGCTCTCGTCGGCAAAGCGCACATGCATGGCGTCGGCGTCGGCGGTGGAATGGACCGCGACCGTCTTGATGCCGAGCTCCTTGCAAGCGCGCAGCACGCGAAGCGCGATCTCGCCGCGGTTGGCGATAAGGATTTTATCGAACATTCGTTCTCCTTCACCTCTCCCCGTGCTTACGGGGAGAGGTCGACTTCCGAGCGAAAGCGAGGGAGTCGGGTGAGGGGCTTCTTCGGAGAGTTTGCGTATCCAACTCGCCCCTCATCCGGCTTGCCGCTGACGCGGCTCGCCACCCTCTCCCCGCATGCGGGGAGAGGCAAGAAAGCTACTCGATAATCACCAGCGGTTCGCCAAATTCGACCGGCTGGCCGTCCTCGAACAAAATTTGGATGACGGTGCCCGACCGCGGCGCCGGGATCTGGTTCATTGTTTTCATCGCTTCGATGATTAGCAGCGTGTCGCCGGTCTTCACGGACTGGCCGATGTCGATGAAGGGCTTGGCGCCAGGCTCGGCCGCGCCGTAAGCGGTGCCGACCATCGGCGAGATGACGACGCCGGGATGCTTGGCCGGATCGATTGGGGCGGAGACGGATTCAGCGACCGTCTGTGGCGTGACGGGAGCCGCACGCGGGGCAGGCGCTGCCGGGACGGCAGCGACGCCACGGGCGACGCGCACGCGCTGCCCGTTCTGCTCGATCTCGATTTCGGTCAGGCCGGTTTCGTCCAGGAGCTTGGTCAACTCGAGGATCAAAGCGTGGTCGACCAGAGGTGGCTTAGGCGATTTGGCCATTGCTTCTTCCGACTTTTTCCTTGCGCATGACCGTGTCCGAAAATCGGTATCCCGATTTTCACAATCATGCGCTCCTACTTTTCCTCGGCGCCGATCATGCCAGCAAGCCCGGTGACCGCGAGCGCGTAACCTTCGATGCCGAAGCCGGCCATCACGGCCTTGGCCGCTTTCGAGACGTAAGAGTTCTGTCGAAAACTTTCGCGCGCGTGAATATTGGTGATATGCAGTTCGATCACTGGCGCCTTCATCATCAACAGCGCGTCCAGAATGGCAATTGAGGTGGTGGTGTAGGCGGCCGGATTGATGATGAGGCCGGCCGCTTTTGTCGCCAGCGCTTCCTGAATCCAGTCGACCAGTTCGCCCTCATTGTTGGATTGGCGGAATTCGACCTCAAGAGAGAACCGTTTCGCGGTGGCGCGGGTGAGCTTTTCCACCTCGGAGAGCGTTGCGGTGCCATACTTCTCCGGCTCGCGCGTGCCGAGCAGATTGAGGTTGGGTCCGTTGAGGACGAAAATCGTCTTGCTGGAATCGGGTTGTGCCATGGTGTCCCGGCGAGGTTTCGCGCGCCCTGAGCAATGCGCGCAACACTGTGGCGCTTTATAGGGGGCCAAGGCGGGAAGGGGAAGCCCGCAGCCAAGCCCCCGTGGTATTTAGACAAAACCGGCTTGCGGGGCGACTTCCTGAAGACTGAGCGCCGGCTCGCCGTTAACCTTTAGCCCGGCACCACCGGTGAAATTTACCCGCCCAGGCGCAACCGCAGCGTCTTGAGATTGTCGGCTGCCGCGCGCCGGGTCTCGGGCGAATGCACAATCTCCGCGATGGCCTCGTCGCGCGGCTTGCCGGGGAACAGTTCGCGCAGCGCGGCGGTCAGCACCTCCTCCTCATTGGCGGTTTCAAGGCCGTGTTGCGTGACCGCGAAACTCGAAACCACGATCGGCCGGGCTTGCGCGTCGAGCAGCGGTCCGTGGATCGAGTCGTAGTAATGAAAATCGAGCGCGAGCGGTGCGCCATTGAGGCGGCCAACCTGACGAGCTTGCGCGAATTCAAGCTGCACGAAATTGAACTCAACGCCGAGGCTTTCGGTTTCGTGCATGCGCGCCAATTCGGCTTCGCCAAGCAGATTGACGAACAGGTGTCCGCGCGCGCCGCCTTGGCGCCATAGACAGGCGGAGATCGCTCCATAGGCAGCGAAATGCGAGGAGAAAACCGGAATGAGATTATTGAATTCGCATAGCATGCTGTGGATCGGCGCTTTCGTCCGGCCGTTAAACTTGCGCATGAGCTGATCGGGCGAGGCATTCGAGCCGGACGCGATCACCGGACAGACATTTTGCAAATGCAGCGGCACGCCATCGGCGACGGCGTCGATATCGTAAGTCGTTACACCTTGCGCCTGCGAAACGATGCGCGCCTGTGCGATCTGAAAGCTGGCAATTTTGCGTGTTGCGCCGTCGGCGGGCGAAAACGAAAAACTCGTTGCCGGAATTCGGTAAGGATAGTCGAGCGCGCGGCGAAGGCCATCCGGGGAGAGAGAGGGCATCGCTTTGGTTGCCTTACGCCGAAAGAGGAACGCCCGGCCGCAACGGCCGGGCGCGAATTATCATCCCTGAAGCGAGATCGGCAAGCGTCAATTAACAGCAAGCCGCCAATTAGCAGGAATCCTGGCCGCAACGCGCGGTGTTGACCTTTTCGCGCAGCGCATCGAGCCCGACCGCGCCGACGATGACATTGTCGCCGATGACATAGCTCGGCGTGCCGTTCATGCCGAGCGCCTCGGCGAGCTTGAAGTTTTCTTGCAAGGTGGTCTTCACCTCGTCGCTCGCCATGTCCTTTTCTAGCCGCTTCATGTCGAGGCCGACTGCCTGCGCGGCGGCCAACGCGTGCGCCTTGTCGGCTTGGCCGCGTCCGCCCAGAAGCTTCTGGTGAAATTCGAGATACTTCTTACCCGTGGGATCCTGCATGCGGACGGCGACCGCGACTTGCGCCGCTTCGACCGAGCCGGGCCCGAGCACCGGGAATTCCTTCAGCACGACCTTAAGCTTGGGGTCCTTCAGCAGCGTGAGCATGTCGCCCATGGCGTGCTTGCAGTAGCCGCAATTGTAATCGAAGAACTCGACGAAGGTGACGTTGCCTTTCGGATTGCCGAGCGTGACCTGGTAGGGCGAGGAAAACAGCGCCTTGGCGTTATCCTTGACCGCGGCTTCGTGCTTGACGCTTTCGGCGACGGTTTGGCGTTTTTCCAGTTCGGCCATCGCTTCCTGTAAGACTTCCGGATGCGCAATAAGATAGTCGTGCACGATCTTTTCGATCTCGCTGCGCTGTGGCTTGGAGAATTCGGCCGCCGTGGCGGCAAGCGGCAGCGAAAAAGCCAGCAACGCAACGCAAAGTGCGGCGAAGGTGCGCGGGGCTGTCATGGTCTGGTGTCCTTTACGGGTGTCAGTGTCTGGCATTGGCGTTCGGTTTGACGTTGACGATGTCGTCGGCGCGCACCCAGGCGGGAGAGCCAACTGGCAATCTGGTCTTGGCGCGGGTGGCGAGCTGACGCGCGGTCTGGACGTCGCCGCGTGAGAAGGCGGCCTGCGCCGAGGCTAAGTCGGCTTGGGCGAGGTCGCCTTTGCGGCCATAGGCCATGGCCAATTGGCTATAGGCTTCCGGTGCCTCCGGCTCCTGCATCAGCGAACTGCGCAGGAGTTCGACGGCTTGCTCGGCGACCTTGGGGTTGTTGGTGGCGATCAGCGCCTGCGCCAGCAATATCTTGATCAGCGGAGCGTTATGCGACAGCCGCATCGCCTGCAACAGCGGATGAACGGCGTCGTTCGGATGGCCGCCTTCGAGAAGCGCCTGACCCTTTAGCTCGTAGAAATAGGGATTGTTCGACTGTACCTGGATCAGGCCGTCGATCTGAGCCACCGCCTGGCGCAGGTCGCCGTGGCGGTAGGTCGAGATCGCGCGCGCGTAACGCGCCGGCAGACCGTGGTCTGCGAGAGGATATCGGCGCGCCACCGTCCCCGGTCGTTCCAGGAAGCCGGACAGTTTCGCGCGCATCAAGTCGTGGCGGAGTTGTAGTTCGGGCGGGTCCTTGACGCCGAAATAGGGACTTGCCGTCGCGCTCCGCTCGAGCGCGGCGACGCGTTCGGCCGGCATCGGATGGCTTTGCAGATAGGGATCGATAAAACGGGAATTGAACAGGGAATCGTTGCTCAATCGCTTGAATAAGTCGAGCATGCCCTTGCTCGATTGGTGGGTAGCGTCGAGGAATTTCACGCCGGCATGGTCCGCCTGATCTTCCTGCGTGCGCACGTAAGCCAGGAGGGAGCGCTGGATCGCCGATTGCGGCGCCATGATCGCGGCGGCGCCTATATCGCCGCCGCCGCCCGAGCGCGCGCCGGCAACCGCCGCGCCGACACCGAGCAGCAGTGCCACCACCGAAGCGGTCTGCGCGGAGGCGAGCTGTTCGCGCAATTTGAGCAAATGGCCGCCGGCGAGATGGCCGGTCTCATGCGCGAATACGCCAATGACTTCGTTCGGCGTCTTGGCGTCGAACAGCGCGCCGGCGTTGATAAAGATGTGACGCCCGTCCATGACGAAGGCGTTGAAGGCGCGGTCGTTAAGCACCACAACCTTGACGTTTTGCTTGCCAAGGCCGGCCACCTTCAGGATCGGCTCGGCATAGTCGCGCAGCAACTGCTCGATCTCGGTGTCGCGAATGACCGGCATGCCGCGGGTGGCCGCCCCTTGCGCGTGGGCTGGGGTCACCGCTGAGGGGCCGGAACCGACAAATGCAACGGCCAAAGCAGTGACGCTGGCGAACAGACGAACGCCAAAGCGCACGGGAAGCCGCCCGGCTGGTCTGGCGCGGCTGGTCCTGATAGGGGTGCGGTATTCGGTCATGCCAATCGAAGCTTTGCCGCGTAAATTCCGCCGCAACACGCGGCGCATAAAGGTGAACTTAGGTGACGCGGATGAGCCGGGTCAACGTAAGCGACGATCACGAACAAGCCATGAATAACGCCACCAAACCGGCCGCCAACAAGCAATTTGAATGCGGCAACAGCGGGGCGGGCGGCCAAATCCGGCAGGAACGCCGCCATGCTTGAAAAGGCCAAGAGCCTGCTCGTCCCCTCCAAACGCAGCGATGTTCCGCCCTTTATCGTTATGGACGTGATGGCGGCGGCGGCCGGACTGGAGGCGCAGGGCAAAAGCATCATTCACATGGAAGTGGGCCAGCCGGCGCGGCCCGCGCCCAGGACCGCGCTTGAGGCGGCGCACACGGCGCTCGGCAGGCGCATCGGCTATACCGAAGCGCTCGGCACCCCGTCGCTGCGTGCCCGCATCGCGAAGCACTATGCGAAAAGCTATGGTTGCGAACTCGATCCCGCCCGCGTGGTGGTGACCACCGGTTCGTCCGGCGGATTTATCCTGGCGTTCCTGTCGTTATTTGAGCCCGACGACCGGGTGGCGCTGGCTAATCCCGGCTATCCGCCTTACCGGCACATCCTGACCGCGCTTGGCTGCGAGCCGGTGCTGATCGAGACCTCCGAAGCGACGCGTTGGGCGATGTCGCCGGAGGCGTTGATCGCTGCTCACCGCCGGACACCGCTTAACGGGCTGGTCGTTGCAAGCCCGGCCAATCCGACCGGCACCATGATGGATGCGGCTTCGCTCAAGCGGCTGATCGATGCGGCGGAAGCGGAGGGTATCCGCGTCATCTCGGACGAGATCTATCACGGGCTCGATTACGCCTTTGCGGCCGAAACCGCGGTGAAGCTTTCGAACCGCGCAGTCGTCATCAATTCCTTCTCGAAATATTTCTGCATGACCGGCTGGCGCGTCGGCTGGATGGTGATGCCGGAGCATCTGGTGCGCACCGCCGAACGGCTGCAACAGAATCTGGCGATCTCGGTGCCGACATTGTCGCAGGTGGCGGCTGAGGCCGCTTTCGACGGCGTGGCTGAAATGGACGAGGTCAAACACGGCTACGAAGAGAACCGCCGCATTCTGACCGAAGGACTGCCGGGCGCCGGGCTCGATAAATTTCTTCCCGTGGACGGGGCGTTTTATCTCTATGCCAATATCGCGCGCCACTCCGACGACAGCCTCGGCTTCGCTAAGCGCATGCTGAACGAGGCGGGCGTAGCGGCAACGCCGGGGCTTGATTTCGATCCGGTCGATGGCCGCCATTATTTGCGCTTTTGCTACGCCGGTTCGGCCGAAGAAATGTACGAGGCGGTCAAGCGCATCGGGGAATGGTTGAAACGCTAAGCGGTCATTCACGCGAAATCCCCGCGGGCTTCGCGGCCGGCGGGGATTTTTTCGTCGTTTTCGAGGCTAGATGCCGCCGAGGACCATCAGCACGATGATCAAGCTGATCGGCACGCCCAGCAACCAGAGCAGAATTGGCATTGCGGGTCTCCTGATGTTCGAATCAAAACGTTGTTATTTGGCAGCGGTGACGCGCTGTCCTTTGGCCTCGGTCAGATACCATTCGCGATTGCGCAAATGGCCGCCTTCGATCGCCGCAAGGGCTGCCGACAGGGCACCGGCCAGCATCGCGAAAGTCAGCCAGAAGGCGAAAGCCGCCGTCGACTTGCGCGCTTTATCGGCCGCTTGTTTGGCTTGTGCGAGCACCTCATCGACGCGCTGCTCGGCTTGCGCATTGGTCATGCCGTTACGCTCGGCGACCACTTGCACCAGATAGGCGCGATTGAGGTCGGAGAGCGAGCCGCCTTTCACCAAGGCCGGCGCGACGATGCGGGTTATTTCGCCGCGGTTGACACGCGCTCCGCCTTGCGTCGCCGGCGAAGAAATTTGCCCACCTTGCAGGGCTGGTGGGTTTTGCCCGACGGCGGAAGGTGAGGTGGCTTGTTCGGTGGTCTGCTGCGCCCCCTGTTGTGCGGCTTGCGTCGAGCTGGGTGCCGCCGCCGCTGTGTTAGCTGCGCGGTTGGGTGCGGTCCGCATCAATTGATCGACATAGGTCGCCGCCATCGGTGATGCCGCGGCCGACGTCGCAGCGACACCCGCGCCGCCGACGATGGCGGTCATGGCGCCACCCAGAAAGACGGCGGTGACAACGGTTGCGAGCGCCCAAACCAGCAAGCCGTGCGCGGAATCGCGAAAATAGCGTTCGTGCTCGTGTACGCTCGGCCATTTCGACCGCAGGCGGCCAGCGAGATAGCCGCCAATGGTGCTGCTCAGCATTGCGATGACGATCAGATAAATGCCGGCGCCAATCGTAAAGGTGGATGCGGATATGCCCGATCCGTTCCAGGGCGAAATCACCGAAAAGCCTACTCCGACGCCAAAGGCGACCAGCACCAATGTCAGCGCCGCCGACGCTACCGTGCCGGCGAGAATTGCCTTCCAACTCACGGCCGAATCCGAATCATCGGCCGCTACAATCGTTGTTCCCGTAACCATGATCCCAGCCTCCAAAACTCAATGCGATGCGGAGTCATTCCACGTGATGCATTAAGCTCGGCTGCGACATAAAGTTCCGGGGACACTTCGCATATGACGGCGTGTGTAAAAATCGCAATTCATATTGTCATTTTGATTTGTCGGCCGGCCTCGTCGTAATTTAGCGATTATCTGACAGGTTCCTTCATTAATACCGCCGGATCGATGGCTGCCCGCGGCTCGTAAGCCTTGCCGGCCAGGGGCAAGAATTATGTCTCGGCGGCCACACCCAGGCCATGCTGGAGAACCTGCGCGCGCTCGGCGTGCGCACCGCGCTCGACGATTTTGGCACCGGCTATTTCTCACTCAGTTATCGTCGACATTTTCCCTTCGACAAAATCAAGATCGATAAGTCCTTCATCGACGATGTCGGCGCGCGTGACGAAAGCCTGGCAATTATCCGCGCCATTGTCGCTCTCGCCAATGCACTCTGCATGCCGACAACGGCGGAGGGCGTCGAATTATCGACTCAGGTCGCCAAGCTGCGCGACGCCGGTTGCACCCAGATACAAGGCTATGTGTTTTTCGAAGCCGGTTGGGGCGGAGGAATCGCAGCCATGATGACGGCCAAGGTTTGCACATCGCGTTTGGCCGACGCCGTCGCCGCGCAGAGCTTCAGCCGCGCCGGCCAGCGCGTTACTTTTTGAAACTGTCAAGCATCCCGTGCATTCCGCTGCCGGCTTCGCGCTTAGCATTGGTGGCAGCGCCGGACACGATTAAGCGGTCATTGCAATCGACTTCGCGCACCGAAATAAATGCTCCGGTGAAGTTATCGAAACGCAGTTCTTCGCAGCCGCCGGTGTCGGCCGCCAGCACAATCGAGCCGATGCGGCGCCTCTCGGCGGCAAGTCGCGCCTGCGCGAGCAGGTTGCGTTCGGTCTGGGCGGTGAGGGCGGCCCTGGCGGCAGACGACGCTTCGTAAGAGTGCAAAATGTAGCTTGCCGTGAAGAATGCAAGGACCAGCGCGGCGAGTAATCCAGCGGTCGCGAGCGCCAGCCGCAGGCCATCGCCGCGATGGAAGGTTATCCGGGGTCGAACTCGTTTCGACTGTTTGGCCTGCATGGCACCACTATCCTTTCGGGGAGCCGGTGCATTTTCTAATGCCGTTATAGCGGACCCGGATTGCAGCGGCGTTCAGGCACATGCGCCAAATTGTATCGAATTTGAACGGCGTACCGGGCGGCGGAGTGCGCCGGTAATGGCATCTTCCAATTGCGGCGGCGCACCCTATTTCGCGGATACGTGGCGAAAGCGGCCTGAGCTTGCGCGGCTTTACTGCTTCTTGTCTTCTTCCGGCGCGGGAGCAGACGCTGCAGCCGGCTTTTTGGCGGCGGGCTTTTTCTTCATCGCTTCCTTGCGCGCCGCCGGTTCGTAATTGGCGTTCGCCATGCACTTCTTGATGAAGTCGTCGCGTTTTTTGCCGTCGAGATTGTCGTGCTCGGCGCCGAATTTGCAGGTATCCATCTTCTGCTCTTTAGTCGCGGCCGAGGCCGGAGCGGCCACCAGCACAGCGGGCAGGAGGCTAATGATCGCCAGGTTGATGAGTGTGATTGGCCGCATCGGCGTCGCTCCCTTTAGAGTTCGTGTGTTGCGTGATATCCTAGCACGCTTTGCCAGTATTGTGTCCAAGTTATCGCAGAGCGGCGGCGATATTGCCGCCGTCGACGGTGGTGACGTCGGCGGTGGTTTTTAAGGCCAGCGCCTGCGCCAGGAAGGCCTGTGCCACGTCCTGTGGGGTCACTTCACGGCCAAGCAGGTTGCCGCTCATGTAATCTTTTTCGCTGACGCCGCGGGCGGCCGCTCGTTCCTGGATAAAATCGCCGGTCAGCAGGCCGGAGCGGATGCGGTCGGCATTGACCCCATTGGCGCGAATGCCGTCGGCGCCGTAATCGAGCGCGTATTGGCGGACCAGAAAGAGGGTGGCGGCTTTCGGCAGGCCATAAGGTCCGAAATTAGCACCCGGGTTCACCGCCTGTTTCGACACATTAAATAGCAGGCAACCGCCGGTTTGCTGCTTGAGCATGATGGCGACCGCGGCTTGCGCGACTTTTTGATGCGCGAAGAAGTTCAGCTCGAAACTCTCACGCAGGATTTTCTCATCCACTTCGCCGATTCTTCCCTGCCAGGCAGCACCCGCGTTCGAAACGAGGATATCGACGCCGCCGAATTCGGCGACGGCATGCGCGAAGGCCTCGCGCACGGAAGCGGCGTCGGTGACTTCGCACTCGACTGCGATGGCGGAGCCGCCGATGGCCTTGGCTTGCTTCTGCGCGGCGGCAAGATCGCGGTCGAGCAGGGCCACTTCCGCGCCGGCTTTGGCGAATGCAAGCGCTGTAGCGGAGCCGATCGCGCCGGCGCCGCCGGTGATGACGGCAACCTGGCCGGCGAGCGGCAAGGGCTTCGCCGTTCCCAGCTTGGCCTGTTCGAGCGGCCAGTATTCGCAATCGAACATGTCGGCTTCCGAAATTGATTCAAAGCGGCCGGAAGCTTCGGCATCGGCGATCGCTTCAACGGCGGCTTCGGCAAGATCGGCAGCAATGCCGGCGGCTTTCGCATTCGTGCCCATGCCGAACAGGCCGAGCCCGGGCACCAGCGCAATGCGCGGGGTCGGATCGAGCATCATGCGTTTGCCGCCGACGCGGGCATTGTTGCGTTCGAAATAGGCGCGATAGTTGTCGACAAATGCCGAAACCGCCGCGCGCGCAGCTTTCGCAAATTCCGCTTCGCTGCCGGCTTTCGGCGCCGGTAATATCACCGGCCAGTTCTTGATGCGAATGGTGTGGTCGGGTGTGATGACGCCGCGCGTGGCGTAATCGGCGACTTCCTTGCCGTTGACGAAATTCAAAATCGCATCGCTTGCGCGGAAATCGAGAATGAGCCGGGTCCAGGCGCCTTCGTTTTTCTCGTCTTTGATGGCGCAGGCCCCACGCACGATCGGCGCGATATCGGTGACGGTGGCGACCTGCTGCGGCAATTGGGCGGTGGCGAAAACAGATATGCGGTTCTGCTTCAGTCGTTCTTCCGCGCGCGTGACCATCTCGATCATGCGCTCGTAAGCCTCGCGCGCATCGGCGCCGAAAGTGAAGATGCCGTGCTTTTCGAGGATCAGGCCTTCGACCTTTGAATCGGCGTCGAACACGTCGGCGGATTTTTTGGCGAGCCCAAAGCCGGGCAGGATGTAGGGCACCACGCCCATGCGCTCGCCATAGACGTCGTGCGCGCGCTCCGGTCCGTTCGGCTGATCAATGAGGCCGAGCACGGCCGATGAGTGGGTGTGGTCGACATATTTATGCGGGACGAAAGCGTGCAACAGCGTCTCGACCGACGGATTGGGCGCCATCGGATCGATCAAACTAGCACGCTGCACGCGCACCATCTCGTCGTCCGCCATGGCTGCGCGGGCGCGCAACTTGCGCAGCGCATCGAGTCGCACCGCCGGCATGCCGGCGGGCTCTATGGTACCCATGTCCCAGCCGGAGCCTTTGACGCACAGCACCTCGACCTCGTCTCCGAGGAAATCGCGCGTGCGCGTCTTCAGCGAAGTGTTACCGCCGCCATGCAGAACGAGCTTGGGATCGCGGCCGAGCAGACGCGTCGAATAAATCCGCAACGCCAGGTCGACCGCAATGCCGTCCTGGCCGTAGCGGTCGACCGCGTCTTTCGCATCGCGCTCGACCCAGCTACTGCGCATCGGGCTGTTAGTCCTTGTCGCCCAACAGGCGCTTGCCCCACCAGCCGCGTTTGGGCTGGCCGCTGTTTTCGCTCGCGGTCGAAACGATCACCGGCGTCGGTGGTGGAAGCGTCGGCGATGGCGGCGCACTGCTCGCCGAAATCGGGGCGGGTTCGCGAATGGTCGAGCGCCGGCGCGGCGGTTCTTGCGGCGGCGCAACGTCGTCGGCGGGATGATTTTGCGTTATGGCCGGGACGGGGCGCTCCTGCACCGATGGTGCATGGGTCGGCGACGGCTCGGGCTGGCTAATTTGGGAGCCATTGGCGGGCTCCTCCGGCACGCTGGTATCGGCAAAATTGTCGCCGTCGTCATGGCTGTGGCCGTTGCCTTGCGCTGCCTGCGGTTCACCATCGCGTTGGCGGTTGCGGCGGCCGCCGCGGCGTCCGCGCCGCCGCCTGCGGCGCACATCCTCACCGCCTTCGGCTTGCGCGGCGGCGCCTTCCGCGGGCGGTTGCGCGTCGTCCTCGGTGGCACCCGCGTCATGGTCTTCATGCGCAACGGCATGCTCGGCTACGACATCATTGCCCGGTTGTGCGCCCTCGCGGGGGCCACGGCTTTCGCCGTCACGTCCGCGTCCTCGTCCGCGGCCACGACGGCGTCGCTTGCGCGGGCCGCCGTCGCGTTCATTGTCGCCTTCGCTATCGCGCTCGCCTTGCGCTTCCTGCGCATCGGCGTCGTCTTCGCTTTCCTCGGCCTTGGAAGCCGTGTCCGCCAGGATCGGCTCGCCATCATCTTCTTCCTCGGCTTCCGGTTCCGGCTCGATGTAGTCGTCTTCCTCAAGCGGGATCGTCATCGGCGGCGCGGCGGCCGCGATTGCTTTGGCGGCGTCGGGCGTATGTATCTGTTCGCCGCGATCGACGATGTAGGAAACCTGCGCACTCACGGTGGCGTCGGCCGAGATGGTGATGGTGATGCGGAAGCGCTCTTCCAGCGCCCGCAGATGGGCGCGCTTGTGGTTGAGCACATAAAGCGCGACTTCCGAGCGCGTGCGCACAATGAGGTTATGCGTGCCGCCTTTGTTGAGCGTGTCTTCGATGGCGCGTAGTAACTGCAACGCCACCGACGAGACCGAGCGGACATGGCCGAGGCCGCCGCAGACCGGGCATTTCTCGGTCGACGACTCCAGTACCGAGGTGCGGATGCGCTGGCGCGACATTTCGAGCAGGCCGAAATGCGAGATGCGGCCGACCTGGATGCGGGCGCGGTCGTGCTTGAGCGCGTCCTTCATGCGCCGCTCGACCGTGCGATTGTTGCGGCCTTCGTCCATGTCAATAAAGTCGATCACGATAAGGCCGGCGAGATCGCGCAGGCGCAACTGGCGCGCCACTTCGTCGGCCGCCTCGCAATTCGTTTTGAGCGCGGTGTCTTCGATGTGATGCTCGCGCGTTGCGCGGCCGGAGTTCACGTCGATGGCGACCAGCGCTTCGGTCTGGTTGATCACGATATAGCCGCCCGAGCGCAGCTGCACGGTCGGCTGGAACATGGCATCGAGCTGACTTTCGATGCCGTAGCGCGTGAACAACGGCGTGCCGTCCTTGTATGGCTTCACGTTCTTGGCATGACTCGGCATCAGCATGCGCATGAAATCGCGCGCTTCTTTGTAGCCTTCGTCACCGGAGACGACGATCTCCTCGATGTCCTTGGAATAGAGGTCGCGGATCGAACGCTTGGTGAGTGAGCCTTCCTCGTAGACGAGTTTCGGCGCCATCGACTTGAGCGTCAGATCGCGCACCGTCTCCCAGAGCCGCAGCAGATATTCGAAATCGCGCTTGACCTCCGTCTTGGTGCGGGAGGCACCGGCGGTGCGTAGGATGACGCCCATGCCTTCCGGCACTTCCAGTTCCTGGGCAATTTCTTTCAAACGACTGCGGTCTTCGCCGGAGGTGATCTTGCGCGAAATGCCGCCGCCGCGCGCGGTGTTCGGCATCAGCACCGAATAACGGCCGGCGAGCGAGAGATAGGTCGTGAGAGCCGCGCCCTTGGAGCCGCGCTCTTCCTTGACCACTTGCACCAGCATGACCTGGCGGCGCTTGATGACTTCCTGGATCTTGTAGTTGCGGCGGAAGCGGGGCGCGCGCTCCTGCGCTTCTTCCATCGCGTCGGCGCCGCCGACGGACTCGACATGCTCGTCTTCGTGCGCGTCGTCGCCTTGATCGTCGCCGTTCGGCGCGGCACCTGCGCCCTCACCAGCTTCGCTGACCGCGGCTACTGGATGATCGTGGTCGTCAGCTTCGGCGTGGTCAGCGTGATCATCATGATCGCCTTGATCGTGGCTCACATGATCGGCGCCACCTTCGGTGGCCGAATGGAATGGCGGCAATTCGATATCGCCGGCGGGTGCTTCATACGCTTCGCGGGCTTCGTCTTTAGCGTCCTCGACGGCTTGCGTCGAAACTTGTTCCGGCTCGACAGTTGCGATCTGTGCTGTGGCTTCCGCAATCTGTGCGGCGGACTCGCCCTCGGGCGCGCCGGCTGCATGATCGGGCGTGTGGCCATGTTCTGACGGTGCCACATCGGAGGCCGGCGTCTCGATCGTATCGGGATGTTCCGGTGGTAATCCGCCGAGCGCTTCCTCGCCCGGCGCGCGGTCGGCGGCATCCGCCGCCACCGGCTCGGAACGGCTCGGATCGCGTGCGCGATCGGCGCCGGAGCGGCGATGCCGGTTGCGCCCACCTCGTCCGCCGCCACGGGAAGCGCGGTTATCGGCGTCGGCGTCGGCCGCTCGCGCATCACGCTCTTCCTGCGCGATCAGCGCCTGCCGGTCGGCGACCGGGATTTGATAGTAGTCGGGATGGATTTCCGAAAAGGCGAGAAAGCCGTGCCGGTTGCCGCCGTAATCGACGAAGGCCGCCTGCAGCGACGGCTCAACGCGGGTGACCTTGGCGAGGTAGATATTACCGCGAAGCTGTTTGCGGTTGGCAGACTCGAAGTCGAACTCTTCGACGCGGTTGCCACGCAGAACGACCACCCGTGTTTCTTCCGGGTGGGTGGCATCGATCAGCATTTTGTCGGGCATAGGATATTCTCACTGAGGCACACCCGCCCGCGCGCCCGCGCCCGTTAACCTGTTCGGTTAGCGGCGCGAAGCGGCGCAAATCACGGGGGGAGGGTGCCTGATGGGGTTTAAGGGAGAGCGTTGCGTTTTCACGCGAAAGGCGGGCAAGGCCTAAGGCAGTCTGTCCCATAGCAAAGCGCGCAGTCACGAGAGCTTCGCGAAAGCGTGGGACGTTCAATTGCCTTTGCTGCGACCTTGGCAGCATGAATTCTGCGACCCGTAGCGCTGCGGCCGCGCCATAGCGGGGCGCCGCCGAGGTTTATCGTCGCTGACGACCTCAAATGCGGAGGGCTCTCGCTGGCGACATGCCAAAGGGGGCCAAACGCGCTTTCCGGGTGTCCTTCACAAGGGTTTCGGCTCGCTCCGCCGTCCGTTCGGCCTGCTCCTCGAGCGGCCGATCCTGGACTGGCGGGCCGGGGGCCCGAACGCGGCACAACCGGAACTTTAACCGTCAGCAGTCTCTATGTACGGCTGGAATCTCTCAATAGCAAGCAATGGCTTGGGAGCGGTGTGCGGGTGGGGCGGAATGGCCGAATATCGGCGCTCATCTTGAAATGGCTCCCTTCGGGCTCTCGCTCCTGGCTTGGGTATCAAAACACGCGGCTTTCGCACCACACCGCCTGTCCGAATGCCCGCGCTTATTAACTTCCATTAACCGAAGCAGCGCCTAATGGGCTAAAAGGAGCCGAAAGGGTCTGGATTCGTGAAATTTCGCCGAGTTACCAGCGTCTGCGCGTTGAGCGCCGCATTGCTCGCGGCATTCTTGGTCCGTGCGCTCCCGGTAAACGCTGCCGAGCGAGGCGCGGTGGCGCAGAAGGCGCTTGCCGCCGCGCAATTGCCGGCGGCGACCGACGTGCGTGTCGGCGGCGACGACAAGCTCACACGCTTTGTCATGGACCTGACCGGGAAGATCGACATCGCCGCCTTTGCCCTCGCCAATCCTTACCGGGTGGTAATCGACTTGCCCCAAGTCGCCTTCAAGCTGCCCGACAAAGCAGGCGAGCAGGGGCGCGGACTGGTCAAGGCGTTCCGCTACGGCCTCATCATGCAAGGCGGCTCGCGCATCGTGCTCGACACCAAGGGCCCGGTGCGCATCGACAAGGCTTTCGTGCTGGCGGCCGATGGCGGCCAGCCGGCCCGTTTGGTGCTCGATCTCACTTCGACCGACCGCGCCAGCTTCCTGCGCAACGTCTCGCTCGCCAAGCCGCCGGTGCATGCGCCGGCGGCTGCCACGGCGCCGAAGGTAGATAGCGATCCGCGCCCGCTGGTCGTGCTCGATCCCGGTCACGGCGGCATCGATACCGGCGCGCGCGGCGCCGGCGGCGAAATGGAAAAAGACATCGTGCTGCAATTCGCCAAAACCCTACGGTCGCGGCTCGAGCATTCCGGCAAATACCGTATCGCGATGACGCGCTCCGACGACACTTTCATTCCGCTGTCCGAGCGCGTGCGCTTTGGCCGCTCGCATAATGCCGCCCTGTTCATCTCGATCCATGCCGACAGCATCCCGAAGAGCGAAGGCCAGGCGGAAGGCGCCACCGTTTATACGCTGTCGGAGAATGCCTCCGACGCCGAAGCTGCACGTCTGGCGGAAGCCGAGAACAAGGCCGACGTCATCGCCGGCGTCGATCTCACCGCCGAGCCCGACGACGTCGCCAATATTCTGGTCGATCTGGCGCAGCGCGAGACCAAGACTTATTCGACGCTCTTTGCCCGCACCGTGGTCGGCGAATTGAAGGCGACAGCGGCGCGGCTGCACAAGCACCCGATGAAGTCGGCAGGGTTTAAGGTGTTGACGGCGCCGGACGTACCGTCGGTGCTGGTCGAACTTGGCTACATGTCGACCAAGGACGATTTGAAGCTTTTGACCTCGGAAGCCTGGCAGGGCAAAACCGCCAATGCGGTGGCGCAGTCCGTCGATACGTTTTTTGCGCCTCGGCTAGCCCGCGGCAGCGCAGCCAAAGCGCCAGAGAAGGGAAATTGATGCACCTTGGGAAGGTTTTGCGGCCTCAGTTTCAACATAAAACCAAGCGACCAGAGAGGCTTGATGGCGTTCGGTATTCCGACTGCGGCTGCCAGCAAGGCCCCTTTACGGATCGAGGCGGGATCACGCGCTCATGAGATTCATTCTCCGCTTCCTTGGCTTTCTGTTTGCCGCCGGCACCATCATGTTTGTGGTCGGCGTCGCCGCGGTGGCCGGCCTGCTGTGGCATTATTCCAAGGACCTGCCGGACTATTCGCAACTTCAGGATTACGAACCGCCGGTCATGACGCGGGTGCACGCCGCCGACGGCTCACTGGTGGCCGAATACGCGCGCGAGCGCAGGCTCTACATCCCGATCCAGGCGGTGCCGAAATTGGTGATCAACGCCTTCCTCGCCGCCGAGGATAAGAATTTCTATGAACATGGCGGGCTGGATTTCACCGGCATCGCGCGCGCAGGCTTCAACTATTTGCAGAATTTCGGCTCCAACCGCCGTCCGCAAGGCGCTTCGACCATCACGCAGCAAGTCGCCAAGAATTTTCTGCTGACTAACGAGGTCTCGCTTACCCGCAAGGTCAAGGAAGCGCTGCTGGCGCTCAAGATCGAGCGCACCTATTCGAAGGACAAGATACTCGAACTCTACCTCAACGAAATTTACCTCGGCCTCGGCGCTTACGGCATCGCCGCCGCCTCGCTCGTTTATTTCGACAAGGCGGTCAACGAAATCACCATTCCGGAAGCTGCATATCTGGCGACGCTGCCGAAGGCGCCGAACAACTATAATCCGTTCCGCTTTCGCGAGCGCGCGCTTGAGCGCCGCAACTGGGTGATAGATCGCATGGCGGAAGCCGGCTTCATCAAGGCCGCCGACGCCGAAAAGGCTAAGCGCACCGCGCTCGGCGTGACGACCAAGGCGGCCACCGCGCATACCTTCTCGGCCGAATATTTCGCCGAGGAAGTGCGGCGCGAACTCTATGACCGCTACGGCGAAAAGAAGCTGTACGAAGGCGGCCTCTCGGTGCGAACCACGCTCGACACCAAATACCAAGTGCTGGCGCGCAAGGTATTGACCGAGGGGCTGGTGAAATTCGACGAAGCGCACGGCTGGCGCGGGCCGGTGGTGAAGATTGATATTTCCGGCGACTGGGGCGTCAAGCTAGCGGCCGTCAAGACGCTCAACGACGTATCGCCATGGCGTGCCGCGGTGGTTCTGGAGGTTGGCGATCATTCCGCTCGCATCGGGTTGCAGCCCGGCCGCGATCCAGCCGGCAGCGTCACCAAACAGCGCGACATCGGCATCATCCCCCTCGACGGCATGAAATGGGCGCGCAGCGGCGGCAAGGCCGTCACCAAAGTAAGCCAGGTCGTCGGTCCCGGCGACGTCGTCTATGTCGAGGCGGAAGAAAAGAAAGACGGGCAATACCGCCTGCATCAGGTGCCGGAAGTCTCCGGCGCGATGGTGGTGGAGGACCCCTGGACCGGCCGCGTGTTTGCCATGGTCGGCGGCTTCTCTTACGACCAGAGTCAATTTAACCGCGCGACGCAGGCGCTGCGCCAGCCCGGCTCCTCGTTTAAGCCGATTGTCTACGCCGCGGCGCTCGACAACGGCTATACGCCTTCGACGCTGGTGCTCGACGCACCGATCGAACTTGATCAAGGTCCGGGCCAAGATGTCTGGAAGCCGGAAAACTACGAAGGCAATTTCTTCGGGCCGTCGACACTGCGCTTCGGCATCGAGCATTCGCGTAACGTCATGACGGTTCGCTTGGCGCAGGATGTCGGCATGCCGCTGATCGCGGAATACGCCAAGCGCTTCGGCGTCTATGACAGCCTGCCGCCTTATCTGTCGTTTGCCTTGGGCGCCGGCGAAACCACGCTGCTGCGAATGGTCACCGCCTACGCCATGCTGGACAATGGCGGCCGGCGCGTGAAGCCGACATTGATCGACCGCATCCAGGACCGTTACGGCCACACCGTCTATCGCCACGACGAGCGCGAGTGCATCGGTTGCGATGCCAAGAAATGGGCCGACCAGCCGGAGCCTTCGCTGATCGACCGGCGCGAGCAGGTGATCGATCCGATGACTGCATACCAGATCACCTCGATGATGGAAGGCGTCGTGCTGCGCGGCACCGCCGCCGGCGCGGGTTTCCAGAAGGAAGTCGGCAAACCGGTCGCCGGCAAGACCGGCACGACCAACGACGAGAAGGATGCCTGGTTCATCGGGTTCACGCCCGATGTCGTGGTCGGCGTCTATATCGGCTACGACAAGCCGCGTACGCTCGGCCGCACCGCGACCGGCGGCGCGCTCGCCGCTCCGATCGTGAAAAACTTCATGAAGGTGGCACTCGCCGATCGGCCCGGCGTTCCGTTCCGCGTGCCACCGGGCATCAAGCTGATCCGCGTCGATCTCAAGACCGGCATGCGCGCCGGCCCCGACACGCAGAAGCCGATCCTGGAAGCCTTCAAGCCCGGCACCGCGCCGCCCGACAGCTATTCGGTGGTCGGCTTCGACAGCGGGCAAGGTGGTGGACAAGAGGGCCGCGCGCCGCCCGGTTTCTTCGGCTCGCAGGGCGTATCGCCCGAATCCGGCCGCGCCGTACGTTCAGGAACCGGCGGGCTTTACTAAGCTGAGTGATTGGCGGGTTGCGCTCTCGCCGTTGCGCCGCTACATCCCTAGCATTGATTTGACCGGACCCATTCCATGCGCGCGGAAACACAGAACCTTGTCGAAGAAATCAAGCAGTCGGTCGGGCTGCTGAGGAGGCATCTTTGACGTCGATACCGCGACGCGCCGTCTCGCCGAACTGAACAAGGCGGCGGAAGACCCCAGTTTCTGGAACGATCAGGCCAAAGCCCAGCGCACCATGCGCGAGCGCGACGCGCTTGAAGACCAACTCAAGGCCATCGGCCGCATCGAGCAGGATATCGACGATCAGCTCACGTTGATCGAACTCGGCGAGTCCGAAAAGGACAACGCCACTGTCGGCGAGGCCGAAGGGGCGCTGAAAAATCTTAAATCTGAAGTGGCGCGGCGCGAACTGGAAGCCTTGCTGTCGGGCGAAGCCGACGCCAATGACTGTTATCTCGAAGTGCATGCCGGCGCCGGTGGCACCGAAAGCCAGGATTGGGCCGGTATTCTGCTGCGCATGTATGTGCGCTGGGCCGAGAAGAAAGGCTACAAGGTCGACTGGCTGGAAGAGAGCGAAGGCGAGGGCGCCGGCATCAAGTCGACAACCGTGCAGATCAAGGGCCATAACGCCTATGGCTGGCTCAAGAGCGAGAACGGCGTGCACCGGCTGGTGCGCATTTCGCCCTTCGACGCCAATGCGCGGCGCCACACTTCATTCGCCAGCGTCGTAGTTTTTCCGGTGCTCGATGACTCGATCAAGATCGAGATCGATGAGAAGGACGTGCGCACCGACGTGATGCGTTCGGGCGGCGCCGGCGGGCAGCACGTCAACAAGACCGAGTCGGCGGTGCGCCTCACGCATATTCCGACCAACACGGTGGTGAAGTGCCAGCAGGACCGTTCGCAGCACCGTAACCGCGCGATGGCCTGGGACATGCTGCGCGCCAAATTGTTCGAGGCCGAGATCAAGCGGCGCGAGGACAAGGCGGTAGCCTTGCAGGACGCCAAGACCGACATCGGTTGGGGACACCAGATCCGTTCTTACGTGTTGCAGCCCTATCAGATGGTCAAGGACCTGCGCACCGGCGTGTCGACCTCGGACACGAGCGCGGTACTCGACGGCGACCTCGATTTGTTTATGCAGGCCGCTCTGGCGCAGAAGGCTTTCGGCGGCGGGCCGGAGGCGGTCGAGGACGTGGAGTAGTCCAGCCTTGTCCCGGGCGAAGCGCAGAACGCAGTGATGTGCTGCAGAACCGGGACCGTCACAAATTCCGAGGGTGGAACGGCCCGGCTCTGCGACGCAACACTTGCTTTTGCTCGTGCTTGCGCCGCGTCCGGGGCAAGTGAGCGAGTTTAAATATTCGCGCCGAGGATCGTCGGGCCCAGCCTAATCCCCGCGCGCAGGAACTTCTGCGGGTTGACTGGCTCGCCATCGATGCGCGTTTCATAGTGCAGATGCGGACCTGTCGAGCGCCCGGTCGAGCCGATGCGGCCGATGGTCTGGCCGATCTTGACGTGTTGTCCGACCTTCACTTCGATTTTGGACATGTGCCCGTAGCGCGTCGAAAGACCATTGCCGTGGTTGACTTCGACCATGTTGCCGTAGCCACCATTCCAGCCGGCAATGGTGACGGTGCCATCGGCGGTCACGCGCACCGGGTCGCCGGTGTCGCCGCGCAGGTCAATGCCGGTGTGGATTGCCGGGCCCTTCATGAAGGGATCCATGCGCATGCCGAAAGGCGAACTCATATCGACCTCACCGAGGATGGGCTTACGCACCGGCACGTTGACCAGCGTGTGGGTGTAGCGGTCGATCTGCGCGCGCGCGACATTGATGCGATAAAGCTGTCGCTCGAAGGCGCTGGCGCCTGAACGCGGCGCCTTCAGGGGAACGAAAGGGCCGCCGGTGCCGCCGGGCACCTTGCCGACATCGACACCGAGATCGGCGAGCACGCCGTGGATGCGGCGCGCCTTGGTGTCGGCTTCTTCTTCCAGATCAGTGAGCGCGGCGGTCTGCCGGTGCTCGACCTTGTCGAGCGAGAGCGAGACGCGCGAGAGAATGCCATCGAGCCCACCGGAATTCACATGCGAGGCAAAGCGCGTCGCATCAGGCGACAATTCGCGTGATTGTAGCCGTGCCTCGCGGTCGGGCGGGGCGACGAAGATAACGGTGTCGCTGATCGGCGAGGGCTTGAGCGTGCGGCGCGTGTCACTCTCGGATGGCGGAGCCGCCCGCGCGGGCTTGATCGAGCCGGTGACGAGCGTGTCATTGCCGAGAGCCGAGGTGCGTTGCTCAAGCATCGTCTGCCGCCGCAGCAGGCTTTGTAATTTCTGTTCGAACTGCTCCTGGTCGAGCAATTGCCGGCTGGTGATGCGATCGACCTGTCCGCGCAGTTCGGCGATGCGGTCCTCATAGGCGAATTGCATGGCGGCTTGGCGGCCGATCAGCCGGGTCAGCACGTCCTCGCGGAAGGCGAAATAAGTGCCGGTCGCGATCGACCAGACGCCCATGATGACGAGTGTACCGACCACGATCCAGAACGCCACCGGCCCGATGCGGACCTGGCGGCCGGCATGGACCAGCGTGTAGCCGGTGCGAGTGCCGCCGCTATGCGAGGCGTGCGCGCGGTGCAAGTGGCGGGAAACGCTTTCGGCCGATTGCTGGCGAGGAACGGCGGCGCTGCCGGAGTGCTCGTAATGGGAATAGGACGAATACGACATGAACGCTCCGCACCGGCCGGACGGCGCAGATGCGCGCAAAAGACCAGCGCACCGATATCAAACGTATATGGTTAAGAAACCGGTAACTCTTCCGGCGCGGGCGTACATTTCCGCTGCGGCGCAAGTGCTACAGCGCGCGGGCAGCCTCCAGCACCGTCTCGGCGTGGCCCGCCACGCGAACATTCGGCCAGATTTGGGCAATGCGGCCCTTGGCGTCGATCAGGTAGGTCTTGCGGATGACGCCCATGAATTTGCGCCCGTACATCGATTTCTCACCCCATGCGCCGTAGGCTTGCAGCATCGCCTTCGACTCGTCGGAGGCAAGTGTGATGGCGAGCTTGTGCTTGGCCTTGAACTTGACCTGCGCCGGCAACGGGTCGGCCGAGACGCCCAGAATGTCGGTGCGGCTCTTGGCAAAAGCCGCCCGCAGTTTGGAGAAATCGATGGCCTCCAGGGTGCAGCCGGGCGTGTCGGCTTTGGGATAGAAGTAGAGGACGAGGTTGCGGCCTTTGAAATCTTTCAGCGATACGCTCGCACCGTCGTCGCGCGGCAGGCGGAAGGCGGGAGCCATCGCGCCCGTTTCGAGTTCGGCAATTTTGGATCGCTTGGCCGGCTTTGTCCCCTTGGCCGCTTTTGGTCCTGAAACCCTCGCCATATGCCTTCCTTTCGTCGCTTTCGGCCGGTCAATGTCGCTCACGTCTTTTAAGCCGTCCCGTCGCAGGCGGCTCCAGATATATCTGCCTGTCGCAGCCGATGGCGAATCGACCGTGCTGCGGGCAAAAACACAGCCAATAAACGCGGGCGAGCGCGGATACGAAGTGAGGGCATGACAGGCAACGACCACCATCACCGGGGGAAAGCCGAGCATGCGCCAGCTCACCACGCGGCGCGTCCGCACGCCGCGACGCATTCGCACCATTCGAATTCGCAGCATCCGCATCACGCCAAGTCCAGCGCGGGCCGCCGCCGCTGGAGCGGCTTGCGCCGTGGCCTGGTGCGGTTTCTGCGCCGTCCGATCTGGCGTAAGCTGTTCTGGGGCCTGACCATCACGCTGGCCTCGGCGACGGTGGCTGTGCTGGCATTATGGTGGCGGCTTTCCAGCGGGCCGATCGAACTCGACGTCGCCACCCCATTTCTGAAGGCGGCGATCGAGGATAATTTCGGCGGCAGTCAGACGGTCTCGGTCGGCGGCACCCAGATCGAACGTGACGAAAAAGGCCGCACCTCCTTGCGGCTACGCGATATCGTCGTGCGGGATGCCGACGGCACCGTGGTGGCGAGCGCGCCGAAGGCCGAAGTCGGCCTCTCCGGAATGAGCCTCATCTCGGGCAAAGTGCGGGCACAAAGCCTCAACCTGGTCGGCGCCGAAATGTCGGTGCGGATTGAGAGCGATGGCCGCGTCACGGTTTTCGCCGGCGCCGACAAGCGGCCGATTGCCACCGCCGCGCCGGTGATTGCACCCGCCCGCGCGCCGCCGAGCTCCTCCACCTCGGCGCCGAGCGCGAGCGTAACGCCGCCACCGCTACAAGCGGGCTTTGCCGACATCGCCAGCCTGATGGCGTGGCTCGATGGCGTCGGCGCCAGCGGGCTCGACGGCCACGATCTCGGCGAACTCGGTCTCAAGGACGGCAACCTGATCGTCGACGACCGCCGTAACGGCAAACGTTGGACCTTCGATCACATCAACGCCAGCCTGACGCGGCCGGAGCAGGGCGGCGTGATCTTCCGCATTGAATCTGAAAATTCGGACCGGCCCTGGGTCTTGAGCGCCGCGATGCGTCCGCTCGCCGACGGTGTCCGTGCCATCGGCATCGAGGCGCGCAAGGTGTCGACGCGCGACATGCTGCTGGCGTTGCGCATGAACGAGGTCAGCATAGACGTCAATCTGCCGGTATCGGCATCGATCCGCGCCGACATCGCGCCCGACGGAACGCCGCAAGTGGTACAGGGCGAGCTCTATACCGACGCGGGATCGATCGTCGATCACAACAATGAAAGCTCCCGCATCGAGATCGAGCGCGCCGACTTTCGATTCAACTGGGATGCGCGCCGGCGCAGTTTGCTGGTGCCATTCCAGATTCATGCAGGCGGCAACCAGATCACCATGCGCGCCGTGCTGGAGCCGCCGGCCGAGGCCGACGGTCCCTGGCGGCTGAGCATGACGCGCGGTGATGCGGTGATCGACCCGGTCATTATCGGCGCCGGCGCGGACGGCGAAAGCTTTGCGTTGAACCGGGCGGTGGTGCGCGCGCGCGTCGATTTTGCGCGCCGGCGTATCGATGTCGATCAGGGCGACTTCAGCCGCATCGATACACGGCCCTCGCACAACATCGCAGTGGCGGTAACCGGCAGCCTCGACCTGTCGGGCGAGCCACATCTGGCGTTCGGCGTCGCCGGCACGCGCATGCCGACCTCGACCATGAAGCGGATGTGGCCGGTTTTCGCGGCCGCCGACGTGCGCGAATGGGTCGAGAGCCATATCTCCGGCGGCATCGTCGAGCGCGTCGTCATTGCCGGCAATGCGGCGCTCGCAGATTTTAAAGCCGGCGGCCCGCCGACTCCGGAGGATGGGTTGTCGGTCGATATTGAAACCAGCGGCACGACCTTGCGCCCGGTCGATACTCTGCCCGCCATACGCGACGCCGATCTCAATGTCCGTATCACTGGCGGCACCGCCACGATCAATATCGGCCGGGGCACGGTCGAAGTCGCGCCCGGCCGCAAGCTCGGCATTGCCGGCGGTGTGTTCGAGGTGCCCGATACCCATCCGAAACCGGCGCCGGCGCGCGCCACGTTCCGTATCGACGGCAGCGCGCCGGCGGCGGCAGCATTCCTTTCGAGCGAGGCGATGCGCGACGAAGTCGGTCTCGCACTCGATCCGGCCGGCAGCCGCGGCACCGTTTCAGCGCAGGTGACGGTCAATCTGGCGTTGTCGAAACAGATGCCGAAGAATTCGACTACTTACGCGATCGCGGCCGAGCTCACGAATTTCGCCGCCGACAATCTGTTGCTCGGTCAAAAGGTGGAGGCCTCCTCGCTCAAAGTCAACGCGTCCAGCGGTGGCTACCAGATCAAGGGCGACGTCAAAATCAACGGCACGGCGGCGACTATCGATTTGCGCAAAAAAAGAGATGACCCCGCCGCCGAATTGAACATGAAGGCGAATATCGATGAGGCGGCGCGGCGGCGGCTCGGCATCGACTTTGGCGGCACCGTTACCGGTTCAATACCCGTCAAGGTCACCGGCCAGGTCGGCGAAAACATCAAAGACGATCGCATGAGCGTCGAGGCCGACCTGACGCCGGTCAAGATCGACAACCTGCTGCCGGGCTGGGTCAAACCCGCGGGCAAGGCCGCGCACGCGACCTACACGCTGGTGAAGACCGGCAAGCAGATGCGCTTTGACGATCTGTCGATCGAGGGCGCCGGCGCGACCGTGAAAGGCGCGATCGAGTTGGATGCCAACGGCGCGTTGCAGTCGGCGCATTTCCCGGTATTCAAATTGTCCGATGGCGACAAAGTATCCTTGAAAGCCGACCGCGGCGGCGATGGCATTCTGCGCGTCATCATGCGCGGCGACGTCTATGATGGCCGTGGCTTCGTCAAGTCGGCGCTGGCCGGCGCGCCGGATGTGAACAAGGCCAAGGAAAAGGAAAGGCAGAGCGACCTCGATCTCGACGTCAAGCTCGGCACGGTGGTGGGCCACAATGGCGAGACTTTGCGCGGGCTCGAATTGCGATTGTCGCGGCGCTCCGGCCATATCCGCACTTTCACGATGAGCTCGAAGATCGGCCGCGATACGCCGCTCAATGGCGATATGCGATTACGCGCGCGCGATAATCATCAGGTAATATTTTTCGAAACCGCCGACGCCGGCGCGCTGTTCCGTTTCACCGACACCTATCCGCGCATGCATGGCGGCAATATGTGGGTCGCGATGGATCCGCCGACGCAGGAGCAGGCGCCGCAGGTCGGCACGATCGCTATCCGCGATTTCGCGATCCGCGGCGAACCGGCGCTTGACCGCATAGCCTCCGGCGCGCCGGGCTCGATCGGACGCGGCGTCAATTTCAGCGAGATGAGCGCCGAGTTCACGCGCTTTCCCGGCCGCATGTCGGTGCGCGACGGCGTCGTGCGCGGCCCGGTGGTCGGCGCCACCATCGAAGGACAGATCGACTATGTGAAGAACGACGTGCATCTGCGCGGAACCTTCGTGCCGTTTTACGGCCTCAACAATATGTTCGGGCTCGGCCAGATACCGATTGTCGGGCTATTTCTCGGCGGAACCAATGAGGGCCTGCTCGGCATTACCTATGAGGCGGTGGGTCCGCCCGGCTCGCCGCGCATTTCGGTCAATCCGGTGTCGGCGATCGCGCCCGGCTTGCTGCGCAAGTTCATCCCGTCGCCGGGACAGTTCGACAGCGGTTTTACGCCGCAGCGGTGAGGGCGCCGTTATCCCTCCCCTGAAAGGGGAGGGATAAGAAAAATCTACACCGGCTTCAGCAGCATATGCTTCTTCTTGCCGAGCGAGAGTTTGATCGCGCCGTCGGCGGTCAGGTCCTTGGACGTCAGCATCATCTTGTCGTCGCTGACCGTGGCGTCGTTGACCTTGAGGCCGCCGGCCTTGATCTGGCGGCGGGCGTCGCCGTTCGATGATACGAGTTTGGCGATCTCGGCAAAGGCGTTGAGGACACCGATGCCTTGCTCAAGCGCGGCGCGGCGAATTTCAACCGACGGCAGCGCCCCCGCGAAAGCGCCTTCCTCGAATGTTTTACGCGACGTATCGCTCGATTGCATGGCGGCATCGCGCCCATGCACCAAAGCGGTAGCTTCGGTGGCAAGCACTTTCTTCGCCTCGTTGATCTCCGCGTCTTGCAAGGCGGCGAGTTTGGCGATCTTGGCAAGCGGCAGCGTCGTGAACAATTTGAGAAAGCGCGCGACGTCGCCGTCCTCGGTGTTGCGCCAAAACTGCCAGTAGTCGTACGGCGAGACCAGATCGGCATTAAGCCAGACGGCGCCGGCAGCCGTCTTGCCCATCTTGGCGCCCGAGGCGGTGGTGATCAGCGGCGCGGTGAGCGCGAACATCTGCGCGCCATTTATGCGGCGGCCGAGGTCGATGCCGGAAACGATGTTGCCCCATTGATCGGAGCCGCCCATCTGCAACGTGCAGCCGTAGCGCTTGTTGAGTTCGACGAAGTCGTAAGCCTGCAACACCATGTAATTGAATTCGAGGAACGAGAGTTCCTGCTGGCGGTCGAGGCGCAGCTTGACCGAGTCGAAACTCAGCATGCGGTTGACCGAGAAATGCTTGCCGACGTCGCGCAGGAAGTCGATGTAATTGAGCTTGTTCAGCCAGTCGGCGTTGTTGGCCATGACGGCGCCGCCGCCGGCTTCCTCGAATTTGAGAAATTTGGAAAAGATCGCGCGGATGCCGGCCAGGTTTTCGTTGATCATGTCCTCGGTGAGGATCCGGCGGCTTTCGTCCTTGCCGGAAGGGTCGCCGACGCGGGTGGTGCCGCCGCCCATCAGCGCGATCGGCCGGTGGCCGGTCTGCTGCATCCAATAGAGCATCATGATCGGCAGCAGCGAACCGATATGCAGCGAGGCGGCGGTGCAGTCGAAGCCGATATAGCCGGTCACCTGGCCTTCGACCGCGCGCGCATCCAGCACGTCCGGCTCCGAGATCTGGTGGATGAAGCCGCGTTCCGAGAGAATATTAAGAAAGTCGGATTTATAGCTGGTCATTATAGGCTCGTGCCGCCGGTCTCGATTGATTGTGGCGGGTGGTGTATCAGGTCCGGGACCGGATTCAACCGGCGTGCGGACGGGCTGAAAGGGCATGAGTTTGGGGGCGGTTAGGGCCATCGGCTTGATGAGCGGGACCTCGCTCGACGGCGTCGACGTGGCGCTGATCGAAACCGATGGAACGCGCATTTCCGCCTTCGGGCCGGTCGGATACCGGCCCTATTCAGATGACGAACGCGCGTTGTTGCGACAGGCGCTGGCCGACGGCGCGGCTTTGGGCGACCGGACGGCGCGGCCGGGCACGTTGGCGCAGGCCGAAGATTTCGTCACCCGCGTGCACGCTGAAACGGTCGAGGCGTTCTGCGAAACGGAACAGATTGATCGCGCGGGCGTCGCGATAGTCGGCTTTCACGGCCAGACCGTTTTGCACAAGCCTGCTGCTAAGCTGACGGTGCAGATCGGCGACGGCGCGGCGCTGGCGAAACGCTTAAAGCTGCCGGTGGCTTACGACTTCCGCGCGGCCGATGTCGCTGCCGGCGGGCAAGGCGCGCCGCTGGTGCCGATTTTCCATCAGGCGCTGGCGCGCGATCTCGACCGCCCGCATCCGATCGCGGTGCTCAATGTCGGTGGCGTCGCCAATGTCACGTTTGTCGATGGCGGCGATCCAATGGCTTGCGATACCGGACCCGGCAATGCGCTGATCGACGATTTCATGCGCGCGCGCACCGGCGCGCCGCTCGACCGCGATGGCGATGAGGCCTCGCGCGGGAAAGTCGATGAGGGTTTTGTCGAGCGCGTTCTGGCGCATGAATTTTTCGATCTGCCGTGCCCGAAATCGCTCGACCGCAATGCTTTTGCATTTTCGAATATCGGACTGCCGGATTTCACCGTTGCCGATGGCGCGGCGACCTTGTCGGCGCTCACCGCGGCCTCAGTCGCGCGCGTTGTGGCGCGCCTGCCGGTCCCGCCGCGTTCATGGATTGTCGCCGGCGGCGGTGCGCGCAATCCTACCTTGATGCGGATGCTGAGCGAGCGCCTTGCACCCGCCACCGTCGAAACCGCCGACGCGGTGGGCTGGTCTTCGCAGTCGATCGAGGCACAGGCCTTTGCCTATCTCGCCGTGCGCACGCTCAATGGCCTGCCGATCACCTTCCCGCTCACCACGGGCATCAAAGAGCCATTGGCCGGCGGCGTCATCGTTCGGTCTTAAATCCAGCCCGCCGCCAGCCGACGCGCGGGAATGAGACAGGCGATCAATGAGCGGCCGATCCCCATGTGATAATGGCGGCACTTGCGGCGTAATTACACCAGCGCACGGCGTCGCTTGATAAGCGTGGCGTCGACCAACAGCCGGTTGGTGATCAGCCGCAACAGGTGGAACGACATGGCGGGGTTCTGGTAGCACAGTTGCGCGAGATCGCTTTCGCCGATCCAGAGCAATTCGATATCGGTCATACAGCGCGCCGATTGCGTGCGCTGATGTGCTGCCGAAAACAGCGCGATCTCGCCGAAGACGTCACCCGGATCCAGCGTAATGCCGAGTTCCTCGAGCAGGATCTCGCCTGTTAGCACCATATAAAGCCGGTCGGCGTCGTCGCCGGCCCGGAAAAGCAGGTCGCCCGCGCTGTAGCGCGCCGATTTCATGAAAGGCTTGAGCCAATCGACAGACAGGTCGCCCTTCGCCGCCGCTTCGACGCGCCGTACCAGGTGCAGCATTTCGATCATGCGCCATACATTCGTCGGGAACAGCACGGCGTGCAATATCAGGACGGGATAGATGTGACCGTAAAATCCGTAAACGATAAAGGCTACGTTGCTGCCGAGCGCGGCCAGTCGCAGCGGGATCATCGTCTTCATGCAAAATGTGGTGAAGACCAATAACGACGCGAAATAGCCGGCCGCTTCGACCCAGGTCATGGCGTTCCCCCCTAATGGACGCGGCGGCCTTTGCGGCTCTACGTGTAATTATAGGGGGAAGTGAAATGATAATACATCCGGCAAATACTGGTCGAACTGAAGCCGGTCTGTTGCAGGACAGAAGCGCGGGGCGTCGCTTACGCCGCCGGCTTGCGTTCGGGCGTCTTGAGCCGCTTGTCGAGATATTGCTCGATCGAACCGAGCAGCGTATCGACCTTGCCGTCGAAAAAATGGTTCGCGGCCGGCACGACCTTCTGCTCGATCACGATGCCCTTTTGCGTCTTGAGCTTCTCGACCAGCGTGTTGACGTCTTTCGCCGGCACCACCGCGTCCTTGTCGCCGTGAATGATCAGGCCGGAGGACGGGCAGGGCGCCAGGAACGAGAAATCGTAGAGATTGGCCGGCGGGCAGATCGAAATGAAGCCTTCGATCTCCGGGCGGCGCATCAGCAATTGCATGCCGATCCAGGCGCCGAAGGAGAAGCCGGCGATCCAGCAGCTCTTGGCTTCCGGATTGATGGTCTGCGCCCAGTCGAGGGCGGCGGCGGCGTCCGACAATTCGCCGGTGCCGTGGTCGAACGAACCTTGCGAGCGACCGACGCCGCGAAAATTGAAGCGCAGCGCCGAGAAGCCGCGGTGCACGAAGGCATAATAGAGCTGATAGATGATCTGGTGGTTCATCGTGCCGCCGAACTGCGGGTGCGGGTGCAGGACGATGGCTATGGGCGCATTCTTCTGGCGCGCCGGGTGGTAGCGGCCTTCGATACGTCCTGCGGGACCGGTGAAAATGACCTCAGGCATGGAATTAACCTCGAACCGGTCGGCAGGCGGCCGATGTGGCTGCGCCGCGAGTGTTTTGAAGCGCCGGGTGTCGGAACGGCACTAGTTTAGAATTATTCTAATTATATGATTTCCGCTGGCCTCGGCCGAAACTCAGGCTATAAGTTGGCCCAAGTCGCTGGCCTTTCAAGGGAACGGGCGTATCTACCACGACCCCTAGGGCAAAAAGCAAGCTTTTTGCGGGGTCTTTGGCCAAATCGGCAACTCAATACTGACGGAATTCATGCGCGAACGGGCCTATTTCGATTGGAATGCGACCACGCCGCTGCGGGCTGAGGCTCGTGACGCGACGGGGACCGCGCTGGACTTTACCGGCAACGCCTCCTCGGTTCATGCCGAGGGCCGCGCTGCCCGGGCGCTGATAGAGGAAGCGCGTGCGCAGGTCGCCACCCTGACGGGTGCCGAGCCCAAGAACGTCACGTTTACGGCGAGCGCCACCGAAGCCAACATGCTGGCGCTGACGCCGCATCTGGAGATGGGCGGGTGCAAGGAACCGCGCGACCGGTTGTTCGTGTCAGGCGTAGAGCATCCGTCGGTGCTGAACGGCGGCCGCTTTGCGGCGGCCCAAGTCGAAAAACTGCCGGTAGCGGGCACCGGGATCGTCGATCTGGATGCGCTGAGAGGCGCGGTTGCTCCGTCAGAGCGACCGCTGGTTTCGGTCATGCTTGCCAACAACGAGACCGGCATCATCCAGCCGATCCGGGAAATCGCCGACATCGTGCACGCGTCCAACGGACTGCTGCATGTCGACGCGGTGCAGGGCGCTGGCCGCATCGATTGCGATATCGAAGCACTCGGTGCCGACCTGATGAGCGTCTCCTCCCACAAGCTGGGCGGTCCTCAGGGTGCCGGCGCGCTCATCCGCCATAGTACGGAATTTGGTGACATCCATATCGCGAAGCCGCTGATCAAGGGCGGCGGGCAGGAGCGCGGGCTCCGCGCCGGTACCGAGAATGTCGCTGCGATTGCCGGCTTCGGTGCCGCGTGCGCGGCTGCGGCGAGCGCAAGGCAGGCGGAAGCTTCCCGCATGGCCGCCTTGCGGGATCAATTCGAGGCGGCGCTCGTCAAGATGACGCCGAACGCAGTGATTTTCGGCCGCAACGCCGAGCGGCTGCCCAATACCAGTCTGTTCACGGTTCCCGGCCTGAAGGCGGAGACCGCGGTAATCGCCTTCGATCTCAATGGGATAGCGGTGTCGTCCGGTTCCGCCTGTTCGTCCGGCAAGGTCGCTGCCTCGCACGTGCTGACCGCCATGGGTGTTGCGCCCGATTTGGCACGCGGCGCGGTGCGCGTCAGCCTTGGTTGGGAGACCACCGAAAGAGACCTGGAAATGCTTCAAAATGCCTGGAAGCGCGTGGTTTCGTCATTACTTAAAGGTCACGCGCACGCCGCTTAATTTTACAGGGACGATCGCAACGAAAGTAGCGAACCGACCATAACCGACTGATCCAACCCGCGGTCCTTGAAACCGTGAGCGGAGGGAAGAATGCCGGCCGTACAAGAGACCGTCGATCGGGTCCGACAGATCGACGTTGACCAATACAAATACGGGTTTGTCACCGATATCGAATCCGAAAAGGCCCCGATCGGGCTTTCGGAAGACACCGTTCGTTTTATCTCGGCCAAGAAGAACGAGCCCGAGTGGATGCTCGAATGGCGTCTTGGCGCCTATCGGCGCTGGCTGACCATGCGCGAGCCGACCTGGGCGCGCGTCGACTATCCCAAGATCGATTACCAGAACGCCTATTACTATTCGGCGCCGAAGAAGAAGCCGCAGCTGTCCTCGCTCGACGAAGTCGATCCGCAGATTCTGGAAACCTACAAAAAGCTCGGCATTCCGCTGCGCGAGCAGGAAATGCTGGCCGGTGTCGTGCGTCCGGAAGGCGAGCGCCGCGTCGCGGTCGATGCCGTGTTCGATAGCGTTTCGGTGGCCACCACCTTCAAGGAAGAGCTCAAGCGCGCCGGCGTGATCTTCATGCCGATGTCGGAAGCGATCCGCGAACATCCCGATCTGGTGAAGAAATATCTCGGTTCGGTAGTGCCGACCTCGGACAATTTCTTCGCCACGCTGAATTCGGCGGTATTCTCCGACGGCTCCTTCGTCTACGTGCCGCCGGGCGTGCGTTGCCCGATGGAATTATCGACCTATTTCCGTATCAACGAGGCCAACACCGGCCAGTTCGAGCGCACACTGATCATCGCCGACAAGGGCGCCTACGTTTCGTATCTGGAAGGCTGCACCGCGCCGATGCGCGACGAGAACCAGTTACACGCCGCCGTGGTCGAACTGGTGACGCATGACGACGCCGAGATCAAATACTCGACGGTGCAGAACTGGTACCCGGGCGACGCCGACGGCAAGGGCGGCATCTTCAACTTCGTCACCAAGCGCGGCGACTGCCGCGGCGCGCGTTCGAAAATCTCGTGGACGCAAGTCGAGACCGGCTCGGCCATCACCTGGAAATACCCGAGCTGCATCCTGCGCGGCGATAACTCGCGCGGCGAGTTCTATTCGATCGCGATCTCGAACGGCCGCCAGCAGGTCGATTCAGGCACCAAGATGATTCACCTCGGCAAGAACACGACGAGCCGCATCATCTCCAAGGGCATTTCGGCCGGCAAGTCGAACAATACCTATCGCGGCCTCGTTACCGCGCACCGCAAGGCGACCAACGCGCGCAACTTCACCAACTGCGACTCGCTGCTGATTGGCGACAAATGTGGCGCGCATACGGTGCCTTATATCGAGGCGAAGAATTCCTCCGCCGTGTTCGAGCACGAGGCCTCCACCTCGAAGATTTCGGAAGACATGCTGTTCTATTGCCAGCAGCGCGGCATGTCGGCGGAGGAAGCGACCGCGCTCGTTGTCAACGGTTTCGTCAAGGATGTGCTTCAGCAGTTGCCGATGGAATTCGCGGTCGAGGCACAGAAGTTGATCTCGATCAGTCTGGAGGGCAGTGTCGGATGAGTATTGATAGGGCAAAATTCAAAGCCGCGGCAGGAAGTTGTCTCGGCCAGGACAAGCCAGCGGGCGAACTGGTCGATTGCGTGTCCGCGCATTTTCCGGATGTGGAGGTTTTTCGCGAAGGCGACGACCTCGTCATCAAGGGCGGACAGCGGTTTTTGATCGTGCGCCGCGCGGGCCCGGACATATTCCGGGTTTCTCAAAACGTGGCGGTGCCGTCGACCAATCTGGTTGATTTCGGCGGTGGTGCCGAGCGGTCGCTTGACCAACTAATCGATGAAATAGCCGCCCTCGCGCATTGATCGCCGAATTTCCCAAAAGAGACTAAAAAAATGTTGCTTGAGATTAAAAATCTGCATGTCGAGGTCGAGGACAGGAAAATCCTCAACGGCCTGACGCTGACTGTCGAGAAGGGACAGGTCGCCGCCATCATGGGGCCGAACGGCTCCGGCAAGTCGACGCTGGCTTATGTGCTGGCCGGCAAGCCTGGCTATACGGTGACCGAGGGCGAAGTGCTGCTCAGCGGCGAGAGCGTATTGGAGATGGCGCCGGACGAGCGCGCCGCCAAGGGCGTATTCCTGGCCTTCCAGTATCCGGTCGAAGTGCCGGGCGTCGCCACCATGACTTTCTTGCGCACCGCGCTCAACGCGCAACGCAAGCTGCGTGGCGAGGATGAGTTTTCGACGCCAGCATTCATCAAGCTTGTGCGCGAGCGGGCGGGCGACCTCGGCATCAGTCAGGACATGCTCCGCCGCGCGGTCAATGTCGGCTTTTCCGGCGGCGAGAAGAAGCGCAACGAAATTCTGCAAATGGCGATTTTGCAGCCGCAATTGGCAGTGTTGGACGAGACCGATTCCGGTCTCGACATCGACGCGCTCAAGATCGTCGCCGATGGCGTCAACCGCCTGCGTTCGCCCGAGCGTTCGATGATCGTCATCACGCATTATCAGCGGCTGTTGAACTACATCGTGCCCGACGTGGTGCACGTGCTCGCCAAGGGCCGCGTGGTGAAGTCGGGCGGCAAGGAACTGGCGCTGGAACTGGAAGCCAGCGGCTATGCGCAATTCACCGACGAGGCGGCCTGAAGCCGAAAAATAGGATCGAAACTGAAAATAAACTGGGTTAGACTGCGATTATGACCGAACCGGACAATGTGGTTCTCCAGCACTTGCGGGCGATCCGTGATCAGCTCGATACGCTGAACGGGCGCGTGCTCGAAATCACTCAGCGTATGGGTAATTTGGAGGTCCAGGTTGCCAATCTTTCGGTTCGTGTAGATCGCATCGATGCCCGTCTGGATCGGGTCGAGCACCGGCTCGGCTTGATTGAAGTGTGAGCGCGGATCGTTCCGGGCTCTCTGGCGCTAAGGGCTAAGATGGCTGACGTTACTCCAATGAAAACCGCTGCCGAGCAGGCGTTGAGTTCTGCTTACGAGGGCGCGCGCGCAAAATTGCCGGGTAAGGACGCGGTTGCAGCCTTGCGCGACGAGGCGTTCAAGCGTTTCGACGCGGCGGGCCTGCCGCACCGCCGGATCGAGGAATGGAAATACACCGATCTGCGCGCCCTGATGCGCGACGCTCTTCCGCTCGCGTCGCCGCCCGATGCGGCGGCCAAGGCGCGGGCCAAGGACGCGGGCCGGATTTTTGCTTCGCTCGATACGCGCCGGCTGGTATTCGCCGACGGCGCGTTTGTGCCGGAACTGTCGGACCTGACGCCGGAAAAGGGCATTACAATAACGTCAATGGCCGAGGCCTTGGCGAAAGGCGATGCGCTGGTTGCCAAGCATGTCGGCAAGGTCTTCGAAACCGACGACGCAGCCGTCGCGCTTAACACCGCGTTGATGGGTGACGGCGCGGTGATCCAGATCGCGGCCGAGTTGAAGCGGCCGATCCATCTGATATTTGCAACCGGCGATACGCCGAGCGCCAGTTTCACCCGCTCGCTGATCGTCATTGAAAAAGACGCCAAGGCGCTGATCGCGGAAAGCCACGACGGCGGCGGGAGCCAAGTCAATAGCGCGCTTGAGTTGGTGATTGGCGACGGCGCGCAGGTCGATTATTTCAAGGCGGTCAACGCGCGCGGCCTGCATGTCGGCAGCCTGTTGCTGACGGCGGGCGCCAAGGCGGCGTTCAATACCTTCGCGTTCAACGCCGACGCATCGCTGGTACGCAATCAGGCTTTCATCCGCTTTGCGGGCGAGGGCACGCACGGCGCCATCCGTGGCGTCAACCTGCTACGCGGCAAGGAACATGTCGACACCACGCTGCTGATTGAACATGCCGCCGGTCATTGCGATAGCCGCGAACAATTCAAGTCGGTGCTGGACGATTCCGGCCATAACGTGTTCCAGGGCAAGATCGTAGTAAAGCCGCACGCGCAGAAGACCGATTCCAAAATGATGACGCGCGCGTTGTTGCTGTCGGACGATGCCGAAGCCGACAACAAGCCGGAACTGGAAATCTTTGCTGACGATGTGGTCTGCGGCCATGGCGCCACCGCCGGCGCGCTCGATCCGGGGCTGAAGTTCTATTTAATGTCGCGTGGCATCGATGAGGCGCAGGCGGAAGCTTTGCTCATCCAGGCTTTCATCGGCGAGACGGTGGAGGAAATCGCGCACGAAGGCTTTCGTGACGCTCTAATGAACGCGGCGCTCGCCTGGCTGGAGTCGCGCAAATGAACATGCGCCCGACGGTCAACGGCTACGACATCGACAAAATCCGCACCGATTTCCCGGCGCTGTCGATGCAGGTCTATGGCAAGCCGCTGGTCTATCTCGACAACGCCGCCTCGGCGCAGAAACCCACGCAGGTGCTCGACCGGCTGACCCGCGCCTACACGACGCAATATGCCAATGTGCACCGCGGCCTGCACTATCTCGCCAATGAGGCGACCGAGGCCTACGAGGGCGCGCGAGAGACGGTCTCCAAGTTCATCAATGCCGGGCGCAAGGAAGAGATCGTCTTCACACGCAACGCCACCGAGGCGATCAACCTGGTGGCTTCGAGCTTTGGGCACGGCCGCATCGGCGAGGGCGATGAGATTGTGCTCTCGATCATGGAGCATCATTCCAACATCATTCCGTGGCACTTCTTCCGCGAGCGCCATGGCGCGGTGATCAAATGGGCACCGGTCGACGACGACGGCAATTTTGTGCTCGACGAATTCGAGAAGCTGCTCGGCCCGCGCACCAAGATGGTGGCGGTAACGCAGATGTCGAACGCGCTGGGCACCGTTGTGCCAGTGAAGGAAGTCGTGAAAATCGCGCATGCGCACGACATTCCTGTCCTGGTCGACGGCGCGCAAAGCTCCGTGCACATGGATATCGACGTGCGCGATATCGATTGCGATTTCTTCGTGATGACCGGGCACAAGCTTTACGGTCCGACCGGCATCGGCGCGCTCTACGGCAAATATGAGCACCTCGACGCCATGCGTCCGTTTCTCGGCGGCGGCGAGATGATCCGCGAAGTGTTCGAGGACCGTGTCACCTATGGCGAGCCGCCGCACAAGTTCGAGGCCGGCACGCCGGCGATCGTGCAGGCGATCGGCTTGGGTGCCGCGCTCGATTATATCAATTCGGTCGGCAAGCTGGCCATTCGCGCGCACGAGACGGCGCTGGTGAAATATGCGCATGAGAAACTGGGTGCGATCAATTCGCTGCGAATTATCGGTACGGCCAAGGACAAGGGCCCGATCGTCTCGTTCGAGATCAAGGGCGCGCATCCGCACGATGTCGCGACCATCATCGACCGCTCTGGGGTGGCGGTACGGGCTGGCACCCATTGCGTCATGCCGCTATTGGCGCGCTTTGGCGTTACCGCCACCTGCCGCGCCTCGTTCGGCATGTATAATACCAAGGCCGAGATCGATACGCTGGCTGCCTCGCTGGTAAAGGCGCAGGAATTCTTCGCATGAGTGATGACATGACCGACGGCAACAATAAGGACGCAGCGGAACAGACGGTGGCCGAAAAGGCGCCGGAAATTCTCGAGCCCAACGCTGCCGTGTCAGGCTCCGGCCTGCCGCAGGCGGAGTTGAACCGTTTGACCGACGACATCATCGCCGGGCTGAAAACGGTCTACGATCCTGAAATCCCCGCCGATATCTACGAGCTCGGTCTGATCTACAAGATCGACATTGGCGACGACCGTTCGGTCAAGGTCGATATGTCGCTGACTTCTCCGAACTGCCCGGCGGCGCAGGAGCTTCCGGTCAATGTGGAAAATGCCGTTGCCAGCGTGGCCGGCGTCAAGGAAGCCAAAGTGACCGTGGTTTGGGATCCACCATGGGATCCGAGCCGGATGTCGGACGAGGCGCGTTTAGTGTTGAATATGTGGTGACTTTAATTCGCCGTTGGGAAGATTAGATTAGAGACTCGACCGGAAGGACTGCCATGATCACAGCACGACCCCGACCCCAGGTGATGCGGCTCACGGAAGCCGCGGCGTTACGCATCAAGGATGTGATGGCGCGGGCCGACAAGCCGGTCGCCGGCGTGCGGGTCGGCGTCAAGAACGGCGGCTGCGCCGGCATGGAATACACCATGGAATATGCCGACGCCGTCAAACCGACCGACGAGGTGGTCGAGGACAAGGGCGTCAAGATCATGGTCGATCCGAAGGCCGTGCTGTTCCTGCTCGGCACCGAGATGGACTACAAGACCGAGAAAATGTCGGCGCAATTCGTATTCAATAATCCGAACCAGACCTCGGCCTGCGGTTGCGGAGAGTCGGTGCAACTGAGTCCGGCGAAAGCGGCCGAGTAGGGTTGCGTCCCACCCTTTAAGCGACCTGCGCCGGTGCAGCGGCGACTTCCGGGTCGGTCTCGCACATCACGCGGTTGCGGCCGTGCCGCTTGGCGGCATAAAGGCAAGTATCGGCGCGCTCGATCAGCATTTGCGGCGTGTCGCCCTTGTGCAGCGTGGCGACGCCGATTGAAATCGTGACGCGGCCGAGATGTTCGCCGGTCGAGCGCTTCATCAGTTCCTTGGTCATGACGGCGCGGCGGATGTGATCGGCGACCGTGATCGCCGAACGCAGCACCGTGTTCGGCAGCACGATGGCGAATTCCTCGCCGCCGTAGCGCGCGGCGGTGTCCTGGCCCTTGACGTTCTGTTTCACCGACATCGCCACCAAGCGCAGCACCTGGTCTCCGGTCAGATGGCCGAAGTTGTCGTTGAAATTCTTGAAGTGGTCGATGTCGGTCATCATCAGCGACAGCGGCTCGTTCTTCTCGCGCGCCTCGGCGATGGCCTGTTCGAGGGTGATGTCGAAAAATTTGCGGTTGGCGAGCTGCGTCAACGGATCGGTCAGACTCTCGGTGCGGACCACCTCGAGGTTTTCCTGCAACTCGTTGATTTCCTGCTTGGAGGCGTTGAGCCGCTCTTCCAGCTTCTGGTTCGACTCTTCCATTTCCTTGGCGGTCTGCACCAGACTTTCGACAATGGCGCGCAGGCCCTCGCGGTCTTTCGAGTTGCCGAGCTTTTCGGTCATGTCGGCGAGGCTCTCGGTGTAATTCGAGGCGGAGCCGGCGGCGGCGTCAATCATCGCCATAACCTGCTCGATCTCGCCCATCACCTGGCTGCCGACGTTGTCGATGCGCTCGGTCAGCCGAGTCGGCGACAGATAGCTCGCGTAAATTTCTTCCATGTCCTGGTCGGACAAGCCGCCGGATCCCAAGCCGCCGGACCCATTGAGAGTTTCGTTGATTTTCTGATTGAGTGACGGGTGATAGCCGGTCGCGTAGGCGTACCAGATTTCGTAATTGCGCGGCGTCGCCGGTTGGCGAAGCGCCTTGATCTGGCCGAGCGCGATCTCGGAAAACGCCATCGTGCGTTCGTGTTCGTCGGCGTTCGCCGTCATCTGGAAAACCCCCTTGAGGCCGTCATTTTTGCCTGTAGGTCTTCAGCCGCACGGCCGGGTGGCCGCACCCCGCGTCCCCTGCCGCTAACGGTAAGTGAGGGAGATGAATTAGGGGTAAATATGGAACCGGTTGCACGCACAACCGTGTCGCAGCCTGCGCGCGAACAAGCTTGATGGCAGTATTATCAGGCTTTTATGCTGACAGGACGCAGCAGGAAGGCCGGCAAATGGCTGCCATCGGACTCCTGGGGGCTGGGGTCGCGCTTGGGTTGCTGCGCCTGCGGACGCGGGCGTTTTTGCTCTGGCCGGGGGGGGTGGCTCTGCTGCGGGCTGTTGTCGTGCAGGGCGGCCGGATGTTCCGGCTGAGCTGCTTGTTCCGGACGCGCATGGTCCTCTCGCGAACTCCGGCCGCGACCGCCACGATTGCGGCCGCCGCGTGAACCGCGGCCTTCGCTACGCTCCGGACTGCGCTCGCCGGCCGGACGGCGGGTGCCGCGATCTTCACGTATCTGGCCTGCATCGGCGCTCGGCGCCGGTTGTCCCATGGACGGGATCGGCATGCCGGTCAGCCTCTCAATCGCGCCGAGCGATTTGGAATCGGGCGGGGCGACCAGCGTAATGGCGGTGCCGGTTAAGCCGGCGCGGCCAGTGCGGCCGATGCGATGGACATAATCGTCCGCATGGTGCGGCACATCGTAATTGAACACGTGGCTGACGGCGGGAATATCGAGCCCGCGCGCGGCGACGTCGGAGGCGATCAAAAGTTTCGATTCGCCCTTACGGAAAGAATCGAGCGCGGCAGTGCGCGAAGACTGGTCGAGATCGCCATGCAAAGCGACGGCATTGAAGCCGTGCTTGACCAGCGATTTATGCAAAACCGCGACTTCGCGCTTGCGGTTACAGAAAATAATGGCGTTCTTGAAGTTTTCAGCCGAATTGATCAGCCGGCGCAGCATGTCGCGCTTGTCGTAATCCTCGCGCCCGACGGGAACCTGCAATTGCGTGATGGTGGTCGCGGCAGTCGCCGGCTTCGACACTTCGACGCGCACCGGATTATGCAGAAAGGTGTCGGCGATGTGCTGGATTTCCGGCGGCATGGTCGCGGTAAAGAACAAGGTCTGGCGGGTAAATGGCACCAGCTTGCCGATGCGTTCGATGTCGGGAATGAAGCCCATGTCCAGCATGCGGTCGGCTTCGTCGATGATGAGCAATTCGCAGCCCGACAACAGCAGGCGTCCGCGCTCGGAATGATCGAGCAGGCGGCCGGGCGTCGCGATCAGGACGTCGACACCGCGCAGCAATTTGGAGTCCTGATCGCCGAAGGAAACGCCGCCGATGATAAGCGCGACGTTGAGCTTGTGGTTCTTGCCGTATTTCTCGAAGCTTTCGGCCACCTGGGCGGCCAGTTCGCGCGTCGGCTCGAGGATGAGCGTGCGCGGCATGCGCGCCCGCGCGCGGCCTTTTTCGAGCATGGTGAGCATCGGCAGCACGAAAGCGGCGGTCTTGCCGGTGCCGGTCTGCGCTATTCCGAGCACGTCGCGCCGGGCGAGAACGTGGGGAATGGCTTGTTCCTGGATGGGCGTGGGGGTCTTGTAGCCGGCAGCGTCGATCGCGCCGATAACTTTGTCGGATAGGCCAAGATGGGTAAAGGACATAAAACCTCGAGCAAGGACCGTCGAATGGGTCCGCGCCGGACATGAAAACCAGTAGCAATGCGCGGGGGACGGTCGAATCTATCGTTCGCACCGGTTACTTGGAACATAGGGCCGAAAGGCGCAAAGTCAATGCTCCGGCCGTGCAATAAGGCGCATTACGCTTAATCTTTCGCATGGTTGACCTTTTGGAGGCTCGATATGGCGTACGGTTTGCCGCTCATTCTGGTCCCGGGTCTTTTGTGCAGCGCCAGGCTTTACACGGCCCAGATCGTGGCGCTGTGGCCGCGCGGCCAGGTCAGCATCGCCGATCACAAGCGCGACTCCGACATGGCAGAGATCGCCAAGCGTGTATTGGCGAACGCGCCGCCGCGCTTTGCGCTCGCCGGCCTGTCAATGGGCGGCTACATCGCGTTGGCGATGATGCGGCTAGCGCCGGAGCGGATCGATCGATTGGCGCTGCTCGATACGTCAGCGCGGCCCGACAGCCCGGAGCAGAAGAGCGGGCGCGAGAAATTCATCGCCATGGCCGAGGTCGGGAAGATTTCCGAAGTTGCCGAAACGCTGCTGCCGCACTTCATTCATCGCAACCGCATTAATGACGAAGCGCTTAAGAGCGGTGCGCGCTATGGTCGAAGATACCGGCGCGGAATCTTTCGTGCGCCAGACCAAGGCGATCATGTCGCGCGCCGATTCACGGCCGCTGCTCAAGGAAATCCATTGCCCGACCTTGGTGCTGGTGGGCGAGGGCGACGAACTGACGCCGCCGGAATTATCGAAGGAAATCGCCGGCGGCATTGCCGGCGCCAAGTTGACGGTGGTGCCGGATTGCGGGCATCTGTCGACGATGGAAAAGCCGGACGCGGTGAACGCGGCGCTGGCCGAATGGCTGGAGGCCAAGTGAACAAGAGCGACGTTCTAGCGTTACAAATTCGATGACCATACCGGACAACAACAACGACATTGCCGGAGTGATCGCGCCGCCGCCGTTGATGGCGCTTGGCGTGGTCGTGTTCGGGCTGCTGCTCGATCGTCTGCTGCCGGCTTATGTGCTGGCGTTGTTGTTGCCTCTGACGATGCGCATCATCATCGGGCTGCCGCTGCTGGGCATTGGATGTTTTCTCGGCGTGGCCGCGGTCAACGCCTTCCGCGTGGTGGAAACGCCGGTCGAGCCGTGGAAGCCGAGCACCGCGCTGGTGACGCAAGGCATTTTCAAGTGGTTGCGTAATCCGATGTATGTCGGCGGGCTGCTGATTCTGGCTGGGCTTGCCATGTTGCTGGCCTCGGACTGGATGCTGGCGCTGACGATATTATTAGCGCCGGTCATTCACTGTGGCGTCGTTATGCGCGAGGAACGCTATCTGACGAGCAAATTCGGTGAGCCTTATGCGCGCTACCTGGCCGGGGTGCCGCGTTACGGCTGGCCACTCTGAGCGGCGCTTTTTGTCCAAGTTTTTCCGGAATTCGTCCCTTTGCGCGTGCAAGTTCAGGCGTCTATAGGGGAGCCTAGAAGATAGCCGGGAGCGGGATGGATGCGCACACAGGTCGGGATTATCGGAGCCGGACCCGCCGGGCTGATGCTGGCGCGCCTGTTGCGCCTGCAAGGTATCGACTCCATCGTCATCGAGAATCGTAACCGCGAGTACATCGAGAACCGCATTCGCGCCGGTCTGATCGAACATTGGGCGGCTGACCTGCTGGTCGAGCTCGGCGTCGGCGAGCGCATGAAGCGCGAAGGCCTGCTACACTGGGGCACCAATATCGGCATCAACGGCGACCTGCATCACCTCGATTTCGGCAAACTGGTCGGCAAGCGGATCACGATCTACGGCCAGCAGGAGGTGGTGAAGGATATGGTCGCGCGCCGGCTCGAAGACGGCGGCGATTTGCTGTTCGAGGTGAGCGACGTGTCGGTGCGCGACCTCACGTCGGATAAGCCGAAGATCAACTTTACCCATGGCGGCAAGGCGCAGACGATCGAATGCGATTTCATTGCCGGTTGCGACGGCTATCACGGCATTTGCCGGCCGAGCTTTCCGGAAGGCGTGCTGTCGGTGTTCGAGCGCGACTATCCGTTCGGCTGGCTTGGCATCTTGTCCGAATCGCCACCGCCCGATCACGACCTGATCTATTCCTATACCGACGAAGGTTTTGCGCTTTACACTATGCGTTCGCCGGTTTTGGCGCGGCTTTATCTGCAATGCGACCATGACGAAGACGTCAAAGCTTGGCCGGACGCACGCATCTGGGAGCATCTGCACAAGCGGCTCGGCGGCGCGCGCCAATTGCAGGAAGGCAAAATTTTGGACAAGGGCGTCACCGCGATGCGCTCCTTCGTGGTCGAGCCGATGCAACATGGACGCCTGTTCCTGGCCGGCGACTCAGCGCATATCGTGCCGCCGACCGGCGCGAAGGGCATGAACCTCGCTTTCGCCGATGTGGTTTATCTCTCGCGCGCACTCGAGGCGTTCTATGGCGGCAAAGGCAACGAGCGGCTGGAGAGTTATTCGGCGACCTGCTTGCGCCGGGTCTGGAAGGCGCAGCGTTTCTCCTGGTGGATGACGCAACTCATGCACTGCTTCCCGCACGAGACGGCCTTCGACCGGCGGCGGCAACTGGCCGACCTCGATTACCTGACCCATTCGGAAGTGGCGATGACATCACTGGCCGAACAATATGTCGGACTGCCGTTGGATTAGGGATCGCCGGCACAAGTTCGGTCATGACGAAATAGAAAGTACGGACCAAGCCGTGAATGCGGCCTACGCGCGGCTTCCCGCGTCTTACTGCCGGTCTGTTGCATTCAACGATAGTACTGGCTGCCCGTCCGGCGGGCATTGCCAGTTTGGGGGCTCCAATTGCGCTGAAAAAAGAACCCGAAGACGCCGTCGTTTCGGCCGTTGTCGTTCCGGATGTTGTCGCTCGCTACGAGGGATTCGGTCGAAGGTTCGCGCGTTATGAAGCCCCCTTGCGGCTGATTGCTCAGCACCGCGACAAACTCGGTGCGATAGTTGGTCTCGGCGCTCAGCGGCTCGTCCGAGACGACGATCGAGGATCGCGGCAATGCGGTCGGCCCGATGCGGTCGAGCACATCCTGCGGGATGGTGATGCGGTCGAGCGCATCCTTGGCGTCGTCCGCGTCATCGATCGTGACGGCGGTCCAGCGCAGGCCGGCGCCGTTGCGCGCCATCGCGGTGAACACATGCGTGCCGATTCGTTTCCCGGGATCGCGGATCGTGACCGGAACCACAATGGACGCATCGAACACCTCGCCGCCGCCGTCCGGCGCCGGCTTATGCGTGTTGCGTCGCACGTAAAGTTTTTGCGTAGCGCGGCTGATGTAAACCGAGACCGGTTCGAGTGCGAGCTTCGCCTCGTTCGATGCCTTGGCGGAGGCGGCTTTCTTGGTCTCGTCCGCCTTGGCGGCGTCCTTTGCGGCGGCAGCGGCGTTGATCTTCGACTTCGCGTCGGCCTTGGCAGTGTCGAGCTGCGTCGCCGCTTCCGCGGCCTTGGCCGCGGCTTTCTGCTTCCGGTCCTCGGCCCGCGCTTTGGCTTGGTCTGTCTTTGTACCGGCGAGCGCCTTGTCGGCGAACGCGAACTCGGCGTCAGCGCGCCTCTTGAAAAATTCCAGCTTGCGCAGCGTCGATGTGAGCGATGCCGTCTCGCGCGCCGCTTTCGCAGCGGCTTTCTTCGTCTCGACGGCCGCCTTGGCGGCCTCCGTGGCCTCGCGAGCGAGCGTCTCGGCACGCGCTGGAGCAGCCGCGAGGGCGTCCGCGTTCGGCATGAATAGTGCCGGGTGTGAAAACTCGACCGGAGCCGCGTCGTTCGGCGAGATGATCACCCGCATCCCGATGCGCGTCTTGTTGAACAGCTTCTCCGCAAAGCCGAAGGGCATGCGAATGCAGCCGTGCGAGGCCGCATACCCGGGCAGCGGCCCGCCATGCAATGCGATGCCGTTCCAGGTGATTCGCTGCATGTTCGGCATCCAGGCATCGTCATACATGGTCGAGTGGTGGTCCTTGTCCTTCTCGATGACGGCGAAGACGCCGGCTGGCGTCTCGCGTTCCTTGATGCCGGTCGATACCGGCGCGCGAAGGATCCAGCCCTCGGCGTCGTAGAAAGTGACTTGCTGGGTCTTAATCGACACGATCGCCATGATCGGCTCGCCTGCCTCGCGCGGCGCTGTCGCCTCTTTGAGCGGCGCGGGGCGCAACTGCCTAGCCGCCGCGTCGGCGGTCAAGGCCGTCAGTGCGGCCATCGCCGTGAGCGTCACAATGGCGGCAGGCCCCCAGCGCCGTATAACCGCGGTGGATTGCGCCGCAGGAAATCGATTTTTCATGCCATGCCCGCTTGGAATGCGTGTCTGCGTTTGCATCGATCGAGTATCAAATCGCTATGTCCGGATAACCTACAGCCAACACCATAGGCCGCCAATTCGTTCCTGGGGACTATCGCACGTTTGGCCCTAATCCCGCAGTACCGCGCGCAACGGCGTCGCAAAGATCGCGATCAGAACGCCGGCAATGGCGGAGATGACGGCCAGCATCAAAAAGAACTCGACGCGGCCCATACTCGACCAGAAGGTGCCGAGATAGCCGGCGAGAATGCCGCCGAAGAAATTGGTCAGGAACCAGACCCCCATCATCATCGACAGCAGGTGCGCCGGCGCGGCCTTGGTGACCAGCGAAAGACTGTTCGGCGACAGATAAAGTTCGCCGACAGTGATGACGGCAAAGAAGGCGAGCAGCCAGAGCCAGCTTGCCTGCACGCCGCCCGAATGCCAGGCGGCCAGCGCCATGATCAGCCATGATGCCGCGTTCAGGAAGCTGCCGATCGCCAGTTTGGTGACGGTAGTCGGTTCATGGCGGCCTTGCGTACGCCACAGCGCGACGACGAAGGGCGTGAAGGCGAAGATCATGAATGGATTGAAAGCCTGAAACCAGGTCACCGGGATTTCAGCGCTGAAGAACAAGAGATTGATGTGACGGTCGGTGGCTTGATCGGCCCAGAGCGCGATGGTGTTGCCTTGTTGCTCATAGGTCGCCCAAAACAGGCTGACCGGCAGCAACAGCGCAATCAATGCGAAGATCGTGCGCCATCCCCGCCGGCCAATTGGTGCAACCGCGGTGCGCCTGGTGAGCGCGTCCTTCGGCAGCATTGGCGTCGCCAGTAGATAGATGATGAGGCCGAGGGTCATACCGACGCCGGCGGCGGCAAAACCATAGTGCCAGCCGAATTCCTCACCCAGTGTGCCGCAAACGAGCGGGGAGAAGAAGGCGCCGAGATTGATGCCGACATAGAAAATGCAAAAGGCGCGGTCGCGGCGGTGGTCGCCTGGCGGATAAAGCGAGCCCACTTGCGTGGAGATGTTCGGCTTGAAGGCGCCGTTGCCGATGATAAGCGTGAGCAGCGCCAGCAGAAACAGCTGCTCGAAGGCCATCATGAAATGGCCAGCCGCCATCAACGCCGCGCCGAGAATGATAGTGCGGCGCTGGCCGAGCAGGCGGTCGGCAATCAGGCCGCCGAGGATCGGCGTGAGATACACCAGCCCGGTGTAAAATCCGAATATCTGCAAAGCGATCGCCTGCGCGCCGAGCGGGCCGAACACGGTTTCGAGCGCGCGCTGCAAGGAGGTGAGGCCGGCCACGTTGCCGGCGCGCTCCGGCAGCAGCAGATACTTGACCATGTAGAGCACCAGCAGGGCGCGCATGCCGTAATAGGAAAAGCGTTCCCACATTTCGGTTGCGAAGAGGAAGGCGAGCGCGCGCGGGTGGCCGAGAAACTCTCGGTTTGCGCGCGGCTTGCCGGCCAGGTCGGGTGCCAATGTGCTCATGAACCACCCGTCGCCAATCCCTCATTGGCATGTCAGCTTAGCACGACAATTCCGTTTTGGTCCGCGCGCAGTTGGGTGTAGGCTTTTGCCAACGTCGGCGGCAACGATCGGCGGGAAACACAAATTGGGGAAACACATGACAAGGAAATCCGGGCTCCTGGCCTGCGCACTCGCCGCCGCGTTAACGCTCGTCGCCCAAAACGCCGACGCGCAAAGCGATTATCCCAATCGCGTCATCCGCTTCATCGTCGGCTTTGCCGCCGGCGGCGGCAACGATCTGTTCGCGCGGCTGGTGGTGCAGAAATTCCAGCAGAACACCGGCGCCACCGCCATCATCGAAAATAAGGTCGGCGCCGGCGGCCGCATCGCCGGCGAATATGCATCGAAGCAGCCGGCCGACGGCTACACCATTCTGGTCGGCGCCACGGGACAGATGTCGGTCGCCGCCGCGATCTATCCCAATCTCGCCTATCATCCGACCAAGAGCTTCATCCCACTCAACATGATCGCGTCGTTCCCGCTGGTGCTGGTAGTGCCGGCGGATAAGCCGGTCAAGAACGTGAAGGAGCTGGTGGCTTACGCCAAGGCGAACCCGGACAAATCGAATTACGGCACTTCTTCGCCGGCGTTCACCATTGCCAGCGAATTGCTGAAACTCAAAACCGGCATGCCGGCGGTCGCGATCCCCTACAAGAGCAGCAACGAATCGAACCTGAGCGTGCTCGGCGGACAAACACTGTTCACGATTTCGGACGGCCCGCCGGCGATTCCGCTGGTGAAAAGCGGCAAGACGCGTGCGCTGGCGGTCACCGGCGCGGAACGCTCGCCGGAATTGCCCGACGTGCCGAGCATGGCGGAAGCTGGTTTGCCAGAAGTCGATACGCAATTGTGGAGCGGCTTCTTCGTGCCGACGGGAACTGCGGAACCCATCGTGAAGAAACTGACCGCTGAACTCGGCAAGGCGCTGGCCGACGCCGGCGTGCAGGCACAGCTCAAGAAAATGGCGGTGACGCCGGGCGGCCCCACCGGCGATGCGTTCAAACAGCGCATCGATAAAGATATCGCGACATTTGCCGCTGTGGTGAAGGCGGCAAACCTAAGTTTCAAGTAAGCGCATACGCTGCGCGCGGCGCATCCGGCAGTTCCATTTTGCCGATGCGCCGTGCGCTGTTATTGTAACTCCGAGATTGACGCGTTTTCGGGGTTTGAGACTTATGCGTGGCGCGGCGGTCGTTGTAATGGTAGCCACGCTGATTGCGATTTCGCATGTTACCAAGGCCGCCAATGAGCCAGGCAATGTGAATCCGCTAGATGCGGTTGGCGCGACGCCGATTGCGCCCGCCATTTCGCCGCTACCGACTTCCGACAACTCCGCTGAATCGGTATTGCGCGATGTCGGCATGTTCGGGACCTGGGCGTCCGATTGCCAGAGGCCGGCGTCGCTCGATAACCCGCATGTCATCGTCAGTTCGCCGGGCGGCGGCGTTGTTTTGGAAACGAGCGACGTCGGCCCCGATTATGCCGCCAATCGTTACAGCGTGCTGACGGCGCGGCGTCTCTCGGCAAGTCAGGTGGAAGTCGGCGTGATCTTCCGCCCCGGCGTGCCGGGCGAGGAGCGGCAGACTCTGGTGTTAGAGATGGGCAAGGGCACGCGCCGCACGATGATCAATCGCATCGAGGGCGGCGAAATCCGCGTGCGTCATGGTGTCGTGCTGTCGAGCGGGGTCAAGACGCCAGTGCTGAAGAAGTGCGGGTAGGGCGAAGATTTTTGTTTGCGCATGATCTTATCCGAAAACCGGTTCCCACTTTTCGGGATCATGCGCTACACGTCCAGCGTCTCTTCCTTCGCGAACTCCGCGTTCTCCTGAATAAACTCGAAGCGTGCTTCCGCCTTGTTGCCCATCAGCCGTTCGACCGATCTGGCGGTGGCTTTGACGTCGGCTTCGGCCAGCGTGACCTTGAGCAACGTCCGCTTTGACGGGTCCATGGTTGTCTCTTTCAACTGCGCCGCCATCATTTCGCCGAGGCCCTTGAAACGCGAGACTTCGACCTTGGCATTTGCGTTGAAATCGGATTTGAGCAGTTGCGCCTTATGCGCATCGTTGCGCGCATAGGCGATCTTGCCGCCATGCTGAAGCCGGAACAGTGGCGGCACTGCGAGATAAAGCCGGCCCAGGTCGATCAGCTTCGGCATCTGCCGGTAGAAAAACGTAATCAACAGCGACGCGATGTGAGCGCCGTCAACGTCGGCGTCGGTCATGATGATGACCTTCTCGTAGCGCAAATCTTTTTCGTGGAAATGCGCGCCGGTGCCGCAGCCGAGCGCCTGGATGAGATCGGCGAGCTGCGCGTTCTGCGCCAGCTTGTCCTTGCCGGCGGAAGCGACGTTCAAAATCTTGCCGCGCAGCGGCAATATGGCTTGCGTGCGGCGGTCGCGCGCCTGCTTGGCCGAGCCGCCGGCGGAGTCGCCTTCGACGATGAAAATCTCCGAGCCTTGCGAGGCCGAGTTCGAACAATCGGCGAGCTTGCCGGGCAGGCGCAATTTGCGCACGGCGGACTTGCGCGCGATGTCCTTTTCCTGCCGGCGGCGCAGCCGATCCTCGGCGCGTTCGATCACGAATTCCAGAAGCTTGTTGGCCTGTACCGGATTGCCCGACAGCCAGTGATCGAACGGATCCTTGATGGCCTGTTCGACGATCTTTTGGGCGGCGGCGGTAGCAAGCCGGTCCTTGGTCTGGCCCTGGAATTCCGGCTCGCGGATATAGACGGACAGCATGCAGCCGGAGCCGACCATGACGTCTTCGCTGGTCACTGCTGCTGCGCGCTTTTCCATGTTGACGCGCGCGGCGTGATCCTTGAGTCCGCGCAGAAGCGCGGTGCGCAGACCGGATTCATGCGTGCCGCCGTCCGGCGTCGGAATGGTGTTGCAATAAGATTGCAGGAAGCCGTCGGCATCGGCGGTCCAGGCGATCGCCCATTCGACCGCGCCGTGCTTGCCGGTCTTGCCGGCCGCGCCGGTGAAAATATCCGGATGCACCAGCGTGGCGCCTTCGAGATTGGAGGCGAGGTAATCCTTCAAGCCTTCGGCGAAATGAAAGACCGCTTTCTCGGGAATCTCGCTGCCCTTGAGCAGCGCCTTGTCGCAACGCCAGCGGATTTCGACGCCGCCATAAAGGTAAGCCTTCGAGCGCGCCATCTTGAATACGCGCTCGGGATCGAAGGCGGCATCGTTGCCGAATATCTGCGGGTCTGGCCTGAATCTAATTTTTGTGCCGCGGCGGTTGGGCGCGCGGCCGGCATTTTCCAGCTTGCCCTTCGGCTTGCCGCGCTCGAAGGCCATTTTGTAAAGTTTCTGGTCGCGCGCGACTTCCACTTCCATGCGCTCGGACAAGGCGTTGGCCACCGACACGCCGACGCCATGCAGGCCGCCGGAGGTCTCGTAGACCTTGGAGTCGAATTTGCCGCCGGCGTGCAGCGTGCACATGATCACTTCGAGCGCCGACTTGTTCTTGAATTTCGGATGAGCATCAACGGGTATGCCGCGGCCATTATCGGTGATCGAGACAAAGCCGTCGGCCTCCATGTCCACCTCGATCCAGCTCGCGTGGCCAGCCAAAGCTTCGTCCATCGAGTTGTCGATCACTTCCGCGAACAGATGATGCAGAGCCTTTTCATCGGTACCGCCGATATACATGCCGGGGCGGCGGCGGACTGGCTCCAGACCTTCGAGCACCTCGATGTGCTTGGCGGTATAGCCGGCCTCGGCCGAGGAGCCGCGCGCGGCGGTCTTGGTGCGCGCGGAAGCCTTTGGGGCAGGGCGGGCGGCTGGCGTGCGCTTGGCGGATTTAGGAGCCTTTGCGGATCGGGACGGGGCCTCGAACAGATCGGGCTGCTTGACGGTTTTCTTTTTGGTCGCGGATTTGGCCATAGAATGCGGTCGCCGAAAGGTGAGTGAATTGAGCCCGTAGATAGGCGTTGGGCGAATCGTTTGCCAGCAACTATGCCACGATTGGGCCTAAACGTTGATTTCGGCGCGAGTTCCCGCAAGGCGCTGGCAGCGGAGGACGCAGCGGGCTACACGAAATCCGTCCAGCCCGCGAGTCTGCCCCACCATGGAATTTCTACATAGCGCGATCGATCAAATGACCGCCTTTGCGCGCGACAACGCCGCTTGGGCGCCACCGATCATGTTCGCGCTCGCTTTCGGCGAGTCGCTCGCTTTCATTTCGTTGCTCGTCCCGGCTTGGGGCGCGCTGGTCGCGCTCGGCACCTTGATCGGGCCGAGCGGCATCAGCTTCTGGCCGGTCTGGATCGCGGCCTCACTGGGCGCTGCTTTCGGCGATTGGCTGTCCTACTGGATCGGGCTCAAGCTCGGCCCACCGGTCGGCAAGATATGGCCGCTGTCGCGCCATCCGGACCTCATTCCGCGTGGCGAATGTTTCATGAAGACCTGGGGCATAGCGGGCATATTCATCGGACGTTTTTTCGGACCGTTACGGGCCTCGGTACCACTGATTGCCGGCATTTTCGAAATGCCGTTCTGGCGCTTTCAAGTCGCCAATTTCTCCTCCGCCTTTATCTGGGCGGCGGTGCTGCTGACACTTGGCGACGGCGTATCAAAAATATTTGGCTGGCTTTGGGGCTAATACCGCGCAAAAAATTCCGCCGGGATTTTCATCCCGGCGGAATTTTTCGACGGTTCGCGACATGCGGCGAGCTTATTCGCCGAGTTGCACCAATCGGATTTCGCCTGTGACCAGATCGGGCACCGCTACCAGATAGCCTTTTGCATTGGGAACGACCGCGATGTCAGCCGGGCCCTTGAAGCCGGTGGTGAGTTTCTTCATGCCCATTTTCTTGTTCCACTGGAACAGTGAGCCCGACACCCAATCGGTGGCCAGGAGGTCGCCGTTTTTCATTCGATAGAGACCGTCGAGCAAGCCGATATTATCCGACAGCAGCACCGGGTCCTTGCCGGGCTTCAACGAATAGATACCTTTCGGCTTCTCTTTGCTCTCGAAGCCGACCATCAGCAACTCGCCGCCTTTGCCCGCATAGAGCCCATTGGGGAATACGCCTTTGCCTTTGAACACAACGGTGATCTTGGGTGCTTTCTTCGACTTCAGGAAATCAGGCGGTTCAATGCGTACAAGTTGGTCGGAACGGTTATCGCTGACATAAAGCGCGCCATTCATTTCCACCACGTCGTTGGCAAAGGTGATGCCGGGGAGCTCCAGCTTCTTGCCTTCCTTGGTTTTCAGATCGAACTGCCAGAGCGCGTCGATGTCGGTCACCCACATCCGGTTGCCGACGATCCAGATCCCCTTCGGTTTATTGAGCACCTGGCCTTTAGCCGGCAGGAAGCCATCTTCCAAAATTTTGCCGTCGAGCGAGACCTTGGTGATTTTGCCCTTGCCATCTTTCAGCGGAGGCTTGAGTTCAGGGCCGAAGTCGCTGGCGTAGAACACTTTGTTTTTGGCGTCGTAGCCGACCGATTCGATGTGGCCGAAGCCGGTGACGGTCTTTTCCGAAAGGACCTTTAGTTCCTTGGCTGAAGCGCCGGGCGCGCCCGGCAACAAAACGGCGGCCAAGCATGCGGATAAAGCGAGCGTGCCGACCATCGGCTTGATCATGGTGTATCCTCCCGTTGATTGTTGCGCCGGCTGGGCCGGCTTTTTCCATCCTTGAAATTTCCGCGGACGTCCGCGTTTGCCCACTTTATCCCAGTGGGATGAACTCGCCTATATGGCTTGCGCCATGGGAGGCGGCCTCTCGCATCGTGAAAACACCGGAACAGGGCCCCTCGAAAGTCTTCGCCGCAGATATTCTTGACCGGTTCCGGGCACGGGCCTATATGCCCGGGCATGACGACGTTTATTGCATTAACCGCCCGCCGCCGCCGTATTGTCACGGCACGGGCGCGCTTTGGCGGGTAACACCCTCCCGTGCCGCCGGATTTTGGCCGCGGCACCGTCAATTCCCTCGCTGCCTTGATCCGTCCGCAATAGCCGCCAATGGCGGCGCATTCCCTATCAACGGCTGTTAGACTGATGCTTGAGCTGAAAGGTTTAAGACCATGGCGACCAAGGCAAAGATCGGCGTGCTCGGCGCCTCCGGCTATACCGGCTCCGAGCTTGTCCGGATGCTGTTGCGGCATCCGCGCGCGGAGATCGCATTGCTGACCGCCGAGCGCAGCGCCGGCAAGGAAATGCGCGAGGTGTTTCCGCAGTTTGCGCCCTACGAATTGCCGGCCTTGGTCGCGCTCGAGAGCGTCGATTGGATCGGGGCCGATCTCGATCTGGTTTTTTGCGCGCTACCGCACGCTACTACGCAAAAAGTAGTGACGGCGATCTTCGCCGCCACGCCCGCTGCCAAGGTGGTGGACCTATCGGCCGATTTCCGCCTCACGGACACCGCGGCTTATGCCAAGTGGTACGGCCATGAGCACCATGCACCCGAACTTCAAAAGCAGGCGGTCTACGGTCTGGTGGAAATCCACCGGCGCGAGATCAGACATGCGCATCTGGTGGCGAACCCCGGCTGTTACACCTCGTGCGCCGAACTCCCGCTCATTCCGCTAATCAAGGCCAAGGCCATCGACCTCGACGAGATCGTGATCGACGCCAAGTCGGGCATGACCGGCGCGGGACGAGCGGCGAAGGAGGCGATGCTGTTTTCGGAAGTGTCGGAAGGCTTCAACGCTTACGGCGTCGGCCAGCACCGGCACATGGCGGAACTCGACCAGGAGTTCTCGGCGGCTGCCGGGCGCGAAGTGGTCGTTTCCTTCACGCCGCATCTCGTCCCGATGAACCGGGGGATTCTCTCGACCATCTATGTGCGGGGAAAAAGAGGGCGGACGCCGGAGGACCTTCACGCGATACTTTTAAAATTCTACGCGAAGGAGCCTTTCGTGCATGTGCTGCCCTTCGGGCAGACGCCGCATACGCGTCATGTGCGCGGCTCCAACATGACGTTTATCGGGGTGGCGAAAGACCGGGTTCCGGGCAAGGCCATCATCATTTCGGCGCTGGATAATCTGGTGAAAGGTGCCTCCGGACAGGCGATTCAGAACATGAACGTCATCATGGGGTACCCGGAACCGATGGGCATCGATCAGGTCGCGCTGTTTCCCTGAATCGGGGAACGGCCTAGGCTGTCCTTGCCGGGAGGCCCCATGTTCGAGGTCGCAAACCAGCCGCCGCCGCTTGAGCCATACAATCTGTTCGCCAGCGACAAGGTGCTGCGCGAGGCGGTTTTGCGCGAAAAGGCCGAATGGGCCGAAAGCGGGCTGAACGCGCTTGGGGTCACGCTGGGCAAGCCGGAAACCGTCGCGCTCGGCTTTGCCGCCAACAATAACCCACCGATTTTGAAGACACTCGATCGTTACGGCCATCGTCTCGACGAAGTTGAGTTTCATCCGGCCTGGCATGAATTGCTTGCCATCGCGATGCGGGCAGGGTTGCACTCCAGCCCCTGGGCGCATCCCCAAATTGGGGCTCATGTCGCCCGCGCGGCCGGTACGTACATGCTCAATCAGATCGAAAGCGGCGTCTATTGCCCCGTCGCCATGACTTATGGGTCCGTGCCAATCCTCAAACACGCTCCCGACATCGCCAAAGAATGGCTGCCGAAAATATACAGCCGCGACTACGACAAGCGCTTCATGCCGGTGCAGGAAAAAACGGCGGCGCTCATCGGTATGGGCATGACGGAAAATCAGGGCGGCTCGGATTTGCGCAGCAACGTGACGCGCGCCGAGCGCACAAGCGAGGGCGACTTCCGGCTGCACGGACACAAATGGTTCATGTCGGCGCCGATGTGCGACGCCTTCCTGGTGCTGGCGCAAAGCGACAACGGCCTGAGCTGCTTCCTGATGCCGCGCTGGACGCCGGATGGCGAGCGCAACGCGGTCGAGATCATCCGGCTGAAAAACAAGCTCGGCAACAAGTCGAACGCTTCAAGTGAGGTGGAGTTCAAAGGCGCCTATGCGCTGCTGATCGGCGAAGAAGGGCGCGGCATTCCGACCATCATCGAAATGGGCAATTACACGCGGCTCGATTGTGCCATCGGCTCATCCTCGCTGATGCGGCAGGCCGTGGCGCAGGCCGTGCATCACGCGCAGCACCGTGTGGCCTTCCAGAAGAAGCTGATCGACCAGCCGCTGATGACCAATGTGCTGGCCGACCTCGCGCTCGAATCCGAAGCGGCGACTGTGCTGACGTTTCGCCTTGCGCGCGCTTACGACGAGGATGACGAAGTGGCGCAGGTGTTTCGCCGCGTCATCACGCCGGCGGCGAAATTTTGGATTTGCAAGCGCACGCCGAACGTCACGCTGGAGGCGATGGAGGTGCTGGGCGGCTCCGGCTACATCGAGGAAAGTATCATGCCGCGGCTTTACCGCGAGGCGCCGGTCAACTCGATCTGGGAAGGCTCCGGCAATGTGATGTGCCTCGATGTGTTGCGCGCCTTCGGGCGTACGCATAATGCCGGCGAGGTTTTGCGCGCCGAGCTTTCCGGAACCGACGCGCGGCTGCGCGCCTTCGCGGAACAATTTGAGAAACGCATGAGCGCTGCCGACCGCAACGATGAATCGCAGGCGCGCGTCTTGGTGCGCGATCTGGTGCTGGCCTTGCAGGCCGCGCTGCTGATCAAGCATTCGCCGCCCCAGGTTTCAGATGCATTTTGTGCGTCGCGCCTAGGCGGCGGTGGCGGTGGCGCTTTCGGCACGCTGCCACGTGGCGCCGACATCCGCGCGATTGCCGCGCGGGCGGCGGCGCAACATTGAAAGCGAACATGGCCTCCGAGCGCTGGCGTACCGGTTTTCAAACCGGCAAGTTTCGACAGTTTTATCGCGATTGGCAGCCGCAAGCGGCGAAAGGACTGCCGGTGCTCGCCTTGCATGGTTCGCTCACGCAGAGCGGGATGTGGAATGCGCTGGCGGAGGCGGCCCAAACCGTTCGGCTGCTTAGCCCGGACCAGCGCGGGTTCGGCCTGAGCGAGGATCCGGGCAGCGACCCCTGCGCTGAATTTGCCGCAGACGCATTGGCGCTCGCGCGGTCAATGCTGCCAGCGCGCTATGTCGTCATGGGACACTCGTTCGCCTGTTCAATCGCACTCGACGTGGCCTTGCGCGCGCCGGCGCAGGTCGTCGCGGTGGTGCTGGTCGATCCGGTGGTGCGGCTGGGACCGCCCCCGACGCCGAGCACGCCGCCACCGCGACCGCCGGAAAGCTTCGCGACCACTGACGAGGCCATGCGTCACTACCGCGATACGGAAGAGGGCGAATGGACCGACGAAACATTGCGGCGCTTCGTCGAGGACATCATGTTGAGCGATGGGCAAGGGCGCCGGCGTTTCCCTTACACATCCGAGCGGCTGCGGCGGTTGCGCTCCTTCACCGCCTCGGCCGTGAGCGATTTCGACCTGTTCGGCAAGACCAAGGCCGTTGGCCGCCCGGTATTGGTGTTTCGTGGTGGACAGAGCAAGCGGTTCCCGGAAGCCGCCGAGCAGCCGTTTCTTGACAGCTTTGCGTCAAAGCCTGTGCTGGTTCGGTGTCCTCGAAGCGGACATTTCCCGAGCGCGACCGACACCGGCATCGTCGTTGCGGCGTTGAAGCGTTTTCTCGATGATCTAGGCTGACACCCGGAATCACAGCTTCCCGAACACCGCCAGCACCAAAGCCGCCTGCGCTAGAAAGCCGACGGCGAAAGCAAGCGTGCGCAGCACCGGAACGCCCATCACGTAAACGATGACATGCGCCAGCCGCGCCCAGAAATAGACCGCGCAGGCGATCGCCGTGCTCATGGTCGAATGGCCTTGCGCGTCGAGGATCAGCACCAGCGGCGCGAAGATCATCAAATTTTCGACCGCGTTGGTATGCGCGAAATACAGCCGCTGCGCCCATGGGCTTTGCGGCGGGTCGTTACGGGAGGGGTTTGCCATCGCGCCCATCAGCCCGCGCACCTTGATGCGATCGAGGATGTAGGGAATCCACAAGACGCCGGTGAGGATCACCGTGAGCGTCAGCCACATCAGTTCCTTGGTCATGGTTTTCGTCCCGGCTTGAATTCTGCACCCTAAGTCTAGCCGGTGTTGTCAAAAATGGCGATGTCGTATTTGCTGGCCGGGCAGGGAGAACGCCAATGTCCAAACGCCCCAACGGGGAGGCCTTTGCCTCCGAGCCGGAAACCATCGGCAAGGTCAAAGTTTCCCGCCCGCAGAATGGTGATGAATACCTCGCTTCGCTCGACGACGGCCGCGAGGTTTTTATCTATGGCGAGAAGGTCAAGAAGGTCACCGAGCATCCGGCCTTCCGCAATACATCGCGCATGGTGGCGCGGCTCTACGACGCACTGCACGACGACAAGCACAAAGACAAAATCCTGGTGCCCACCGATACCGGCAATGGCGGCATGACGCACGCCTTCTTCAAGGCGCCAAAGTCGATGGATGACCTGCTCGCCAGCCGTTCGGCCATTGCCGAGTGGGCGCGGCTCACCTATGGCTGGCTCGGACGCGCCCCGGATTACAAAGCGGCGTTTCTGGCGACACTCGGCGCCAATTCGGATTTCTACGATCCCTACCAGGACAACGCCAAGCGCTGGTACAAATTCAGCCAGGAGCGTCTTCCCTTCGTCAATCACGCCATCATCCATCCGCCGATCGACCGTGACCGGCCGCCGAATGAAGTCGGCGATGTCTGCTGTCATGTCGAAAAGGAAACCGACAAGGGCATCATCGTCTCCGGCGCCAAGGTGGTGGCGACCGGCTCGGTGCTCACCAACTACACCTTCGTCGCGCACCACGGTTTGATTCCGGTGCAGGACAAAAAGTTTGCGGCCGTGTTCATCATCCCGACCAATGCGCCGGGGGTGAAGTTCATCTGCCGCACGTCCTATGAAATGACCTCAACGGTAATGGGGTCGCCCTTCGATTATCCACTATCCAGCCGTATCGATGAAAACGACGCCGTCTTCATCATGGATAAAGTTCTGATCCCGTGGGAAAACGTCTTCGTCTATGGCGACGTTGAGAAGGCCAACAACTTCTTTCCGCGCACCGGCTTCCTGCCGCGCTTTGTGGTGCATGGCTGCACGCGGCTGGCGGTCAAGCTCGACTTTATCGCAGGTCTTCTTCTGAAGGCGACGGAAGCCGCCGGCACCAAGGATTATCGCGGCGTGCAGGCCAATGTCGGCGAGGTGATCGCCTGGCGCAATCTGTTCTGGGCGCTGTCAGACGCGATGGTACGCGATCCCAAGCCTTGGATCGGCGACTACGTCTTGCCGAACATGGACCCTGGCAATGCTTATGCCATCATCGCGACGATCGCCTATACCAAGATCAAATACATTATCGAGCAGACCGTCGCTTCCGGGCTCATTTATCTCAATTCGCATGCGAGAGACTTCAAGAACCCGGAAATCCGCCCCTATCTCGATCGGTATCTGCGCGGCTCCAATGGCTACAAATCCGAGGAGCGCGTGAAACTGATGAAGCTGTTGTGGGATTGTATCGGCAGCGAATTCGGCGGCCGCCACGAACTCTACGAGATCAATTATGGCGGCTCGACCGAGGAAATACGGCGTTACGCACTGTTCGGGGCGCAAGCCTCGGGCAATGCCGACCGCTTCAAAGGATTTGCCGAACAGTGCATGGCGGAATATGACCTCGACGGCTGGAAGGTGCCCGATCTGACCGACCCCGGTGCTTTCAGCTATCACGCTGCCAAGGGCAAATGAGCAGTGCTAGAGCGTTTTCGAGCGAAGTGGGCACCGGTTCGCGTGAAGAAAACGCGACAAAATAAGGAGCTAGAGCCCCGGCTTTGATTCAATCAAAGCCGGAAAGGCTCTAGCGTGAATTGCTTAGACGGGCGCGGCGCATAATAAAGGATGAAGCAAACCGATGACTGCAAGCGATAAGAGGCCGCCGATCGATGTCGCGCTGTTCCGCCGCGTGATGGGATGTTTCGCCACCGGCGTCACCGTCATCACGGCGGAGGCGGAAGAGGGCGTGCGAGGCATGACAGCGAACGCCTTCATGTCGGGTTCGCTCAACCCTCCGCTTTGCATCGTTTCGGTGTCGAAAAAGGCGCGGATGCACGAACTGCTGGAAAAGGCCGGCCATTTTGGCGTCAGCATGCTGGCGCGCGGGCAGGAAAACGTCAGCCAGCATTTCGCCCGGCAGGGCGCGACCGAACCGGACCTGAGTTTCGAGCATATGCGCGGCATTCCGGTGCTCGCTGGCGTGAGCGCCGCGGTCGCGGCCGAGATCGAAAGCCGCCACGACTGCGGCGACCACAGCCTGTTCATCGGTCATATCGTCGGCCTGCGCGACGACAACAAGCCGCCGCTTGCCTATCACGGTGGCAAATATGCCGAGCTTCTGTACCGAAGCGCGGCGAGCGCCGACCCGACGGTTGATTTCTGGGAGCTAGAACCAAGCTGAGCGGACGTCGACGGCGGTTCAATCCCGCGTTTTGACGAACGAGCCCGGTGCGTCTTCGATCGGTTTTAGCTTGCCACCGCCGATCTTGCGCGCCGGCACCGTCTTGTCGTCGAGCGCCTTGATCCAGTCGAGCCAGTCCGGCCACCACGAGCCGGGATGCTCGGTTGCGTTCGCCAACCACTTATCAACGTCGGTGCCGTGCGGTTCGCCGCCGGTCCAATATTGATATTTCGGTTTGGCTGGCGGATTGACCACGCCGGCGATGTGGCCGGAGCCGGCCAGCACATATTTCACCGGGCCGCCGAAATATTGCGAGCCGTAGAGTACCGATTTGGCCGGCGCGATGTGATCCTCGCGCGTGGCGAGATTGTAAATCGGCACTTTCACCTTGTGCAGATCGAGCGTGACGCCGGCGATTTCCATCTCGCCTTTGGTCAGGCGGTTGTTGAGGTAGCAATTGCGCAGATAGAACGAGTGATTGGCCGCTGGCATGCGGGTGGCGTCGGCATTCCAGTAGAGAATGTCGAACGGGTAAGGCTTCTTGCCGCGGATGTAATTATTGACGACGTAAGGCCAGACCAGATCGTTCGATCGCAGCATGTTGAAGGTATTTGCCATGCGCGAGGCTTCCAGATAGCCCTGTTCCTTCATGTGCGCCTCGAGTTGCTGGATGCGCTCCTCGTCGACAAAGACTTTGAGGTCGCCGGAATAAGTGAAGTCGACCTGCGCCGCGAACATGGTGGCCGAGACGGCGCGATTTTTTCGCTTGGCGGCGAGATAGGCGAGCGTGATCGACAACAGCGTGCCGCCGACGCAATAGCCGATAGTGTGGGCTTTTTTCTCGCCGGTGATTTTTTCGATGGTGTCCAGCGCGGCGATCGGGCCTTCCTTCATATACTGCTCGAAGCTCTTCTTCGCCAAATGCGCGTCGGGATTGACCCACGAGATGACGAAGACCGTCATGCCGTTATCGAGGCACCATTTGATGAAGGATTTCTCCGGCGTCAGGTCGAGAATGTAGAATTTGTTGATCCAGGGCGGCACAATCAGCAGCGGCGTCTTGAGCACCTTCTCGGTGGTTGCCTCGTACTGAATGAGCTGCATGAGGTCGTTCTGGAAAATGACCTTGCCGGGCGTGAGAGCGAGATTGCGCCCGACCTCGAAAGTGGACGGGTCCGACTGGCGGATCTTGAGATTGCCGTGGCCGGCCTCGATGTCCTCGCCGAGCATATGCATGCCGCGCACGAGATTTTCGGCGTTCGACGACAGCGTCTCGCGCAGCAATTCGGGATTGGTCAGAACGAAGTTCGACGGTGAGATCGCGTTGGTAATTTGCTTGACGTAGAATTCGGCCTTCGCCTTGGTATGCTCGTCAATGCCGTCGGCGTCTTTGACGAGCTTCTCGCCCCATTGCGCGGTGAGCAGGTAAGCCTGCTTGAGGAAATCGAAGAACTGGTTCTGCGACCATTCCGGATCGGCAAAGCGTTTGTCCTTCGGGTCGGGCGCGGCCGTGGGGGCTGTTTCCTCGCCGGCCATGCGCTTGACCGTTGTCGCCCACAGGTCGAGATAGGCGCGGCCGAGGCTGGTTTGCAATTCGAGCGCGCGTTGCGGATCGGACAGCCAATATTCCGCGACGTGACCGACTGTCTTGACCACCTCGGTCACGTCTTCCGACATGTCGTTTTTAACTTTGCCTTCCTCGCGCGGCTTCATATAGGCGGCGAGCGCCTTGCCGCCTTCCTCGATCATGCGTGCCAGGTTATGGGCGAAGAGTTCGACATCGACCGTGCCGGCTTTGGCCGAATCTACGGCCGCTTCTGTGGCGGCGGTTTTGGCCGATGCTTTGACCGGCACGCTGGCTGGTTTTTCCATGCTCATTAACGTCGATCCCTGGCCCAGAAGTGACCCGGACAGCGTCGGATCGCAAGGCGTCTTTCTTGGCAAGGTTGCTCAAAAAGAAGACGGCAGCGCGTCAGCCTCCATACAATCTTGCTGTGGCCATATTAGCCGGGTAGCGGGATTATGCTATAATTCATTGAGTCTACATGGATTTCTCCATTCGGGCGCATTTTTGCGGCGGCAGACGATGAGGGCCATCCTCAATCCAATTCACAAAACAGGGCCTATGGTAGCCGGCTGCCGGGCTGTAGTTCTAGGTCTTGGGCTTGCCCTGGTTTTGGCTGGCTGTTCGACCGGCGCGATCCTGGCGGATAAGCTGCCGGAAGGTGTCGGCGGACTGCCGGCAGATGCGCCCACCCGCCCGCAAACCGCCGATCACCTGTACCCGGCGGTGCATGACATGCCGCCGGAACGTAGCGCTACGCCGCTTTCCGACACCGAGCAGGTCCGGCTTGAAAAGGAACTGGAAGGCGCGCGCGACCGGCTCGAGAGCAAATCCGGCACCGACGAAACGCCTCCCGCAAAGCCGAACAAGCCGAAAAAGTCCGCGCGGCCAGCGTCGGGCGAAATCAAAAGCGGCGAAGTCTCTGGTGCGACGCCGAAGCCGTGATAAAAGCCAGCCGGGGTAACGCCTGCCGGCTGGAAAGGGCAGCCACGGTTGTTGCAAACGATGAGCGCCAGGCAGGACGAAAGCGACTTAAAGGTCTAGACCGATGGACGAGTTTTACCGCATCCGCCGCCTGCCGCCTTACGTCTTCGAAGAGGTCAACAAGGCCAAGGCGAAGGCGCGCAATGGCGGCGCCGACATCATCGACCTCGGCATGGGCAATCCCGACCTGCCGGCGCCGGCGCATGTCATCGAGAAGATGAAGGAGACGCTCGGCAAGCCGCGCACCGACCGCTATTCGGCTTCGCGCGGCATCGCCGGTTTGAGGCGCGCGCAGGCGGCCTATTACGACCGCCGCTTCGGCGTGAAGCTCAATCCCGACACGCAGATTGTCAGCACGCTGGGCTCGAAGGAAGGCTTTGCCAACGTCGCGCAGGCGATCACCGCGCCGGGCGATGTCGTGCTGGTACCGAACCCGAGCTATCCGATCCACGCCTTCGGCTTCCTGATGGCGGGCGGCGCGGTGCGCTCGGTGCCGTCTGAGCCGACGCCGAATTTTTTCCACACGCTTGAGCGCGCGATCATTCATTCGATCCCGCGGCCGCAGGTGCTGGTGGTCTGCTATCCGGCCAACCCGACCGCCTATGTGGCAACGCTCGACTTCTACAAAGATCTGGTCGCCTTTGCGAAGAAGCACAGCCTGCTGGTGCTGTCGGACCTCGCTTACGCGGAAGTCTATTTCGACGGCAATCCGCCGCCTTCGCTGTTGCAGATCCCGGGCGCCAACGATATCGCGGTCGAGTTCACCTCGATGTCGAAGACTTATTCGATGCCGGGCTGGCGCATCGGCTTTGCGGTCGGCAATGAGCGCGTGATCGCCGCGCTTGGGCGGGTGAAGTCCTACCTCGATTACGGCGCCTTCACGCCGATCCAGGTGGCGGCGACCGCGGCGCTCAACGGTCCGGACGATTGCATCAAGGAGATGCGCGAGGTCTACCGGAAGCGCCGTGACGTGCTGGTGGAAAGCTTTGGCCGCGCCGGCTGGGAAGTGCCGTCACCGCGCGCCTCGATGTTTGCATGGTCGCCGATTCCCGAACCGTTCAAGACCCTCGGCAGCGTGGAGTTCTCCAAGCTACTGGTCGAGAAGGCGGACATCGCGGTGTCGCCCGGCATCGGCTTCGGCGAATATGGCGAGGGCTACGTGCGCATCGCGTTGGTCGAAAACGAGCAGCGCATCCGGCAGGCCGCGCGCAACGTGCGCCGCTTCCTCGAAACCGCGCCGGAACAGCTGCACAACGTCGTTCCGCTTGCGACCCGGCGTTAAAATTAATGTCGAAACCACTCAGAGTGGGCGTCGCTGGCGTCGGCACCGTCGGCGCGGTCTTGATTTCGCAGATCGCCGCGCAGCGCGAGCAACTGACCGCGCGCTGCGGTCGCGCCATAGACGTGGTCGCGATCTGCGCGCGCTCCAGGGCCAAGAATCGCGGCGTCGATCTCAAGAAGATGAAATGGTTCTCCGATCCCGTCGAACTTGCGGGCGACGACAGCATCGAGCTGTTTGTCGAACTGATGGGGGGCTCCGGCGATCCGGCCAAATCGGCGGTCGAATTCGCACTTGCCTCCGGCAAATCGGTGGTGACCGCCAACAAGGCGCTGCTCGCCAAGCACGGCGTCAGGCTGGCGCAGCTAGCCGAGAAGAGCGGCGTCGCGCTCAATTATGAAGCGGCGGTCGGCGCCGCTATTCCGATCGTCAAGACGTTGCGTGAGGGTCTCGCCGGAAATTCGATCAATCGCATCTATGGCATTCTCAATGGTACTTGCAATTACATCCTCACAAGGATGGAGCAGGAGAAAATGTCATTTGAGGAGTGTCTCAAACAGGCGCAGCAGCTAGGCTATGCCGAAGCCGATCCGACCTTCGACGTCGAAGGTTTCGACACCGCGCAGAAGTTGTCGATTTTGGCCAGTCTCGCTTTCGGCACCAAAGTCGACGAGCGCGCGATCTATGTCGAGGGTATTTCCTCGATTGCCGCCGCTGATCTCGCCGCCGCCGATGAACTCGGCTATCGCGTTAAGCTTTTGGGTGTCGCGGTGAAGACGCCGAAAGGTATTGAGCAGCGCGTGCATCCGACCATGCTGCGCAAGGATTCTTCCATCGCGCAGGTGATGGGCGTCACCAACGCGGTCACGATCGACGCAGAAGGCATCAATCCGATAACACTGGTCGGCCCCGGCGCCGGTGGGGCGGCGACCGCCTCGGCGGTGCTGTCCGACATCGCGGACGTGGCGCGCGGTTTGAAGGCGGCGCCGTTCGGGCGCCCGTCGGCCAAACTCAAGGACGTGCGCAAGGCGCCGATGCAGCGCCACGAAGGCGGCTATTACATCCGCTTTCAGGCGCGCGACAAACCAGGCACCGCGGCGAGCATCGCCACGCGGCTGGCCGAACAGGAAATTTCGCTGGAATCGATCGTGCAGCGGCACGGCAAAAATGAGCCCGATACGGCCAAAAAGAACGGGTCCGTTCCGGTCATTCTCATCACTTATGCCACCAGCGAAGATGCGATACGGAAAGCGCTTGCGGCGGTGGCCCGCGATAAGGTGATTTCGGGCCGTCCACAGGTCATCCGTATTGAAAAGAACTAGTTTGTCGACGTTTTGGGGAACGCCAAAAGGAACGTGAAGATGGCTTCGATTACAGTCCAGCCTGAGCTTTTGCTGGAACGCATTCTCACGCTTGAAATCGTGCGCGTGACCGAGCGGGCTGCCGTGTCGGCGGCGCGCCTGCGTGGGCGCGGGCTCGACAAGGCCTCCGACCAGGCCGCGGTCGATGCCATGCGGCGCGAGCTTAATAAGCTCTCGATCGACGGTACCGTGGTTATTGGCGAAGGCGAGATCGACGAGGCGCCGATGCTGTTCATCGGCGAAAAGGTTGGCAACAAGACCGGACCCAAGGTCGACATCGCGGTCGATCCACTCGAAGGCACCGTTTTGTGCGCCAAGAACATGCCGGGGGCGATCGCCACCATCGCCATGGCCGACGGCGGCACGCTGCTGCATGCGCCCGATTGCTACATGGATAAGATTGCCATCGGCCCGGGTTACCCGAAGGGCACCGTCGATCTCGATGCCTCCGTGGAAGACAACATCATCAGCCTGGCCAAGGCGAAGGGCGTGAAGCCGTCCGAGATCACCGCTATTCTGCTCGACAGACCGCGCCATGCCGACGCCATTGCTGCGATCCGTAAGCTGGGGGCGGCGGTCAGTCTGATCACCGACGGTGACGTCGCCGGCGTCATTCATTGCGCCGAGCCGAAGACCGGCATCGACATTTATATCGGCATTGGCGGCGCGCCCGAAGGCGTGCTGTCAGCGGCGGCGTTGCGCTGTATCGGCGGCCAGATGCAGACGCGGCTGATCATCGACACCGAGGCGCTGCAAGAGCGCATCAAGAAGATGGGCATCAAGGACGCCAAAAAAAAATACGAGATCGAGGACATGGTGAAAGGCGACTGCTTGTTCTCGGCCACCGGTGTTACTTCGGGCGCCATGTTGAGTGGCGTGAAGTTCGGCAAGGACGTGATCGAGACCGAGACCGTGGTGATGCGTTCAACCACCGGTACCGTGCGGCGCGTGCTCGCCGAACACCGTCAGCTCGACAAATTCCACCTCGATTAGGCTGTCCACAGGCCGGCCTGCGGCGGACGCTTAAAGCGCCTATATTGCCGGCATGGCACAACCGGCGGCTTTACCGGCCTTGAGTGATTCCGAACGCTTCTTCCTCGGCGTCGAGAAGTCGGCGAGTGGGCGCGCCTGGCGCGATCGCCTCGACGCGCGCGGGCTTGCGCGCGCGACAACCATCACACAGCGCCTCGGCACGCCGGAATTATTGGCGCGCGTTTTGGCGGGCAGGGGCGTGGAGCCCGACGAGGTCGAAGCCTATCTCGATCCGACGGTGAAAAACCTGATGCTCGATCCATCGGTACTCACCGGCATGGATACGGCGGCTGCGCGGCTCGCCGACGCCATCATCCGCAAGGAGAACGTCGCCATCTTCGGCGATTACGATGTCGATGGCGCGACCTCGGCCGCCTTGCTGGCCCGCTTTCTGCGGCAATGCGGGCTCAATCCGATCGTTCACATCCCCGACCGCATATTTGAAGGTTACGGGCCGAACGCCGAAGCGATCAAAAGCTTCGCCGACAAAGCTGTAACGCTGCTGGTCACGGTCGATTGCGGCACCACCAGCAATGTTGTGCTGCTCGAAGCCAGGAACCTCGGGCTCGACACCGTAGTGCTTGACCATCACCAGGCCGACGAACAGCTTCCGGAAGCTGTGGCCATTGTCAATCCAAACCGCGCCGACGATCTATCGGGCTTAGGCTATCTTTGCGCCGCCGGCATCGTGTTCATGACTCTTGTTGCGCTGACACGCGAACTCAAAAGGCGCGATTATTTCAGCGCAACTCGCGCCGCGCCCGATCTGTTGTCGATGCTCGATCTGGTGGCGCTCGGCACCGTCGCCGACGTGGTGCCGCTCAAGGGCCTCAATCGCGCCTTTGTGGCGAAGGGCCTGATCGCGATGCGCCGGCGCGAACAGATCGGTCTCACGGCGCTGATGGATGCCGCGCGCTTGAACGGTCCGCCGGAGGCCTTTCATCTCGGCTTTCTGCTTGGGCCGCGGATCAATGCCGGCGGCCGTATCGGGCGGGCCGATTTGGGCGTGCGTCTAATGTTGGAGGACGACACGATCGAGGCCGGACGTATCGCCGCCGAACTCGACCGCCTTAATGGCGAACGCCGGCTCATCGAAGCGGCCGCGCTCGAACAGGCGGAGGCCGAAGCGATGGCCGCCCTCGGCATCGAAGAGAAAGGCGCGGTGGTCGTCACCGCGCAGCAAGGCTGGCACCCGGGCGTGGTCGGGCTGGTGGCGGCACGCCTGAAGGAGCGTTACGGCCGTCCGGCTTTTGCCATTGCGCTTGAGCCGGGCGGCATCGGCACCGGCTCGGGCCGCTCGATTGCCGGCGTCGATCTCGGCCGTGCCGTGCGTCAGGCGGTGCATGAAGGCTTGCTTGAAAAGGGCGGCGGCCACGCCATGGCGGCCGGCATCACCTTGCGCAAGGACGGGCTCGGCGCCTTCCGCGCTTTCCTCGAGAAGACGCTGGCTGATTCAGTCGAAACCGCGCGGCGCGACAGCGCGCTCAAGATCGATGGTGCTGTCAGTGCCGGGGGCGTCAATCCGCAGCTTTGCGAGATGCTGGGCAAGGCCGGACCTTATGGGGCCGGCAATCCGGAGCCCGTACTGGCATTGCCGGCGCATACGCTTGCCTATGCGGATCCGGTCGGCGCCAACCATATTCGTGCACGTTTCAAATCGGGCGACGGACAATTCGTCAACGCCATCGCCTTCCGCGCCGCCGGCACCCCGCTCGGCAAAGCCTTGATGGATAATCGCGGCCGCCAGATGCACGCGGCCGGCTATCTGACGGTCGACCGCTGGCAGGGCGCCGAGCGCGTGCAGATGCGGCTGGCCGATGTGGCGCTAAGTTGAGCGTCAGCGCGCGGAGGCGACGCGGCGCGAGGGCTTGCGCTCGACCACGAAGGTGCGCGGCGCTGAGGCCGGCCCCGTAAAGCCGACGGTTCGCGTGTCCTTGCGCGCGGGCGCGAGTTTGAGCAACTCGGCGCGCACCTGATCGCGCGGCACGCCCATCAAGGCGGCGGCAATGTCGGCCTGCTCGTCGATCTCGTCCGAGAGGCCCTGGGCGGCGGTAATGGCTTCCGCGAGCGTCGGCGCTTCCTGCCTTACGCGGCGGGCGCCATATTTGGTGTTCCAGGCTTCTTGTTTGTTTTTGCTCATGAATTTTCTCTTGGGACTCGCGGTTCCCCGCCAGATTAGCGCAATTGCTGCGATGCAGCAATTGATTTGTGCGATACGGTAAAGACGGGGCTACGACTTTCCCGCAGGCATTTTCCTGGGAGGTGGCGGGTTGTTGCCGGCGCGCTCAGTGTGCGACAAGGCTAACCCGCCAATTTTCAATTTCGTTTGAATTCAAGGAGCGTGCCGATGCCGAAGGGCTACTGGGTGACTTTCTATCGTGAAGTGTCTTCGCCGGAAAAACTGGCGGCCTATGCCAAATTGGCGGCGCCGGCGACCGCGCCTTTCGGGGCCAAATATCTGGCGCGCGGCACCGCTACGGCCGCCTACGAAGCAGGCCAGGTCAATCGTGTCGTCATCACCGAATTCGAAAGCGTCGAAAAGGCCAAGGCCGCGCATGACAGCCCGGCGTATCAGGAAGCGGTCAAGGTGCTGGGCGACGGTGCGGTGCGCGACGTGCGCATCGTCGAGGGCATGGAATAGCCCGAGCCTAGAGCGTTTTCGAGCGAAGTGGGTACCGGTTCGCGTGAAGAAAACGCGATAAAATAAAAGCTAGAGCCCCGGCTTTGATTCCATCAAAGCCGGAAAGGCTCTGGGAACGCCGCCATGGCTGCGCCAGGTAATCTTCAGGTCCGCCTGAAGTCGCGGCCGGACGGCATTCCACAGGCCGAGCATTTCGAGATCGTCGATGCGCCCTTGCCGGACATCGGCGACGGACAAATTCTCATCCGCAACGCGTTTCTATCGGTCGAGCCGGCGATGCGCGGCTGGGTCAGCGCGGTCGCGAATTATTCGACGCCCGTTGCGATCGGCGAAACGATGCGTGCCTTCGCGGCCGACACGGTGGTTACCTCGCGCCATGCCGGCTTTACCGAGGGCGACGCCGTCATGGGCATGTTCGGCTGGCAGCACTACGCCGTGTCGGACGCAAGCAACGTCACGCGCAAGATCAAGGAGACCGATCTGCCGTTATCGCTGTCGCTCGGCGTGCTGGGCCTGAACGGCGTAACCGCTTATTTCGGGTTGCTCGACCTTGGGCAGCCGCGTCCCGGCGACACAGTGGTAGTATCGACCGCGGCCGGCGCCGTTGGTTCGGCGGTCGGACAGATTGCGGCATTGATGGGCTGCCGCACCGTGGGCATTACCGGCGGCGCGGTGAAGACAAAATTATGCCGTGAGGAATTCGGCTACGCCGCAGCCATCGACTACAAAGCATCCGGTAATCTGGCCGACGCGCTGGCGCAAGCTTGCCCGCGCGGCGTCGATGTCTATTTCGACAACACGGCCGGCGCCATCGCGATACGGTGCTGGCGCAGCTTGCCGTCGGCGCGCGCGCGTAGTCATCTGCGGCACCGCTTCCGTTTCGAGCTGGGAGCCGCCGCCGATGGGGCCGCGCGTCGAGCGCCACGTTCTCGTCAAGCGCGCGCGCATCGGCGGCTTTCTCGTGTTCGATTACGCGCACCGTTACGAGGAAGCGGTATCGCGCCTCGCCGCCTGGGTGCGGGAGGGCAAGCTGCGCTATCGCGAAGACATCGACGACGGCATCGAGCATTGCCCGGGCGCCATCGCCGAACTCTATCGCGGCGAAAATCTCGGCAAGCGCATCATTCGTTTGCGCGCGGACTAGAAATTTAGCGGCGTTATAATAGCCTACGCCTGCGAAGCGGCGCGACGCCAGCGACGATTGTCGGGATTCTATTCGTGAAATGGATTTCGGGACGGCACAAGCAATTGGACAAGGCCGTCGCGAGATGGAACACTTGCCGGCGTTGCGCGAGCCGACAATCGCGCACACTTTTGGGGGATTGAGATGCCGAAGATGTTTCAAACGACAATGAAGCTTGCCGTCGTGGCGGCCGCCGTAAGCGTGCTGGCTGCCGCTCCAGTCTCGGCGCAAAATTATCCCGAGCGCGACATAACATTCGTCGTGGCCTTCGCGCCCGGCGGCGTCGCCGACACCGTGGCGCGTCTGGTCGGGCAGGGGCTTGGCGCGAAATTGGGCCGCACGGTCGTAGTTGAGAACCGCGGCGGCGCCGGCGGGAATATCGCGGCGGCGGCCGTTTCACGCGCCAATGCCGACGGCTACACGCTTCTGGTGACAACCACCGCGCTCGCCATCAACGAGACGCTGCGCAAGAACAACGGTTTTACGGCGAACGACTTCAAGACGGTGGCAATCCTGGCCTCGTCGCCGGAATCGCTGATCACCAGCGCCAGCAATCCGTCCAGCAACCTCGCTGAGTTCATCAAGGCGGCCAAGGGCAAGGACATCAACTACGGCACCGCCGGCGTCGGCAGTGGTTCGCATATCGCGGCGGAATATTTTTTCTCCAAGATCGCCCACATCAAGGCGCAGCACATTCCGTTCCAGGGCGGGGCGCCGGCGATGAACGCGACCATGGGCAACCAGGTCGATCTCTTGGCGACCACGCTCGGCGGCGGCGCGGCGGCGCAGATCGCGGCCGGAAAGCTCAAAGGACTCGGCGTGGCAGCCGATCATCGGGCGTCCGTTGTGCCTAATGTGCCGACTTATGCCGAAGCCGGATTTTCGAAATTCGTCGCCGCGTCGTGGGTCGGCATCTTCGCGCCGGTCAAGACCGACCCGGCCATCGTCACCAGGCTGAACGCGGCGGTGGAAGAGGTGATGAAAGACCCGGCCATCGTCAAGAAGCTGACCTCGATCGGTTTCGATCCGCTGCACAATTCGCAAAGCGAAGCGGAAAAATATTTCCGCTCGGAAGTCGATGACTGGGGCAAGATGGTGAAGGCGCTCAACCTGTCGATCAATTGAACGGCAGACCTTGCGCGCCTTTTTGCTCTAGAGCGTTTTCGAGCGAAGTGGGCACCGGTTCGCGTGAAGAAAGCGCGACAAAATAAGGAGCTAGAGCCCCGGCTTTGATTCAATCAAAGCCGGAAAGGCTCTAGCAGGCTGCTGAAAAAGTGTCCGGCGTCATTCCGGGGCGCGCCGAAGGCGCGAGCCCGGAATCCAGCTCTATTGAATCCTTGTATTTCTGGATTCCGGATCGCCGCTACGCGGCGTCCGGAATGACGGCAAAGAGTTTTTCAGCAGCCTGCTAACGCTTGCGCGCCTTTTTGCAAAAGACGTCATAGATCGCGCCGATCACAATGCGGGCTTCCTCGCTGGCGAGATTGTAATAGATCGTCTTGCCGTCGCGCCGCGTCGATACTAGTCCGTCGGCGCGCAGTCGCGCCAATTGTTGGGATACCGTTGGCTGTCGCAGTGAGAGGATGTCTTCCAGTTCGCTCACCGACTTTTCGCCCTCGGCCAGAATGCACAGGATCATCAGCCGGCTTTCATGCGCCAAGGCTTTGAGAAAATCGCTGGCGCGCTTGGCGCTGCCGACCATGCGCTCAAGTTCCTGCGAGCGCTCGGTTCTATCCAACTGTTGCAGATCCATTCGTGCACCAACAATCCAGCCGATGAAGTATAACGGATGGCGAGGACGGCGTCAGATTACCGCCGATCAATCGACCGCGCGCGCTGTTTTTAGCCAAAGCTGCGCCCGTTCCCCACTCGTTCCGAAGCTATCCAGTCTTTTGATCAAGACACCGAGCAGGCCCCAGAAGTTGTCCTCGCCTGGATAGCCTCGAATGCGCCAGATCTCATGCCCACGGTCGACCAGAACGAACAAGGGCGTCAGCCGCTCGACTTCAACGAAGCTCAAGTCTGCCGGCAAAGCGCCGTCAATGTCGACGCGGCGCAGTGGCGCGCGCTGGCCTTCTTGTGTCTTGCCATAGACCGGCGCGATCTCCCGGTCGAACATTTGACACCAGGGGCAGCCGGACTGTTCGAACATCACCAGCTCGGCGGCGCGGCTCGTCGGCACAAACGAAATAAACATCGCGCTGAGCCACGTTGCGCGAATAAAAAATTTCAACAATGCGGTCAGTCTCGCTTGCTTCATGCTGCTACTGGAACGGTGGATAACCTGAGGGGATGCAAGGTGCTTGGTATATATCATTCATAACGAATATGTCGATTGCGATGCCCGCCAAATCCGGCTTGCCGTATCAAGAAATCCGGCTTGCGTATCAAGGATGTCCGCGATGAACCTCGATGTCTCGGCCGACGGCGCGTTTGTGGCGGGCTTGCTGTCGTTCTTTTCGCCCTCTGTTCTGCCGCTGGTGCCGCCATATCTGGCATATATGAGCGGGGTTACGATCGGCGAACTGGCGCGCGGCTTCTGCTGATCTATTCGCTTGGCATCGGCGTGCCGTTTCTGGCGGCGGCGGCTTTTGCCGGCGCCTTCATGCGCTTGAGCGCGCGCTTTCGCGCAAAGCTCGGTCTCATTGAAAAAGCCATGGGCGCGTTCCTGGTCATTGCCGGCATTTTGATTTTCACCGGCCAGATGCCGGCGATCGCCAATTGGCTGGTCGAAACGTTTCCGGCGTTCGGAAAAATTGGCTGAAATTACCCAAAACGGAACGCCAGCAGATTATCGAACGAGCGTAGCTCGATCAGAATCCGATGCAATAAATTGGTATCGCGCGTCGCAATCGCTTTCGGTATCAATTCGAGACCGGCGCGCGCGCCATCGACCAGCCGGCGAAACTCCGGACTGTTGTGCACGGTCGCGCTCGCAATGCCGTCGCAGCGGTCGAGCACATAGCCGTAGATCGAAGCTTTGTTGGCGATGCCGAATCGCGTCGACGATTTGGTCCAGTCGAGATCGTTCTTGTTGAATTGCATGATCGCGTCCGCCACCGCATTGGCGTCGCGCACGCAATCGGCGAGCACGACAATACCGCTGCTTTTGCGCAATTCGTACAGATCGCCGCGAATGGCATTGAGCGATTGCGCGGCGCTATCGCCGCGCCCGGACTTTAGCATCATGTCGGCGGCGACCAGCCGCGTGCTGATATTGACCAGTGTGGTGCCGTAGAGCGCGTTCCCGTCGAAGGCGTCAGGCCTTTTGCCGGCGAAGCGCGCGGTCAGCGCGCTCCAGGCGCTGCGCAGCCGGTCGAGTTCGATCGAGGCCAGATCGGTGTTGCCGGTGCGCAGATAGCCGATCGCCACCCGGTTATGACCGGAGGCCAGTTCTACGGCCGCGTTGAAATCGGCAAGATCGCCGGCAAACGCGCTGCCGCAGCATGCCAGCAGACCAAACACGAGGATTGCAAGACGCGCAAACCTGACTAAATGGCTTGGCAGCATATCTGTTCACCGGACCGTGACACGAATATATAACGCATTCCGAATATAAGCAGCGGCGGGCAAACAGGCCAGCAGATCGCTCATTCTTGTAATCGTGCCACAGTTTGGCGCTAGACGGTGAAGATCATGACCATCACACGGCGGGATATATTGCTTTGCAGCGCGGCGTCTGCGCTGGCGGCGGGCTTCAGCACCGCTGCCTTTGCCGGCGACGCGCCGGCCGATCCGATCCTGACCGATGACGGGCTTTATAAGGAGCCCTGGTTCCTGGAAAGCTTCCTGGTATTGCCCGAGGACCTTGAAGACGCTCACAAGGAAGGCAAGCGATTCGTCATCATGTGGGAATTGAAGGGCTGCCCTTATTGCAAGGAAACGCACTTCGTCAATTTCGCGCGCCCCGATATTTCAAACTACGTCAAGGCGAATTTCGAGGTGCTGCAACTCAATATCATCGGCTCGCGCAAGGTCACTGATTTCGACGGGCAGGAGTTATCGGAAAAGGAACTGGCGGCGAAATATGGCGTGCGATTCACGCCGACGTTCCAGTTCTTCGCCGAACGTGCCGGTCCGCTGAAAAAACTTGAGCCGCAAAAACGCGAAGTGGCGCGCGCGCCTGGTTACCTTCGGCCCGACGATTTTGTCGCGATGTTCAAATACGTCCGAGAAAAAGCCTATCGGGACAAGAGCTTCGGCGATTACGTCAAGGCGTTGCCGAGCTGAAGTAGTTGCTCGCTCTGCGTGCGGCCGCTCGTGCCATATTGTTTTCTGTGTATATGATTTGACCAATGCGCCGCCATGGCTATGGTCGTTCGCGGGCGGCTGTTCTGCCCCACACGTTTTTTCGGGAGGAGAAATATCGATGCGAGAACTATCCCGTCGCGCAGCCCTGGCGCTCGGCGCTGGTAGCGCGGCCATCACCATCGTCGGATGGGGCGAGGGCGCGTTCGCGACTCCGAAGGCCGCCGCCGATGACATCGCCAAGTTTACGGGCGGCAAGGCCGCCGAACAGGGCAAGATCACCATCGAACTGCCGGAGATCGCCGAGAACGGCAATACCGTGCCGTTGTCGATCGCGGTCGATGCGCCAATGACCGACGCCGATCACGTCACCGAGCTGCTGGTGGTTGCCGAAGGCAATCCGAACCCGGGCGTGGCGATGTTCCACTTTTCACCGATGTCGGGCAAGGCGGAAGCCGCGACCCGTATCCGGCTTGCCACCACACAGAACATTGTCGCGGTCGCCAAGACCTCGACCGGCAAGTTCTACACCGCGCAAAAGCTCGTGAAGGTCACCATCGGCGGCTGCGGCGGCTGAACAAACCATAAAAATTAGTCAGGAGGCTAGCATGGCGGAAACGCCGAAAATCAGAGTGCCGAAGACCGCCAAGAAGGGCGAAGTCATCGAAATCAAGACGCTGATGCCGCACATCATGGAGTCCGGCCAGCGCAAAGATAAAGATGGCAAGGCGATCCCGCGCAAGATCATTAATAAATTTACCGCCGAGTTTAACGGCAAGCCGGTGTTCTCCGCCAATCTGGAGCCGGCGATCGCAGCCAATCCGTATATGCAGTTCTTCGCCAAAGTGGACGCGAGCGGCACCTTCAAGTTCACGTGGACGGACGACGACGGCACCGTCACCTCCACTGAGCAGAAGATCGACGTCGCCTGATAAACCGTCGCCGCGCGCGCGAGGGAAAAAGACAGCCATTCGTTCGGGAGGATTAGAAAAAATGCGGGCAGCGATATTATCGACCGGAACGCTCGCCGTTATGGCGATTGCCGTGGGCGCTTTTTTGGTGGCGGCGCCGACAAGCGCCGGCGCCCAGGCCAAGAAAGCGGCGCCGCTTGAGCTCAATGGCGATGCCGCGGCGCGGCCGTGGAAGCGTTACGACAAATGGCCGAAGCGCGACGAATCGAAGTGGAGCACCCTCGACGCGGTGAAATCCCCGCCGGCGCCGAAAGACCCGCAAAAGATCACGGGTCCGATTACCGGCGACGCCGCCAAGGGCGAAAAGCTAGTGGCCGATCGCGGCCGTGGCGGCTCGTGCCTTGCCTGCCACGTGATGGGACCGGCCGGCGGCGCTAACCTGCCGGGCAATGTTGGGCCCGACCTCTCGGAAATTGGCAGCGCCGGGCGCGAAGACGAGTGGCTGTTTAATTATATTTACGACGCACGCGTTTATAACCAGGACACAGTGATGCCCCCATGGGGCAGCCACGGCGTGTTCACTGACGCAGAAATCCGCGACATGGTCGCATTCCTCAAGACCTTGAAGTCGCCGGCGAAGTTCAAGACTGTGCTCGACGATCCGAACAAGCGTCCGGCGCCGGTCGAGAAGCGCGAAAATCTCGACTCGCTTGAAAATCCCGGCATGTGGGCGGTCGATAAGGCCAAGGCGCTTTGGACGAAGTCCATGGCGTCCGGCAAATCCTGCAACACCTGCCACAACAAGCCGGAAACGCAGTTCAAAACCTGGGCCGCGTCGATGCCGAAATGGGAGCCGCGGCTGAACAAGGTGCTGGGTGTTGAGGAGTTCGTCACCCGTCACGCCGCCGCCACCACTGGCGCGAAGTGGCTGATGGAGACGGATGAAAACCGCGATATGTCGATCTATCTGCACTTCCTCGCCAACGGCGCGCCGATCGACGTCGACACCAAGAGCGCACCGGCCAAGGCCGCCATCAAGCGGGGCGAAGCGCTCGCCAGCCGCAAGATCGGCGAGCTCAACTTCGCCTGCACCGATTGTCACGGCAAAGCGGCCAATCACTGGATCCGCGGGCAGTGGCTGGGCGAGCTCAAGGGCCAATACGACCACTTCCCGACCTGGCGCACCAGCCTCCTGGCGGTGTGGGACATCCGCCAGCGCTTCCAGTGGTGTCAGGTCAACATCCGCGCCAATGAGTTGCCGCCCGATGCCAAGGAATATGGCGACATCGAGCTTTATCTCGCCGCGCAGAACGAAGGGCTGAAAGTGAGCGTGCCCGGCATCCGGCATTAATGCGCGCTGTCATTCCGGGTCGCGCCGAATGGCGCGACCCGGAATCCAGCGGCACATTTAGAAGCACCGAGCTTGACCCTGGATTCCAGGCCCGTGCGCTGAGGCGCGCGTCCCGGAATGCCGGGGGAGGAGTGTCCGATGATCACCCGCCGTGAAATGTTGCAGGTGAGCGCGGCGACTGCCGCGCTCACGGCCGGCGCCGGCGGGCTCGCTCGCGCCTTCGCGCAACAGAAGCTCACGCAGGACGAACTCACCAGGTTCGACGCGCTCGGCAATGTCACGCTGCTGCACGTTACTGACATTCACGGGCAGTTGATGCCGGTTTATTTCCGTGAACCGAGCGTCAATCTTGGTGTCGGCGCGGCCAAAGGTCAGCCGCCGCATCTGACCGGCGCGGATTTCCTGAAACACTTCGGCATTCCGGCCAAGTCGGCGGCGGCTTACGCCATGACCGACCGGGACTTCTCCGCACTCGCCAAAACATACGGTCGCATCGGCGGCCTCGATCGCCTTGCGACGGTGGTCGCGCAAGTGCGCGCCGAACGCGAGGGCAAGGTGTTGCTGCTCGACGGCGGCGACACCTGGCAGGGTTCGCTCGGCGCCAATATGACCAAAGGCCAGGACATGGCCGACTGCATGGCGCTGTTGAAGCCCGACGCCATGACCGGCCATTGGGAATTCACCTATGGCGAGGCGCGGGTCCAGGAACTGATCAAGTCGCTTTCATTTCCTTTTCTCGCACTCAACATCCGCGACACCGAATGGAACGAGCCGGTTTTCAAAGCCTACAAGATGTTCGAGAAAGGCGGCGTCAAGATCGCCGTGCTTGGACAGGCATTCCCCTATACGCCGGTCGCCAATCCGCGCTGGATGATGCCGAAATGGTCGTTCGGTATCCGCGAAGAGGAGGTGAAGGCGCAGGTCGAGAAGGCGCGCAAGGCGGGTGCGCAGTTGGTCGTGCTGCTGTCGCATAACGGCTTCGACGTTGACCGCAAGCTGGCGGGCCGCGTCGAGGGCATCGACGTGATCCTGACAGGCCACACCCATGACGCATTGCCGCAAGCGATTCAGATCGGCAAGACGTTGCTCATTGCTTCCGGCAGCCACGGCAAGTTCGTTTCGCGGCTCGACCTCGATGTGCAGGGCGGCGCGGTGAAAGGCTTCCGCTATAAACTCATTCCGCTATTCGCCGACGCCATCAAGCCGGAGGCCGCAATGGCCGCGCAGATCGCCAAGGTGCGCGCGCCCTTCGCCAAGGAGCTGGCGCGCGTGGTCGGGCATTCGGATTCACTCTTGTACCGCCGCGGCAATTTCAACGGCACCTTCGACGATCTGATCTGCGATGCGCTCTTGAAAGAGCGCGACGCCGAGATCGCGCTGTCGCCCGGCTTCCGCTGGGGCACCAGCGTGCTGCCCGGTGCGCCGATCACGGTCGAGGATATTCACAACGCCACGGCGATTACCTATCCGCAGGTCTATCGCCTACCGATGACCGGCGAACGCTTGAAAGATGTTCTGGAGGACGTCGCCGACAACCTGTTCAACCCGGACCCATACTACCAGCAGGGCGGCGACATGGTCCGCTGCGGCGGGCTTGGCTATTCGATTGACGTGTCGAAGCCGATCGGCCAGCGCATTTCCAACATGACGCTGTTGAAGAGCGGCAAGCCGATCGATCCCAAACGCGAATACGTCATCGCCGGCTGGGCCAGCGTCAACGAAGGCACGCAAGGGCCGAATGTCTGGGACCTGGTCGAGCGCTACGTAGCGGCGGCAAAAACGGTGCGGGTGAAGCCGAACGCAAGCGTGAAAGTCTCGGGGATTTAATTCGATCTTCTGAAGCCGGTTTTCGAAGTCGGCATTTCATAGTCGCCTTATTCTTTTCAGCCGTGCAAAAGTAGAATAAATCATTACATTCACAAAGAAGAATGTGATAGAGGAGGGACGTTCGCCGGGAGCTGCCGATGACCGAACCGACCGATAAAAAACGTGCCTCACGCCGGGGCTTTTTAGCCGGCGCGGCCGGGATGATTGCCGCTGGCACCACCGGCGCGGCCAGCGCCAACGACAAGAACTTGCCGCCCAATATCGCGGATTGGACCAAGACGCTCGGTGACGGCGTCGCGGTGCGGCCTTACGGGCATCCGTCGAAATTCGAAAAGGGTGTCATCCGGCGCGACGTGCAATGGCTCACCGCCAGCCGCGAGTCCTCCGTCAGCTTCACGCCGCTGCATGAACTCGACGGTATCATCACTCCGAACGGCCTCTGCTTCGAGCGTCATCACGGCGGCATCGCCGAAGTCGATCCGAAAGATTACCGGCTGATGATCCATGGCATGGTCGACAAGCCGCTGATCTTCACGCTCGAGGACCTCAAGCGCCTGCCGCGCGTCAACCGTATCTATTTCCTCGAATGCGCCGCCAATTCCGGCATGGAGTGGCGCGGCGCGCAGTTGAACGGCTGCCAGTACACGCACGGCATGATGCACTGCGTGCAATATACCGGCGTGCCGCTCAAACTTTTACTGGAGCAGGCGGGCGTCAAACCGAAGGCGAAGTGGCTGCTGGCGGAAGGCGGCGACTCGGCGGCGATGACGCGCTCGGTGCCGCTTGCCAAGGCGCTCGACGATTGCCTGATCGCCTATCGCATGAATGGCGAGATGTTGCGCCCGGAGCAGGGCTATCCGGCGCGGCTCGTGGTGCCGGGCTGGGAAGGCAATATGTGGGTGAAGTGGATCCGCCGCATCAAGGTCGGCGACGAGCCCTGGTACACGCGCGAAGAAACCGGCAAATACACTGACTTGCTGGAAAACGGCAAGGCGCGTAAATTCACCTTCGAGATGGATGCGAAATCGGTGATTACCTCGCCGTCGCCGCAGACGCCGGTAAAGAAGAAGGGCTTTCTGGTCATCACGGGACTGGCGTGGTCGGGACGCGGCACTGTCAAGCGCGTCGACGTTTCGCTCGACGGTGGCCGCAACTGGCGCACCGCCAGGATCGACGGTCCGGTGTTCGACAAGGCCTGCGTGCGCTTTTATGCCGAGACCGAATGGAACGGCGAGGAACTCCTGTTGCAATCACGCGCCATGGACGACACCGGCTACGTGCAGCCGAACAAGGACGCTTTGCGAAAAATTCGCGGCGTCAATTCGATCTACCATAATAACGGCATCCAGACCTGGGCACTTAAAGCGAGCGGGGAGGTCGAGAATGTCGAGGTGGGTTAAACTCGCCACGCTAATATTTTTCGCGCTCGGCGCGCCCGTGCTGGCGCAGCAGGCAAAGCCGCACGACTACGGCATGGGAGCCCCGGCGACAGCGGCGCAGATCACCGGTTGGGACATCGACGTACGTCCCGATGGCGCCGGCGCTCCTTCGGGCCACGGCTCGGTGAAACAAGGCGAGAAGATTTATCTTGAGCGCTGCGCCGCTTGCCATGGCGAGTTTGGCGAAAGCGCCGGCCGCTGGCCGCAGCTCGCGCAGGGCAAAGGTACGCTCGCCTCGCACGATCCGGTCAAGACAGTTGGCTCTTATTATCCGTATCTCTCAAGCGTTTTCGATTATATCCGCCGCGCCATGCCGTTCGGCGATGCTCATTCGCTCTCGAACGATGAACTTTATGCGGTCACGGCTTACGTCCTTAGCCTCAATGACATTGTCGGCGACGATTTTGTGCTGTCACGCGAGACCTGGGGCCAGGTGAAAATGCCGAACCAGGGCGGCTTCTATGACGACGACCGGCGCAAGACCGAAAAGGCGTTCTGGAACAGTAAGCCTTGCATGAAGGATTGCCGTCGGCCGGCGAAGATCACCGGCCATGCCGCCGTGCTCGACGTGACGCCGGACGATAAAGGCTTCAACGACAGGACGCCGCGCAAGGGCGGGGTGGAGTAGCTTTTTCCCTCCCCACACTCGCAAGGGCTCGCGGGGGAGGGGAGGAGCGAACGCGCAGCGTCAGCGTTGGTTTTGCCTCCGCTCCGGCTTTCCCTTATGAAGTCTCCTAAGACCACTCCAGTCCGGGACTTCCATGAGCAAGCTCAACCTTTCCGTCGCCGTCGGGGCCTATGATCGGACGCGCGCGCTGATCGACGGCGCGGTGCAGATCGACGGCGTCAATCCGTCCTGCATGACGCTGTCACCGGAGGAAATCTTCTTCCGCGCCTTTCGCCATGCCGAATTCGACATTTGCGAATTGTCGCTGTCGAGTTCGACGGTGAAGATCGCGCAGGGCAATTTCCCTTATGTCGGCGTTCCCGCTTTTGTGTCGCGCGCGTTTCGCCATACCTCGATCCATGTGCGCACCGACCGCATCAAGAAGCCGGAAGATCTCAAGGGCAAGCGCGTCGGCGTGCCGGAATATCAACTGACGGCGAATGTATGGGCTCGCTCCATTCTGCAAGACGACTACGGCGTCAAGCCGTCCGACATTCAGTGGGTGCGCGGCGGCATCGAGGATGCGGACCGGCCGGAGAAGATCACCATCAAGCTGCCGACCGACGTGAAACTGGAAAACGCGCCTCCCGGCAAATCGATTTCCGCGATGCTGGCGGAAGGTACCATCGACGGCTTCATCGCGCCGCGCCCGCCGTCATTGCCGAAAAACACGCCCAATGTGGGCTGGCTTTTCCCCGATCCGGTGGCGGCTGCCAAGGACTACTACAAGCGCACCGGCATCTTCCCGATCATGCATATCGTCGGCGTGCGCCGGACGCTCGCCGAGCAGCATCCTTGGCTGCCCGGTGCGGTGTTCAAGGCCTTCGAGCAGTCGAAGGCCTATGCGCTCGATCTGCTCAATGATACGTCCGCCACCAAGGTGACGCTCCCGTTTGTCGAGGAGCGGCTGGCGGAAGCGCGCGCGCTGATGGACGAGGACTTCTGGTCGTATGGGATTGAGCCCAACCGCAAGACGCTCGAGAGCTTCTTCCGCCAGCATCATCGCGAAGGCCTGTCGTCGCGCCTGATGACGCCGGAAGAACTGTTTCATCCCGGCACGCATGAGAGTTTCAAGTTGTAAACCGCATGATCCCGAAAAGCATTTCCTCGACCTGATCGGGGATGGGCACCGGCTTTCGGATAAGATCACGCGCAAGGGAAAAGCCATGGCAACAATTACGAGCATCGCCGGCGGCGCGCCGAAGCCGGTTTTCGACAGGCTCGGCCCGATCTATCATCAACGTACCGGTCATACGCTGAACGCGCTCTACGACACCATGAGCGGCATTCAAGGGCGGGTCGCCAAGAGTGAGGCGCTCGATGTGCTGCTGATGCCGGTGGCGATGCTGGACGATTATGAAACAGCGTGCGTAGTGCTGGCAAAAGGCCGCTCGCCGCTCGCTGATATCGGCCTCGGCGTCGGCATCAAGGCGGGCGATGAAGTACCGGACATTTCGACGCCCGAGAAACTGAAGGCCTCGCTTTTGGCGGGCGGTTCGGTCGTCCACGCGCCCCCGACTGCGACGCCTTCAGGTGCGCAAAGCGATAAGGTGCTCCGTGAACTGGGGTTCACCGGCGGGCCGCTGAAAGTCATTCACAAGGCGGGGCTTGCCGGCGGCGTCGCGGCCATTGCCTCCGGCGAAGCGGCGCTCGGGATTTTTCCGAAAAGCGAGATCGTCGCCTTTAACGGCGTCACGCTGGTAGGCAGCCTGCCGCCCTCGCTTCAGCTTGTTATCACTTACGGCGCGGCGATCACCGCTGCCAGCAAAGTCGCGGACGAAGCGGCGGCTTTCATTCAGTTTCTGGTTTCGCCGGAAGCGCGCAAAGTTTGGAACGCCTGCGGTTTCGACGAACCATGACCTTTCTTTCCTTCCCCTTTCAGGGGGAGGGAACAGAGCGCCGCACAGTCCCCGTGCTACTTCGCAATATCCGTCTGGATCAGGTCCTTGACCTGTTCCGGCGTCAGCGACTTCGGCGCGTATTTAAGCTCCACCGCGTCATGCAGCAGATCATCGAGGCCCTTGATCTCGGTCATCTGCAAAATCGACTTCTTGAAGAACTCGTCGCGCACTCGCTTGGCGAGCACCGGCGTGATCTTGGCGAATTCGGCATAGTCCGTAATCACCTGCGGATTGTCAGAATACATGTAGTCGATGCTCTCGCGATAGGCCTGGAAGAAACGCTTGAGCACGTCGTGGCGGTTCTTGAGCGCGTCGGCATTGGCGATGATGGTGCGGATGGTCTGCCCGCCGATGATGTGGGTATCGCCGCCAAGCGCGACCAGATGAATCTTGCCTTCGTCGATTTCCTTGAGGCCAAAGGGCGGCGCCGCCCAGCCGATATCGACCTGGCCGCTCATGACATTGGTCAGCGTCGCCGGCGGGCTGCCGGTCGCGATCGGCTTCACGTCAAGTTTCCATTCCTTGATGAAGGCCTTCACCATCGAGTCGGTGGAAGAGCCGTTGGTCGAAAAGGCGATGGTTTTGCCCTTCGACTGTGCCGGGTCTTTCAGCGACTTGATCGCCGGGTCCTTAGCATACCAGTAGTCGGCGGCGCCGGTTGCCTGCGCCGCGACAATGCGGATCGGCGCGCCCTTGGCGTAATAGCCGATGGCTCCCAACGTGCCGACGGCAAGCCCGAGATCGACATTGCCGGAGATAACCGGCTGGACGGTTTCGCCGCTGCCGCGGGTATAGACCATCTCCATCACGATGCCGTGTTTCTTGAAGATGCCGGCCTTCTCACCGAGGTGGGTCACGGCGGTATCCCAATTGCCGCGCTGGCCTATGGTCATCTTGACCATGTCCTCGGCCGAAGCCGGCAGCGTCAGTGCGGCGGCGGCGATAATGGCAGCGCCTGTTATCCTCGTAATGGTTTTCATCGTTCGCTCCCCAGGGGGTGGTCTTGTCTTTTTCTTTTGGTCGTTGAAGTCTTCTCTTAGTGTCTCTTGATGCTGTCGAGGCCGCCAAGACGGCCAACCCCGGCATTGGCGCCGATCGCCAGCACGAACAGCACGATCAGCATCGCGTACATGCGCGGCATGTCGAAGGTAGAGTAGGCGTTGATGATGAGAAATCCGATGCCCTTATTCGACAATTTGGTTTCAGCGAGCAGCGTGCCGATCAGCGCGACGCCGAGGCCGAGCCGCACGCCGTTGATGATCGGATGCCGCATGGCGGGCAGGTAAATCTTGAACACCATCTGCGCCGTGGTAGCGCGGAAGCTCCTGCCGACGCGGATCAGCGTCTTGTCGATCTGGCGCATGCCGGCGGCGACATTGAGCGCGACCGGGAAGAAGCACGAAAGTGTGCCGAGCGCGATCTTGGAGCCGGAGCCGACGCCGAACCACATGATCATGATCGGGAAGAAGATGATCTTGGGCGTCGGTCCAAGATAATAGAGATAAGACTCGAAGGCCTTTGAGAGGAAGCGGTTGGCGCCGAGCGCGATGCCGACGATAATGCCGGCGCTGCCGCCGAGAACGAGGGCGGTGCCGACTTCGCCGGCGGTGACGGCGAGGTTAAAATAATATTCGCCATGTGTGAGCAGATCGAATAGTGCTGCGCCGATATTGACCAGCGACGGGATAACGTCGCGATAAAGCCAGCCGGAATGCGACAGGAATTCCCAGATCGCCAGTACGGCAAGAATGATGACCAGACGCACCATCGTAACCGGTCCGATGACCGGTGCCCGCTCGGCCGTGCGGATCAGTCGGTCCGTGTCAGCCATCGTTCCACCTTTTCAACCGCCATGAAGAACAGCACGCTCACCAGAATGACAAAGCAGATCGCGGCATAGGTGCCGGCCAGGTCGTAGCGTTCGGCCATTTCGTTGATGAGCTGGCCGAGGCCACCGAAATTGATCAGGAACTCGACGCCGACCACGTTGATCAGCGCGAATATGAGCCCGAGCCGGATGCCGACGAAGATAGTCGGCAACGAGGCCGGAAACAGAATTTTCCAGAATTGCTGCGACGGCGTCAGGTTAAAGCTCCTGCCGACATTGACCAGCACCTTGCGCGTCGAGGAGATGCCCTCGATGGTTTTCAGGATCACCGGCGGCAGCGCCGACACGAAACCCATCATGATGATGGTCCAGGCCGAGCGGCCAAAGATCACCAGGAACAGCGGGTAACAGAGCACGATCGGCGCCGAGGCCATGGCCGCGATCCAGGTCTCGCAGGCCTGCTGCAACAGCTTGAAGCGGTGCATCAGCACGCCGCCGGCGACGCCGAATACCGTAAGCATGACGCCGGCGGTCAGGCATTCGGTTAGCGTCTGGAAGAAGCGCGCAACGACGTGCTCTTCGACGATGACACGTGGGAAGCTTTCGATGATCTCGGACGGCGGCGGGATGATAAAGCGGTTGAGGACGCCGATCTGAATCAGCAATTCAACCAGCACGAAGAACGCCACCAGCGAGCCAAGACCGACAGCCGCGGGGAACACATTGCCCAGCTTGTGGCGGCGCATCGGTGCTGAGGTGTCTGCGATTGTCATGACGCTGCGCCATCGTGCTGGTGCAGCGCGTGGTCTTCTTCGTCGCGCATGCCGCGGCTTGCTTCTTCGCGCAGGTCGGCCCATATCTGCGCCACATAGCGGCCGAAGGCTTCGCTACCGACGATCTCGGAGGAACGCGGGCGCGGTAGGTCGATATCGACGATGCGCTTCACCTTGCCGGGCCGGTAGGTCATCACCAGAATGCGATCGGACATCTGCACCGCTTCGGTGATGTTGTGCGTGATCAGCAGCGTGGTCTGCTTTAACTCCTGCTGGATTTGCAGCACCTTGTCGCCGAGCAGCAGCCGGGTCTGCTCGTCGAGCGCAGCGAACGGCTCGTCCATCAGCAGGATTTTCGGTTCGGAGGCGAGCGTGCGCGCGAGCGAGACGCGTTGCCGCATGCCGCCCGACAGTTCGGTCGGGTAGCGGTTCTCGAAGCCGTCGAGGCCGACGAGCTTGATGAAATGGCGCGCGCGTTCGATGCGCTCGCGCTTGGCCATGCCGGTCAGTTCGAGCGGGAAGGCGACGTTGTCCGTGACGCTGCGCCAGGGGAAGGTCGACTCCTCCTGGAACACCATGCCGATCGATTTGTGCGGGCCGTTAATGGTCTCACCGGCGACGCTGACATTGCCTTGCGTGTGGCTGAGCAGACCGCCGATCACGTTGAATAAAGTCGACTTGCCGCAACCGGATGGCCCGATCACCGACAGAAACTCCCCAGGCTTGACGCCGAATGAGACATCGTCGACCGCCGTGAGTATGCCGTCGGGCGTGTCGAAGCGCACGACGATGTCGTCCACTTTCAGGATAGCGTCTACGCTCGCGCTTGAATCCATCGGGCTCATCGCTCTATTCGCTTTTCTTGATCATCTGCGCGGTGGTGGCTGCCGTATAGCCGGGCTCGACCCGCACGTCGACGATGGCAACCTGGCCTTGCTCGACCGCGGCGATAGCCTGCTTAAATACTTCGACGAGGTTTTCGATTTTATCGACCGGGCCGAAGCCTTGCGCGCCTTGCGCGCGCGCCATGGCGGCGAGATCGATATCGGGCTCGGAAATGCGCTGGCCGATCCAGCGGTTTTCGACCGGCCGGTTGCGGACACGGGCGACGCGTTCCTGATGCAGTTCGTCGTTGAAGAAGGAGCGATTATTGGCGACCACGATCAAAAGCGGAATGTGGTAATGCGCCGCTGTCCAGAGCGCGGTGACGCCCATGAGGAAATCCCCGTCGCCGCAGACCGCGATCGGCAACCGCCCCGAGCCCTTGAGCGCCAGCGCCGCGCCTACCGAAATGCCGGGCCCGCCGCCGACGCCGCCGCCGCCGTCGGAGCCGAGATAGTCGAGCGGGTGCTTGAACGCCCAGGATGCCCCGTTCCACGACAGTGACACATGCGTCAGAGAAGCTGGCCTGTCGCCGACGGCGCGCCGGAGCGCTTCGGCCATATGGTCGACCGTAAGCTTGTCGCCGGTTGGCCGTGCGAATTCCTTGGCCGGCGCAGGGGCCACCCGCGCCGGTCCCGGCCCGAGCGCTTCCAGCAGCAGCGGCACGGCCACGTCCGGCTCGCAATCGATAAACACATCGACCGGCGGCAGGCCCTGATAGTCCATGCTCCAGCCATTATGCAGACGGTGATCGACCGACACCTGCACGACCTTGGCCGTGACCTTGTCCAGGCCGCCGCAACTCTTGAATGTGCCTGCCAAATCGAGCCAGTCGAGGCTCAGGATCACGTCGGCCTTACGCAGGGCGTCGATGGCTTCCGGCGCGAGAGTCGTGCCGCCGGGTGCGCCCGCATGCAAGGCATGAAAGGTCGGGAATGAGGCCGCGATTTTCAAGTCGGTGGCGACGCTGGCGCCAAGACGCTCGGCCAGCACGATGCGCGTGTTCCAGGCATCGAGATCGCGTGAAACGCGCCCGGCGAGGATGACGGGGCTCTTCGCGGTCTTGAGCAGTTTCACCGCCGCCTTGATCGCGTCCGGGCTGGGTGCGCTCGTCACTTCCGGCATAAAGCGGGCGGCCTCAATAGGCGCGACCGCCTCCGCCAGTTTCATTTCCTGAATCTCGACATCGAGATTGACGTAAGTCGGCCCGCACGGCGCCGTGTTGGCGAGCCAGGCGGCGCGCAGCACGCTTTCGCGCGCGGCGACGGGGGAGCCCGGCTGGTCGTCCCATTTGGTATAGCCGCGAACCAGCGCGCCCTGGTCGCGCGCGGTGTGGATCCATTCGATCCAGGGCCGGCGTTTCACCGCGTCGTTCGGCCCGGTGGCGCCGAGGATCAGCATCGGCATGCGGTCGCACCAGGCGTTGAAGATCGCCATGGTCGCGTGCATCAGCCCGACATTGGAATGCACGGCCGCCGCCATCGCCTTGCCGGTCACCTTGGCGTAGCCGTGCGCTATCGCAACCGCGGCTTCCTCGTGCAGGCAGAGCAGCATCTGCGGATGCGTGTTGCCGAGATAATTGACGATCGAGTCGTGCAGGCCGCGGTAACTCGCGCCCGGGTTCAGCGCGATATATGGAATGTCGAGCGCATGCAACGCGTCGGCGATCACGTCGCTGCCGAAGCCGGCGGCATTGACGCCGGCAGGGACGGGGCGGTCGACTTTCGCGGTGTCGATGGCGGGTGCCTTGGTTTGACTGGATTGCGGCATGCGTTATTCAGACCGTCGCCGCCGGCCCGTACGGGTCGGCAAGGCTTGCGGCTGACATTTCTCCCTGTACTGGTCCCGGTTGGCCCCGGTCTACCCTTTTTATTCGCGCGTGATCCTAACCGAAAACCGGTACCCATTTTCGGGGGTCACGCGTCGTTCTCGCACAGTATAGGCTTTGACATTAGTACGAAGAAGACGCTAAATACACAAATAATTGTTGCAATTTTCACAATAATAAACGCCGTCCGAAAGCCTGCCGATGGACCGCTTTCGCACCATGGAAAGCTTTGCCCGCGTGGCGCGCGCCGGCTCCTTCACCATCGCCGCCAGCCAGCTCGGCCTGTCGCGCGCTTTGGTCTCGCGCCATGTCGGCGACCTCGAAGCGCGCCTTGGTGCGCAGCTGCTCAACCGCTCCACCCGTTCGGTCAGCCTGACGGAGGAGGGCAAGGCCTATCTCGAATTCTGCGAACGCGTGTTCGGCGAAATCGAAAGCAGCGAGCGCGAGATTTTAACGAGCCGCAGCGAACTGGCCGGCACGCTGAAAGTGCTGGCGCCGAAATCTTTCGGCACGCTGCATCTCTCCGATGCCGTGGTTGAATTCGCCAAGGCGCAGCCGGGCCTGCGCGTCTCGTTGATGCTAGAGAACACGCCCTATCGCGGCACCTACGAATTCGACGAACGCGGGCTCGACGTCGTGCTCTGCTTTTCGGCCGTGCGCGCGTCCGCGGTGGCGGAGGAGGAGATCGCGGCCTTCGACTGGATCGTCTGTGCGTCGCCGGCCTATCTCGCGCGCGCTGGCGAACCGCAGATGCCCGCCGATCTCGCGCACCATGCCTGCCTCGTGCATGTTGATGTCGCGCCCAATGACAGCGTCTGGCGTTTCAGCGGGTCACAAGGCCCGGTTTCGGTGAAGGTGCGCGGCGATTTCTTTTCCAACAGCGCGCTGGGCTTGCGAAAGGCCGCGCTCGCCGATCTCGGCATCGTCAATATCCCGCGCTACGCCGTCGTCGAGGATCTGGCCGCAGGCCGGCTGGTGTCGGTGCTGCCGCGTTATAGCGTCGGCGAGCGCACCATGATCGCGGTCTATCCCAAGGCCAAGACGACGCCGCGCAAGGTGTCGGCCTTTGTCGGCTTTATGAAAAGCTGGATGGCGCGCCAGGACATCGCTCACGCGCCCTGACGCAAGCGCGCCAGAACCTTCAAGCCCGCATAACCGTCCGGTTTCATGCCGACGCTTTTCTGGAATGCGCCGATCGCGCGCACGGTGTCGGAGCCGGTGCGCCCATCGACCCCGTCGGTCTTGAAACCACGTTCGTTCAGACGGCGCTGGATTTCCTTGACCTCGTCGATAGTCGGCACGCGTTCGCCGCCGGGAAATTGCTGGTGAAAGCCCTTCACGCCGGCGATGAGATCGCCAAGATGCAAGAGCGCCAGCGTGTAGCTGGTGGAGGGATTATAGGAATAGACCGCGCGGAAATTCTGTCCGATCAGAAACGCCGGACCGCCGCCAACCGGAATCCACAATTTCACCTTATCCTGCGGACGCGCAAAGGCTGCGCCGTCGGCGCGGCGGACACCATAACCGTGCCAGGCTTCGTAGCTGCGCATGCTGCGATTGTCGGCATGGCGTTCGCCGCCGGCCGGCAGTTCCACCTCGCAACCCCAGGTTTCGCCGCGCCGATAGTTGCCGCGCTCGATGAGATAACGCGCGGTGCCGGCCAGCGCGTCATCCGGTTTGCCGAATGGATTGGCGCGGCCGTCACGGTCGTAATCGACACCCAGATGCAGCCAGACTTCCGGCATCCATTGCGTATGGCCCATGGCGCCGGCCCAGGAGCCGATCATACCGGCGGGCTTTGCCCAGCCGCGGTCGATGATAATGAGCGCGTTGATCAGTTCGGCTTCCCAATAACGCCGCCGCCGCGGCTCGCCATAGGCAAGCGCGGCAAGCGCCGGAATGATCGGCCGCATATATTTCGGATTGTCGATGACATCGCCGAAGGATGACTCCATGCCCCACAGCCCAAGCATGGTGTAGCGATCCACGCCGTAATCTTTCTCGACGCGCGCGAGCAGGGAGGTATGTTCCTTAGCGCGCTCCTTGCCGGTGATAACGCGCCAATCCGAGCAGCGCCGGTTGATATATTGCCACATCTGTTCGGTGAATTCGGGCTGCCGGCGTTGCAGCGCATAGACTTCGGTATCGGGTTTAACACCGCTCATCACGCGGTCGTAAGTCGCGGACGAGACGCCGCGCTTGAGTGCAAGCGGTTTGAACGCGGCTACCCATTGCGTGAAGCGCGTATCGGAAAAAGCGCTGCCCGATAAAAGCGCGCCGATACCGATCACCCCGCGCAACGCGCTATTGATCAGCGCGCGGCGGCTAAGAGCAGAAATATAAGGAAGACCGTCGATTCGCGACATGGCCGGCAGTCTATCCGTTGCCGGACGTCGCACAATCGGCCAGCTCTGAGTTTCTTTACCGTGCACCAAAAAGCAGGGCCCCGCGACGGCGTGTCGCGGAGCCCAGCTATTCATCGTTAACGCTGCTTAGTTGACGCTACCGTTCACGCCGGCGCCGGCCGAGCCGCTGCCGGTGGTGGTTTTCTTATGCTTCTTCACCGCGGCGCGGTTGGACGCATCGACATTGGCGTTGGCCTTGGTGTTGCCGACATTGGCGTTGGCGCCGGTCGAGGAATTCAGGCTGGCCCCGCCGCTGGTGCCCGACGCACCGGTTGAGAGCGCCGCGCCGCCGGCTTGGCCGGTGGTCGCACCGATGTTGGCTTGCGCTAAGGTCATCGTGGTGGTGAGCGTCAATGCACTGGCGGTCAGCAAAGCGGTTTTCACGTATTTCATGGAAAGTTCTCCTCAGCGAATGGGAAAGAACGCGAGACAGTGCAGCCACTCTGTGGCCGGCCCGCTAACGAATTAACGAATGGAAGAGATGAATGTTCCGCCTTGCATCGCTTACTCTTTGACCGCGGAACGCCTGCCGCGTTCCCGAGGAAGTGGCAAGGGTTTTTCTGCTTGGAGATTCTCGGCGGCGGTGCCGTCTGACTTGATATTGCCGGCGCCATCGGCGGAATTGGTCGACGCCGCTTTCGCTTCGGGGACGATTGGCGGATACAGAATGACCGGCGGCTTGCCGGGAACCGGGGGGACCGGGTCGCCTTCATGTAATTCAGTGCCGCGCGCACCGATCATGCGCTCGTACGCGAGCACCAGAGACATATAAGGATTGACCCACACCCATCCGACTTTGGTGAAGACCTGCATGTTGAAATGCAGATGATACGAGGTGCCGCGTTCGAAATCGCCCCAGGTCGCGACCTTGCCGATGATCTCGCCCTGGCTCACTTCACGGCCGGTCACCATGCCGTCTTCGTCCAGCAATTTCGGATTCATGTGCAGATAGCGGAAGCGCACGAATTCGTTCGGCGTATTGATGACGACGTAAGCGGCGAGATTGCCGGGCATGCGCCAGATCGGGCCGTCGCGGACGGCGGCGACGGTGTGTTGATAGGGCTCGCAGCGGTCGGAGCCCTTGTTTTTCTGAACGCAATTGGCGGGCCGGATGTCCTCGCCCTGATGGCCAATGCCGCCAGGACATTGACCGACCATAAAGTCGCGCCGCTCGCAGAAATTATCGCGCCAGGGATAATTGAAATTCACCGGCGCCGCTTCATTGAACGTGAGCGGAATTCCGTTCACTCGGCAGGCATAGGGCGCGTCCTTGCGGCCGAGGCGGCCGGTGTGGCCTGAGCGATAGCAATCGCCCCAGGGCATGAAACTTTGCGACTTGACGTAGGCCGGTGCGTTGGCGATCGGAAAGCGCATCTCGGCGTAAACGTGATAATCGGCGCGGCCGGGCATTTTCTTCCAGCCAGTATTGGGGATAAGGTCGCCGGGCGCGTAATAGGTAAAGTCGGGCGATTGCTTTAGCGGCCGCGTCAGATCGAGATGCGGCTCGGCGATTTTTTGTGGACTACCGCCGGCTGTGTTGAGCAAGCCTAAAAACTTGAGGGCGATGGGGTCGGCTTCCTTGCAGGACAGGAATTTGAGCGAAGGCCGCCGGTCATAGCATTGGATCGACAGCACATAAGGCACGCCGAAACGCTCGAACACGTAGCGTACATGCGCCTCGCGCAAAATACGCTGGATACCGGGGAAGGCGTCTTGCAGATCCTTGAGCAGGAAGACTTGCTGATGATCCGGCCCGTCGAGGTCGTAGGTGAAACCGCCGCCGGTGATTTCGATCTCGATCGGCTTCTTCCTGTAATGATACCTGAACCCGCCATCACCGCGCTCAAGCAAAAAGGTGGCGGTGTAGCCAGCCGGTCCCGGCACGAATAATTTCGAAGGATGAAAGGGGCCGAAATATTTATCCGACCTGGAAGCGTCGTTCTTAGCGGCCTCTTCCTTGCCGGCGGCAGCATCGGCCAGGTAGGTCTCGATGTCGATCGGCAGCAGCATCGGCACGCTCGATTTGCCGATTCCCTTGAAACGCTTTTCCGTCTGCGCGTTGATGCGGGCAAATTCCGCCGCGGGCTGGCCGTCACCGTGGCTGGCAATCGAAGCCGCCGCCGCCGTCCAGTCGACCTGGGTCAGGGTCACGCGGGGGGCTTCGATCTCTGCGGCGGCAGCGGCGCTGGCGAACAGAAACGCCGCGCTGACAAGTACCGGAAACCTCAATGCGCACTCCTCGACACGGCTTGGCAAAAATCGAGACTAGCGGCATAGCATGGCGGCATACAAGGCCCGGGCGCTGGTATAGGGTCGCCGCGGCGTCAAGACGCAAGAGTTCTAAAAGAGGTTCACATGACGGTGCATGAGGCGGGACGCATTTCGGCAACGGGCGCCGACCGGCCGACGGAAATCATCGAGACCGGCGGTTCGGCGCGGCTGCATCTAACGCTCGCCACCACCGACTACGACCATGTGCGCGATCTGACCAACGCCGCGGTGCGGCCGGACGGCATCGTGCTCACCGGCTTTACGCTGCCGGTCGAGGAAGTCTTTTTCCGCTTCATCAAGAACCGCGAATGGGACATTTCCGAAATGTCCTTCGGCAAATTCATCGCCTATAATTCGCTCGGTAATTCGCCCTTCATCGGTATCCCGGTATTTCCCTCGCGCGTGTTCCGTCATTCGGCATTTTACGTGCGTGCCGACCGTGGCATCACCACGGCGAAAGACCTCGAAGGAAAAACCGTCGGCATTCCGGAATGGGCGCAGACCGCCGGCATTTACGCGCGCGGTTTTCTGGCCGAGACGGCGGGCATCGACCTCACCAAAATCAAATGGGTGCAGGCCGGCATGAACCAGGCTGGGCGCGAGGAGAAGGTCGAATTCAAACTGCCCGCCGGCATTCAATATACCCAGCGCCGCGATTCGAGCCTGAGCGCCATGCTGCTGTCGGGCGAAATCGATGCCGCCATTTCGGCCCGCGTGCCGGACGCCTTCATCGAGGGCAAGGGTAAAATCGCGCGGCTTTATCCCAACTACCGCAAAGACGAAATGGCCTATCACGCGCAAACCGCCATCTATCCGATCATGCATGTGATCGCGCTGCGCCGCGCCGTGTTCGAACGCTATCCCTGGGTGGCCATGAACCTGTTCAAGGCATTCGACGAAGCCAAGCGACGCAGCGTCGAACGCATCAACGATCTCACCGCCTCGCGCATTCCGGTGCCGTGGTCGGCGTCGATCGTCAGCGAATACGCCGCCAATTTCGGCGACGATCCGTTTCCCTATGGTCTTGAAGAAAACCGCAAGACGCTCGATGCCTTCTGCCGCTTCGCGCATGCGCAGGGCATCACCGCGCAGAAGCTCACGCCCGACGATCTGTTTCCGAGGGAAGTGCGCGCGAGCGTTAAGGTCTAATCCTTCGCGCGCTCGACGTAGGCGCCATCGGTGGTCATGACCACCACGCGTGTGCCGGTCGTGATATGCGTCGGCACCATGGTGCGCACGCCGTTCGACAGGATCGCCGGCTTGAACGAGCCGGAGGCGGTCTGGCCCTTCATTGCCGGTTCGGTCTCGGTGATCTCCAGCGTAATCTTTTGCGGGATCTCGATGGCAATGGCGTTGCCCTCATGCATGGAGAGCTGCACTTTCATGCCTTCCTGCAAATAGTTCGCCGCGTCGCCGACCACGTCGGTCTGCAAGGCGACCTGGTCGTAGGTCTGGTCGTTCATGAAGTGAAAGCCATCGCCGTCCTGGTACAGGTAGGAATACTCCACCTCTTCGACGTGGGCGCGCTCGACCGGGTCGGTGGTCTTGTAGCGCATCTGGGTCTTCACGCCGTCGGAAATCCGGCGCATATCGATCTGGGTGGTGGGGGTGCCCTTGCCGGGATGGAAACTCTCGGCGTTGAGCACGACACAGAGCTTGCCGTCGAGATCGACGATATTGCCCTTACGGATTTGACTGGCGATGACCTTCACGTTCACGATCCCCAAAATTCTGGCAGGCCCTGCAAACGGGGCCGGTTTCGGGCCGCAACATAGCGATCTTCTCGCGCAACGCCAGCCCTTCCGGGCGGTTCCGGCTTCGAGGTAAACGTGCCGGAAACCCCGTCTTTCTGGCTGCCCGGCCGCCATGCCGCCCGCCGGCCTTTTCTTTTAGCGCGCGCGCGCATCGCGGCCTGCCTGCGGGCCTGGTTCGCCGGGGAGGGTTTTCTGGAGGTCGAGACCGCCACCCTTCAGGTGTCGCCCGGCAACGAAACCCATCTGCACGCCTTTGCCACCGAATTGATCGGGCCGGATACGTTGCGTCGTCCACTCTATTTGCGCACGTCGCCGGAATTCGCAGCCAAGAAGCTTTTGGCGGCGGGCGAGAGCCGCATCGTCGATTTTGCCCGCGTCTTCCGCAACAAAGAGAGAGGCGCTCTGCATCATCCCGAATTCACGTTGCTTGAATGGTATCGGGCGAACGAGCCCTATGAGGCTTTGATGGGTGACTGCGCGGTGATTTTGGCGGAAGCCGCGCGCGCCGCCGGTACCAAGAAATTCTCGTTCCGTGGGCGCACTATCGATCCCTTCGCCGCGCCTGAGCGCATCACCGTCGCGCAAGCATTCGAGCGCTATGCCGGCTTCGATCTGCTCATCAGCATCACAGGTGGTGAGGGCGACCGCGCCGTTTTGGCGCAAGGCGCTATCAAAGCCGGCGTGCGCATCGCCGATGACGACGATTGGGATGCGATTTTCAGCCGTATCCTGGCCGAGAAAATCGAACCGCATCTCGGCAATGGCCGCGCGACGATTATTTATGAGTATCCGCTGCCGCAGGCCGCGCTCGCGCGCGCGAAGCCCGGCAGCGACAAGGTGGCGGAGCGATTCGAGTTGTATGCCTGCGGAGTCGAACTCGGCAACGCCTTCGGCGAACTCACCGACGCGACCGAGCAGCGTGCGCGCTTCAACGCCGCGATGGACGAGAAACAACGCATCCACGGCGAACGTTATCCGATCGATGACGATTTTCTCGATGCGCTCGCACACATGCCGTCCGCCTCCGGCATCGCGCTTGGCTTTGATCGGCTTGTGATGCTGGCGTCCGGTGCGCAACATATCGAACAGGTGCTGTGGACGCCAGTGGTGGAATAGAGAGACTGACATGAACAAACACATTCGGACATTACGCACAGCAGGTGAGATCGTGGACGAAGGCTTTGCCTCGTTCGACAAAAGAGCCACACTCGAAAACGTCGCCAACCGCTACGCCGTCGCATTGCCGCCGGCGCTCGCCGCGCTGATCGACCGCAACGACCCGAACGATCCGATTGCGCGGCAATTTGTACCGGCCACGGCCGAACTCGATACGCAGCCGCAGGAACTGGCCGACCCGATCGGCGACGACGTCCATTCGCCGGTCGAAGGCATTGTGCATCGTTATCCCGACCGCGTGCTTTTGAAGCTCACGCATGTCTGCGCGGTTTATTGCCGCTTTTGTTTCCGGCGTGAAATGGTCGGCCCCGACAAGCCGAACGCGCTTTCGCCCACCGCGCTTGCCGCCGCGCTTGATTACATCCGGTCGCACAAGGATATTTGGGAGGTCATTCTCACCGGTGGCGATCCGCTTGTCTTGTCGGCGCGCCGGTTGCGCGCGGTCATGAAAACGCTCGGCGAAATCGACCACGTCAAGATCGTACGCATCCACACCCGCATGCCGATTGCCGAACCCGCGCGCATCACGCGCGATTTCATCCGCGCGATGAAAATCAAGGGCAAAGCCAGTTACGTCGCAATCCATGTCAATCACGCGCGTGAACTGACGCCCGCAGCACGCCACGCCTGCGCTTTGATGGCCGATGCCGGCATTCCGCTGTTGGCGCAAACCGTGCTGGTCGCCGGCGTCAATGACAATGCGCAAGCCATGAGTGAGCTGATGCGTGCTTGCGTCGAGACCCGCATCAAGCCTTTTTATTTGCATCACGGCGATCTCGCGCCCGGCACGGCGCATCTGCGCACCGGCATCGCCACCGGCCAACAACTGATGAAGGAAATGCGGGGCCGTGTTTCCGGTCTATGCCAGCCGACTTATGTGCTCGACATTCCGGGCGGGCACGGCAAGTCGCCGATCGGTCCGAACTATATCGAGCGCGACGGTGATCGCACCCTGGTGGAGGATTTCAACGGACAGCGGCACGCGTACCGGGCCACCTAATGCCGGATCGAGACCAGGTCGAGCAGAGCGGCGGCCACCGCCAAACCGGCAAAGCCGATGAAGACGACCGCGATCATCGCGTTCCACACGAAGGACACGTCGCGTCGTAAAGCGGCTACTACGTTCTTGCTGTTCATCTTCATGGCCTGACGCTCCCAGTCCGAGCTAAGGTGGAGAGCTTCGCCCCGCGAATGTCATGCATACATAACCGCAGGGAATCGTCCGGCCTATAATTTCTACGTTAAATTGCAGGCGAAATGTGGCGTATCTTCGCATGCCTGTTATGAGCCGGTTGCGCGGGCCGCGGCGTACGCGCGGTGTGCTTAATCGCCGCGTCGATCACGTGGCTGTGAAGTTCGTAGGCGGCGGTAATCGAATCCGCTCCACCCGCGCAAAGTTGGAAGTACTAAAAGTGGCCGCTGGGAATGCGGCGTCCAATCGCACGAAGTTCCAACCGACAAAAAATTTAGAGACGCCATACCGTCAGGATTGGCGCGCCGGTTCGAACTTCGTTCGAACCTTTATTCGTTTGAGGGCGGCCATTCCCAAGGAGGATTGGCGCGCCCTACGGGATTCGAACCCGTGTCGCCGCCGTGAAAGGGCGGTGTCCTAGGCCTCTAGACGAAGGGCGCAATAAGCCTTGGCAGGAGGGCTCCCTATAGAGAGCTTCGCCGCCAGCGGCAAGTCCGCGTAAACATGGGTGGAAAACCGCCGAAATCTTAGCCGGCACTGGCGCGCGCGCTCACCATTTTCCCGTGTTCGGCATCGACTTCCATGGCTCCTGCGGCGGCTTGGCCTCGCCCTTTTGCAACAGCTCGATCGAGTGCTTGTCGGGCGAACGCACGAAGGCCATGACGCCGTCGCGCGGCGGCCGGTTGATGGTGACGCCGGCTTTCATGAGCTTCTCGCAGGTCGCGTAGATGTCATCGACCTCATAAGCGAGATGGCCGAAAAAGCGCGCCTCGCCGTAGTCCTCGCTGTCCCAGTTGTAAGTGAGTTCCACCTCGGGTCCGGGCCGGCCTTGTTTCTTGGCCGCTTCGAGCGCGCCGGAGTCGTCGGCCCCTGCCAGAAATACCAAGGTGTATTTGTTTTTCTCGTCGACCCGGCGGCGGGTTTCCTTCAACCCGAGCTTGTTGACGTAGAAATCAAGCGCGGCGTCGAGATCGCGCACGCGCAGCATGGTGTGCAGATAGCGCATAGGATGAACCTCGCATTATTCTGTAAACTTGGGGCGGCCACCCCTGATGTGGAAATGAAACCGGATAATACTATAGCCATGATTGCCGCCGATCTCGATACCGCCATTGCCCACCTGCGCGAGCTGATTGAAGGCGCGGACAGAATTGTCCCTTTCACCGGCGCCGGAATCTCGACCGAATGCGGCATTCCGGATTTCCGCTCGCCCGGCGGACTGTGGACTAAGAACCGTCCCATTCCATTCGACGATTACATAGCGAGCAGCGAGGCGCGCTCTGAGGCCTGGCGCCGCCGCTTCGTGATGGAAGAGAGTTTTGCCAATGCAAAACCGGGACGCGGGCATCGGGCGCTCGCCAGTCTATATCGCGCCGGCAAAATACCGGCGCTGGTGACGCAGAATATCGACAATCTGCATCAGGCTTCCGGCGTCGCCGCGCGCGACGTCGTCGAATTGCACGGCAATACCACGTATGCCACATGCCTTTCCTGTGCGCAGCGTTACGAGTTGGATTGGATCCGGCGCGAATTCGAAGCGAATGACGGAAAAGCGCCCGGTTGCGGCTGCGGCGGCATCATCAAAACCGCGACGGTATCCTTCGGACAGGCGATGCCGGAGGAAGCGATGCGGCGCGCGCAAGAGCTTGCGACCGAATGCGACCTGTTTCTCGCCGTTGGTTCGTCGCTGGTAGTGTGGCCGGCCGCCGGATTTCCACTCGTCGCCAAACGCAACGGAGCAGCGCTCGTCATCATCAACCGCGAGCCGACCGATTTCGATGAATTCGCCGATCTGGTCGTGCGCAACGACATCGGCGACGCACTGGCCCCCTTCATCAGCCACTGATTCGCAGGGCTTTCCGCTGTGTACAGAGCTGTGTGCAAGCTCATTTTGGCCTTTGCCGTTAAAGGGCCGGTGTTATCGTGATTTCACAGATTCGCCGCAGTGCCTTTCATCGGGCGCGAGAGCAAACGGCGGGCCGCCGAGTCTTTGAGGCCGAGTCTTTGAGGCCAAGTCTTTAAGGGCCTTGGCGTAACGGGATTGAATCGCAATGCCAGATACAAATCTCCGCCCCGGCACGGTTAGAGACATCATCGACGAGACGGCGGTCGATCTCATCGAATTGTCAGGCGTGATCAAATGGTTCGACGTGTCGAAGGGGTTTGGATTCATCGTCCCCGATAACGGCATGCCTGACATCCTGTTGCACGTCACCTGCCTGCGCCGCGACGGCTTCCAGACGGCTTACGAAGGCGCCCGCGTGGTGGTGGAAGTGCAGCCGCGTCCAAAGGGTTTGCAGGCTTTCCGTGTCGTCTCGATGGATGAATCGACCGCGCTGCACCCGGCGCAAATGCCGCCACCGCGCACCCATGTCACGGTGACGCCGACTTCGGGGCTCGAACGCGCTCAGGTGAAATGGTTTAACCGCTTGCGCGGCTTCGGGTTCTTGACCTGCGGCGAGGGCACGCCGGACATCTTCGTGCATATGGAAACACTGCGCCGCTACGGCTTGGCCGAGCTGCGGCCGGGGCAGACCGTCCTGGTCCGCTTCGGACCGGGGCCGAAGGGCCTGATGGCGGCCGAGGTGCGTCCGGACGGCGGGCCGCTCGGTCTGGCCTCGCACTGACCTCAATCACTCAATTTTCGCAATCCCTCAATTTTCAATTGCCGTCGTGCAGGCAGCCGCGTAAAGGCGAGCCTATGCGTGGCCTTTCGCTCATTGCCGCCCTCTTTGCCGGATTGCTCGCCGCCGCCCCGGCACAGTCGGCCGATCCGCATACACTGGAGATCGCCAGCAAGACCGGCGTGCACGTCTTCTCGGTCGAGATCGCCGCCAACGACGCCGAGCGCGCCAAGGGCCTGATGTTCCGCAAGGAACTACCGGAGGGGCAGGGCATGCTGTTCGACTTCCACCAGGATCAGGAAGTCGCCTTCTGGATGGAGAATACTTACATACCGCTCGACATGATCTTCATCCGCGGCAATGGCACCATCCTCCGCATTGCCGAGAACACGACGCCTTTGTCGACCAAGCAGATTCCTTCCGGCGGGCCGGTGCGCGCGGTGCTGGAAGTTATCGGCGGGACGGCGCGCAAGCTCGGCGTCGCGCCCGGCGACAGGGTTGCCAACCCGATTTTCAGCGGACGCTGACGCAAGTCCGCCGCCGGGCCGCCCTTACCGTTGCTTGCTGGGGTGTGGCGAAGCGTGTACCAACCCGCCTATTCATGACCATCGGGGCGTAGCGCAGTCTGGTAGCGCGACTGGTTTGGGACCAGTAGGTCGCAGGTTCGAATCCTGCCGCCCCGACCAATACTTCACGAAACCATTCTGTCGGTTGGTTTTAGAGCAACGCCATCCATTAATTAAATATTATTAAGTAATAATCACCTTCAATCGATGAGCGGTCGCCATGCGGCGGCGCGGCGCGCGCCGGTTGTATTTTCAGCCATCTATCGCGGGTACAGCGTCAAATACGCGGCAACAGTTTGTTTTTTGCGCTACTGCATGGAAGTTGATTTCTAGTACATAATTTATGATTTATGCTTGCTAAGTAACGGTCAATACGCGAATATTTATTCGAAAGTTATGATAATAGCTTTTCATTATATGAACATTTCGCGCCTTAAGATCGAGAATTGGCGTGAAATAGGGGGAACAAGCTTCAAAAGAAGCGTCAAACAGTAGTTGAGTTATGCCGACCGTCGCGTTGTCCGCCAGTTTTGTGCGGCAGGCCCAATGTGCGCCTGGCCGCAAGAAGACCGATTACTTCGACGCGGGTCAGCGCGGATTCATGCTCGAAGTACGCTGCTCGGGCGGCAAGACCTACTACCAGCGCTACACCGACGAACGCGGCCGTGAACGCCAGTACAAAATAGGCCCGGCCGAAGTCCTGACCCTCGGTCATGCACGCCGCAAGGCCAAGCAGGTGGTGGCGGAAGCCCTGCTGGGCGCCGACCCGCAACAGAAGCGGCGCGAAATGCGCGCCACGCCGCTGCTGCGGGATTTCGTCGCCGAGCGATATTTGCCCTTTGTGCAGACATATAAGAATAGTTGGCAGACCGACGAGACCGTCTTGCGCGTCCACATCCTGCCGAAACTCGGCCATCTCGCGCTCGACGAAATCAAAACCGACGCCATTTCCGACCTGATCAATGCCATGCGCGCCGACGGCTATGCCGCCGGAACCATGAATCGTATCATCGTCATCATCCGTTACGTCTATAACCTGGCGCGCAAATGGAAGACGCCGGGCGGGGAGGAGAACCCGGCGGCGGGTTTAAGCGCCGGTCCTGAAGTGCAACGCAACCGCTTTCTTGCCGAATGGGAAGCGGAAAATTTGGTGCGTGCCATCCATGTCGACGAGAACCAGACCGCCGCGCGCTCTATCATGTTGCTGCTGCTGACCGGCGGGCGCCGCAACGAGATCACCTTCGCCAAGTGGGAATACGTCGACTGGAAAAACAAAACGCTGCTTGTGCCGAAATCGAAATCGGGCAGGGCGCGCGTCATCGCGCTGAACCAGTCGGCGATCGCGCTGTTGACGGCGACGCCGCGCATCGACGGCAATCCTTACATCTTCCCCTCGGAAGTGACCGGCAAGCCGTCGGCGTCGTTGTTCTTCCCTTGGGATCGCATTCGTCAGCGCGCCGGCCTTGACGATGTGCGCCTGCACGACTTGCGGCATTCCTTTGCCAGCTTCCTGGTCAATCGCGGCGTCTCGCTTTACGTCGTTCAGGGCCTGCTCGGTCATCTGCACGCACGTACAACGCAACGTTATGCGCATCTCACTCAAGAGACCTTGAGTGGCGCGGCCGACCTCATTCAGCACGTGATCGCATTCCCCGAGGCCGGAAGCACGGGCTCGGACGGACGCACAGGTGCTGCGCCGGTCGCGCAGCATTCCAATTAGCCGGTAACGCCGGGCAATCAAGCATTGGACATCCGTTCAAGCGGGTCGTTCCGCCGCCGATCCGGCGCGCGAATTAAAATCACATTTTGTCAAACGCGATCGTCCGTACAAAGCGCGCGGGAGTGCGCGCGCGTGGCGGTGTGCGGACGGTCGACGCATTAACCGAAAATCAATTCGGCGGTGATGAGGATCCATTCGCATCGTGCGGATGCGTTGAACGTCGTCTTCGACCGATTCCGCCGTCAACCTAGGCTCTACCTATTCTTCATTGCGCCCTTGCTGTGGCCTCGCCCGGCAAGATCGACGCCTGGTCAAATGGTTGGCTTTGCGCGTCACCCAGACCAGGCCCAGCCGGCAAGCCCGAGCCGGCCGCGAAAATAGGCGGCACGATGAAAGCGTGCGCCCGCCGTCGTTGATCTTGCCAGCGGATCGAAGGCCAAACCGGTCCAGTACGTGAAGATTTGTAGCCTGTACGGTGCGGGGTTCTACTATATCCCGGGCACCGATACGTGCATCAAGATCGGCGGTTGGGTCCGTATGCAGTTCGGCAACGGCTACAACGGCAACATGACC
>DASRLA010000020.1:0-49258 GCA_035648715.1 Pseudolabrys sp.
GTGCGTCAACTCGGCGGCGCCATCGTTCCCTCCAAACAGGGGCCAACCGGGACTACCGTGCGAATAAGACTGCCTTTGCTTCTGGTACCATCGGGCGGCACCGAACCGCTTGCCGCATAGTGCTTTTGTTTGGGCTGACCAACGATGGAATTATCCGGTCCAGGCGGTCGCTTTTTTGTGGAATTTAGTCCTTGGAACGGCGACGTTGACGGACTATATTCATACTCGCCTGGTTCGGCCGAGGGGCGTCGTCGCGAGACGTTCCGACGATGGAGCCAGGTGCGGTGCCTGCGGGTGGGGCTCGTAACCCCGCCCCCGGGAGGCCCCGGGTAACCGTCCGCTCCTACTACGGGGAGCCGCCTTCAGTGGATGGACGAGGCGGGATGGAAGGCGCGCGAAAGCGTGCCCGACTGGGGAGGCCAAAAGCCTCCGTGTCCCGCCCGGAAGTTACGGTCCCGGGGACAGAAATCGCCGCGATGGAGCGCCGTTGGGCGCCGCGCGTCTTAGCCAAGACGCGCTCACGCCTGACAAGGCGTGAACGAAGATGTTGCGCCTCGCGGCGCTCCATCCCCTCGGCGTTATTGCCGAGGGTGGAAGTGGGAATATCGGCGCCCCCGCGCCGTAAAAAATAGGGGCGTATATGCACGTCTATTTGCCGCGCCCAACGCGCAACTTTGCTACACCGGCAATGCATCGGACATTCGGGCGGCGAACGACGTGGCGAGCAAACCCATTCAGGCGGCAGGCGGCATCGTGGTGCGCGACGGCGCGCGCGCGCTCGTCGCCGTCGTGCAGCGCAGCAAGGACGACGCCTGGGTGCTGCCGCGCGGCAAGCTCAAGCGCGACGAAAATCCGATCGCCGGCGCGCGCCGCGAAGTCGTGGAGGAAACCGGCCATCGCGTACGCGTGCATGAATTTCTCGGCGCGATCACTTATCGCGCGCGCGGCCGCTCCAAGGTAGTGCAGTTCTGGCGCATGGAGGCCGAGGCCAAGGCGAGCTATGAACTGATGGCCGATATCGTGGCGGTCGAATGGCTGCCGCTGAAAGCCGCGATCCGCCGCCTGAGCTATCCGCTCGAAAAATTGTTCTTGCGCAATGTCGGCCGCCAGGCGATCCCGCGTCGCAAACGTAAACCGCGTGCGAAGCGCGGCGCCTTACGAAAAGGTATTTTGCGCCGCATGCTCGGCCGCCTCGCCGGTTGACGAAAGCTTCGGGCAAGTTCGAGCGCGATAACTTTCCGAAATTTAATGCGCAAATGCGCCCCGGCGGCCAATTCCGAACGTTCCATTCACCCTGCATTCACGCGAAAAATCGGAACCTCGCAGGTGAGGCAAACGTTGTCATTGCGGACAGAAGTCGCAATGAAACCACAGGAAATGAACACCCCGGCCGTTTAATTGTTACGGCCTTTTCAGACCAGCGAACCTAGGAGGTGCGCTATGACCAGACTGACCAAGACTTTGACGGCACTCGCAGCCGCCGCGACCCTGACGATCGCGGCCGTGGCCGCTCCGCAGCCGGCCGAAGCGCGCGGCGGACGCATCGCCGCCGGCATCATCGGCGGCCTCGCGGCCGGCGCCATCATCGGCGGCATCGCCTCGCAAAACGGCTATTACGGCGGTCCCGGCTACTACTATGGCCCGGCGGCCCCGGTCTATTACGGTCCGCACTGCTGGTGGAGCCGCCAGCGGGTCTGGGACGGCTACGGCTGGCGTCTGCGCCGCGTCCGGGTCTGCGACTAAGCTGCCCGGCTGCACTATTTCAATCGACGAAAAACCCGAAAACTTCGTGTTTTTGGGTTTTTTGTGACTGGCGTCACATCGAGCGACCAATTTTCGCCGTATTAAGATCACCTGAATAAGACAGTTCCCAGCGCGCCGGCGGTTTCTCCCGGCGGCTGTCCGTCGTTGCAACATCCTGTCGTCCTATTGAATCTGGAGAGAACCCCATGAAGAAGATGATTCTGGCGATTGCTGCCGCTGCGACCATCGCAGCCGGCACCTTGTCGGCGCCGACGTCGGCCGACGCCCGTTGCCGTGGTTGCGCCGTCGGCGCAGGCGTTATCGGTGGTCTGGCCGCTGGCGCCATCATCGGCGGCGCCATCGCCAACAGCCAGCCGCGTTATTACGGGCCGGAACCGGGCTATGTCGTCTATGAGGGCTATCACGCCCGTTATCCGGCCGATTGCGGCGGCGGCTATTGGGCGCGTCGTCCGCTGCACGACCGCTTCGGCAATTTCGTCGGCTGGAGCCGTCCGCGTTTCGTCTGCCCTTAAGTTTCGCGTAACGGCTCGGGTGCACAATCGCAGCCGATTATACGTTTCAACCTGATCGGCCCAACCTGATCGGCCCAACCTGATCGGCCCAAGAGGTCACCCATGAACGTCAAAATCATCGCACTCGGCGCGGCGCTTGCAGCCGCCGCGCTGCCCTCGCCGGCGGATGCCGGCTGTCGCGGCTGCGGCGTCGCCGCCGGTGTTGTCGGCGGCCTCGCCGCCGGCGCCATCATCGGGTCGGCGCTCGCCGGCCCGCGCTATGCCGAACCAGCCCCCCCGCCGGTCTACTACGCACCGGAGCCGGCTTACGTCGCCGAAGAACCGGCTTGCCATGTCGAGCGCCAGCGCTTCTGGGATGGCTATAGCTGGCGTCACCGCCGCGTCGAAGTCTGCGACTGAGATCGCGCGACAATGAATGATCAAGACGCCCGGCTTCGGCCGGGCGTTTTCTTTTGGCGCCGCCGGTCTCATTTCCGCATGTGCGCCAGCACCGCGGCGGTCGGCCAGCAATCGACCTTCAAACTATTCGCCTTCTGATATTTTCCGAGCGCAGCGCGGGTGAGCATCCCGGCCTTGCCGTCGATCTTTTCCTTGTAGAGCCCGAGCGCGGTGAGCCTTTGCTGCATCGTCTCGACCTCTTTGGTCTTGAGTTGCTTTTCCTGGCTCCACGACGTCTCGAAAGATTTGGCGCCGGCGATGCGATCGCTCAAGTGACCGACGAACAGCACATAGAGATCGGAATAGTTGTATTCCTTGATGACGTAATAATTCTTCGGCGTGAGAAAGGACGGCCCGTAACTGCCTTCCGGCTGCAACAGCGAAGCCGGCAGAGCCATTTCGGCCACGCTCAACTTGCGGCCTTTCGCCAGCGTGAAGCCGCGCTTGAGCCATTGCGCCATCGGCATGGTGACGTCAGGCGTGCCGATCGAGCAATCGGCATCTTTCGGCGCGTGCACTTCGTAGGCCCAGCGCTCGCCTTTCTGCCAGCCTTTGGCGGCAAGCTGCTTGGCCGCCGAGGCGAGCGCGTCCGGCACCGAGCGGAAAATATCAGCGCGGCCGCTGCCACCGAAATCGACACCGTATTTGTAATATTCCGACGGCAGAAATTGCGTCATGCCGAGCGCGCCGCCCCAGGACGAACGCATGTCGGCGCGCGGCGTGCCGTCTTGCAGCATCTTGAGCGCGTAGAGAAATTCATTCTGAAAAAACTCCTTGCGCTTGCCCGCGTAGCCTTGCGTCGCCAGCACGCGGATAGCGTCATGCGGCAGTTTGTAGGAGCCGTAATCGGTCTCGCGCGCCCAGATCGCGAGGATCACATTGCCGGGCACGCCGAACTCTTTTTCGATACGCGCCAAGGGCTCGCGGTATTGCGCGGCCAATTGCTGCCCGTGCGCGGCCAGCCGGTCGAAGGTTTTCTCGCGCAGATATTGCCCCGGCGTCTGCACGAATTCCGGCTGGCCCGGCGGCGGCGCCTCCGGCCTGCCGGGAACCGCGAGATCGGGCAACGAATAATCCGGCTCCAGCCCGCGAATGGCGGCATTGAAGGTGGCGCGCGCGACGCCGAGCGCCTGCGCACGCGGCCACAGCGTTCGCAGCCATTGCTGGAATGCATTGTCAGGCTGGGCCGCGCAAGCAAACGTCACGCCAACGAGAATCGCACCAATGAGAACCGAGAATGGGAATCGCATGACGGTCATCATAACACGCGCGCGCGTGGCGTGGCCCGCGCCGGCGCGGCGACGCGAAGCGGCGGCACGGACGCGGCTTCCGCCACTTGGGCCGCTTTCGGCGCGAGGCTTGCCGTTTCCGGCGGCGATTGGATATCGCGCCAGCGCGCCTGCTCGCGCATAATGGCCGCCACGATCTCGGGCCGCGAGCATCCGGCAGCGCCCGCTTCCATGCCGGTGCGGATGCATAGTTTGACCTGCTCAGGCACGAGCGGCCAGAAGCGGTCGAAGCAATCGTTTGAGGCAAGCGCGCAGGCGCGCGTGCGCTGACATTGTTTGTGGCCGCAGACCAGCCAGCAGCGAAGCATTGTGCAGACTGCGCGTCGCGCCCGCACCAGATCGTCGCGACCGGCACCGTTAACATTCCGGTCGGGTCGAATGGGCTTCGCGGGCTTTTGATGTGCGGGTTTTTGCCGTCCGGGCATAGGTTCTCCTTCTCGCGGCACGCGCCTGTCGGCGTCCAAGTTTTGGGAAACGCCCCGTTTGGGGCCAGGGTGCCCGGCGCGCAATGCGCGGGGCTGGTTCATTTTCTCTCGGCGCCAGCCGAGGGGACGGAGCGCCGGCAGGCGCAACATCTTATGTGGCGGCCCCTTTTCGGGATCCGCCCGGCGCCTTCCGGCGCTCCACCCGTCTTCGCTCGTGCCAACAGGCGCGAGCTTCGACGGGCTCATTTGGCGGCTTCGCGTCGTGGGCCTAAACCCGCGACACCGGTTCCAGGTCCGCGCTTCCTGGGACGTGGCTCGGACGGGCGTTACCCGGCTTTGCCTGTCCCAGTCCAGCGAGCTCCTCGCAGAGCGGTCATGATGCCGCCCGGGCGGACGCCCCGGAACCGCCCGGGAGCGGGGTCACGACCCCCGCCCGCAGGCACCGTACCCTCTCCCGTTCTCTGGAGCGTCTCACGAGAACGCCCCTCGGTGGAGAAGGTGATGAGAATATAGGCCTCTGTTATAGGAATGTCAACCCAGAAAATGAGATCGCCGGGACGTAAGGTGGGTTACGCACCTTCGGCGCTAACCCACCTTACGAGCTGCCATTCTTGATCCCGGCTAATGATAAAATTTTTTAGCAAAAATAATCTCTATTATCCAATCACATACGTAGAAACATAAGTTAGTCATATGCACCTCTGAATAGCGGCGCGCTTGAAAAGCCATATTTAAGGGCCATTTAGGATCGATTCATTCGGAGATCTCACATGGATACAAACGAAACCTTACTTAAAGCGATCTTGGCAATGGTGGCACGTACGGCGTTCCCCACGGCCGAAATCTACAAGATCGTCGCGCCCACGGCTCGCAGCGAGAAACAACTGGCCGCTTATAACCTTTGCGACGGAAATACGCCGCAAGCAGAAATCGGAAAGCGAACAGGCATTGATAAAGGCGGCCTCAGCAAACTCATTAGCCGTTGGGTCGAGTCCGGCATCGTGGTGCGCATCGGAAAAGACCAGCATCCCATGCACGTTTATCCAATCAGCACCAACCCAAAACCGTCGGAGAGGTAGGCACCATGCCCGATGAAGTATCTGAAAAACTTGACATCTTGATCAAACTTCAAGCGACCGCACTCACCGCACAGATTGAGTCGACGAAGGATAAAATTGTTTTTCTGTCCAAGGCGGGGTTGCGACCAACTTTGATCGCCGACATCGTCGGTACAACGACCAACCATGTGAACGTCGCACTTTCGAACGCGAGAAAATCTAGCAAAGCGAAGAATTAGTCGGTCCTGTAACGCGCCTTGGACAGCGCAGATCAACCGAACGAGGTAACGCCAATGAATGAAGACAATGTGAAAACGCTGCTTCAGGAAATGGAGTGGGTAAGGAAGTTACTCATGCTTCAAACTTTGGCTGCCGGATACAACCAAGGGCATCTCGCCCAGGCGCTCGGCGTGAGCGACGCGACAATTAGCCGAATGATGCCGAAAGGCTTCGCCAAGGTTGTTGCCAAGATCGTCGAGCAACGCTCAAACTCAGAAGCACAAGCCTAATGATGACCGAAGAACAGGCTGCCGCCATCCTCAAAGAGCTCGAAATGTTGCGGAAACTGAAACTGCTTGAGTTTCTCGACAAGGGCTATTCGCAAGGCCAACTCGCGAAAGTTCTGGGCGTAAGCCAGCCGACCATCAGCCGCATGGTACCGAATGTCACCTCGAAGAAGGCGCGCCATGACGACTAAAACGGCAGTCATCAACCGGACTGGCGACCACGAAGACAACATTGTGCGCTGGGCCAAAAATCTGGGCACAGCAAAACTTCGCCGCAAGCTGTTTAATTTTATCTACGGACGGGGGTCGAAGCCTCGTTCCCTTAAACAGCTTATGACTGCCGCGTCGGTCAAACAGCGGGATGCCCAACAGGCGCAGAACGAGATTGAACATCTGTTTCGCAAGGACCTCATCGCCCGGATGGATAATGACGGCTCCGTCAAAGACGGAACCCGATATCTTTATTTCAAAGACGACAGCGTGCGTGCGCACAAAGACGAGATTATCCGCGCCGCCGACAATAAGAAGTTGCGAGACAGTATGCCGACCAAGCGCGCGCCCAAGCTGAACGACAAGACAGTCTATCGCACGGTCATTACGCGCGGTGCGCTCAAGAAGCGCAAGCACATCGATGTGCTCTATCTCATGGCGAATCCCATCAGGCGCCACAACCTGCGCGTTGATGCCGAGATTAAAGCTGTCAATGCCGAAATCCAGCGCTCTAAATTCCGGGACAACATCACACTGCACCAATCTCCCGCCGCTGACTTCGACGACATACTGCACGGCTTAAATGACCATAGGCCGCGTATCGTTCACTTCTCCGGTCATGGCAACGCTGGCGGCCTCGCAATGGATGGCGGCGGCATGAAGCGCGTAAAGACGAAATTCGTGACATTCGACCTGCTCGGTAAGGCGCTGGCCGCGACCGACAATCCACCCGACGTCATCGTCTTAAATGCCTGCCAAAGCGCAAGCGCGCGCAAGGCGCTACTCGGTACAGCCAAGGCCCTCATCGTCATGGAGGATTCCGTGACCGACACCGCCGCGGTCGCCTTCGCGACTAAGTTTTACGGCGCAGTCGCCAGCGGCTTGTCCTTGCAAGCAGCGTTTGACCAAGGCTGCGTGGCGGTGGAGGCATTTTCGCTCGATGAAGCGGATACTCCCGCGCTCGTGACAGCCAACGGTGTGAACGCCAAAAAGCTTGTCCTTGCCTAATTGAGCGCGCAGCCCGTAGGGTGGGTTAGGCGCAAAGCGCCGTAACCCACCACAGCGACTCGCGGCTAACGACAGCCCGGTGGGTTACGCGCCTTCGGCGCTAACCCACCCTACGAGTTCAATTATTCCCGATCGGTGGCAGCCATCCGACAGAGGACTCTCGCGCGGCGCGGCGGCGCCCAAAGGCGCGGCCTAAGGTCAGCCGGGCGGCTTGAAATTCCGGCGACAAATCTCCGAATTTATGTTTCTTTGGTCGCGTGTTCAGCCAAGGGGGCAGGTAATGAAGAAGTTCGGTGTCGCAATTGTTCTCTTCGCGGGTATTCTTTTCGCGCCGGCGGTAGCATCCGCCCAGGTCTGCGTCGTCGCCATCATCGCCAAGGCGATTTACGCCAACGCGACCGAGCATCGCGAACTGACCCAAAAGGAAGCGATGACCTGCGGGATCGTCGTGGACGAAAAAGAGCGCAAGGCCATGCTCGCCAAGAATAAGAAAGACGCGCGCGCGGCCAAGCAGCACTGACCGCGCCGCGCGGCAAAGTTACCGGCTGAATTTCTTATACTTCAACCGGTGCGGGATGATTGAGTCCTGCCCCAAACGCCGCATCTTGTCCTTCTCGTAATCCTGGAAATTGCCCTCGAACCATTCGACGTGGCTGTCGCCTTCGAAGGCGAGGATGTGCGTTGCGATGCGGTCGAGGAACCAGCGGTCATGGCTGATGATGACGGCGCAGCCGGCGAAATCCTCCAGCGCCTCCTCGAGTGCGCGCAGCGTATCGACGTCGAGGTCGTTGGTCGGTTCGTCGAGCAACAGCAGGTTGGCGCCGGCGCGCAGCATCTTGGCCAAGTGAACGCGGTTGCGCTCGCCGCCCGATAGCGTACCGACCTTCTTTTGCTGGTCGGCGCCCTTGAAGTTGAACAGCGAGACATAGGCGCGCGAGTTGACTTCCTTCTTGCCGACCATGATCAGGTCGTTGCCTTCGGAAATTTCTTCCCAAATCGTTTTCTTGCCGTCGAGCGCGTCGCGCGACTGATCGACGTAGCCGAGCTGCACCGACTCCCCGACCTTGATGGTGCCTTTGTCCGGCTTGTCCTGGCCGGTGATCATGCGGAACAGCGTGGTCTTGCCGGCGCCGTTCGGACCAATGACGCCGACAATGCCGCCGGGCGGCAGCTTGAACGTCAGGTCGTCGATCAAAAGATTGTCGCCGAAGCCTTTCGACAGACTTTCGAAGTCGACCACGTTCTGCCCGAGCCGCTCCGAAACAGGTATGGTGATCTGCGCCACCGTGTTGATTTTGGCATTGGCGATCTTGAGCAACTCGTCGTAGCGCTCGTAGCGCGCCTTCGATTTGGCCTGACGCGCCTTCGGCGTCGATGAAATCCAGGCGCTTTCGCGCTCGAGCGTGCGGCGGCGCGACTCGTCCTCGCGGCCCTCCTGCTCGAGACGCTTCTGCTTCTGCCCCAGCCAAGAGGTGTAATTGCCCTCGTAGGGAATGCCGCGGCCATGGTCGAGTTCGAGAATCCAGCCGGTGACGTTGTCGAGGAAATAGCGGTCGTGGGTCACGATCAGGATCGCGCCGGGGTAATTGCGCAGATGGCCTTCCAGCCAGTTCACACTCTCTGCATCAAGATGGTTGGTCGGCTCGTCGAGCAGCAAGAGGTCGGGCGCATCGAGCAGCAGCTTGCAGAGCGCGACGCGGCGCTTCTCGCCGCCCGAGAGCTTCGAGATGTCGGCATCGTCGGGCGGGCACCGCAGCGCGTCCATCGCCAGGTCGACCTGGCTGTCGAGGTCCCACAGGTTTTTTGAATCGATTTCGTCCTGGAGCTTCGCCATCTCGTCGGCGGTCTCGTCGGAATAATTCATGGCGAGTTCGTTGTAACGGTCGAGGATCGCCTTCTTGGCGGCGACGCCCTCCATCACGTTCTCGCGCACCGATTTGGCGGCGTCGAGTTGCGGTTCCTGCTCCAGATATCCGACGCGGGCGCCTTCGGCGACCCAGCCTTCGCCGGCGAATTCGGTGTCGATGCCGGCCATGATCCGCAGCAGCGTCGACTTGCCGGAACCGTTGACGCCGAGCACGCCGATCTTGGCGTCCGGGTAAAAGGACAGGTGGACGTTGTCCAACACCTTCTTGCCAGCCGGGTAGGCCTTGGTCAGACCCTGCATGTGGTAGATGAATTGGCGGCCGTTCATGGGAATGCAAAACCCCTGATATTGCGGGCCAAATGCGGCCCGGCGTGCGTGCGCGTGATCCAGAAAAGTGGGCACCGGTTTTCGGAAAAGATCACGCGCCATGAGAAACGACGCGACTGCGCATTTTGTCGGGAAATTCGCCGTTGATGTAGCGAGCGGAACCGTAAAGAGCAAGGCGGCATGCAGCCCCGCACCACTGCGGAGAAGGCAAGTTCCGGCAGTAAAGCTCTGGAAAGGCTGTTGTTTGATTTCCTTAGCCGACGCTCGCCGCTCGAACCAGACCTTAACGGGCGGCGAGTAAGACTTAACGCATGAGCCGAGACGCCGTCAGCGGCGGCTAAAGGTTCGGCTGGCAATCACGCCCGGCCGGAGAATGGGACGTCAATCATGGGTCGGGCCATCATGGCCATTTCCGGTTCCGCGGCGGCTTTCCTGCCGCACCCCTTTGCCGGTCTGCGTAACGCCTTCGGCGCCTTCTGGTTTGAGCTGACCCGCGACATCGCCAGTCCGTACCGGCCCGAACGGCATTACATGCGCGGGCCCGGACCGGCCTGGATAGCCAAATACGGCCACCTGCCGCAGGGCTGACACCCCCCTTTTCTTTCGATGCTTGATCCTTAAGGTGACGCCCGGATTGTTCCGGAGCGACTTAAGGAGTGGATATGGTGCGCGCAGCCATTCTCGACGATTATCAGAACGTGGCGATGAAACTCGCCGACTGGGGAAGCGTCAGCAAGGACGTCGAGATCAAGGTCTTCGACCAGCCCTTCAAGAGCCAGGACGAGGCGATCAAGGCGCTACAGGGCTTCGCCATTGTGGTCGGCATGCGCGAGCGCACGCCGTTTCCGCGCAAGGTCATCGAATCCTTGCCCGACCTCAAGCTGCTCATCACCACCGGAGCCAAGAACAACGCTTTCGACATCAAGGCGGCGGCCGAGCGCGGCGTCACCGTCTGCGGCACCGGCGGCGTCGGCAACCCGACCACCGGTATCGTGTTCGGCCTGATGCTCGAACTCACCCGTCATATCGGATTTGAGAATGCGCGCATGAAGGCGGGCGAACCCTGGCAGGTGACCATCGGGCTCGATCTGGAAGGCCTCACCCTCGGCATAGTCGGCCTCGGCAAGCTTGGCCAGCGCGTTGCCAAGATCGGCCAGGCCTTCGGCATGAAGGTCATCGCCTGGAGCCAGAATCTGTCGCCGGAGAAAGCCAAAGAAGCCGGCGTCGACTATGCCAGCCGCGAGGAACTGTTCGCCAAGTCGGATTTCGTCAGCATCCATCTGGTGCTGAGCGACCGCTCGCGCGGGCTGATAACGGGTGACGACATCGGCCGCATGAAAAAATCGGCCTATCTCATCAACACCGCGCGCGCACCCATCGTCGATCAGGCGGCCCTGCTCAAGGCGCTCCAGGAAGAGAAAATCGCCGGCGCGGGGCTCGACGTGTTCGAAACCGAACCGCTACCGCTCGATCATCCTTACCGCAAGCTCGACAATGTCGTGATCACGCCGCATCTCGGCTATGTCAGCGAGCAGAATTACCGCAAATATTTTCCGGATATTGTCGAGGACATCCGCGCGTTTCTGGATGGCAAGCCGGTGCGGGTGATCGCGCCGTAGCTAAAGCTTCAACAGCTTCGCCGCGTTGTTATACGCCACATCGGCGCGCAGATCCTCGGGGATCTCGACCTTATCCATCCAATGTCCGGCCTCGCCGGCATCCTCGAACGGATAGTCGGCGGCGAATAGCACCTTGTCGCGGCCAAGCGCGTCGATGGCGCAGCGCAGCGGCTCGGCGGCGAACACGCCCGACACCGTCACCACAATATTGTCCTTGATATATTGCGACGGTTCGCGCGCGAGCTTGACGTTGTATAGCTTGGCGCGGCTGTCGAAACGCCAGAGCAGATAGGGCAGCGTCTCGCCCATGTGACCGAGCGCGACCTTCGCCTTCGGATAGCGGTCGAACAAACCGGAAAACACCAGCCGCAACGCATGCGAGCCGGTCTCGAAGCCCCATTCCCATGTGGCGCGCCGCAAGGCCGGCACGCCGTTCAGCACCGGGGCCGGCGCAACCGGATCGGTTGGGTGAATATAAATGAGCACGCCGAGCGACTCGGCCCGTTCCCAGAAAGGCGCCAGCACCGGATCGTCGAGATATTGGCCGTGCGTATGGCCGTTGATCATCGCGCCTTTGAACTTCAGCTCGCGGACACAGCGCTCGAGTTCGTCGGCGGCGGCTTTCGGATCCTGCATGGCGATGTGAGCGAAGCCGGAATACCGATCGGGGCGCTTCTGGATTTCGGCGGCCAGAAAATCATTCGATTCTTTCGCCCTGCGTGTCGCGGTCGCACCATCTCGCTCGGCCTGGACGCCCGGCCCGGATACCGACAGCACTGCGCGCGCGATCCCTGCTTTGTCCATCGTCTCCAGGCGCAGACCGTCGAAATCGCTCAAACGCTTGAACAATTCGGCCGTGAACGTCGCCGGCACCTCGGTCATGGTCGGTCGCCAATAGTCGACCAGGCCGGGCGTAAGCACATGCTCTTCAAGCGCGATTTTCTTGACCATCTATTTCCCCGGCAAGGTGCCCACTCTGCCCAAAGTTTTGCTTCCATCTGTATCGTATATTGAGCTATCGTGTCCCACGATGCAAGGCGACTTAGATCGCCACTCGGTACGGGCCGAAGCGTTACAGGGTATGCGTTTTCATGAATCGTCTCGTCACCAATGACAAGAGCCAAGTCCAGGTCATCGCTCGCGCGGCCACCATCCTGCGCGCGCTCGAAGACGAAAATTCGGGGCTTAGCCTCGGCCAGATCGCCCAGCGCGTAAATCTCGCGCGTTCGACCGTGCAGCGCATCGTCGCCGCGCTCGAAACCGAAAAACTGGTGATCGCCGCGACGCCGAACGGGCGGGTGCGGTTGGGGCCGACGATTTTGCGGCTGGCGGCCTCGGTGCGCAGCGACTTCATTTCGCTGGCGCGGCCATTCCTGGAAAAGCTCTCGGCAGAACTCGACGAAACCGTCGACCTCTCGACCGTGAAGAAAGACCATCTCGTCTTTATCGATCAGGTCATCGGCTCGCATCGCCTGCGCACGGTGTCGGCGGTCGGCGAGACCTTTCCTCTGCACTGTACGGCGAACGGCAAGGCTTATCTCGCGAAATTGACCGACACGGCCATCGCGGCGCTGATCGGCGTCAGCTATCAGACGCGCACGCCGAAGACGCTCACCAGCATCGATGCGCTGATGGCCGATCTGAAAGCCGTCCGCAAAGCCGGCGTCGCATTCGACCGCGAGGAACACACGCTCGGCATCTGCGCGGCTGGCGTCGCGCTCTACGACCCGCTCGGCAATGCCGTCGCCATCTCCGTGCCGGTGCCGATCCAGCGCTTCCAGAACCGGCAGACGCTGATCGCCGAAAAACTTCTCGCCACCAAACTGGCGCTGGAGGCGCACATGACTTCCGCCGCCGCCTAAGAGCGTCCGCGCATTGCCGGATGATCGTCAGAGCCAAACACGAAACGAAAAAGGGAGGATACCGTGGCCAAAAAAATTCGCGGTATATCGTTTGAAGAGAACCTGAATAACAGCATGGGGCTGGAATTCGTCAACCTGTCCCACCGCTTCGGCTATCAGTCGCCGAACTGGCCCTACTTCGAAGACGTCAAGATCGAGCGCATTCATTACATGGCGAAGTCAGGCGTGCTGTCGCAGCGCATCACGACGTCGATGCATAACACCACCCACATCGACGCGCCCGCGCACGTCATCCAGGGCACGCCCTTCATCGACGAAGTGCCGCTGCCGCATTTCTTCGGCTCCGGCATCGTGGTGTCGATCCCGAAAAAGAAATGGGAACAGATTACCGGCGACGACCTCGAAAAGACCTGCGGCAAGATCATCCGCCCGCGCGACGTCGTGATCGTGAACACCGGCTGGCATCATCAATACGAAGACAGCGAGGATTATTTCTGTCGCGCGCCGGGCTTCGTACCATCGGCGGCGAAATGGTTCGTCAAGAACAAGGTCAAGGTTGTCGGCCATGACACACAGGCCAACGATCATCCGCTCGCCACAGCCATCGGCCCGCAGCGCAACGGCCCGCTGCACCCGCATCTCGAAAAGGAATATTTCGAATGGTCGGGTGGCCGCGACTGGAAGGACGACTTTCCGGAATGGGAGCCGGTGCACCGTATTCTGTTCCAGAACGGCATCATGGGCATCGAGAATGTCGGCGGTGATCTCGACAAGGTCACGGGCAAGCGCGTCACCTTCGCCTATTTCCCTTGGAACTGGGATCGCGGCGACGGCTGCATCGTGCGCCTAGTCGCCATCACCGATCCGACCGGCAAATACCGCATCGAGAAGGGGAGTAAGTTCTAGCGCATGATCCCGAAAAGCATGTCCTCGACACCGATCGGGGATGGGAACCGGTTTTCGGACCAGATCATGCGCATAAAAAATGTAAGGAACGCAATTCGTTCGACGCAGGGAGTGGATTAACATGCACCTAAAACGCTTCTCGGACGCCAAAACCTATGACGCGCCCAATCACCGCGCTTACTCCTCTCTGCGCCTTTTCGGCGCGGAAGCCGGCGGCACCAAGGGGCTGGTGTTCGGCGTCTCGCACTTTCTGCCGGGCGGCGGCGCCGGACCCGACGCCTCGCCGCCGGAGAAAGTCTATCTGGTGCTATCGGGCGAACTCACGGTGATTGTCGACGGTAAGGAGACGGTGCTCAAGCCTCTCGACTCCTGTGTCATCGAGCCGAACGAGACGCGCGAGATCATCAACCGCGGCAACGAAGTCTGCACCATCGCGGTCGCAGTGGCGATGCCGCCGAAGTGACGCCGAAGACGTCATGCCCGGACTTGTTCCGGGCAGACATTTTGATGGCCGGGACATAAGGGCGTTTACGCCCGTCTTCGACGGGCTATGCCCGGCCATGACGAAGAAAAAAGTCGTGTGAGGAGCGTCCCATGTCCGAAGCATTCTTGAAGAACCCGTTCGGTCTGTTCGACATCAAGGGCAAGACCGCCATCATTACCGGCGCGTCGGGCGCCTTCGGCGCGCTGTCGGCCAAAACATTGGCCGGCGCCGGCGCAAACGTGGTGCTGGCGGCGAGCAAGGCCGACGAACTGAAAAAGGTCGCGGCCGAATGCGAGGCGCTCGGCGCCAAGGCCGAAGTGATCGCGCTACGGCCAAGCTCGGAAGAAAACTGCGAGAAGATCGTCAAGGCCGCGGTCGACAAGTTCGGCCGCGTCGATATACTCGTGGTCGCGTCGGGCCTCAATAAAGTCGCCAAGATCGTCGATCAGAAGCCGGAAGATTTCCTCGACGTCATGGACGCCAATGTCACGCAGTCCTGGCTGATGGCGCGCGCCGCCGGCAAACAGATGCTGGCGCAGGGACAAGGCGGCAAGGTCATCCTCACCTCGTCGGCGCGCGGCCTGCTAGGCCATCCGGCCGGCTACACCGCCTATTGCGCGTCGAAATCGGCGGTCGACGGCATCACCAAGGCGCTCGGCTGCGAATGGGGCGACACCGGCATCACCGTCAATGCGCTGGGGCCGACCGTTTTCCGTTCGCCGCTCACCGCCTGGATGTATGAGGACACCGAGCGTGCGCAGGCGGTTCGGAAGGGCTTCCTTGCACGCGTGCCGAAAGGCCGCCTGGGCGAGCCGGAAGATCTCGCCGGGCCGTTGTTGTTCCTCGCCTCGAAGGCGTCGGATTTCTATACCGGCCACATTCTTTACGCCGATGGCGGCTATACTGCGGGGTAAGTGATGGCGAAAGCGCGCATCGGCGTCATCGGCGCCGGCCTGATGGGCCACGGCATCGCGCAGGTGTTCGCGCTCGCCGGCCATGACGTGACGATCTACGACGCCTTCCCCGCTTCGCTCGACACCGTCAAGCAACGCATTCTCGCCAATCTGAAAGACCTGGGCGATGACGAAAGCGCGGTCGAACGCGTCACGCCGCAAGCCGACCTGGCGCTTGCCGTGCGCGATGCCAACTACGTCGTCGAAGCCGCGCTGGAGGATTTGCCGCTCAAGCAAAAATTGTTCGGCGAGATCGAGCAACATGTCCGCGCCGATACGATTCTCGCCAGCAACACCTCAGTCATTCCAATCACCGCGATTATGCAAGCTCTCAAGTATCGCGAACGCGCGCTCGGGACGCATTGGTGGAATCCGCCTTTCCTGGTGCCGCTGGTCGAAGTGATCGAGACGCAGTGGACCTCGCGCGCCACTATCGACTTCACCATGAAGCTGCACGCCGACGCCGGCAAGAAACCGGCGCACGTGAAGAAAGACGTGCCCGGCTTCATCGGCAACCGGCTGCAACACGCGCTCTGGCGCGAGGCTATTTCATTGGTCGAGCGCGGCATCTGCGACGCCGAAACCGTCGACAGCGTCATCAAGGCGGCTTTTGGCCGCAGATTGGCGGTTTTGGGGCCGTTGGAAAATGCCGACATGGTCGGCACCGACCTGACGCTGGCGATCCACAATACGGTACTCGGCGATATCGACAGCCGTCCCGGTCCGTCGCCCTATTTGGAAAAACTGGTGAAAGACGGCAAACTCGGTTTCAAGAGCGGCGAAGGCTTCCGCACCTGGAGCCCCGAGCAACAAGCGGAATTGCGTTCGAAAGTTCTGCGACACTTGAAAAACGCGCGGGCTCAGGATGGCTGATGCGCGCGCAATAACACAGGGAGAAAACGATGACCGACATCAAGACGATTTCTCGCCGTACAATGGTCAAGACCGGCCTCGGCGCCATCGCCGCGCCGGCCGTGCTCGGCGTATTGCCCGCGCAAGCGCAATCGAACGTCATCAAGATCGGCCATGTCAGCCCGCGCACCGGCCCGCTTGCCGGCTTCGGCGAGGCCGATCCCTTCATCGTCGATCACGTCAAAAGCCTGGTGTCGAAGGGTTTCAAGATCGGCGGCAAGGACTTCAAGATCGAGATCATCACCAAGGACTCGCAGTCAAGCGCCAGCCGCGCTTCCGAAGTGGCGAGCGAACTGATCCTGTCCGACAAGGTCAACCTCCTCGTCGGCTCCGGCACACCCGACACCACCAATCCCATTTCGGACCAGGCGGAAGTCAACGAGGTGCCCTGCATCACCACCAACTGTCCGTGGCAGCCTTATTTCTTCGGCCGTAAGGGCGATCCGGCCAAAGGATTTACCTGGACCTATCATTTCTTCTGGGGCCTCGAAGACATCATCGCCTCCTACATGGCGCTGTGGGACGAAGTGCCGAACAACAAGGTGATCGGCGGCTTGTTCCCGAACGACGCCGACGGCAATGCCTGGGGCGACGCGCAACGCGGTGTGCCGCCGGCTTTCACCAAAGCCGGCTACAAGCTGATCGATCCCGGCCGTTACCAGCCGATGAACAACGACTTCACCTCGCAGATTTCCGCCTTCAAGGCGGCGGGCGCCGAGATCGTCACCGGCGTGATGATCCCGCCCGACTTCGCCACCTTCTGGTCGCAGGCGGCGCAGCAAGGCTTCAAGCCGAAGATCGTCACCATCGGCAAGGCGCTGCTGTTCCCCTCCGCCATCGATGCGCTCGGCCCGCGCGGCAACGGATTGTCGAGCGAGATCTGGTGGTCGCCCAATCATCCGTTCAAGTCGGGGCTGACCGGGCAGAGCTGCCAAGCGCTCGCCGACGCCTACACCAAGGCGACCAACCGTCCGTGGACGCAGCCGATCGGCTTCCAGCACGCGCTGTTCGAAGTGGCGATCGACGTGCTCAAGCGCACCAAGAATCCGAACGATCCGAAGGCGATCCTGGCCGCGATCACCGCGACCAACTACAAGTCGATCGTCGGGCCGATCCAGTGGACCGGCAAGCCGGTGAAGAATGTCACCAAGACGCCTTTGGTCGGCGGCCAGTGGCAACGCAAGGGCGACAAATTTCAGCTCGTGATTACCGAGAACAAGACCGCGGCGAATATTCCGGTCGGCGGGAAGTTGCTGCCGCTTTCCTAACTTCACCTCTCCCCGCTTGCGGGGAGAGGGAGCGCACCTCATTCGCGAATAGAGTAATGCCCACCATCCTCACCCTCGAAAACATCTCCAAGCGGTTCGGGGCCGTGGTGGTCGCCGATGGCATTGGGCTTACACTCAACGAGGGCGAGGCGCTCGGCATCATCGGGCCGAACGGCGCCGGCAAGACGACGCTGTTCGGCATCGCTACCGGCACGGTCGCGCCCGACGGCGGGCGCGTACTGTTTGGCGGCCATGACGTCACGCAGTCGTCGCCCGGCAGCCGCTGCCGCCTTGGCATGGCGCGCTCGTTCCAGATTCCGCAGCCTTTTTCCGGCATGACCGTATTCGAGAACGTCGTGGTCGCAGCAGCCTTCAGCAACGGCGAAAGCGAAAAGGCAGTCTATGGCCGCTGCGCCGAACTGCTTGAACGCTGCGCGCTTGCCGACAAGGCCAACAAGCGTGCCGGTGGACTGACGCTGCTCGACCGCAAGCGGCTCGAACTCGCGCGCGCGCTCGCGACCAATCCGCGCGTGCTGCTGCTCGACGAAGTCGCCGGCGGCCTGACCGAACACGAATGCGCGACGCTCATTACGCTGATCAAGGACGTACGCGCCGGCGGCGTGTCGATTGTCTGGATCGAGCATGTCGTGCATGCGTTGCTCGCCACCGTCGACCGCCTCGCCGTACTGCATGGTGGCAAGTTCATCGCCGAGGGCGATCCGCATCAGGTGATCAAGAGCCCGCAAGTGGCGGAGATTTACATGGGGATCGCCGCCGATGCCTGAACCACTCCTCGGCGTGAACGGCATTGACGTTTATTACGGCGACTTCCAGGCGCTGTTCGGCGTGTCGTTGCGCGTGGAGGCCGGGCAAGTAGTCGCCGTGATCGGCGCCAACGGCGCCGGCAAAAGCACGCTGCTGCGCTCGATCGCAGGGCTGATGCACCCGCGCCGCGGCGACATCGCATTCGATGGCGCGCCGAGCGGTCACGCCGCCGCCTTCGACGTGGTCAAGCGCGGCATCGCACTGGTGCCGGAAGGACGCAGGCTTTTTCCATCGCTGACGGTCGAGGAAAACCTCAAAATCGGCGCGCAATCCGGACGGACGGGACCATGGTCCCTCGAACGCATCTATAAGCTTTTCCCCGTGCTGGCCGAGCGCAAGCATTTGCCGGCGACCGCGCTGTCCGGCGGACAGCAGCAGATGGCCGCCATCGGCCGCGCGCTTATGTCGAACCCGAAGCTATTATTGTGCGACGAAATCAGTCTCGGCCTCGCGCCGATCATCGTGCGCGATATCTACGCGCAACTGCCGGCCATCGTCGGCGACGGCATGTCGCTCATCATCGTCGAGCAGGACATCGCGCAGGCATTGAAGGCGGCTGCCCAAGTCTATTGCCTGCAAGAGGGCCGCATCGCCCTGCAAGGCCCGGCGCAGACGCTCACGCGCGAAGCGATCTCGGCCGCGTATTTCGGGGTGTAGCGATGACCGAATGGCTCAATATCATCCTGCAAGGCGTGCTGGTCGGCGGCCTCTACGCCATGTTCGCGGCCGGGCTTTCGCTTATTTTCGGCGTGATGCGGCTCGTCAACATCGCCCATGGTGATCTGATTGTGCTCGCCGCTTACATCGCGCTGACGGTGACCGACACGCTCGGCATCGGCCCGCTCACGTCGCTGATATTGGTCGTGCCGGCGATGGCGATCATCGGCTACGCACTGCAACGGCTGCTGCTCAACCGCACGCTCGGCGACGACATCCTGCCGCCGCTGCTGGTCACCTTCGGCCTGTCGATCATCATTCAGAATGGCCTGCTCGAAGTCTTCACCGCCGATAGCCGCAAGCTGCAAGCCGGCGCGGTCGAGATCATGACCTATCAAGTGTCGTCCGGCATCTGGGTTGGGCTGTTGCCGTTCATTCAATTCATCGTCGCGATCGTGGTCATCGCCGCGCTGCAAATTCTGTTCTATCGCACGGCGCTCGGCCGCGCCTTCCGCGCCACCTCCGACGATCAGGCGGTGGCACAACTGATGGGCCTCGACACGCGCCACGTCTTTGCGATGGCGATGGCGTTGTCGCTGGCGGTAATCGCGGTCGCCGGCGTGTTCCTGGCCGTACGCGCCAATTTCGATCCGGCCATCGGGCCGGCGCGGCTTATCTTCGGTTTCGAAGCCGTCATCATCGGCGGCCTCGGCAGCATGTGGGGCACGCTCGCCGGTGGCATTATTCTCGGCGTCTCGCAGGCGATCGGCGCGCAAATCAATCCGGGCTGGCAATTGCTCGCTGGCCACATCGTCTTCCTGGCCATCCTGGCGTTCCGGCCGCAGGGTCTATTCCCGAAGGTGTCGGGATGAGCGAGGCCGCGTATCAAGTTGAACATGCTACCCGCTCCAGCCGCATCGGCGTCGTCATCATCGCCGTTGCGCTCGTGGTACTGGCCGCCGCACCGCTGTGGGGCGACCGCCAGATGCTGCGGCTGCTCGCCGAATTGTTCACCTTCGTCGCGCTGGCGAGCCTGTGGAACCTGCTCGCCGGTTACGCCGGCCTGGTGTCGGTCGGCCAACAAGCCTATGTCGGCCTCGGCGCTTATTTATTGTTCGGCATGGTGATCGTCGGTGGCGTGCACCCGATTGCCGCGATTTTCATAGCGGGACCGATCGCCGCCATCATCTCGATCCCAGTGGCAGCGCTGACCTTCCGCCTGCGCGGCGCCTACTTCGCCATCGGCACTTGGGTGGTGGCGGAAGTATTCCGGCTGCTTGCCTCGCAAATATCGGTGCTCGGCGGCGGCTCCGGCATCAGCCTGCCAGCTTCGATCATCGTCGCCATGGCGCCAAGCAGGCAGGCGCGCGAATTCGAACTCTACTGGCTGGCGTTGGGGCTGACCGTCCTGGTGTTGACGGCCATCATTACGCTGCTGCGCTCGCGTCACGGCCTCGCGCTCACCGCCATCCGCGACAACGAGCTGGCGGCGCAGTCGAACGGCATCGATGTCACCAGGCTGAAGCTTCTGGTTTATGTGCTGACGGCCTTTGGCACCGCCATGATCGGCGCGCTCATTTTCCTGATGAAGCTGCGCGTCTCGCCGGACACCGCCTTCAGCGTCAATGACTGGACGGCCTTCGTCATTTTCATCACGGTGATCGGCGGCATCGGACGCATCGAAGGTCCGATCATCGGCACCATCATCTTCTTTTTCATGCGCCAGACGCTGGCCGACCTCGGCAGTCTCTACCTCCTCATCATGGGCGCGGTCGCCATCGTGGTAATGTTGTGGGCGCCGAAAGGCCTCTGGGGCCTGATCGCGGAGCGTTTCGGCTGGCAGGCTTTGCCATTACAGCGGCACCTCGTTTCCATACCTAAGGACAACCCATGAGCCCGATCATCGACATCTATACCCACATCTTCCCGGAACGTTTTTTCCAGGAGATGACGCGGATCAAGCCGGACCTCGGCAACATGGGCAAGCGGTTGCGCGGCATCGTCAAGCTGTTCGACCTCGATGTCCGCTTTAGGGAGATGGATCAGTTCGGCGATTACCGCCAGATCATCTCTCTCCCCAATCCGGCGATCGAGGACATCGCCAACCGCCAAGACGGCATGACGCTGGCGCGCGTCGCCAACGATGCGATGGCGGAGCTGTGCCGCAAGCATCCCGAGCGCTTTCCGGCCTTCGCAGCCGCGCTCTGCCTCACCGATGTCGAGGGTTCGGTGGCGGAGGCCAAACGCGCCGTCAAAGATCTCGGTGCGCGGGGCGTGCTCATCTACACCAATGTCGCCGGCGAACCGCTCGACGATCCAAAGTTCGAGCCGATCTTCAAATGCATGGCCGAACTCGATCTGCCGATCTGGCTGCATCCGGTCGGCACCGCGGCGATGCCGGATTATCCATCGGAGAAAAAATCGCGCTTCGAAATGTGGTGGTGCTTTCACTGGCCCTATGAGACCTCGGTCGCCATGTTGCGCATGGTGTTCTCAGGTCTGTTCGACCGCTATCCGAAACTCAAGATCATCACCCACCATCTCGGCGGCATGATCCCCTATTACGACGGCCGCATCGGAAACGGCCTCAAGGTGCTCGGCCAGCGCACGACTGACGAAGACTATTCGCAAATATTGCCCTCGCTGAAACGGCCGCATATGGATTACCTGCACGATTTCTACGGCGATACCGCCATGTTCGGCGGTGGCGTCCCGGCGACGCGCTGCGGCTATGAATTCTTTGGCGCGGATCACGTGGTGTTCGCGACGGACGCGCCGCTCGGGCCGATCGCGCCGACGCTTGAGACCATCAAAAAACTTGAGCTTGCGACGGAGGACCAGCGCAAGCTCATGTGTGGCAATGCCGAGAGACTGATGAATATGAAATTCGGCTGACGCCGTCAGTTCTTTTTCTTCTTCACGTCGCCAGCGCCAGTAATGCCCGGGTTGAACGACGGCGGATCGCTGGCCGGAAAGCTTTCGTCGGAATTGATGACGACCTTGTCCTCTTCCTTTTCGATGCGTCCGCGTTCTTCTTCGGCGTGCTGTTTCGGTTTTTCGGTCATGAATATCTCCAATGGCCGGAATGGCCGCGTTGCGGCCGGCCCTGACCTGCCATATCAACGGTGCGGGGCCCTTTCGGGTTCCCCAGAGGGGAACTGATGCTGCGCGTGGCCATTAAAGGCGCCGGAAACTGGGGAAAACGCCTGATCGGCGCCGTTCATGGCAAAAGCGCCAAAATCGCCTTCACCACCGCGGTGACCCGAAATCCGTCCGGGCGGCAGGATCTCAGCGACGGGTTCGGCCTGAAACTGACCATCGACTATGCCGCCGTGCTGGCCGACCCGGCCATCCACGCGGTCGTGCTGGCGACACCGCATTCGCAGCACGCCGCCGAAATCATCGCCGCGGCCAAAGCCGGCAAGCACGTCTTCGCCGAAAAACCGTTCACCCTGACGCGCGCCGACGCCGAGGCCGCGCTCGCCGCCTGCGAGGCCGCCGGCGTCACCTTGCTGGTCGGTTTCAACCGCCGGTTCGCGCCGGCCTATGTCGAGATGTCGCGCCGCATCGCCGCCGGCGAGATCGGCAGCGTGCGCCATATCGAGGGCCAGTTTTCCGGACCGGGCAGCTACCAGACCGCCGCCGGAAACTGGCGGTCGAACCAGACCGAAAGCCCGGGCGGCGCAATGACGGCGCGCGGCGTGCATGTGATCGACGGCATGGTCGCGCTCGCCGGCCCGATCAATAACGTCTTTGCCAACAGTCTGCGGCAGGTGCACGAGATCGACGTCGACGACACCACCTCCTGCCTGCTGCGTTTTGCCAAAGGCGCCACCGGCTATCTCGGCACGCTGCACGCGGCGACGCCGTTTTATCGCCTGCATGTGTTCGGCTCGAACGGCGCGCTCGAAATGCGCGGCGAGACCGAACTGATCGCTACCGATCTCGCCGGCAAGGTTGAACGCTTCACCTTTGACCTGGCCGACAAGGAGCGCGCGGTGCTGGAGGCTTTCGCCGACGCGGTGGCGGCGAGCGTGAAATTTCCGATCCCGAAAGCCGAGATCATCAATACCGGGGCGGTAACGGAAGCAGTCGCGCAATCCGCAAAAAGCGGCAAGGCCGTGGCAATCGCCTAATCATAAGTCCTGTTTGATCCACTCGGCCTGCACGTCCTCGCACCAGTTGCCGACGTTCCACTGGCCCCAGGCCCCAAGCCCGCCGCGCTCGTCCGGGCCCGAGTAAACCGGCACATGCACTACCGAAAGCCCACCCTGCGCATGCGCGTTCTTCAACTCCCAGCGCAGGCTGACGGCGGTCTCGCCGCCATAGACTGCATGCACGCCTGAAACCGCCGAAGCCAATTGAACATAGTCAACGGCCACGCGATCATTGGTTTTGAATTCCGTCTGGTATTGCGCGATCTGCAAGCCGGTTATCGCCGCCATGCGGCGGTTGTCGAAAATCACGATCATGCCGCGCACGCCATGCTCGACCGCGTCGATCAGCACCTGCGGATTCATCATGAAGGAGCCGTCGCCGGTGAAGGCGATTGAATAGCGCGGCTTGTCGGCGAGCGCCGAACCGAGCAGCGCGCTGACCGCGAAGCCCATATAGGACGCACCGGTTTCGGTGAAGGTATCGCCAGTGCGGTCGTCCTCGACGATCTGGAAGCCATTGGCCTGGACATCGCCGGCGTCGAAATATTTCGTGGCACCAATCGACTTGGCGAAATCGGCCACGACCTTGATCGCCGCCGGCTGAGTCAGCACCGGCTTTTTCCAGACCAGGTCGTGGAGCGGCGGACAGAGGTAGCGCACGCCCTTGTATTCGGCCCACTCCGTCTTCTTGGCGGCGCAGGCGGCAAGCCAGTCGCGGTTGTCGTCGGCGCCATCCAGTCCTTCCACCGCCGCCGCCAGCCGCTCGGCGATGACGCCGATATCGCCGGTCAATGCCAGCGTCTTGTTGTAATGCAGTGCATCGGCGAGGTCGCCGTTGATGTTGATGACAGCCTGCGCGCTCTTGTAGCCAATGCCGGAGCAGTCGGCCTGACAGACCGCGCGCGAACCGATCACGATCAGCAGCTCGGCCTCGGCCATGGCGTAGTTGCCGCTGATCGAGCCTTTCGAGCCGCCAACATGCATGTTCTGCGGATGCGCGTCCGGCAGGATGCCGGTCGATCCGGGTGACAGCACCACCGCTGCGCCCGAGGCTTCCGCCAGACGCCGGATCGCATTGTCGAAGCCGCGCGTGCCGCCGCCGGCCTTGATCGCAACCTTGCTCGCCTTCGCGATCATCTCCGCCGCCTGCGCGATTTCGCCGCCGCCGGCCGGCGCCAGCACCAGCACAACCGGCCGCGCCGGAAGCCCGGCGAGATTGACGGTGAGCCGCGCCGGCTGAGTGTTGAGCGGCAGCAACAGATAAAACGGGCTGGCGCGATAGGGGTGATTGACGCACAGCGCGCCGCGCCGCAGCGCATCGCGCACGGCTTGCGGTGTGTGCAGCACGTAGGACTGCCCCATGATCGCGGTCATGCGGCCGAAGGCGCCCTGCTCCTGCTTCGGCACCTGCTGCATGTTGTAGCCTTCGCCGTAGGTCGTCTCGTCGCCATAGATGTGATAGACGCCGACGCCGTTCGAAGCGGCGGCGAGCGATCCGGCGAATGCCTGCATCGCACCGGGGCCTATCGAGGTCACCACGGCGGAAAGTTCGCCATATTGCCAGCGCAGCGCGGTCGCGGCATGCGCCATTTCGACCTCGTTGCGGCAATTGATGGTGCGCGTTGCGCCTTCGTCCTCGTAAAGCCGCAGCACGTTGCCCAAGTCGGTCGAGCCGTGGCCGAAGATCGCGAAATATTTTTTCACGCCCTGCTTGAGCAACCCCAGTACCAAGGCTTCCGACAACGTCGTCTCGATCAGCTTCGGCAGAGTGCCGTTCGCCAAGGCCTGCTCGACGCCGCCGGCCTGTTTGATCGCGCGCGCGCGCTCGCGCACCGCGCGCTCACTTTTGCTCTCCGGATTCGGATTCAACATTGCTTTTCCAACCGCTTGCGGGGCGGACATGACATCCGCCCCGCGTTGCCACCGCTGTCCGCTTGTCTACTTGCCGGCCACCGCGGCTTTAAGAATCGGATTCCATCGCGCGATATCCGCCTTCATCTGTGTCGCCAGATGCGCCGGACCGCGTTCCTGGACCGACGGCACGGTGCCGCCGAGATCGACGAGCCGCTTCTGCACCGCCGGGTCGTTCAGGGTCTTGTCGAGCGCTTCGCTGAGCTTGGCGACGATCGGTTTCGGCGTGCCTTTGGGCGCGAAAATCGCGCTCCAGATATTGATCTGGAAGGCGGGATCGCCGACTTCCTTTGCCGACGGCACATCGGGCAGCGCCGGCGAACGGCTATTGCCCGAGACGGCATAGCTTTTCACCGATCCGCCCTTGACGGCGCCCTGCACGCTGACGACCTGCTCGCAGAAGAAATCGACATGGCCGCCGATCACGTCGTTGAGTGCCGGGCCGGTGCCGCGATAGGCAACCAGCGTCGGATGAACGCCAAGTTCGGAGGTCAACAGGAGACAGGCCATGTGCGACGATGATCCGATGCCGCCATGCGCCTGCTTCACGTTGCCGCCTTCTTTCTTCAAATAAGCGACGAATTCCTTGAAATCCTTGGCGGGAAAGTCCTTGCGGGCAACCACCGCGGCCGGCGCATTCGACGCGAGGCCGATCGGCTCGAAGTCCTTGGTCGAATCGTACCGCAGATTGGCAAAGAGCGCCGGCGCAGAAACGTGCGAACCCATGCTGGCGCCGAGCAAGGTGTAACCGTCCGGCGCCGCCGCCGCCGCGCGCGCGGTGCCGATGGTGCCACCGGCGCCGCCGACGTTTTCGATCACGATGGATTGGCCGAGCGCCTTGCCCATGCCGTCGGCCATGATCCGCGCCACGACGTCGCTCGGCCCGCCGGGCGGGAACGGAACGATCATCGTGATCGGACGTGTCGGATAATTCTGCGCCATCGCGGGCAGGCCGGCACAGACCAACGCTAACGTCGCGCATAATCCTTGGATAAACCTATTCATGAGCTTTCCTCCTCCTCTGTCGCTTTTTGATTTTTAGCGTTACAACTTAAGTTCGCCCCCAATGATACCGGCCTTTACCGCCGACGAAAATTGCGCGTCGTCATGCGTCACCAGAAGCGTGACGTTGCGCTCGTTGTTGAGAACATTGTTGAGCCAGCGCAACTGGCCGATCACCGCCGGCACGTCTTCCTTCACCCACGGCGCGGCCTTGCCTTTGACTTGGGCGATATTCTCCATCACCCAGCCGACATCGACGCTGTGCAGGATTTCGCGGCCGGATTGCAAGGCGATGTAGACCATCTGGTGATCGGCGGAATGACCGTGCGCGCGGATCAGCACCATGCCGGGCGCGATCGGATAATAATCGCCGTAATCGAAGATGATGAATTTGTTCAGTTGCTCGGCCGGCATTCGCAGGTGAGGCTTATGCGGCGTGTTGAGCAGGCATTGCGCGGTGGCGACCGAGATCAAGGTCTTGGCCGCCAGTTCATCGAAGTTGGCGGCTTGCGTGACGCCGGCGACGTGGTCGGCGTGGAAATGGGTCAGCACGATCATGCGCGCGGCATTGAGCGCCTGTTGGAGCTTGGCGAATTCCTCCGGGAAATACGGCTCATGCTTGTCGGGCGTCGAAAAGGAACCGTGCGTTTCCTGGTCGAGACCGGAATCGATCATCACGGTGGCGTCGGGATAAACCACCTGGAAAGCCGTGCGTGGCATGGTGATGGGCGTTTCATCGCCGCCCTCGATTACGAATTTGTTCGGGCGGACCGAAGCCGCGACCCGAATGCCGTTGACCGCCACCGGCCACGCGCCCGGCAACAGGCCGGCGAGACGGCGGATGGCGGCGAGATCAGCCATGAACGGCTGCTCTTGAATATCCGCTGTCACGTTTAAGTCCGCCACGCTCATCAACTCTACTCCACGGCCTGCGCCATGTTTTTGGCACGCAGTGCCGTCAGGATTCTCTCCGGCGTTGCCGGCAGCTCGAACACGCGCACGCCGATTGCGTCATAGATCGCGTTCATGACGGCGGGAATCGTCGGCACCATCGCCGGCTCGCCGATCCCCTTCACGCCCAGCGGCCCGATCGGATCGGGGTCTTCGATGATGATCGAATTGACGCGCGGCACATCGAGCGACGTCGGCAGGATGTATTTCGCGAAACCGGACGTCGAGGTGTGGCCGTCCTTGATCTGATAGTCTTCCATCAGGCCCTGGCCGATCGCCTGCACGATGCCGCCTTCGATCTGGCCTTCGACGCCCTGCGGATTGACGGCGCGGCCGACATCATGCGCCGCCCAGACGGCCAGCACCTGCACTTCGCCAGTGATCGTGTCGACTTCGACTTCGGCGACCTGACAGCCGAAGACATACGCCTGCCACGGGCGCCCGGCGCCATCGACCGCGTCGAGGCCGGTCGTGTTGGTTCCGAACGTGGCGGAGCCGATCGGCACCACGCCACGATTTTTGGCGCAAGCGACCGCCTCACCCATTGAGATGCGGTGATTGGTATTCTCGGCCCAGATTTCGCCGTTGCCGGTGCGGATCGTTTCCGGCGGCGCGTCCCACATCTCGGCCATGACATCGACCAGACGCTGGCGCGCTTCACGCGATGCGAGCGCAACCACGTTGCCGATCATATAAGTCTGCCGGCTGGCGCCGGCATGCGCCGCTTCCGGCGCGCGCGCGGTGTCGTTATCGCCGATGACGACGTGCTCCGGCTTCACGCCCATTTCATGCGCGGCGATCTGGGCCAGTACGGTGAGAATGCCTTCGCCGATTTCGGTGACACCGGTGACGATCTTGGCCGAGCCACCGTCGTCGATCTCAGCCCAGGCGGCGGCGCGGTCAACCGTCGCGGTGCGCGCGATGCCGTACCAGCAGGCTGCCATGCCTCGTCCGCGTTTGCGCGCCATTATTCGGCCGCCTCTTGTTTGCTATCGGCGCTAAAGCGCGCACCGAGCGAGACCGGCGGGCGCACGTCGTCGCGATTGAGATCGCCGCGCGTTGGCCCGCGCACATTAGGCGCGCCGACTTGCCAGCCGGAAGCCTGTTCGGCGGCGTCAAGCGCGCGCATCAGGCTGACCGAGCCGAGCTTCTGTTTCGTGTGGGTGGTCGCGCCGTCGCGCATGGCGTTGATGCGGCGCATTTCGAACGGATCGAGACCAAGCTTTTCGGCGATAATGTCGAGATGGCTTTCGGTGGCGAATTGCGTCTGCAACGCGCCGAAGGAACGGAACGCGCCGGACGGCGTGTTGTTGGTATAGATGCCATAGGTGTCGATGCGCACGTTCGGAATGACGTAAGGCCCGGCGGCGAGAATCGCGGCCTTGCGCATGACGCCTTCGGTCGACAGCCCGTAAGCACCGCCGTCGCAGATCATGCGCATTGACAAGGCGCGGATGCGGCCGTCGCGCATCACGCCCATGCGCAATGTGGTGCGCGAGGGATGGCGCTTGGCGGTCGAGATGATCGACTCCTCGCGTGTGAACACGAGCCGCACCGGGCGCATGGTCTTCATCGCCAGCAGAGCGAGCATGCCCTGGTACATCATGTCCTCCTTGCCGCCGAAGCCGCCGCCGACCGGCGACATGATGAAGCGCACTTTGGCGATGGGCTTGGCAATGATGCGCGCCAGCATATGGCGGTGATGGGTGATGTTCTGGCTCGGCGAAACGACCGTCACGACATCGTCGTGGTCGACGTAAGCCAGCCCCGCTTCCGGCTCCAGATAGGCGTGCTCGATGGCCTGCGTCGAATAGCTCTCTTCGACCACCAGATCGGAGGCGGCAAAGCCGGCCTCGACGTCGCCGACGCGGATCGGGATGTGCTTGGTGATATTGTCGGGCGCATAGTCATGCACGACGGCCGCGCCTTCGCGCATCGCCTCGTCGGGATCGAACACCGGTGGGAGCTGCTCGTAGACCACCTTGATCGCCGCGACGGCGCGCTTGGCGGTGAGCGCATCTTCCGCCGCAACCGCCGCGATGGCTTCGCCGACATAACGCACCTTGCCTCGCGCCATGATCGGCTGGTCGTGCACGAAGACGCCGAAGCCGTCCTGGCCGGGCACGTCCTTGGAGGTGATGACCGCCTCGACGCCGTCCATGGCTTCAGCGGCCGAGGTGTCGATCGACATAATGCGCGCATGGGCGTGCGGTGAGCGCAGCACCTGGACATGCAACATGCCCGGCATCGTCATGTCGCCGGCATATTTGAGACGGCCCGACACCTTGCTCGGCGCATCGATGCGGCGCACGTTGCGGCCGATCACCTCGCCGTCGGCGGTGTCGGTTTCGAGCAACGCGGTCGCCGGCAGGCGGCCGTTCTGCACGTCGCGCGCAAGCTCAACCGCGTCGAAGATTTTCTGGTAGCCGGTGCAGCGGCAGATATTGCCGCCGAGCCTTTCCTTGATTTCCTCGCGGCCGGCAAAGGGATTGGCGCGCAACGCGGCGGTGGCCGCCATCACCATGCCGGGAATGCAATAGCCGCATTGGCTGGCGCCGGCCTTATGAAAGGCTTTTTGCAGCACACTCAGTTCGCCGGTGGGCGCGAGCGATTCGATTGAGTCGATACGGGCGCCCTGCGCCTTCGCCACCGGCAAGAGGCAGGATTTCATCAGCACGCCATCGACAAAGACCGAGCAGGTGCCGCATTCGCCGGCGCCGCAGCCTTCCTTGTTGCCGGTGAGGTGGAGATCGTCGCGCAGGAAATCGAGCAGGCGCTGCGACGGTTTGGCGTTGCGCTTGATCTTCTTGCCATTGATGGTGGCCTCGAAGCGGAGGTCAGGCATAGGCCGCCTCCAGCTCGGGCGTCAGCGCGTCGGGCGAAGCGCCTGCGCGTTTGGCGGCAGCAATCAACCCGCGCACCAGAAAGCCGCGCACCACGTCGCGGCGATAGTCTTGCCGCGTGCGCGATTGCACCAGATCGAGCGGCATGTCGGCGGCTTCTTCCAATAGTTCCGCGGTGAGCTTTTTGCCGCGCAGCAGGTTCTCGATTTCGCGCAGGCGGCGCGGCACCGGGCGAATGCCGGCGATAGCGAGGCGCGTGTCATCGATTGTGCGGCCGTCGCGGTCGAGTTTGACCAGCACGGCGAGACAAACCAGCGAAATCACCAGCGAGCGGCGGTGGCCGACTTTCTCGAAACTGCCGCCGAAACCGGGAAGCGCGTCGCATTCGATCGCCGTGACGATCTCGCCTTCCTTCAGCGCGGTTTTGCCCGGGCCGGTGACGAATTCGCATAGCGGCATCGTGCGCGCGACAATTTTTCCGTTATGCGACGCGGCGATTTCGACGGAGGCGTCATGCGCCTCGAAACAGGGCGTCGCGTCGGCGGCTGGCGAGGCATTGACGATATTGCCGCCAATGGTGGCCTGCGCGCGGATTTGATCGTCGGCGAACCAGACCGCGCAACGAGGCATTTCCGGCATGGCATGGCCGAGCGCAGGATCGTCGAGGAACCGTTGGATCGGCGTCGCCGCACCCAATCGCAGGCGGTTGTCGCCGATCCAGCGTTCGTTGAGCTCCGGAATTTTCGAGACGTCGATCAGCACCGGAATATTGACATCGCCCGCCCTGCCTTCGCGCGCCCAAGGCAAGGTGTCCGTGCAGCCGGCGACGATACGATAACGCTCGCGATTAGCCTCCATCGCCGCGAAGGCATCGGCGAGCGACGTGGCTGTGATGTATTCGTCGCAGGTGAGCATGGTGGTTTGGCCTCTCTCTTGTCATGGCCGGGCTTGTCCCGGCCATCCCGCTTAGGCTGGCGCACTGCGTCCCTAAGCGGGATCACCGGGTCACGGCGCTTCGCGCCGGCCCGGTGATGACAACATTTACTCCGCCGCCACTTTATTCGCGGCGCCGATCTGGTTTTTCACCACCACCTTGATGGCGTCCTCGACGCGGTCCTTGGCGTAGCGGATCGCGGTCGGAAGGTCTTCCAGCGGGAAGGTGTGGGTGTGGATCTTGGTGGCGTCGAAGCGCTTCTGCTGCATGAAGGCTTCGGCGCGATGCGTCGCGCTCTTTCCTTCGCCGCGGATGCCGTACATGTAGATGTTGTTGCGCACGATATGCGCGACGTCGACCGGCACTTCCTCGTGCGCGAAAGCGGCGAGACACACGCGGCCGCCGCGATTGACCATGCGCACCGCGTCGTTGACCGCGCTCGTTGCCGCCGAGCATTCGACCACATAATCGACGCCCTTGCCGCCGTTGAGCTTCTTGACCTCGGCAACGACATCCGGCGTGTTGCGGATGTTGATGACGGCGTCGGCCCCTAACTGTTTGCCGATATCGAGGCGATTATCGCGGGTGCCGGTGAGAATGACCGGCTGCGCACCCAATGCCTTGGCCACTGCAACAGCCATAAGTCCGATGGGGCCGGGGCCGGTGACGCACACGCTTTCGCCGGCAACCAGCCCGCCGAGCTCGGTGAGCGCATACATGGCGGTACCGGCGGTCACGACCAGCGTGCCCACTTCGTCCGACATTTCGTCGTTGATCGAAACCAGCGTGTTGATGTGATTGACCTGGTATTCGCAGAAGCCGCCGTCGGTGGTAAAGCCATTGGCGCGGTGGCCCTTATCGACGTCGCCGTAATTGAGGCCGTAGTTGTGGCACGAGGTGTACATGCCCTCGCGGCAGCGCTTGCACTGGCCGCAGCCGGCATGGATTTCGACCGCGACGCGCTGGCCGATTTTGTATTCATCGACGCCGGCGCCGAGCGCCACCACGGTACCCATATATTCGTGACCGGGAGTGAAGCCTTTGTTGAACGGCAGGCCGCCTTGGATTGACGCGGGCGGGCCGTGATAGATGATTTCCAGATCGGTCGCGCAAATTGCGACCGCGTCGATGCGTACCAACACCTCGGCCTTTTTCGGAACCGGCGTCGGCTTCTCAGTGATACTCAGTTGTCCGGGATCGCCGAGCACCCAGGCGCGCATGGTGTCCGGGATTGGAAATTCATTGTGGTTGGTTTTCACGCCGGCCGGTGAATACATCGTTCCTCCAAGAAAAAATTACTTAGGTCAGACGCCGCGGGCGCCGTTCAATTGGCAACCGCTTGCGCGCGGTCAGTGACGGCCGGGGCGCCGAACTGCGCCGACAGCGCGCGCGTGGCGGCGAGGATTTCGTCGCGCATCAGGTCGATGTGCTCTTGCGACGCTCGCATCATCGGCGTCGAGGCGCTGATGGCGCCAATCACGGTGCCGGCCTGATCGCGAATGGCGGCGCCGACGCAGATCACGCCGGGCAGAAACTCCTCGCGGTCGATGGCGAAGCCGTTGCGGCGCACTTGCCGCAGCGATTCGATCAGCTCGGGGAATTCGGTGATGGTGTGATCGGTGAAGCGTTTCATGCCGGGCCCGACCATGCGCTGCATTTCCTCTTCGGGCAGCCAGGCCATGATCGCCTTGCCGAGCGAGGTGGCGTGCGGCGCTTCCAGCTTGCCTACCTTGCCGGAGTCGACGCGCACGGCGTGGCGCGCTTCGCGGCGGGCGAGCGTGACGACCGAGTCGCCCTGGAGCCCGGCGAGGTGGACGGTCTCGCCGGTGGCGGCATTGACCGCCTCGAGGAAGGGCTGGGCGCGGCGCGGCAGGTCGACCTGCAAGCAGGCATGGCCGAGATAGAGGATGCGGGCGCCGAGAGCGTAAAGGCGGCGGCCGGGCACCTTGGCGGCAAAGCCGCGCTGGATCAGCGTCGCCAGAAGATGATGGCAGGTCGAGATATTCAAGCCGGTGCGGGTGGCGAGATCGGTGAGCGTCGCCTCCCCGCCGGCCTCGGCGATGGTCTCGAGCAGGAACAGAGCCCGGTCGACCGATTGAATGCTGTGCCGTTCGCCATCGGCGCGCGAACGTGGCGGATGGGCCTTGGTGCCGGGTCCCGGCAGGATCTTTGCGTCCATGGTGTTATTTTCTCCCTGCCGTCAGAGAAAACTTATGGGCCATCAGAGTCAAGGTGTTTTCAGTATGGTGAATGCTGATTTCGCATGATGAAAAACTGCGTTATTTTGCTGGCTAGAATTCAGACATGGGGATACGCCCCTGTTTTTTACGGCGCGAAGGCGGGAGGCGTAACCCGCCAGGCCGGCGGCGGATTATGCTTCGCTAATCCCGCCCTACTTCACTAACCCCAACTCGATCTCGAGCGCGCCGCACAGCATCTGGCCGATGAGGATGTGCATTTCCTGGATGCGCGCGGTGGTGTCGGAGGGCACGACCAGCAATGGATCGGCGAGCCCCGTCATGTCGCCGCCGCCTTTGCCGCCGAACGCCGCGGAGACGAGTTTCATCGAGCGCGCCTGCTTGAGGCCGGCGATGATGTTCGGGCTTTTGCCCGAGGTCGAAATTGCAATGACGACGTCGCCGGGCTTGCCGAGCGCGGCGATCTGGCGCGCGAAAATCTGCTCGAAACCGAGGTCGTTGCCGGCGGCGGTGAGCGCCGAGGTGTCGGTAGTGAGCGCGATGGCGGCGATCGGCGCACGATCACTTTTGTAGCGGATGGTCAGCTCGGTCGCGAGATGCTGCGCGTCGCCGGCGCTACCGCCATTGCCGAACAGCATGATCTTGCCGCCGGCGCGGATCGCGGCGACGCAGGCGGCCAGCAGCTTTGCGAAGGCATCGGCGAGCGCGGCTTCGCTCGCGCGCGCGACCGCATGGTGCTCGGTAAACTCGGTTTTGAAAAATCCCGCCACGTCCATGGTCGATGTCCTTACGCGGCTTCCCCGCGAAATTCCGGCACCGCGTCGCGCAGCACATTATAAATTACGGCACGCTCGTTGACGGAAAGGCCCTGCTCCAATTGCGCCACCCAGGCACGCACGTGATCGAGCGAAGCCTGCACGGGCTTGGCCGCCACGATGCCGTCAATGCCAGTCTCCGACATTTCTTCCTCACGCGCGAACAATATTTCATGCAGCCGTTCGCCCGGCCGGATGCCGGTAAAGACAATCTGGATGTCGCGGCCGGGCTCAAGCCCGGAGAGGCGGATGATGCGTTCGGCCAGGTCGACGATTTTCACCGGTTGACCCATGTTGAGCACATAGACCGAAACCTTGCCGTCATTGACCGCGAGCGCGTGACTGGAAGCGGTGATGACCAGATCGCAGGCTTCGCGGATGGTCATGAAGTAACGCACCATGTCGGGATGCGTGACGGTGACTGGGCCGCCGGCTTCGATCTGCGCCTTGAACTTCGGTACCACCGAGCCGTTCGACGCGAGCACATTGCCAAACCGCACCGAGATCAGCCGCATGTTGCGCTTGTTGGCATCGCGGCGGCGAAGCTCGCCGTCAAGCGCCTCGCAATACATTTCGGCCAGCCGCTTGGTGGCGCCGAGGACCGACACCGGCTCGATCGCCTTGTCGGTCGAGATCATCACCATGGCGGCGCAACCGGCGGCCTCCGCCGCGTCCGCGACATTGATCGAGCCGAACACGTTGGTCTTGATGCCCTCGCCCCAGTCGCGCTCCAAGATCGGCACGTGCTTCAAGGCGGCCGCGTGAAACACGATGTCGGGCTTGAACGATGCGATCAGATGCACGATGCGGGCGCGGTCGCGGATGTCGGCGATGTGGCCGGAAATTTCCGCGGCCGCCTCGCGCGCCGCCAGCCGCTCCAGCACCGCGTGCAACGCCGGTTCGGAATTCTCGATCACCAGCAGGCGGGCGGCGCCGAAGGCGATGATGCGCTCGCAGATTTCCGATCCGATCGAGCCGCCGCCGCCGGTGACGACGATCGAGCGGCCGGCGACGAAGGATTCCAGGCGTTGGTAATCGATCTTGACGCTCGGCCGCAACAGCAAATCCTCGACCAAGACCGGCGCGAGTTGCACCGCCTGCCCGCCGGAATCGAGCGACGGCATCTGGCTCATGGCGATGCCGAGCCGGCGCGCACGCATCAGCAGCGCCTCCGGCCGCGCTTCCGGCGACAACGCCGACGGCGCCATGATGAGACGCGTCACCTTGCTGCCGCGCGAGACAAGATCGGCGACCACTTCCTCGAGATCGTCGACATCGCCGAGCACCGGAATGCCGCGGATCGATTGGCCACGGTCGGAGGACGACGGCGACAGGATGCCGACCGGCCAGATTTTCTTGACGGCGCCACTTTCGATTCCGCGCAGCAGCACCTCGGCGTCGGCGGCGCGGCCGACCACCAGCGTCGGCGTCGCGTCGGCGTCTTTCGCGCGCTGGATCGTGCGGGTGTAGTGGAAGTAGCGATACAGAATGCGGCCGCCGCCCAGAAAAAACATCTGGAGGACCCAGTACAAAAGGATCGTGATCTTGCCGAAGAAAAACGAACCGTAGAAATAATCCGCCACCAGCACGTAATCGAGTGCGACCAGCGACACCGCCAGCACCGTCGCGGCGCGGAAAATGTTGACCAGATCCGGCACCGACGTGAAGCGCCATTTGCTCTGATGCAGGTTGAAACCGAAATAGACAATTCCGGCATAGAGCACAAAGCACGGCAGAAAAATCTCGAAACCGGCGAGCTTGGCCGCGAGTTGGTAATCCTCGAAGCGCAGCAAGAGCGTGACGACGATCGCCGCCGCGGTGGCGAGAATATCGTAGAGCACGATCAGGTATTGCCGCAGGGTCAATGTCTGGAAGCGTTTCATGGCGAGCCCCCGCGCGAACGGCGCCATGCGGCACGGATGACGATGTTGTGACGCGGCGGCATGCTCACGTCACGATATTCCCGGATTTAAGAAAGCCCCAGACATCGACCACCGGCTTACCCTTGAGATCGGCCGTGGCATAGGCGGAATGCGGCGCGCACAGAATGAGGATGTCGCTACGCACCACCACCTGGTCGAACGGCAAAATCGCCGGATCGGTGATGACGAAGGGATCGGTGGTCAGCACTTCCTTGGCAGCCATTTGCAACGCGCGCTTGAGCTTGTAGCTGAGCGAAGCGCGAGTATCGTCGATTTCGGCCTTGAACGCCATGCCGAGCAGGCCGACGGTCATTGACGGCAGGTCGTAGGCGCGGCGCAGGTCCTCGACCATCTGCAAGACCAGACCTTCATTCACCTGCATGGCGGCGTGGCCGATGCCGAACTGATTGCGCGCGTAGGCGGCGAGCTGCATCGTGTCCTTGAACAGACACGGACCGGCGGAAAATCCCGGGCCCGGGAAATTACGGGCGCGCGGATAATTGTGTTTCATCGCCTTCATGACGGCCTGATAGTCGACGCCCGCCTGTTTGGAGATCATGTAGAACTGGTTGGTGGCAGCGAATTCGATGTAGCGGTAGGCGTTGCTGAACAGCTTGGCGAACTCGGCTTCGAGCGGCTTGACGATCACCAGCTCGGGCGCGATATGGCGAAAGAGGTCGGCCGCCTCCTGCTCGGCTTCCGGAGTCGTGCCGGACACGATCTGCGGCATCTCGCGCAATTCCTTGATGCCGTAACCCTGCACGACGCGTTCGGGGCAGAAGGCGACGCGGTTCTTGCGGCCGAGTTTTTTAAGATGCGCGTCGAGCCAATCGGTGGTGCCGGGATAGACGGTTGAGCGCAGCACCAGCAACTGATCGTCCGCCACGTGCGGAAGTATGCCGTCGAAAAACCGTTGCACCGCGCCATGCACCGGATTGAGAAATTCGTCGACCGGCGTCCCGATGGTGACGACTACCGGCCCGCGCTTGCTGATCTTGTCGGCGCTCGACGTGAATACGAGCTTGTTGGCGGCAAGCGCCTTGGTCAGCAGGGGCGCCGCGCCGTGCTCGATGAAGGGCAGCTTGCCGGCGCGCAGGCAATCCAACGTCGTCTCGTTGATGTCGTTGATGTTGACGGTCAAGCCGGCCTCGGCGAAGGCCAGCACCAGCGGTATGCCGACATGGCCGGCGCCACCGACCACGGTCAGGTCGGCCAGCGCCGCATCGGTGCGGGTGGCGCCGCTCGTACTAGTCGAAGGATAATTCACGGGTACACGCCCTGCTGGATCCGGCCGCATTATAACGGAATATGCGCCGGACGCGGCTTTTGCCGCGCCAACCGCCGCATTTCTCGACCTTTTACAGCGGCTTAGGTAGCAAATTGGGGGTGTGGGGCAATAGCGGATTTATGGCCCCGCGGGCGCGGCATCTTTTTGCGCCAAAGGTCCAACAAAACCCACGCCAAAACGGGAAAGACCAGCCCCGCCATTGGCTTGCGCGGGGCAAAGCGGCGTGCGAAGCGAAGGCGCGCGACCCCGGTCAGGAACAGCCAGAGGAATCCCGCCCCGATGCCGCGTTTGCTGCTGTTGCTGCTGAAAGCGGCCGTCTCGCTCCTGTTACTCTATCTGTCGCTGCGCGCCGTCAACCTTGCCGCGCTCGGCGATCGCCTGAGCCGCATTGACCCGGCCTGGGCCGCCGCCGCGCTCCTGGCGCTGGCCGCGCAGGTCGTCATACAGGCTTTCCGCTGGCGCGCCATTGTCGCGGCCTGTGGCGGGCACGTTTCCTATCCGGCGGCGCTGCGCATCAGCTTTATCGCGATGTTTTTCAACGCGGTGCTGCCCTCGACGGTCGGCGGCGACGCGGCGCGGGTGGTGATGCTTAAGCGCACCGGCGGCGGCTGGGCAGTCGCCGCCTATTCGGTGCTGATCGATCGTGTGATCGGCGTCACTATGCTGGCAGTGATCGTGATCGGCTGTCTGCCCTGGACACTGAATCTCGTTACCGATCCGCTAGCCCGCACGATTCTGTTATTGATCGGCGGCGGGGCGATCGTCGGCGCCGTCGTGTTCCTCGCTTTTGGCGCATTGCGCGCGCCGCTGATCGCGCGCTTTGCACTGACGCGCCATCTCGCCGAAGTCTCGCGCGTGACCTGGCAACTGTGTCGCGACGGTCGGACGGTGTCGGCGGTCGCCGTGGCTTCGTTCGCGATTCAAATGATAACGATCTTGGTTACCTGGTGTCTGGCGCAGTCGGTGGCGGCGCCGGCGAGCTTCTTGATGTTGCTGTTCTTGATCCCGCCGGTACTGCTGATCGCGACCGTGCCGGTATCGATTGCCGGCTGGGGTCTGCGCGAGGGCAGCATGATCGTAGCCTTCGCCTATGCTGGCCTAGCGCAAGGCGACGGTCTGATCGTGTCGGTGCTGTTCGGACTGGCGACTTTCGCGATCGGAATTGTCGGCGGCATTCTCTGGATCGGCAGCGGACTGCGGCTCAACGCCTTGCGTTCGCAAACGCCGTGAACGTAGCGGTCAAAAAGCCGGCGGCCTTTCTCGACCGCGACGGCGTGCTCAATGTCGATCATGGCTATGTACATGCCATCGACCGGCTCGACTGGATCGATGGCGCGCCACAGGCGGTACGACTGTTGAACGAAGCGGGTTACTACGTGTTCGTCGTCACCAACCAGTCCGGCATCGCGCGCGGGATTTACGACGAAGCCTCGGTCGCGGCGTTTCACGCGCATATGCAAGAGGTGCTGATAGCGCAAGGCGCGCATGTCGACGCCTTTTATTATTGTCCGCATCATCCGGAAGGCACGGTCGCGCCCTTCGCCATCGACTGCCTGTGCCGCAAACCGGGCGCCGGCATGCTGGAACAGGCGGCGCGCGAATGGCCGATAGACCGCAGCGGCAGCTTTCTGATCGGCGACCGCGATGGCGACATGGAAGCGGCGGCGGCGTTCAAGATACGCGGCGTCAAATTCGACTGGACCAAAGACGCATTGCTCGACGTCGTGGGCGCCCTGATAACGGCGCGTTAAGAGATCGCGCGCGGCCTGTGCAAATTGCGCTCGTTTATGCTAACCCGCCTGACGATTTCCGCCGCCTGAAAAATCGAACGTCCGTAAGTGCCCTCCATAATGCCGGTAATTCCCATAACCCAATCTGGCGGTGCTTCGCCGCCCTCACGCGCGCTGACCGCGCTCGCTTTGCTGTGGCTGTCGGGCTGCGCGCTGCGGCTGACCATTCTGGCGGTGCCGCCGGTCATTCCGCTGATCCACGACGAATTGAATCTGAACGCCACGCAAGTCGGCATTCTGACCGGCTTGCCGTCGATGCTGTTTGCGATTGCCGCCGTGCCGGGCTCGCTGCTGATCGCGCGGCTGGGCGTGCGGACTGCTCTAGTGGTGGGCCTGACCATCACCGCCGTCGGCGGCGCGCTGCGTGGCTTACTGCCGGACGTGTTGTGGCTCTACGCCATGACCATTGCGATGGGCGCGGGCGTCGCCATCATGCAGGTGACCATGCCGCCAGCCGTGCGCGCCTGGGTGCCGGGCCGCATCGGCTTTGCCACCGCCGTCTACACCAACGGCCTGCTGGTCGGCGAAATTCTGCCCGTCGCTTTCATGCTGATGCTGGTGCTGCCGCTGGTAGGCACCTGGCAATGGGGCTTTGTGTTCTGGAGCGCGCCGGTCGCGATCATCGCGCTGATCGTTTTGCTTTTCGCGCCGCGCGCGGCGAACGGCGCGGCCGTGACGCGCCGAAAATGGTGGCCGGACTGGAACAAACCGCTGATCTGGCGGCTCGGCATCATGCTCGGCGCCGTCAATGCCAGCTATTTTGCCACCAATGCTTTCCTGCCCGACTATCTGCGCAGCAATGGCCAGGGCGAATGGATCAGCGCCGCGCTCACCGGCCTCAATGTCGGGCAATTGCCGGCCTCGTTCCTGTTGCTGGCGGTCGCCGGGCGGCTGGAGCGCAAGGCCTGGCCTTATGTGATCTGCGGCCTGCTCTGCGTCGCCGCTACCACCGGCATCGTCTTCGGCAGCGGTGTCTGGATCGTGGCGGCGGCGGCGCTGCAAGGCTTCGCCGCCGCCGGCATTCTCATACTCGTGCTGGCGCTGCCGCCACTCCTGAGCCCGCCCGACGACGTGCATCGCGTCACCGCGGCCATGTTCACCATCTCTTATAGCTGCGCGGTGATCGTGCCGGTGATCAGCGGCATGGTGTGGGATCATAGCGGCGTCCCGGCTATGGCCTTCTTGCCGATCGCACTTTGCGGTATCGTGCTGGTGATACTGGCGCCGGCGATCAACCACATTCCACGCGCGGGGAGTTGAGCCATGCGGCCGATACCAGTGGGCGCCAAGGGCACTTATTTATTGCGGGTGACGCCGGCGCATCTCGCCAACCAGTTCAAGGACGCCGCTTTGCCGAAGGTGTTCGCGACGCCGATGATGGTGACGGCGATGGAAAATGCCGCGCTCAACGCGGTGCGCGATTATCTCGATCCGGGCGAGAGCGCGGTCGGCACTGTGGTCAACATCAAGCATCTCGCCGCGACGCCCGCCGGCCACATGGTGACGGCGCAGGCGGAGGTGACCAAGGTCGACGGCCGCCGCATCGAGTTCAACGTGTCGGCGCGCGACGAGATCGAGGAGATCGGCAGCGGCACGCATGAGCGCATGGTGATCGACATGGACCGCATTGCGCGCAAACTGGAAGCCAAAGCTCGGCCGTAAGACGCGCGAACAATCGCCACGGCATTTCTGCAAGGCGCGTCTGCGCCGCAAACGCGCGGCGGTTGCTTGCGGCCCAGCGCGGCTTGCTGCCATGCTTTGCGCAATCAATGAAAAGCGTCAGGAGTAGAAATGCCCGAAGCCGTCGTGCGTGGAGTTCACATCAATTACGAGATTATCGGGACGTCGGGGCCGTTCATCGCGCTGACGCCCGGCAGCCGCCGTCCCTATGACGAACTGATCAACCTCTCCAAGGCCATCGCGGCGCGTGGCTATCGCGTGCTCCTACACGACCGGCGCAATTGCGGCCGATCGGACGTGGCCTTCGACGGCTCGGCCTCCGAACACGAAGTTTGGGCCGACGATCTGCACGCGCTCGCCAAGCAAGTGGGTGCGGACAGATTATATGTCGGCGGCTCTTCGGCGGGCGCGCGGCTCGCCATTCTGTTTGCCATTCGCCATCCGCAAGCTTTGCGCGGCCTCTTGCTGTGGCGCCTGACCGGCGGGCAGCACGCGGTCGACAAGCTGTCGGAGAATTATTACGGGCAATACGTCAAGCTGGCGCAAGCCGGCGGCATGCAGGCGGTGGCGAACTCCGAACACTTCGCCGAGATGATCGCGGCGCGTCCGTCAAACCGCGAGCGGCTCTTGAATACCGACGTCAATCAATTCATCAAGGTGATGAACGCCTGGCGCGAGGCCTTCCTGCAATCGGCCAAGCTGCCGATCGTCGGCGCGACCGAGGCGCAATTGAATGCGATTCATGCGCCGGCCTGTCTGATCGCCGGCAATGACGTCATCCATACGCCGGCGACGGCGCGCAAGGCGGCCAAGCTCATTCCCAACAGCGAACTGCACGAGGACGTGGTCGTAAAGCGTTCCGACGATAATCTGCTGGAAGAGTGGGACCGAAAGGAATGGCGCGACGTCGAGCCGCGCATCGCGGAGATTTTCGGCGCATTCCTGAAAAAGGCCGAAGCCAAGGCGCCGGCCTGAGCGCGGCGCCATCCAACAAAATTTCAAGGGAAGGAAACCGCAATGAGCTTGCAAGTCCGCCGCGTCGTCACCGGCCATAACGCCGAGGGCAAGGCCATCGTCGAAGTCGACGAAATCGCCAAAAACGTCATCTCCAACCGTCCCGGCGCCTCGTCCTGCGTGGTCTGGTCGACCAAGGGCTTTCCGGTCGACAATGATGGGTTCAACGATCGGACCGCGGGCGACTTCAAGACGACGGTCGAAGGCGGCACCGTGTTCCGCGTCGTGCGTTATGAGCCGGGCGTCACGCCGCGCAATCATCGCACCGACTCGATCGACTACGCGGTGGTCATGGAAGGCGAGATCGACATGGAGCTCGACGATGGCGTGGTGGCGCATCTCAAGGCCGGCGACCTCATCGTGCAGCGCGGCACCATTCACAACTGGGTCAACCGCGGCAAGGACGTCTGCGTCATCGCCTTCGTTCTAATCAGCGCCAGGCCGGTGACGGCAGGCGGCAAGCGGCTGAACGCGGTGGGGTGATCTCTTATCCCTCCCCCGCAAGGAGGAGGGTGGCCGCGCGTCAGCGCGGTCGGGTGGGGGCAGCGAGCGATAGATGAAATACCCCACCCGGCTCGCTGCGCTCGCCACCCTCCCCTTTCAGGGGAGGGATAAGAAAGCTACTGTGGCTGTATCCCCGCCGCCTTCACCGCCTCGCCCATGGCCGCGACTTCCTTGCGGAAATAGGCGGCGGTTTCGGCCGGGTTGCGTTCGTCCGGCATATAGCCGTCGCGCTGCATGACGCCGGCAACCGCCGGCTTCAAGATCGCCGCGTGGATGGCCTTGTTGAGTTTGTTGACGAGGTCGGGCGGCGTCTTGGCCGAGACGAAGAACATGCCCCAGGAGCCGATCGGCTCGAAGCCCGGCACGATGTCCTTGATCAGCGGCACGTCGGGGAACGCCGGGAACGGCTTGGTGCCGGTGAAGCCGAGCGCGCGTACGCGGCCCGACTTGAGCAGGCCGACGACCGATGGCGGCGTCACGAACATCACCTGCACGCTGCCTGACAGCATGCCGTTCATTACCTCGGAGGCGCCTTTGTAGGGAATGTGCTGCATCTTGATGCCGGCCGCTTTGCTGAACAATTCGGCGGCCAGGTGCAGGCCGTTGCCGACGCCGGGCGAGCCATAGTTCAGCCGATCTTTTTTGGCGCGTGCGATAAACTCGGGCAGCGTCTTGATGTCGGATTTGGCGTCGACCAGCATGAACAGTCCGTCGAGAACCCCTTGCGTCGCCACCGGCGTAAGATCGGTGAGAATGTTGTAGCCGAGGTTTTTGTAGACGAAGGGCGTCGGCGCGATGCCGTTCGAGGAAAACAGCAACGTATAGCCGTCGGGCGCCGCCGCGATCAGCGAACGCACGGCGATGGTGCCGTTGGCGCCGAGCTTGTTCTCGACGAAGAACTGCTGCCCGAGATCGGTGGAGAGCTGCGCGGCGATCGTGCGCGCCTGGATGTCGGGGCCGCTGCCGGCGGCGTAACCGACCAGCACCTTGACCGGGCGGGTTGGATAATCGTCCGCATGCGCGGCGGCGGGCGCCAGCGCGAGAGCAAGCGCCAGAGACCAGATTACTCGGAGCATGGTGTTTCCTTCCCGCTTATTTTTATGCGCGGCATTCGATAGCCAATTGACTGCTTTGGCAAGCAACGGCGGCGCGAAACATGGCTGCCCCGCTCCCGACGCGGCCCCGCCATTGAATACGGCCCGCCTTCGAATAATGTGCGGGTCAAGCCGGGAAAACGTCAGGAGGAAAAGATGTCGGGAACCAAGCGGTGGCGCGAGCAGCGCTGGCTGATCGATAACGTCATTCTGGCGAACGGCATCGACTGGGACCAGCCGCGCTCGAATTATATCGCGTTGCCGGGCGGCCCGGAATCCGCCGGCGACATGATCGGCATCCGCGCACGCATCAAGAAATATGCCGACGCCGCGCCGGCCTTCGAAGCGGCGGCGAAGCGGCGCGAGGCGCGCGCCGTCGAATTCGAACGCAACGGCGAGATGGTCAGCGCGCGCGAGAATTATTTCATCGCGGCGACGCAATGGGGCGCGGCGCAATGGCCGATCGACGAAACCAACGAGCAGAACGTCACCTACAACACGCGCAAACGCGAATGCTATCGCGCCTACGCGCGGCTCGCCGACCACAAGGTCGAGGAGGTCTGGGTGCCGCTCGGTTCCCAAAAGTTGCCGGCCTGGCTGCATCTGCCATACGGCTATAGCGACGGCCGCGTACCGGCTGTCATCAGCGTGCCGGGCATGGACAGTTACAAGGAGATCGGCGTCGCCATGTATGGCGACCGCTGGCTCAACCGCGGCATCGCCGTGCTGGCGCTCGACGGGCCGGGGCAATATGAGAGCGCGGTGACCGGCGTTTATTTCTCGGTCGACGCCTGGAAGAAAACCGGCACCGCCGCTTATGAATTTCTGGCGGCGCGGCCGGAGATCGACGCGGCCAAGATCGGCATCAGCGGCAATAGCTTCGGCTCGTTCTTTTCCACCATCGCCGCGTCCAGCGAGCCGCGCCTCGCCGCGGTGGCGGTGACGGCGACCAATCTGGAGCCCGGCGCGCACACGATTTTTCAGGAGGCCTCGCCGACCTTCAAGACGCGGTTCATGTGGATGTCGAATTTCACCGACGAGGAGAAGTTCGACGAATTTCGCAGGACCATCACCTGGGAAGGCAGCGCCGAGAAAATCAAGGCGCCCTATCTGGCAATGGCGGGCGAAGCCGACGAACTGTGTCCGATCAAGTTTACCGAACTGATGTTCTCCAAGATGAGCGGCCCGCGCCAGTTTGTCATCTACCAGGACTGCCGCCATGCGCTCGGCGGCGTGCCCTCGGTGACGCTGGGGCCGCATCCGGCGACTTATGTCGCCAACTGGATGGCGGCGCGACTCAACGGGCAGCCGATGAGTTCGGAGCGCTGGTTTGTCGATACGGCCGGGCGGGTGACCAAAACACCGCTTTAACGGCGGCGGATTTGGCGATATGACCTTGCCATGCAGAACGATAAGCCGATCATTGCGATTGCCACCGGCGATCCCGCCGGCATCGGGCCTGAGATCAGCATGAAGGCGGCGCTCGATGAAAGCGTGCGCGCCCTGTGCCGGCCGGTTCTGGTCGGCGATCCGGGAGTGGTGAGGCGGCACGCGCAGGCGTGCGGAATCGGCGAGAGCATTCATGTGGTCGCGCGCATGGCGGATGCGCAATCGAACGGCGCGCTCTCGCTGCTCGCCTGCCAGACGACGGAGAATATCGCGTTCAGCGAGAACAGCGCGGCGAGCGGGCGCGCGTCATTGGCGGCGGCGAGCGCCGCAATCAAAGCGGCGCTCAAAGGTGAAGCCGACGCGGTCGTGGCGGCGCCGCAGAACCAGACTTCCATCGCGATGGCGGGTATCGAGTTCGACGGCTATCCGTCCTTTGTCGCGCGCGAGACCGGGCTCGGCCGCGACGACGTCTATTTGATGCTGTGCTTCGGCGAGGTGAAGATCGTGCATTGCACGCTGCATGTCGGCGTGCGCGAGGCGATTGCGCTGATCACGCGCGAGCGCGTCTTGCACACGATTAAGACCGCCGACCGCACGCTCAAGCGTCTCGGCATCGCCGCGCCGCGCATCAAAGTCGGAGGGCTCAATCCGCATGCCGGCGAAGGCGGCATGTTCGGCTCGGAAGAGATCGACATCATCAAGCCGGCGATCGCCGACGCCGTGCAAGCCGGCATCAATGCCGCCGGCCCGTTCGGCGCCGACACCATGTTTCACAAGACCGATTGCGACGCCTTCATCGTGATGCTGCACGACCAGGGCCACATCACCGCCAAGCTGTTGGCGCGCAACGCCACCGCGGGGCTGGCCATCGGCAGTCCGATTTTGTTTTCGTCGGTGGCGCATGGCAGCGGCCATGACATCGTCGGCAAGGGGCTAGCCTCGCCGACCGCGATGATCGAGGCGGTGACAAGGCTGGCGAAAGCGGGGCGAGTCGGCACTGCCGCATAGACATACTCCGCTCATTCCCGCGACCCGCCTACGCTCACTTCGTGAGCTTCGGCGCGCTGTGAGTCCGCCGAAGCGCGGAGCGCGAAGGCGGAAGCCGGGAATCCAGACTTTGCCAAAGAACTGGGTCCCCTAAGTTTTCGCGGGGGCAAACGGATAGAGTTACACTTCAATAAACACCGCGCCGTCCTCGACCCGAACCGGATAAGTCTTCACCGGCTCCATACATGGCGGGCCCGCGACCGCGCCGGTGCGGACGTTGAATTGGCCGCCGTGGAAATTGCACTCGATGATTTCGCCGTAGAGTTCGCCCTCGCCGAGCGAACCGGGCCCATGCGTGCAGGCATCTTCGGTGACATAGTATGCGCCGTTGACGTTATAGACCGCGTAAGCGCGCTCGCCCGTTTCCACCTTGAGCACGCAGCCTTCCAATACGTGGTCGATAGCGCAGAGGCGCAGCATGGTTGGCCGATCGGTCATTGATCGAGGTTGCGGCTGGAGTAAGATGCGCGGCTTTCGAGTTCCGGCCGACGTGACACCATAGCCTGCCGGCCGGGTCAACTCTTTCGCTTTTGCGCGGAGCCGCCACATGCTGAAAAAAGAACAGAGCGACCTGATCACGCTCACCGGACCCGGCACGCCGGGCGGGCGGCTGTTCCGCAGCTACTGGATCCCGGCGCTCTTGTCGTCCGAACTGCCGGAGAACGATTGCCCCCCGGTGCGTGTGAAATTGCTGTCGGAGCGGCTCGTCGCCTTTCGCGATAGTAAAGGCCGGCTCGGGCTGATCGACGAGTTCTGCGCCCACCGCGGGGTCTCGCTCTGGTTCGGCCGCAACGAGGAAAGCGGGCTGCGCTGCCCCTATCACGGCTGGAAATACGACCACACCGGGCAATGCATCGAGGTGCCTTCGGAGCCCATCGAAAGCGGCTTCTGCAACAAGATCAAACTGAAGTCCTATCCGCTCATCGAAATGGGCGGCGTGCTGTGGACCTACATGGGGCCGGCCGACAAGCGCCCGCCGTTGCCGGAGTGGGAATTCGCAAAAGTACCGTCGTCGCACTGCTTCATGTCCAAGCGCATCCAGGAATCGAACTGGTTGCAGGCGATGGAAGGCGGCATCGATTCCAGCCACGTCTCGTTCCTGCATCGCGGCGATCTGAATTCCGATCCGCTGTTCCGCGGCGCCAAGGCCAATCAATATAATCTTAAAGATTCGCGGCCGGTGTTCGAAGTGGTCGAGAGCCCCGGCGGGCTTTATATCGGCGCGCGCCGCAATGCCGACGACGGCAATTATTACTGGCGCATCACGCCGTGGGTGATGCCGTCTTTCACCATGATCCCGCCGCGCGGCAACCACCCGGTGCACGGGCATTTCTGGATTCCGATCGACGACGAGTACTGCTGGACCTGGAGCTTCGACTACCGGCCCGACCGCGCGCTCACCAAAGAAGAGCGGCAGGCGATGGAAGACGGCAAAGGCATCCATGTGAAGTACGAGTCGGGCACGTTCCGGCCGCTCGCCAACAAGGACAACGACTATCTGATCGACCGCGCCGGCCAGAAAGCCGGCAAGACCTTCTCGGGCGTCGAGGGCATCGCCATGCAGGACGCTTCGTTGCAGGAGAGCATGGGACCGATTGTCGACCGCACCAAAGAGAACCTCGTGTCGACCGACAACGGTATTATCATGGCGCGGCATCGCCTGATCCGCGCGACGAAGGCGCTGATGGACAAGGATATCGTGCCGCCCGGCGTCGCCATCGCGCACCAGACGGTGCGTTCCGCCGCCGTGGTGCTGCCGCCGGATCAACCGTTCATGGAAGCGGCGAAGGAAGCGCTCAGCGTGCGCGAGGGGACAGCACATGCTTCGGTCTAGGGAACGCGCTCATGCAAAGTGAATCGGCGCGCGCGGCGAGCGCCGCCGAGGCGCGCTATCGCATCGACGCGCCCAATTCGAAGGCCCGCGCCATCAAAGTGATCGCGCTCGACCCGGCGAGCGAAGCGACGGTCAAGGAACTTGCAAAACGGGACTGGGCGCAGGCGACGTTTCTCACCACCTTAAGCGCGCCGCCGCGCGGCGAGCCGTTCTCGATGAGTGGCTGGCTCGGCGATCTTGCCGGCCACACCAAGAGCCTGGTGGACGAGATCGACAGCGCCGACCTCGTCGTGATGATCGCTAGCGCCGGCGAAAATGCCGAGGCCGCCACCATCATCGGTGAAGCATGCAGCCTCAAGCGCGTGATGACGACCGCGCTGGTGGTGGCGCCCGGCAGCGTTTCCGACGCGGCGCTGTCGCACACGCTCGCCGCGTTGCGACCCTGGGCGCTGATGCTGGTGGTGGCGGGCGCGGAGGATTACATCGCCGACATGCTGACCGCATTGCGGGCGTAAATTCGCAAGCCGTGAATCGGGGTTGGTGGCTTCGCCGCGCTGGTATAATGTCGGCCCGATAATATAAAAAGCGGGGCGCGCGGCCGATCCAAAGACCGCATCGGGAGGATAAAAATGAAGCGCATATTTTTCGCCGTGCTGGCCGCGGCCGCGTTAACCGCCAGCGCCGCCTCGGCGCAGGATGTTGCCAATTATCCGAACCGGCCGATCAAGATCATCGTCAGCGTGCCGGCCGGCGGCGGCGTCGATACGGTCACCCGCTTTGTCGCCGACGGCTTGAGCAAGAAGCTCGGCCAGCCGGTGGTGGTGGAAAACAAGGCCGGCGCCGCCGGCAACATCGCCGCCGACTTCGTGTTTCATTCCGATCCCGACGGCTACACGCTGATGGCGGCGCAGCCAGCGCCACTCACCGTCAATCCGCTGCTCTACAAGAAAATGTCTTTCGACCCGACGCAATTCGAGCCGGTCGCGATCATGACCTCGATCGCCAATGTGCTGATGGTGCGGCCAGGCTTTCCTGCCAAGACCGCGAAGGAGTTCATCGCCTACGCCAAGGCCAATCCCGGCAAGGTCAATTATGCATCGCAGGGCATCGGCACCACCTCGCATCTGACCGCGGCGCTGTTCGAGAAGGACACCGGCATCCAGATGGTGCATGTGCCGTTCAAGGGCACGGCGCCGGCGCTCAACGCGTTGATCGGCGATCATGTCGACATGATCTTCATGGAGCTTGCCTCGGCGATTAAGCAGCACGAATCCGGGCACGCCCGAATCCTGGCGGTGGCGACGACGCACCGCATCGAAAACCTGCCGAACATCCCGACGCTCGACGAAATCGGCGTGAAGAATTTTGAATCGGGCACCTGGAACGCCATCGTCGCACCGCCGAAGACGCCGGCCGCGATCGTCGCCAAGCTCAACAAGGCGGTGGAAGAGGTGCTGCAAAGCCCCGAGGGCAAGGCGCACTTCGCCAAGCTCAATCTGCACGCCGCCGGCGGCACGCCGGCGCAGGCCAAGGCCTTCATCCAATCGGAGACCAAGGTATGGGGCGACGTGATCAAGGAAGCGCACGTCCCGGCGCATTAAGGCCGCGCCTTCGACGCCGTTGACGTTTGGCGCGCTCACCCCGGGCGCGCCAAATTCCTTTTCGGAACGCGAAAAGCAGGCCGGATGCTGCATAGCACGCGCCGCCACATTGCAGTTGCGATAATGGCAAAGAGACTTTAACCAAGTGGCAGGCCGGTTGACGCGTGGCCGTGTGGAGTAAGTCTGGCCTGTCATGAAAGCAGCCCCGTTCGATTATTGCCGCGCCGAAAACATCGACCAAGCCTGCGCTTTGCTGGCCGCCGACGACGGCGCGCGCGTGATCGCCGGCGGGCAAACGCTGGTGCCAATGATGGCGATGCGGCTGGCGCGGCCGACCAAATTGATCGACATCGCGCGTATTGCCGATCTCTCTTATATCCGAGAGGAAGCAGGC
>DASRLA010000021.1:0-2847 GCA_035648715.1 Pseudolabrys sp.
GGTGATCGAGCGCGAAGTGTTCAAGGCGCCCGGCTCCGGCGTCGCCATGGCGATGTACAATCTCGACGCCTCGATCCTCGACTTCGCGCGCGCCTCGATGAACTACGCACTCAACCGCGGCTACCCGCTCTATATGACGACCAAGAATACCATCCTGAAGCAATATGACGGCCGCTTCATGGAGCTGTTCCAAAAGGTGTTCGACGAAGAGTTCAAGGACGAGTTCGAGAAGAAAAAGATCACCTACGAGCACCGCCTGATCGACGACATGGTGGCGGCAGCGATGAAGTGGTCGGGCGGCTATGTCTGGGCGTGCAAGAACTACGACGGCGACGTGCAGTCGGACGTGGTGGCGCAGGGCTTCGGTTCGCTCGGCCTTATGACGTCGGTTTTGACCACGCCGGACGGCAAGGTGGTGGAAGCGGAAGCCGCCCACGGCACCGTCACCCGCCATTACCGCCAATATCAAAAGGGCGAGCAAACTTCGACCAATTCGATTGCGTCGATCTTCGCCTGGACCCGTGGTCTCGCGCATCGCGCCAAGCTCGACAACAATGACGAGCTTGCCAAGTTCGCCGCAACGCTCGAGAGGGTCTGCGTCAACACCGTCGAAGCCGGTTCCATGACCAAGGACCTTGCCCTCCTCGTCGGCCCCGATCAGAAGTGGCTCTCCACCACCGGCTTCCTCGACAAGGTCGATGAGAATCTGAAGAAGGCGATGGCGTAATCGCTTCGCTCGTCGCTAATAAAGCCGCGAGGCGTAAACCGGTGGCAGGTGTGCATTGACCAGTTGCCAGGCCTCGCCGGCGTTCTCGCTCACCCATAGGCTGCCGGTGGTCGATCCCATCGCTAGCTGCGTGCCGCTGGCGTCGATATCCATGCCGTGACGATAGATCAGATCGAAAGCATCGCGCTGCGGCAGACCATCGCGAAAGCTCTTCCAGGTTTTGCCGCCGTCGCTCGTGCGCGTGACCGCCAGAGCACCGTCGCGCGGCACGCGCAATTCGTCCTTGACGGCGGGCACAAACCAGGCAGTGAGCGGGTCCTTGGGATGCGCCACCACCGCGAAGCCGAAATCGTCGGTGGGCAATTTGAGCGGCGTCCAGGTGCAGCCGGCATCGGTCGAACGTAAAATGCCGCAGTGATGTTGCATCCACATCGTGTCAGGCGCGGCCGCGCAGCGCGCGACGCGGTGCGGGTCTTGCGTCTCAATCTGGCCGGCAAGTTCGGGCGGCATATAAGTGGCGATCATGCCATCGCCGCGCAGCGTCCAGCTTTTTCCACTATCGGGCGACTCCCACACGCCGCCGCAGGAAATCGCAACGAACAAATGCCTGGAGTCACGTGGATCTGGCAAAATCGAATGAATGCCGGCGTCGTCATAGCCGCCGCCGGCCCATTTTTCACGCTCCGGCACGTCCCATAACGCGCTTACCAGTTGCCAATGCTCGCCGCGGTCGTCCGAGCGGAATAGGCCGGCCGGCAGCGCGCCGGCCCACAGCCGCCCCGGCTCATCGGCGCCGCCCGCTTCGAGTGTCCATATCTGAAACAGCGTTGGCGCACCCGCGGCGTCGGCGGGAAAAGCCGGCGCCGGCAGCTCGGTCCAGGTTTTCCCGTCATCGTCCGAGCGATGCAGCTTGCTGCCGAAATGGCCGTGCTTGAGCATGGCGTAGAGCGTGCCGTCGCGTGCATCATGCAGCGCGGCGGTGACTGCGACGCCGGGAAAACTGGCGCGCGCGATGGACCAGCCGCCGTTCTTGTGAAGCTGCAGCAAACCCTTTCGCGTCGCCAGCAACATGCGATCCGACATATTCATTTTCCTTTGCGCATGATCTTGTCCGACCTTGCTTCGCTCGCTGAAGCGGGCTTCGCGAAGGCGGGAAACCGGTGCCCGTTTTTCGGGATCATGTGCTAACCTCCCGACAGCGCCTGCATGACGTACAATTTCGAATCCGGGCGAATACTGTGGTCGAGCGTTGCATCGCGCGGCAACCGCTTGCCGTCGGCGAAAATGCAGACGTGCTTACGCAACTGTCCGCGGTCGTCGAGCACATAACCGCGCACATGCGGCATTTCAGTGAACACTGCGCCGAGCGCGGCGCCGACGGTATCGCCGCCCGCGGTCAACGGACCGTTGGGCACGAGTTCCCGCAGCCATGATGTGAAGTGCAATTGCGCCATGCCTGTTATCCAAGACAATAACTAAGACAGTAACGACCGAGGGCTTAAGCGGGTTTCACCATTTTTTTGATAGCCACGATGGCCACCGGCGCTTCGCCGCCGTTCGGGCCGCCGCCTTGCGCCATATCGGGGCGGCCGCCGCCGCCTTTGCCACCCAGCACGGCAACGCCGGCCTGCACCATCGCCACGGCATTGTTCGCGGCCGCCAGATCGGGCGTGACGCCAACCACCAATGCTGCTTTACCGTCCGCGTCGTTCGTCAGCAGGATAACAATGCCAGAGCCAAGCTTCTTTTTGCCCTCGTCGGCGAGGCTGCGTAGGTCCTTGGCGTCGACCCCGCTTAACGCCTTGGCCATCACCTTGATGCCCGCAATCGTCTCGACATCGTCGTCCGCGCCGCCCGCTTGCGCACCGGAACCGCCCATGGCGAGCTTCTTGCGGGCGTCGGTGAGTTCACGCTCAAGCTTCTTGCGCTCGTCGAGCAAAGCGGCGATCCGCGCCGGCATTTCCTCGATCGGGGCTTTAAGTTCGGCGGCAGCAGACTTTGCGATCGCAATCTGATGATCGGCTGATTTGCGCGCGACCTTGCCGGTGAGTGCTTCCAGGCGGCGCACGCCGGCCGCCACGCCTGAATCGCTGAGGCTATTGATCAGGCCGATGTCGCCG
>DASRLA010000022.1:0-2961 GCA_035648715.1 Pseudolabrys sp.
TTTCCGGGGCTGATCGATGCACTCGACACGCTCGCAGCCGATGGCTGCCGCTTCGCCGTCTGCACCAACAAACTTGAACGGCTGTCAGTATCGCTGCTGGAGAAGCTCAATCTCGCCGGCCGCTTCGAAGCGATCTGCGGACAGGATACGTTTGCAATCCAGAAGCCCGATCCGGAAGTGCTTCGCCGCACGATTCTTGCTGCTGGTGGAAGCCTCGCGCATGCGGTGATGGTCGGCGATTCCGCGACCGACATCCGCACCGCGCGCGCGGCTGGTGTCCCGGTCATTGCCGTCGATTTCGGCTACAGCGAACAACCCGTGTCAGAGTTAATGCCTGACCGCGTTATCAGTCGCTACGCACAATTACCGGCAGCTATTGCCGAGATTTTGCCTTCAAACTGATGTCGATGGCAGCAGCCATGGTTAATGCGGTAAGGTTAATGACGCGCGACCGGTTGCTTGATAGTTCCCTCGACCGTATTCTGGTTTTGGGCGAGCGGTTCTTTTCGCTTGTGTGGACGGGTTGAAAACCATGTATCGAGTGATTGTGATCGTGCTTGGCGGACTCGCGCTTGCCGCGTGCTCATCAACCCCCGACTGGATGAGCCTCGACGCGCTCAAGCCGGCGCCGGCCAAAGATACGATTCGGTTTGAATCCGATCCGCCGGGCGCCGAAGCCAAGACATCCGACGGACAAGTTTGTCGCACGCCCTGCGCGCTCGCGGTACCGGCGGGTGGGCCGCTCACCGTTACCTTCGCGCTCAACGGTTACGAGCCGGACTCCGAAACGATTCAGCCTGTTTCGAATAACAACGGTTTTCCGGAAATGCAGCCGAATCCGGTGCAGGTTGATTTGACGCCCGCGTCGCCCCCGCCCAAGCCGATGAAGCCGGTCAAGAAGCGGGCGGTCAAGAAGAAGACTACGGCGGTCAAGCCTGCGACCAAGCCGAGGCAAAAGCTTAAGACGACGACGGCGGCCCCGCCTGCGTCGACGGCAGCACCGTCAGGACAGCAAGCCGCGCCCGCACCTTGGCCGACCAATCCACCGCCGGCACGCCAGTAAAACAGCCGCGACTTTCCGTGTGATGGCGCCGTGACACATGCGCGGCAGTAGCCGCGCGTCCATCGGCTAGACGCTCTAGCCATTATCGGCCACAGTTCCTATATCCATAGTGCGCCAACCACCGCGCAGGAACGGATTATGGCAGCGACAATCGGCACACCCGCTCTCGATATCGACCGCGCCGGTACTGCCCCGCCCGCGCTGATCGATCCTTTTGCGCGTGCCATCACTTATTTGCGCGTATCGGTGACCGACCGTTGCGATTTCCGCTGCGTCTATTGCATGTCGGAACACATGACGTTCCTGCCGAAAGCCGACCTGCTCAGCCTTGAGGAACTTGACCGGCTGTGCAGCGCCTTCATTGCCAAGGGCGTCACCAAGCTGCGTCTGACCGGTGGTGAGCCGCTGGTACGGCGCGGCATTATGACATTGGTGTCATCGCTGTCGCGTCATCTAACGAGCGGCGCATTAAAGGAACTCACGCTCACAACGAACGGCTCGCTGTTGGAAAAATACGCCGCCGAGCTCAAGGCTCATGGCGTCCAGCGCATCAATGTTTCACTCGACACGCTTGACCCCGACAAGTTTCGCGCCATCACGCGCTGGGGCGATCTCGGCAAAGTGCATGCCGGCATCGATGCGGCGCTGGCCGCCGGCCTGCAGGTAAAGATCAACGCGGTGGCGCTCAAGGGCGTCAACGAGGATGAGCTCGGCGCCCTGCTCGCTTGGGCGCACGGGCGCGGCATGGATATGACGGTGATCGAGGTGATGCCGCTCGGCGATATCGGCGAGGACCGGCTTGATCAATACCTGCCGCTGTCGATGGTGCGCTCACGCCTGGCCGAACGCTATACATTGCAGGATATCGATTATCGCACCGGCGGACCGGCGCGCTATGTGCGCGTCAAGGAAACCGGCGGACGGCTCGGCTTCATCACGCCACTGACCCATAATTTCTGCGAATCGTGCAATCGCGTTCGTATTACCTGCACCGGCACGCTCTATATGTGCCTGGGTCAGGACGATGCCGCCGATTTGCGCAGCCCTTTGTGCGCCTCTGAAAGCGACATTCCCCTGCAAGCCGCGATCGACGAGGCTATCGCCCGCAAACCCAAAGGTCATGATTTTGTGATCGATCGCCGCCATCGGCGGCCGGCGCTCGCACGCCATATGAGCGTGACCGGGGGTTAAGCCGCGCGTTCTTGCGACGTCACCAGATCGCGCAATTCTTCCAACCGCAGACGCGCCGGTCTGAAACATATTCCAAAGCTGTCTCTGGTACTTCGCACAACTTCGGCGGCGATCGCTTTCATATCGGGGAATGTCAGAGCCACGTGATCGCCGACGCAAAGACTTCGCGGCGCATCGATCCGCGCCCCGCCTTCGCTGATATCAAGGACCGTCACATTGACGGCCTTATCACCATACTCAATTCGAGCGGTCATCTTTACTTCGTAGCGCGGGAATTCGCGTAAATCGGCATTGACCGCTCTTTGCACGATGTCGGGAATTTCACGGAATAGAATATGCGACGTCGACTGCATTACCTCGGCTAGCGTGGAAACATCCTGCGCGGTCGTGCGCGAGCGCTGAACCATGTCGGCGATACCGGCCATGCGCCCGGCCACATCGGATACCGCCGCGCTCGACTCGCGTGCGCTGGCGGCAAAATCCTCCGTAACGTCACGCTGTTGCTCGATTGCTGCCGATACCGATACCGTCACACCGGAAAGTTGATCGATAGCTTCGGCAACGCTCGATAGAGCGGCCACGACTTCGCGCGCGGTAGTTTGAATCTCGCCCACCTTCGCACCAATCTCTTCGGTCGATTTGCCGGTCTGTGTTGCCAGCATCTTGACCTCGGAGGCGACCACCGAAAAGCCTCGGCCGGCCTCGCC
>DASRLA010000023.1:0-3205 GCA_035648715.1 Pseudolabrys sp.
GCGCAAGGCGCGCCCGCCGGCCACCAATATTTCGGTTTCGAACTGGATGGGCTGCCGCCCGGCATCAATCCAAAGGGCCCCTACGAACTCACCTTCACCATCGTCACCGGGAGCCACGCCACCGAGGTGAAGACTCATCTCGACTAAGTGGCCCTAAGGGCGCTATTTTGCGCATCCGGACATTCAACAAAAACCAAACCAAAGCAACACGAAGAGGAACATTATGCCCATCAAGGTCGGCGATAAATTGCCCAATGCCACGTTTCGCGTGATGACCGCTGAAGGCCCCAAGCCCAAGACCACCGACGACATTTTCAAGGGCAAGAAGGTTGCCCTGTTCGCGGTGCCCGGCGCCTTCACGCCGACCTGCACGAACCTGCACATGCCGAGCTTTGTCAACAACATCGCGGCCATCAAGGCTAAGGGCGTCGACACCGTCGCGGTCACGGCGGTCAACGACGTCTTTGTGCTGACGCAATGGGCCAAGGCCACCGGCGCCGATGGCAAGATCGATGCGCTGGCCGATGGCAATGGCGAATTCGCCAAGGCGCTCGACATGGCGTTCGATGGTTCGGGCAACGGGCTCGGCACGCGCTCCAAGCGTTATTCGATGCTGGTCGAGGACGGCGTGGTCAAGAAGCTCAACATCGAGGAAGCGCCCGGCAAGTGCGACGTCTCCGGCGGCCAGGCGCTGCTGGGCCAGCTTTAAGAATTATTCGCTAAAGCCGAATTGCTTTTTCCCGCGCCGCGACCAGACCGTCGCGCGCGAGCTGGTCGGCGCGTTCGTTCATGGCATGACCGGCGTGGCCTTTGATCCAGTGCCAGCGCACGTCGTGAATCTTGAACGCCTCGTCGAGCCGCTTCCACAGATCGACGTTTTTCACCGGTTTCTTGTCCGACGTGCGCCAGCCGTTTTTCTTCCAGCCGTTGATCCAGCCGGTAATGCCGCCACGCATATATTCGCTGTCGGTATAGAGGTCGATCGAACACGGGCGCTTTAAGGCTTCCAGCGCCGAGATCGCGGCCATCAATTCCATGCGGTTATTGGTGGTGTGCGCCTCGCCGCCGTTCAATTCCTTTTCGTGGTCGCCGAAGGACAGGATTGCGCCCCAGCCGCCAGGCCCGGGATTGCCGGAGCAGGCGCCGTCGGTGTGGATAGTGACGCGCTGTTCGCTCAAGGGGTTTTCTCTTCGCGCATGATCTTATCCGAAAACCGGTTCCCACTTTTCGGGATCATGCGCCGATTCCATAATCGGCTACACTTTTCACCGACTGGTGGAAGCGCAGCTTGCGATAGTATTCCAGCGGATCCTTCGGTTTCACCAGCGCGCCGTCCGGCACCGCCAGCCAATCGACCAGCCGGGTCAACAGGAAACGCATGGCCGCGCCGCGCGCCAGCACTGGCAGCGCCGCGCGCTCGCCCGCCGATAGGGGACGCGCTTTATCGTAGGCCTTGAGCAGCGCGCGGCCCTTGGTCACGTTGTAGGAATGATCCGGCTCGAAGCACCAGGCGTTGAGGCATATGGCAACATCGAAGGCGAACGTATCCGTGCAGGCGAAATAGAAATCGATCAGGCCCGAGAGTCTGTCGCCGAGGAAAAACACGTTGTCCGGAAACAGATCGGCGTGGATCACGCCCTCGGGCAAACCGCGCGGCCATGACTTTTCCAGCACATCGAGCTCTTTGACGATGTCGTTGCACAGGCCCGGCCTGATGCTGTCGCCGCGCACGCCGGCGTGCTCATAAAGCGGTCGCCAGCTCGCGAGCGACAAGGCGTTCGGCCGCTGCATCGCAAAATCCTTGCCGGCGAGGTGCAATCCCGCCAGCGCGTCGCCCACCGCCGCGCAATGGCCGGCATTGGGCCGGCGAATCCACAGGCCGTCGAGAAAGGTAACGAGCGCGGCGGGGCGGCCGGCGATCTTGCCGAGCAGGCCGCCTCTTTTATTTTTCACCGGTTGCGGGCAGGTGATACCGCGCGCGGCAAGATGCTCCATCAGCGCGAGGAAAAACGGCAAGTCCTTCTCGGCGACGCGCTTCTCGTACAGCGTCAGAATGAAACTCCCCACACTGGTGTGCATAAGGAAATTCGAATTCTCCACGCCTTCGGCGATGCCCTTGTAAGAGCGCAGCTCGCCGAGCTCATAGTGGCTGAGAAACTCGGTGAGATCATCGGTGGTGACGTCGGTATAGACGGCCATGACGCGTTACTCGGCCGCCTGGCTCTCCCGCAGCGGGCGGGGCAGCGGAAAGAACACCCCCTCCTCGGCGGCGGAGATGGTTTCGACGCTCACAGTGTATTTTTGCGCAAAGGCGTCGATGATCTCCTCGACCAGAACCTCCGGCGCGGAGGCGCCGGCGGTGATGCCGAGCCGCGCGATGGCGCCGAATTCGTTCCAGTCGATGTCGGCGGCGCGCTGCACCAAGGCGGCGTGGGGGCACCCCGCCCGCTCGGCCACTTCCTTGAGCCGCTGCGAATTCGACGAGTTAGGCGCGCCAACGACGATCATGGCATCCACCACAGGGGCCACGCTTTTGACCGCTTCCTGCCGGTTGGTGGTGGCGTAGCAGATGTCTTCCTTGTGCGGCCCGACGATTTCCGGGAAGCGCTTCTTCAGCGCCTCGACGATCGCCGCGGTGTCGTGCACCGACAAAGTGGTTTGCGTTACGTATGCGAGCTTGCCGGCGTCGCGTGGCTGAAATTTTTCAGCGTCCGCCAGAGTTTCGATCAAAGTCACCGCGCCCGCGGGCAGTTGCCCCATGGTGCCGATCACTTCCGGGTGGCCGGCGTGCCCAATCAAGACGATCTGCCGTCCGCGCTTGTGATGGATTTCCGCCTCGCGGTGCACCTTGGTGACCAGCGGACACGTGGCGTCGAGCGCGAATAGATTGCGCCTGGCGGCGGCTTCCGGAACGCTGCGCGGCACGCCGTGCGCCGAAAAAATCACCGGCGCGCCGGTGTCGGGAACCTCGTCGAGTTCCTCGACGAAAATCGCGCCCTTGGCGCGCAGGCTCTCGACCACGTAGCGGTTGTGCACGATTTCGTGACGCACATAGACCGGCGGTCCGTAAATCTCGAGCGCGCGCTCCACCGATTCGATGGCGCGCACGACACCGGCGCAGAAACCGCGCGGCGAGCACAGCAATACCTTGAGTGCGGGCTTTTCGGTGGCGTTGGCCATAATGTCCTCGAAATCGCGCTTATTT
>DASRLA010000024.1:0-16624 GCA_035648715.1 Pseudolabrys sp.
CCCCTGACCCCTCCCCACAAGGGGGAGGGGAAAAGAAAGAATGCCGTTTACGCCCCCACCCGCCGCCTCCAGCGGAGGATAACGGAAATTACGCCCCGCCGCCTTCAGTCGCCAGCCAGGCCGCGCCGCAGGCTTTGGCCAGTTCGCGCACGCGCAGAATGTAGCTCTGGCGTTCCGTCACCGAAATGACGCCACGCGCGTCGAGCAGATTGAACACGTGGCTGGCCTTGATGCACTGGTCGTAAGCCGGCAATGCCAATGTGTGCAGTCCTTTGGCGTGCTTCGACTTGTCGTCGTTATAACCCGCTTCGAGATATTTCTGGCAGGCCGCTTCCGCCATCTTGAACTGCTCGAACAGCATCGCGGTGTCGGCGACTTCGAAATTATGTTTGGAATATTCGCGTTCGGCTTGCAGAAACACGTCGCCGTAAGAAACTTTCTTGTCGTCGTCGCGGCCGTTGAAATTCAGATCGTAGACGCGGTCGACACCCTGCACATACATGGCGAGACGCTCGAGCCCGTACGTCAATTCGCCCGATACCGGGGCACATTCGACGCCCGCGACCTGCTGGAAATAAGTGAACTGCGAAACTTCCATGCCGTCGCACCAGCATTCCCAGCCAAGACCCCAGGCGCCCAGCGTCGGGCTTTCCCAGTCGTCCTCAACAAATCGGATGTCGTGCAGCTTAGGGTCGATGCCGATCACCTTGAGCGAATTCAGATAGAGATCCTGAATGTCGTCCGGCGACGGCTTCATGATCACCTGGAATTGGTAATAGTGCTGCAGCCGGTTCGGGTTCTCGCCGTAGCGCCCGTCTTTCGGGCGGCGCGAGGGTTGCACGTAAGCGGCATTCCACGGCTTCGGCCCAAGCGCGCGCAGCGTAGTCGCGGGATGAAACGTGCCGGCGCCAACCTCCATGTCGTACGGCTGCAAAATCACGCAGCCCCACTCCGCCCAATAGCGCTGCAAGGCCAGGATCAGGCCCTGGAACGAGCGCGATGGATCGAGATTGGCTTGCTGCGCCGAAGCGGCGGCGACGGGGTCGGCCATTCGTGCTTACCAATCGGTAAAGGAAAAAAGGAAACGCGCCGGACCGTATAAGCGGCCCCAAAATGGGTCAAGCCACAGGAAAACCGCAGGCGTTAATCCGGAACAGGTTTACCGGTTATCTTTAGAAGATTTTGAACCGAAACGATTATGGTCGCGGCCAATGAGGCACCGGAATTGTTTTGGAGGAATTGTTATGCTCGCGTTTCAGTTCGTCGGAATGGCTCTTATGGCGCTGTTTTTCGGCGCACTTATCACCAACGACAGCCGCACGCTGAGCCGCTGATAGCTCCCGCGTCTTCACCAGCCTCGCGCTCAATCGTGCCGCAAATCCGGCGCCCGTTAACCGCGATCGTGCGATAGCCTCAACAAATGATTAATAAGGCCGGTACTCGCCGGTCATCGGATCGCGGCGCAAGGTCGGCCTGTTCTCACGGTCCGACACGCGTACGCGCACGCGTTTGGCGGCTTCAAGTTCGTCGTTGATGCGGCGGGCTTCCTTGACCACCCAGTGCACGACCACGGCGCCGCCGGCGGCGACCAGCGACCATTTCATCAAAGGCGACAGCAGAAATACGGGCATGGCGGTTCCTCGTTGGAGGCTGACTAGCCGAGTGTTCCGGGCAATTTAGGCCTTTTCGCGGCCTCCCAGATTTACAATCCGTAACGTGACCAGAGCGCGCGCGTTTCCAGCGCCGAAATCAGATCGTCAGCCAGGCCCGGGCGGTTTTTTAGCGCGTCGATCAAGCCGACGCCCGGCATTTTGCGTCCGAGGAAGCTGCGTTCGGCCGAGATCAACGGCATGCGCAGTTTTTCGCCAAAGCGCGCGCGCAGGAACGAGCGCAATTCGCCAAGGCCGTCGGCCAGCCCCAGTTCAATTGCTACCTGCGCGATCCAGAATTCACCCGAGAACAGCGTCTTGTCCGCGCCTTTAAGCTTGCTGCCGCGGCGCGCTTTAACGAGCGCGATGAATTGCGCGTGGATGTCCTTTTGCAGCGCCTTGATGCGCTTCACGTCGTCCGGATTTTCCGGAAGGAACGGATCTAGCATCACCTTGCGGTCGCCGGAGGTGTAAAGCCTTCGCTCGACGCCGAGCTTGTCGAGCAGCTTGGGAAATCCGAAGGAGCCGCCGACCACCCCGATCGAGCCGACGATCGAATAATCGTCGCAGATGATCTCATCGGCCGCGCAGGCGAGCATGTAGCCGCCTGAAGCACCGACATCTTCAATGAAGGCGATCACAGGAATCTTTTTTTCGTCCGCAAGTTGGCGGATGCGCCGAAAGATCAGATGCGACTGCGACGGCGAGCCGCCGGGCGAATTGATCACCAAGGCGACCGCCCGCGCCTTGCGGATCGAAAAGGCGCGCTCGAGCGTCTTGGCCACGGTCGACAGCATCAGGCCCGGGCGCAGCGGCGAGGAGACGCCGATCACTCCCGTCAGCCGCACCACCGGCACCAGCGGAATGTCCGTACGGAAGCGCGCCGGGATCAGCTTGAGCAAGCCGTCGGTGAGTCGCCGCAGCGGGTTAGAGTCTGGCTTTTCGGTCGAAAGAGGCATGGCGTCACTTAGGCAGTCCCCGATGGCTTAGTCAAAGTGGCACCCATGCGGCGGCAGGCGCGGGTGCTGGCGGTATCCCGGTATGTGCAGCGCAGCAAATACCACAAATCAGCCGCAGGAAGTCCCAAAATTATACTTTCTTTAATGATGGAATGGTTTTTGCAGTGCAACAGCCGCAATGCCGGGCCACGCTTTCGTTGCGCCAGGGCAACCCGCACAGTGAAATGGGAAGAGGTGAACCGATGGACCCCAAACTGACCATCTTGTTCATGTTGATTGGCAGCATCATCACGCTGTCGCATCTCGCCGATGGCACGCTTGGCCGGGTACGGCGTCAAATTTCAAATCGCGGCTGGCGCGAAATCATGCCGGGGCGGCGTAGAATTTAGGCAGCGCCGCCTGCGCGCAATTTTACTCTTTCGCCATCGCCAGCGTTTCGCCGCCACGCAGGATTGCTTCGGCCGCCGGCGTAGGTCTGTGTTTCAAATCGTTGAGTACCAGCCCGGGATAGTCGCGTAACGCGCCTTTGCCCGCTTTCACTCCGCGCACCAGCACCCGGATCGCCGGTTCGCTCGGGCGCGGGAATACCGGCAACACGCCGATGCCACCGAAGGCGACTTTCAGCGCTGCCAGCACATCGGTTAGGGCATCGGCGCGCCAGATCAGTGTCAGTGTGCCCTGCGGCTTCAGCAGCCATTCCGCCGTCGCGATCCAGCGCTCAAGCAGGCCGGGGGCCGCCGCATGCGCCAGGCGTCGGCGCGGATCGGGCGAGACATTCGTCCGATGCTCGTCATTGAATGGCGGGTTCATCAGCACGCGATCGAGACTGGCCGGGCCAAGTCCGAAGGCGGCGAGCGCCGCGCGGTCCTCGACATCGCAGGCGAAGGCCCTGACCCGTTCGGCCATCTTGTTGCGCCGGGCATTCTCTTCCGCCAGCGCGGCAAGGCTGGCATCGATTTCGATCAGTGCCACGGCCAAGCCGGGCACGCGCGCGGCGAGCGCAAGCCCCGCGCCACCGACGCCGGCGCCAAGATCGGCGGCCTGCTCGCCCGCGCGCGCGGCCGTTGCCGCCGCCAGCAGGATCGCATCGTGCCCGACGCGGTGGCCACGCCTGGGCTGACGCAAAGTCAGACGGCCGCCCAGCACGGTGTCCTCGGTGGTATCGGGATCAATGCCCATCGGGACGCAGCTCGTGGCCCAGGCCGGCCTCGATCAACAGGCTGCGGGCGGCGGCGGCATCGTCCTCGGCCACCAGCAGGCGGCGCGGCAGAGCGCCGGCCGAGCCTTCCAGCACGCTCATGTTCTGATCGAACACCACGTAATGAATACCGGCGCTGTCCAGCAGCGCCCCCACCGCCGACACCAGCACTGCGTCATTGGTACGCAGTATTTCCCGCATCGCGCTATTTGCCCTTTCGCCGTTCCTCGCCGGGCGCGCGGTGCGAAAGAAAAGCCAGCAGCTTCATCTCGCGACGCCCGCGCGTCACGGTGTCGAGTACAAGGCCGACCGCGATGGACAGAAACGCCATCACCATCAGGCCCATCGACAGTACGGCGGTCGGCAATCGCGGCACCAGACCGGTGTCCAAGAATGTGACCACGATCGGCACCGCCAGGCCGATAGACGCAATCATCAGCGCATAGCCGAGCGCACCGAAAAACGTCAGCGGCCTTTCGCTGCGGTAAAGCTGCAAAATCATCCACAGGATGCGGAAGCCGTCGCGCCAGGTATTGAGCTTGGAGGCCGAACCCTCCAGGCGCGCGTAATAAGGCGTATCGATCTCCGCAACCGCCATGCCGAGTTCAAGCGCGTGGATCGTCAACTCGGTCTCGATCTCGAAACCGCCCGACAAAATCGGAAACGATTTCACGAAGCGGCGCGAGAACACGCGATAGCCGGACAACATGTCGTTGAAGTTGGGGCCGAACACCGAGGCGACGAAAGAGGTCAGCAACCAATTGCCGGTGCGGTGGCCGGCGCGGTAGGCGGCCACCTCGTTGTCGATGCGATTGGCCACCACCATGTCGAGCCGGTCGGAGAGCAAGCGCTCGATCATGCGCGGCGCGCTCGGCGCGTCATAGGTGGCATCGCCGTCGACCAGGACGTAAATGTCGGCTTCGATGTCCGTAAACATCCGCCGCACCACGAAACCCTTGCCCTGGTGCAGTTCCTGGAATACCTCGGCGCCGGCGGCGCGCGCGACCGCGGCGGTATTGTCGATCGAATTATTGTCGAAGACGAAAATGCCGGCAGTGGGCAGCACCGCCTTGAAGTCTTTGACCACCTGGGCGACCGACACTTCCTCGTTGTAGCAAGGGACGAGCACCGCGATCTTATAGCCACCGCCGCCGCTCTTGCCCGCCGCTGTTTTCGCCGTCGCGATCCCCACACGTTTCGCCAAATCCAGCCCCTATTTCCACTTCTTACCGGCGCGCCGGGAATCTTGCCAAAGCCCTTGCCGCCTTAGCATAGCGTTTCTATGCTCGCTTTGTCGCTTGTTTGCACGGGCGGGCATGTTTCGCGAGCCGGAAGCCGGTTCAGGAGAAGTAATTTGGCCGTTGTCGTTCCCTTTGAATCTCCTAATCCCGCCTCGGTCGAGCGTCTGGCCCAGCTGGTCGCCCCCGATATGGAGCGCGTCAATGGCGCGATTTTGCTGCGCACCGGTTCCGACGTGACCATGATCCCGGAGGTGGCCAACCACCTGATCTCGTCCGGCGGTAAGCGGCTGCGTCCGATGCTGACGCTGGCGATGGCGCAATTGGCGGGCTATTCCGGCGATGGCCATATCAAGCTCGCCGCCGCGGTCGAGTTCATGCATACCGCGACCTTGCTGCACGACGACGTGGTCGACCAGAGCGACATGCGGCGCGGCAAGCAGGCCGCCCGCATGCTGTGGGGCAACGAGGCGAGCGTGCTGGTCGGCGACTTTCTGCTCGGCCAGGCTTTCAAGATGATGGTCGAGGTCGGCTCGCTGCACGCGCTCGATATTCTTTCTTCCGCCGCCGCCGTCATCGCCGAGGGCGAGGTGATGCAACTGGGCGCGGCCAAGAATACCGCCACCAACGAAGACGAATATCTGGCGGTGATCCGCGCCAAGACCGCCGAATTGTTCGCCGCCGCTTGCGAAGTCGGCCCGGTGCTGGCGGGCAAAAACAAATCCGAAATCGCGGCCTGCCGCTCGTATGGCATGAATCTCGGCATCGCCTTCCAGTTGATCGACGACGCACTCGACTACGGCGGTAAATCGGCCAAACTCGGCAAGAATGTCGGCGACGATTTCCGCGAAGGCAAGATCACGCTGCCGGTGGTGCTCTCGTTTCGGCGCGGCTCCGACAGCGAGCGCGCATTCTGGAACCGCACGCTTGGGCAAGGCGAAGTCGGCGACGGCGATCTCGATACGGCGATGTCGCTGATGGCAAAACATCATGCCATCGAGGATACGGTCGGGCGCGCGCGCCATTACGGCTCGATCGCCACCGACGCGTTGGCGCTGGTGCCGCCATCGCCGGTCAAAACCGCGCTGGAAGAGACCGTCGCGTTCTGCATCGCGCGCGCTTATTAGCCGATCGCCGTGGTTTCGATCCACCAATCCGGCTGCGCGGCTTTGAGGTTTTGCGCGCCCACGGCCGCCGCATCGGCCGACGAAAACAATGCGAAGCAAGTGGCGCCTGACCCCGACATGCGCGCCAGTTGAACGCCGTGCAGCGCTTTCAATGCGGCCAGCACCTGCGCGATAATCGGCGCGCAGGCGATTGCCGCGTCGGTGAGATCGTTGCCCTGCGTTTTCAAGAATTCGATCAGCGACGGTTGTGCGCCCGGAATATTGCCGAGGTCTGACGCACCGGCAGGCGCAAGCTTCAAGGCGGCAAAGACATCGCGTGTCGGCAAGACGACGCCGGGATTAACCAGCAGCGCAGGAGACTTCGGCAAATCGAGCGGCGGCGACAGCCGCTCGCCGACGCCGGTCATGACGCAAGCGCGCGAAGCAAGACACACCGGCACATCGGCGCCGACGGAAAGCGCCGCCGTCATCAATCCTGCGTCGTCGAGAGCAAGGCCATTGGCCCGCGCCAATAAACGCAAAGCCGCCGCCGCATCGGCCGAACCGCCGCCGACACCTGCCGCGACCGGGATATGCTTGTCGAGGTGGAAACGCCCGCCTCTGAGGCCGGGCACGCGCTCGCCTAGCGCGGCTGCGGCCTTTAGAACCAGATTGCCGGCAGGCGCGCCACTCGCCTTGCCAAAAGGCCCGCCGACATCGAGCGCAGTCTGCGGTCCGGGCACAAGCGTGAGCGTATCGGCGATATCCGCGAAAGCCACCAGGCTTTCGAGGTCGTGATAGCCATCGACCCTGCGGCGAATAACGCGCAGCGTCAGGTTGATTTTGGCGGGGGCGCGTTCGGAGAGAGGGGCACTCAAACGGAACACCTACCTGGATTCCGGGTTCGCGCGGCGCGCAGAATACTGGTTACCCGCCGTTGCCGGTTTTCTTTTCCGGTTTGTCGGCAGCCTTCGCCTGCGACGACGTCTCTTCCGGCAGCCCGTCTTTCAGCTTGGCGAGAATTTTCGGCAAGTCGTCCGGCTCGGGCTTGAGGTCGCGCGCATGCGCCCACTGGAAACGCGCCTCCAGCCGGCGCCCGATGCGCCAATAGGCATCGCCGAGATGATCGTTGATGGTCGGGTCTTCCGGCTTGAGCGCGATGGCGCGTTCGAGCTGGGCGGTGGCGTCGTCATAATTGCCGAGCCGGAAATAGGCCCAGCCGAGCGAATCGACGATGTAGCCATCATCGGGACGCTGCTGCACGGCCTTTTTGATCATGGCGACGCCGGCATCCAAATTGATGCCCTGGTCGATCCAGGAATAACCAAGATAGTTGAGGACGTGCGGCTGGTCGGGGAACAGCTCCAGCGATTTTTTCAGGTCGGCTTCCGCCTTCGGCCACTGATGCGAGCGTTCGTAGCAGATGCCGCGGAAATAGAAGAGCACCCAGTTCGCCTTTTCCGGCTTCTCGATCAGAGCGACGGCCTTGGCATAAACGTCGGCGCATTCGGCGAATTTCTTGTGGCCGCGCAGAATGCCGCCGAGCGCCATGATGGCGTCGAGATCTTTCGGGTCTTCCTTGATGAGCTCGTCGAGTTTCTTTTCCGCCTCCCCGCTGCGCTCCAGCGCATCGAGATCGGACGCCATCTGAATCGAGGCCTTGCGCTTGAGCGGCGACGAATCCGGAATGCGCTCATAAATCTTGAGCGCCATTTCCGGCTTCTTGACCGCCTCGTAACGGTCGGCGAGCGCCAACAGCGCCAGTGCGTGGCCGGGCGAGAGGTAAAGCGAGAGCTGGAGATAGACGAGGCCAAGATCCTCGCCGCGCTGACCGAGCGTGGAGCCGATGTCGTAGAGCGCTTCGCCGGCGCCGGCCTGCGCATTGGCGACCTGCAAGGGCAGCTTGTTGCCGGCCTTGAGCTTGGCGATAGCCTCGGTCACCAGCGGGTAACGCGGCAGAACCTTGTCGAAGGCTTCATAAATCTCGAGCGCCTCCTTGGGCGACTTGTTGCGCGAAACCCAGCCGCCATAGGCTTCGACCACCGACAGGATGGAAGCGTCGAGTTTATAGGCGCGCTCGAAGCGGGCGCCGGCTTCTTTCTTGTTGCCGGCGAGTTCGTAGATCATGCCGGCATGCAGATCCTTGAAGATCGAGTACCAGTCGGGACCGGTCAGCTTGTCTATTGCCGCCACCGCGGCTTTGGCGTCGCCGGCGCCGGCGAAGCTCCAGGCCGTCAGCAGCGTGGCGGTCAGATCGGTGATCGGGCCACGCACGGAAAGCGCGATGTTGCGACGGGCGGCGGCGTATTTGCTTTGCTTGATCGCCTGCGCGCCGAGCGCCAGTCGCGCATACATATCGGACTTGTTGCCGTGTAAGATGCGCTCGGCATATTTGACGGCATCATCGACATCGCCGCCGATCAGGTAGGATAGGAAGGCGCGGTCGAGCAATTCGCCGTTTTTGGGATCGCGGCGCAGCGCCGCTTTGTAATAGGCGGCGGCGGCGGCGGAATCGCGCTGTTGGCCGGCATGGCGGGCAGCAAGATAGCTGCCCGAGGCGGTCAGCCCCAGCAGATCGAAGGCGCTCGGCCCGCGCTCGGATGATTGAGCCGCGGCCGAGGCCTGCCCGGTTGCGAATATCACGGCAAACGCAGTGCCGATGGCGATACACCGGAACAGGCTCAAAGATTTCACTGGCGATGCTCCAATGCAGCGGCGGCGCTTAAGGGAAGCGCGAGCCGCCAAGGTTTCGGCCAGAATGGCCCTTTTGCGCTGCCCCTGCAAGAACGCCCCGGAAAATCCAACTTATTTCCCAGGAATTTCTGCGAGGAACCGGCGTGTCGTCCCAAAACAGCTTGAAATCGGCGATGTGGCAGTATCGTGGCCGATATACCTACGGCGGTCACATATCCGTATAATTCGGTCCGCCAGCGCCTTCCGGTGGAACCCAGGTGATGTTTTGATTCGGATCCTTGATGTCGCAGGTTTTGCAGTGGACGCAATTCTGCGCGTTGATGACGAATTTGGGCGAACCGCCCTCCTCCACCCATTCGTAAACGCCGGCCGGGCAATAGCGCGCCGACGGACCGGCGAAGACATCGTGTTCGGATACCTTCTGTAACGCCATATCCTTGACCTTGAGGTGCGGCGGCTGGTCTTCCTCGTGATTGGTGTTGGACAGGAATACCGACGAGAGACGATCGAAGGTGAGTTTGCCGTCGGGCTTCGGGTAAATAATCGGCTTGCATTCGGCGGCGGGTTTGAGCGAAGCATAATCCGGCTTGCCGTGCGACAGCGTGCCGAACAGCGAGAACCCGAACGTATTGGTCCACATGTCCAGACCGGCGAGCGCGATGCCGATGAGCGTTCCGAATTTCGACCACAGCGGCTTGGCGTTGCGCACGCGCTTCAAGTCCTTGCCGATCGGCGAGGAACGCCAGGCGGCGTCGTAATTATCGAGCGCATCATGCGCGCGGCCGGCGGCGAGCGCCGCGCTCGCCGCTTCCGCCGCGAGCACGCCCGACAGCATCGCGTTGTGGCTGCCCTTGATGCGCGGCACGTTCATGAAACCGGCATCGCAGCCGATCAGCGCGCCGCCAGCGAAGGTGAGCTTCGGCACCGACTGGTAGCCGCCTTCGGTCAGCGCACGCGCGCCGTAGCCCAGCCGCTTGCCGCCTTCAAACGTGTCGCGCACCAGAGGATGCGTCTTGAAGCGCTGGAATTCCTCGAATGGCGACAGATAGGGGTTGGTGTAATTCAGATGCAACACGAAGCCGACCGACACCAGGTTATCGTCGAGGTGATAGAGAAACGAGCCGCCGCCGGTCGAGCCATCGAGCGGCCAGCCGAAGGAATGCTGCACCAGACCTTTTTTATGTTTGGCGGGATCGATTTGCCAGAGTTCTTTCAGACCGATGCCGAATTTCTGCGGCTCGCGCCCTTCCGCCAATCCGAACTTGGCGATCAGCAGCTTGCCGAGATTGCCGCGCGCGCCTTCGGCGAACAGCGTATACTTGGCGTGCAACTCCATGCCGCGCGTGAATGAATCTTTCGGCTTCCCGTCTTTGCCTAGCCCCATGTCGCCGGTAGCGATGCCGGTGACCGCGCCTTTGTCGTCGTAGAGAACCTCCGCCGCCGCGAAACCCGGATAAATTTCGACGCCGAGCGCTTCCGCCTTGGTGCCGAGCCAGCGGCATACATTGCCGAGCGAGACGATGTAATTGCCGTGATTGTTCATCAGCGGCGGCATCATGAAGTTCGGCAAACGTAGCGCACTCGTTTCGCCGAGGTAGTAGAAGCGGTCGTCCGTCACCGCCGTTTTGATCGGCGTATCCTCGGAGCGCCATTCCGGCAGCAGCTTGTCGAGGCCGACTGGATCGATCACGGCGCCAGAGAGAATATGGGCGCCGACCTCCGAGCCCTTCTCCACCACCACCACGGTTTGGTCCGGATTGATCTGCTTGAGGCGGATGGCGGCGGCAAGGCCGGCGGGCCCGGCGCCGACGATCACCACGTCGAATTCCATCGCTTCTCTTGCGGGAAGTTCCTGTGCGGGCAAGTCGGACATGAGCGACTCCTTTTGCCCATTGTCCACTTTTGCACCCCGGCGGCAACATCATGCTAAACTGTGGGGATGACGCCCTCCCCTGACCCGACGCCACGCGAATTGCTCGACTTCTATCTGGAAGGCGGCGCCGATGCGCTGGTCGGTGAGGAACCGGTCGACCGGTTTGCGGAAGAGGAAACGCCCCCCGCCCGCGCACCGAAGCCGGCCGCAGCGCGCGCCGAAATTCCCCGCGCGAGCCCCGCGATCCGGCCAGCCGCGCCACAAGCGCCCGACGAAGCCGCCATGGCAGCCCGCGCCGCCGCCAAATCAGCGCAGACGCTCGACGAACTCCGTGCACTGCTGGAGAAATTCGACGGCTGCGCGCTGAAGGCAACCGCGACCCGGCTGGTATTCGCAGACGGCAACCCGCAAGCGCGCGTGATGTTGGTTGGCGAAGCGCCCGGCCGCGACGAGGACATCGAAGGCTTACCGTTTGTCGGCCGCTCCGGCCGCCTGCTCGATTTGATGCTGGCTGCGATTGGACTCGATCGCACCTCGGTCTATATCGCCAACATCGTGCCTTGGCGCCCGCCGGGCAACCGCGATCCGAGCCCGCATGAGTCCGCGATCTGCCTGCCCTTCATCTCGCGCCAGATCGAGCTCGCCGATCCCGATATTCTGGTCTGTCTCGGCAAGCCGTCGATGCAGACCTTGCTCAAGGTCTACGAGCCGATCACCAAGGCGCGGGGGCGCTGGTTCACGTTCGACACCGGCAAACGCGAAATCCGCGCCATGCCGACCTTTCATCCCGCCTTTCTGCTGCGCAGTCCGCTGCAAAAGCGCTTCGCCTGGCGCGACATACTGGCGATGAAGAAGGCGCTGGCAGCGAAGTCGTAATCGCGCGTGCTGCCGAATTATTTCGGGCTCAAGCTGAACGCGCCGACGCATTGGAAATTAGATTTGCGCTAGCGAAAGGCCACCAGCACCGCGCCGGCGGCAATCAGCAAAATGCCGAGCCAGTTCGGCCCGCTCAAGCGCTCGCCCAGAAACGCGACGCCGAACAACGCCACCAGCACCACGCTCAGTTTGTCGATCGACGCGACCTTCGCCGCTTCACCGATTTTGAGCGCGCGGAAATAACAGATCCATGACGCGCCGGTCGCCAGTCCCGATAGCAGCAGAAAGAAATAGGTGCGCCCAGAAACCGATCCGGGATGCTGGAATTGACCGGTGGCGAACAAAATAAGCGCGAGCGTTACCAGGATGATGATGGTGCGGATGAAGGTGGCGAAATCGGAATTGATGTTCTCGATGCCGACCTTGGCGAATACCGCGGTCAGCGCCGCAAATAGCGCCGAGAGCACCGCCCACATTTGCCAGGAAGACCATAGGCTCATTTTGTTACTGTCCACGCGCGGCCCCAACGACATGTTGCGCCAGGAAGCGCCAATTCGAAAGTATTACTTGCGGCGAGCGCCAGCCGGACCGATACCGTTGCGGCGGGGCCGCTTCGATTTGGCGCAGGAACCGAACCGGGCCGGGTCGCAAAAGCTTTGCCGATTGGCGTATAACCTGGCCATTCGCCGTCAGGCGAAAAACGCATCAAGGGTCTTGCCGCCGGGGAGTTAAACGATGGATTTCGATCCGGTATTAATGGCTCGCCTCCAGTTCGCTTTCACCATCATATTCCACATCATCTTCCCCAGCTTCACCATCGGCCTGTCGGCCTGGCTCGCCACGCTGGGCTGCATGTGGCTCAAGACCGGCGAAGAGCGCTACCAACTGCTGATGCGGTTCTGGGTCAAGATTTTCGCCGTGTCGTTTGCGATGGGTGTGGTCTCGGGCATCGTGCTGTCCTACCAGTTCGGCACCAACTGGAGCCGCTTCTCCGCCTTCACCGGCAACGTGCTCGGTCCCCTGCTCGGCTATGAAGTGCTGGCGGCGTTTTTCCTGGAAGCGACCTTCCTCGGCATTCTGCTGTTCGGCTTCAACAAGGTGCCGCCCTGGCTTTTCGTCTTGTCCGCGGTGGTTGTCGCCTTCGGCACCATGACGTCGGCGTTCTGGATTTTGTCGGCCAATAGCTGGATGCATACGCCGGCCGGCTATGAGGTGAAAGACGGCGTCGCGGTGCCGACCGACTGGCTCAAGGTCATTTTCAACCCGAGCTTCCCCTACCGCTTCGCGCACATGCTCAACGCGGCCTATTTGACCACCGGTTTCGTGGTGATGGCGGTGGGCGCGCGCTTTTTGATCGAGGGCCGCCATCTCGCGGAAGGCCGCACCATGCTGCGCATGGCTATTGGGTTGACCGCGGTGCTAGCGCCTTTGCAGTTAATCATCGGCGACCAGCACGGGCTCAACACGCTCAAATACCAGCCGATCAAGATCGCGGCGATGGAAGCGCATTGGGACGGCGCGCTGCCGGGCGACTTTCATATCTTCGCCTGGCCCGACGAACATGCAGCCAGCAATAAATTTGAAATCTCGATCCCGAAAGCGGCCTCGCTCATTCTAACCCACCGTATGAACGGGCTCTTCCCCGGCCTACTGAGCGTGCCCGAAAAGGATCGTCCGCCGGTCAAGCTTGTCTTCTTTTCGTTCCGCATCATGCTAGGTGTCGGCTTCTTCATGATCGCGGCGGCTTTGTTCGGCGCCTTCTTGTGGTGGCGCGGCACGCTGTTCGAGACGCGCTGGTTCCTGCGCATTGTGGCGAACGCCTGGTGGGTCGGCTTTGTCGCAGTGATCGCCGGCTGGATCGTGACCGAAAGCGGCCGCCAGCCATTCCTCGTTTATCATGTAATGCGCACCGCCGACGGCATCTCGCCGGTGCCGGGCGCGACCATCGCGGGCACGCTGGCGCTTTTCGTCGTCGCCTATGGCATCGTGTTCTCGTTCGGCATCTACTACATGAACCGGCTGATCGTACTGGGCCCCGATACCAAGAACGACAACGACGAAGGTCCATTCGCGAACCGGCCGATTTCCGCCGCGCATGACACCGGGCGCGATGTTCTACAAAAGGGTTAGACCATGGAATGGTATCTCCCGCTGATCTGGGCCGCCATCATCGGCATTGCCGTCGCCATGTACATCATTCTCGACGGCTTCGATCTCGGCATCGGCATTCTTTTTCCCTTCGCTAAAGACGAGACGGAGCGCGACCAGATGATGCGCTCGATCGCGCCGTTCTGGGACGGCAACGAGACCTGGCTCGTTCTCGGCGGCGCCGGATTGTTCGTCGCCTTCCCGCGCGCTTATTCGGTGATCATGCCGGCACTCTATATTCCGGTCATCGTGATGCTGGTGGCGCTGGTGTTTCGCGGCATCGCCTTTGAATTCCGCACCGTCTCGCGCAGCAAGAGCGGCTGGAGCTTCGCCTTCATCGTCGGCTCGGTCATCGCCTCCTTCGCGCAAGGCGTCATTCTCGGCGGCATGATCCAGGGTATCCAAGTCCTGGACGGCGAATATGCCGGCGGTCCGTTCGATTGGGCAACGCCGTTCGCTCTGGTGTGCGGGCTGTCGCTGATCGCGGGTTATGGCCTGCTCGGCGCGACCTGGCTGGCGATGAAGACGGAAGGTCCGGTCGCCGTGCGCGCGCGCCGGCACTCGGAGTATTTTCTGATCGCCGTTCTCATTTTCATGGCGATTGTCAGTCTTTACACGCCGCTGACGCAAGCGCGCATCGCCGAGCGCTGGTTCTCGCTGCCGAATTTCTTTTTCCTGTGGCCGGTGCCGGTCGTGACCGCGCTGGTTGCTTTCACTACCTGGCGCGGGATTCGCAACGGGCGCGAAGTGCCGCCCTTCATCGGCGCGATCATGCTGTTCATGCTCGGCTACATCGGCCTGGTGATTTCAAATTTTCCCTATCTGGTGCCGCCATCGCTCACGGTCTGGCAAACCGCCGCGGTGCCGGCGAGCCAGATATTCATGCTGATCGGCACCCTGCTCTTGTTGCCGTTCGTGATTGGCTATGTCGTGCTGGTCTATTGGCTTTTTCGCGGCAAAGTGCGCGAAGGCGAGAGTTATCACTAAGATAGTTACGGACTGGCCTGCGGCCGTAGCACCGACCAGCCGAGGCGCACCGGCGGCAGGCGCCCCTGCACCGTGCGCGCGAAGGCATGCGGCAATTCCGGCACCATGGCGGGAAACTGGGTCTTCAAGGTTTCCGGCGGCGCGATTGAATTTTCCGCCGGCCAGACAAGCACCGCGCCTTCCTTCGCGACATCGTCGACGCTCGCCCAGGGACTGCGCTGCGGCGCCCAGGCAAAGAACACGCGCGGCCGGTTCGGCGCGGTCAGCGCGATCAAAGGCGCGATGCGTTCGTCGCCCGAAATGTATTTCAATGGTTGCAGGGTACGGCGCATATAGCTTTCGGCAAAGAATTGTCCCTCCGCCTTGGCCGGTTGTGCGATCCCGGCATCGGCGGAAAACAGCCACGGCATGACGGCGAGACTGATGACGACCATCGCCGGCTGCGCAAACAGAAGTCCAATCCAGGCCGACGACACCGTGCGCTCGCGATAAATCTGCACGCGGTCTCCGGCGGCAAGGATCAGCGCCAGTCCCGACAACACGACCAGCGGCGCCAGCGCGCCCAGCGGCGCAGGCGGCAGCCACTCCCGCTCGCCGGCAAAGGTCAGCAGGATGGCAAGAAAGGCCGGCGCGGCGGCGAAGAAATAAACGTAGAGACGCGCGAATGCCTCGACGGGCGGGCGGTCGATCTCGGGCGCGCGTTCGTTACGCTGCCGCCGGAAGCCGCTCGCCAGCACGGCAAGCAATGCAAGGCCGATATGGGTCGCGACCAGCGCGAGGCAAAGCCAGACCACCGGCGTGAACCGGCCGGCGGGCGGCATCGCGGCTGCGAATTCGGCTTGCAGAAAAGCGAGCGCGTCATAGGCCCAAGCCGCATGCGGGAATATGACCACGGCAAACAAGGCAAGCCCGATCCAGGGCTCGGAATAACTCAGTTCGCGGCGCCCGCGCGCGCTGCCAAGCGTGAACACGATCATGAGCGCGATCAGAACGATGCCGATGTAATTGGCCAGCAGCAGCAGGCCGAGATCGAGCGCCAGCAAGAACCAGGCGCCGCGCTGTGCTTCGCCGACTGCGCGCCAATAATGCAGGAGTGCCAGCGCCCAGAGCGGCGCGGCCAGCACGGCGGGCCCGAAATCCGGGCTCGGCACCGTGAAGGCGGTTATGCCTGCCATCAACAGAACCGCGAGCACGGCATGGCGCGTGCCGGCAATCGAACGCCCGAGCGCAAACACCGCCCACAGCATGGTGACGATGCAGATTTGCGACAATGCGTATACGCCCGGCAGGCCGCCGAGGCGGAAGGCGATCTCGCCAAGCCAGAAAGCGAGCGGCGGCCCCCGATAGCTGCCGAGCATGAACTCATGGCCGATGGCGAGCACCAGCGGCACGCCATTGGGCGGAGCGGAGTAGAACAGCGACGGAATGAGCGTCCACAACACGCCTTGCATCAACGCCACGGTCCAGAACACGACCTTGGGCCGGCCGCGCAGGAATTCGATGATGAGGGAGACGTGATGCATGATCTCACGGCAGAATGACGGGCAATCGCGCGCACGAGCAATAGAGAAGCCCGGCTAAAGTGGCAACAAGGCGGCCAGCGCCGCGTCCGGCACATCCTCGACCGAAGCGCCCATCGCCGCGAGCTTGGCCGCCACCGGGGCGAACGAGCGGCGGTGATGCGGAGTCGGACCGAGCCTGGCAAGCGCGCGGAAATGCTCGGGCACCGAATAGCCCATGTGGCGTTCGAAGCCGTAGCCTGGATAGGCCAGCGCCAGCCGCGCCATGAAACGGTCGCGCGTCACCTTGGCGACGATGGAAGCGGCCGCCACCGACAGCACCAGCGCGTCGCCCGAGATCACCGCCTCGCAATCGCAGCCGCAGTCGATCTTCATG
>DASRLA010000025.1:0-35331 GCA_035648715.1 Pseudolabrys sp.
GTGCCATTCATGCTGCCGACCGTCGCGGAACTCGAGAAGCTGATCGGCGATGTCGGCATCGACGAGAACTCCCGCGTCGTGGTCATTCCCGCCGGCGTCAATTTCACCGATTTTGGCTCGGCCGCGCGTACCTATTGGACGCTGAAAATCGTCGGCGTGAACGACGTGTCGATTTTGGACGGCGGCGTCGCTGCCTGGAAGGCGGCCGGGCTGCCACTCGAAAACGGCGTCAAGAAGCCGTCGCCGACCATCTTCACGGCCACGCTCAACAAGAGCCTGCTGTCGGATGTCGACGACGTCACCAAGATCGAGAGCACGCATAACGCGACGCTGATCGACGCGCGCCCGGCCTCGTTCTTTACCGGCAAGGAAAAGGCCCCCGCTGCGCAAGCCTATGGCCACATTCCCGGCGCCGTCAGTCTGGACAGCGCCTCGTTTTATGACGCCCGGACCAACAAGTTGAAGCCGAAGACGGAACTCATCTCACTGGCTTCGCACATCCCGGCCGGCCCGTCGGTGGCCTATTGCAACACCGGCCACTGGGCGGCGACCGATTGGTTCGTGCTGCATGAGTTGCTCGGCCGCAAGGACGTCAGCCTCTATGACGGATCGATGGTCGAATGGACCGCCGACGCGACGCGCCCGGTTGAATCCAATCGCACGAAGTGGGATGACTTGAAAAAGGCGCTCGGGTTAGGTTCATAACCGAGCGTTTCAAGAAGACCCAGAGGATCACATGTCCACCGCGACTCTGTCGGCGCCCAACACGGGCGCCGCGCTTGGCATCGACCGCCTGTTCCTTAGCCTTGCGCTCGCCGCGACTGCGATCTTGATCGCGCTGGTGCTGCTGGACGGGCAGACCGCATCGGCACTGCTGATCGTCGGCGGGTTCGGCCTCGGCGTCGCATTCCTGAAAGCGGAATTCAGCTATACCGCGTCGTGGCGGCGCTTTCTCACGCGCGGCGAAGCGGGCGGCCTCATCGGCGGATTGATCGTGATCGCGGTCGCCGCCCTGGCCATCGTGCCGGTGGCGGCGCTGTCGAAAGGCTTCGGCGGCGCGATCGCGCCTTTGGGCGTCTCGCTCATCGTCGGCGCTTTCGTCTTCGGCATTGGCATGCAACTCGCCAATGGTTGCGGCTCCGGCACGCTCTACACCGCCGGTGGCGGCTCCGGGCGCATGCTGATCGCGCTCGCCTTCTTCATGGTCGGCAGCGTGTTTGGTTCGCTATCGCTGCCGGCCTTCCTCAGGCTCGGCGGCATCGATCCCGTTCTGGCGTCGGACTATCTCGGACCCTGGGGCGGACTGATCGCCACGCTTTTCAGTCTCGTCCTCGCCGCCGCGATCATGGCGGCGGTGGCGGTGAAACGCGGCGCCAATTGGAAGCCGTCGCGCAATTACATCGTCGGCGGCATCGCCATCGGCCTGTTGTGCATCTTCGTGTTCGCCGCCGGCGGCCACCCGTGGAGCGTGACCTTCGGCTACACGGTCTGGGGCGCGAAGATTTTCCAGGCGCTCGGCTTCGACTTTTCGCATTCTGAGTTCTGGCAATGGGCCGGACCCAAGCACGCGCTCGCCGAATCGGTTTTGTCCGACACCTCGAGCCTGACCGATTTCGGCATGTTGTTCGGCGCGATGGCGGCGGCCGCGGCCACCAAACCTTTCGCCGCCAACGCCTGGCCTCCCGTCAAATCGCTGCTCGCGGCCGCGGTTGGCGGCTTGCTGATGGGCTGGGGCGCGCGGCTCGGCTTCGGCTGCAACATCGGCGCCTTTGTCGGCGGCGTCGCCTCTGGCTCGCTGCATGGCTGGGTCTGGTTCGGCTCGGCCCTGTGCGGCTGCCTGATCGGCATCAGGCTGCGGCCGTTGTTTGGGCTGTCGAAGGATTAGCGCATGATCCCGAAAAGTGGGCACCGGTTTTCGGATCAGATCATGCGCAAAAGGAAATAAGCCATGAGAAAAGTATACATGGCCGTTGTGCTGCTCGGCCTCGTCGCCATCATCGGCAATCATCTGACCAGCCCGTCGAGCGGACGCGCCGTCTCTCCGGAAGATTTCGCCGGGGCTTGCGCGCCCTGCGGCGCGCCCTGTCCGTCGAAGAAGTAGCTAGAGCGTTTTCGAGCGAAGTGGGTACCGGTTCGCGTGAAGAAAACGCGATAAAGTAAAAGCTAGAGCCTCGGCTTTGATTCCATCAAAGCCGGAAAGGCTCTAGCTTCGCCCTTTCAAAAACGCTTCGACTTCCGCGCGCGTGGCGGCGCCCGACGCGCCGCCGAATTTCGTGCATTTGAGCGCGGCGGCGGCGGAGGCAAAGCGCAAGGCGTCCTCCAGCCCGCGACTTTCGACGAGCGCCGACGTAAAGGCGCCATGAAAGGCGTCGCCCGCGCCGAGCGTATCGACCGCTTCGATCTTGAACGCGGGCATATGGCGCACTGCCCCGTTGTCGAGCCAGTAGACGCCGTTCGGCCCATCGGTGACGGCGAGAAAGCCTGTCAGTTTCTTGGCCACGCGTTGCAGCGCCGCGCCGAGATCGCTTGACCCGGTGCTCCCGTGCAAAGCCTCCGACGATGCGATGACGTGGCTGCCGAGCGTCAGCAAAGGATCGGCCGGCTCGGTGGCGTGATCGAGATCGATGACGATAGGGATATTGCGGGCCCGCGCCGCCTGACAGACGGCGGTGACGAATTCCGGAAAGCGGTTATCGACCAGCACGGCGTCGGCATCGGCCACCAGCCGGACGGCATCGGCCGGCAGCGCCGCGTTCAGATTGGCGCCGCGCCGCGTCGCAATCGATTTTTCACCGGTGGCGTCAAGAAGGATCAACGACACCGAAGCAGCGCCGCCGGCGACCCGCTCAGCGCCCGTGCAATCGATCCCTTCGGCTTCCAGATCGGCGACGATGCGGTTGCTGACGTTGTCGTCATGTCCGCCGATCGGACCGGCAAAGGCCGCGCGACCGCCCAAGCGCGCTATGGCGACCGCGGCATTGGCGGCGCAGCCGCCGCCGGTGATGATGAATTCGGAAGCCGCTACCTTGGCGCCGGGCAGAGGAAAATTCTCGACCCGCATGACGATGTCCTGCACCGCGATGCCCGCGCAAAGAATTTTCGCGGCTTTAGTCAAAATTGATCCCGTCCTCGATCCAGGCGCGGATGATGTGATGCGCGATGGCGACTGGCGGCGGTGTGGTCAAACCGCCGGGGTGCTTGCGCATCAGCATGGTGACGATCTCGTCCTTGTCGAACCAGCGCGCGTCTTCCAGTTCGGTGCGGTCGACGGTGATGTCGTGGCTGAGCGCCTCGGCATGGCAGCCGATCATCAGCGAGGTCGGAAATGGCCAGGGCTGCGAGCGGAAATATTTTACCCGGCCGCAGGTGATGCCGGCTTCCTCGCGCGTTTCGCGATGCACGGCATCTTCAAACGACTCGCCCGGTTCGATGAAGCCGGCCAGGCACGACCACATGGTCGGCGCGAAGCGTGGGGAGCGGCCGAGCAGGCAGCGTTGGCCATCGACGATCAGCATGATGACGACCGGATCGGTGCGCGGAAAATGCTCGGTCTTGCAGGCCGGACAGTCGCGCTTCCAGCCGCCGCAGACCGGTTCGGTGGCGTGACCGCAGTTCGGGCAGAAGCGATGGCGCGCGTGCCAGTGCAGCACGGCCTTGGCTTCCGCGATCGGCGGCAGATGATCGGCCGCGACCAGTCCCTGCACCGCGACCGAGCGCAAGTCTGAGACGTGAAAACCATCGCGGGTCTTGAGCGCTTCCGCGTCTGCGGGCGCGAGGCCGACGCCGAAGCGCGGCGCGCCGTCGAGAAGCCCTAAAAAAATCGTCTCGGCCGTTTTGCCCAGCGCGGTTGCTTCCGCGAGCTTGAACAGCGGATCGCTGAGCGGCGCGCCCGTCTTCATCACGATCATCTCGATCCCGATCACATAGGCGCGGGCGGCAGGATCGGCGGCCATGCGCGCGAGCGCAGCGGCGTCGGTGCGCAATTCGGCGGCGCGTTCCAGCCGGTTGGCGGTATAGCCGAGCGTGGGCTTCGGACCGAGATCTGGACGGGGTGACATCGCGCGGAAACTGGCATGGTGACGCGGTGAGTGCAATGCACGGCGGCCTTAACGATTACGTGACGGCCGTAACCCCCAGCGCCCGCCGCAGCGCCGCGATGAATCCATCGCGAACCGCCGGCTCGTAAGCCGTTGGCGGCGCCACGCCCCAGACCGGCTTCGGCCAGGCCTTGTCGCTATGGCGGCGTCCGATGACATGCACGTGAAGCTGCGCCACCACATTGCCGAGCGCTGCGATATTCAGTTTCTCGCATTCGGTGATGGCTTTGAGCGCCTGCGAGGCCTGCGCGATCTCGCCGGTCAACTGCATCTGCTCGCGCTCGGCAAGATCGATGAGTTCTGTCACATTCGCGCGCCGCGGCACCAGAATGAGCCACGGGTAATTGGCGTCGTTGGCCAAGAGCACGCGCGCAAGCGCCAGATCGCCGACCGGTACGGTGTCGGCGGCGAGGTGCGGGTGGAGGCTCCAGGCTGATTCCATGCACCGCAACCCTAATTCGAATGGCTGTCCCCGTCATTCCCGGGCCAGCTTGCTTTCTGCCTTTATTCGCCCGATATAAGGGCCGGGAGGTTGGCGGTGGACGAACCACTCGCCAACCGGGTCAGATCCGGAAGGAAGCAGCCCTAACGAGCGCGGATCGGGTCGCTCGTCAGCCTCCCACCCAATTTCCGCGATCCATTTGCGCGCCTCGTGCCGCCGGTCGCGGCGGCCGGTCCGGATGGCACGATGAGCGATACCGAAAACAGCCCGGCTCTCGAACTCGACGCCACCGCGCCTGAGGCGACCGGCTATCGCGTGCTGGCGCGCAAATATCGCCCTTCCAGTTTCGAGGACCTGATCGGCCAGGATGCGATGGTGCGCACCATCTCGAACGCCTTCGAATCGGGACGCATTCCGCAGGCCTGGATTCTCACCGGCGTGCGCGGGGTCGGCAAGACCACGACCGCCCGTATTCTCGCGCGCGCGCTCAATTATGAATTGCCGGACGGCTCGGTGAAAGGGCCGACCATTCACATGCCGGTGATGGGCGTGCAGGATCAGGCCATCATCGACAGCCGTCATATCGACGTCCTCGAAATGGACGCGGCCTCGCATAACGGCGTCGACGATGTGCGCCAGATCAACGACGCCATCCGTTACGCGCCGGTGTCGGCGCGCTACAAGGTCTACATCCTCGACGAAGTGCACATGCTGTCGGGCGCGGCCTTCAACGCGCTGTTGAAGACGCTGGAAGAGCCGCCGCCGCACGCCAAGTTCATCTTCGCCACCACCGAAATCCGCAAGGTACCGGTGACGGTGCTGTCGCGCTGCCAGCGCTTCGACTTGCGCCGGGTCGATGCAGCGGTGCTGGTGAAGCATCTCGAAGGCATCGCGCAGAAGGAAAAGATCGAAGCGGAGCCCGCGGCGCTCGCCTTGATCGCGCGCGCGGCGGAAGGCTCGGTCCGTGACGCCCTGTCGCTGTTCGACCAAGGAATAGCTCACGCAGCAGGGCCGGTGCGCGCGGAAGACGTACGCGCGATGCTGGGTCTCGCCGACCGCGTGCGTATCGTCGATCTGTTCGAAGCGCTGATGAAGGGCGACATCGCCGCGGCGCTTGCCGAGTTGCGCGCGCAGTACGAGATCGGCGCCGATCCTTCCGTTGTGCTGAGCGATCTTGCCGAATTCACGCATTTTGTGACGCGGGTGAAGGTGGTGCCGTCGGTTGCCGACGATGTTTCTCTATCCGAAGCCGAGCGCGTGCGCGGCCGCGCCTTCGCCACGCAATTGTCGATGCGGGTCTTGTCGCGCTGCTGGCAGATGCTGTTGAAAGGCGTGTCCGAAGTGCAGGCGTCGGGCATGCCGGTGGCCGCCGCCGAGATGGTGCTGGTGCGCATTGCCTATGCCGCCGATTTGCCGACGCCGGATGAAGTGGTGCGATCGCTTGGCCAAAGCGACGGTAATGCCGGCAATGGCGGCGCGTCCGCGCGCGCCTCAAGCCATGGCGGTGGCGCTTCAGCCGCGACTTCGGCCGCGCAGAATTTCGTCCCGCGTTATGACGCCCCGCGCGGCGCCCCGCGTTCGTCGGCGTCCGCGCGTCCGGCAGAGAATCCGGTGGCAACGCTCGATGCGCCCGCACAGGCAGAGCCGGCCGTGGCGCTCGGCTCGTTTGAGGAACTGATCGCCTTCGTTGCCGAGAAACGCGACATTGCCACCAAGATGACGTTGGAACGCGACGTGCGGCTGGTGCATTTCGAGGACGGCCAGCTGGAAATCGCGCTGCTGCCGAACGCGGCGAAGACTTTCGTGCACGACCTGCAACGCAAGCTCGCCGGCTGGACCGGCAAGCGCTGGATCGTGGTTGTTTCGAAGGAGCAGGGCGCGCCGACCATGCGCGCGCAGGCCGACGCCCGTCAGGCCGAAGTCGAGCGTGACGTGCAAAGCGATCCGCTGGTGCAGGCGGTGCTCAACCGCTTTCCGGGCGCCAAGGTGGTGGCGGTGACGCAGAATGCGGACGAGAGCGGCGATGCCGTTTCGGATGCGCCACTCGAAGAGAATGAGGACGACTAAACCATGGCCGATTTCATGGGCATGATGAAGCAGGCGGCCCAACTGCAATCGAAAATGCAGGCGATGCAGGCCGAGCTCGACACCATCACCGTCGAGGGCACGGCCGGCGGCGGCATGGTCACCGTGACGCTCACCGCCAAGGGCGATCTGAAAAGCGTCAAGCTCGACGAGTCGCTCATAAAACCGTCGGACAAGGAAATCATCGAGGATTTGCTGGTTGCCGCCCATGCCGACGCGCGCCGGAAGGCGGAAACCGTGCTTCAGGAAAAAATGAAAGCCGTCACCGGCGGCCTCGCGCTGCCGCCGGGTTTGGGGCTGGGGTAACGCCGATATGGCGAGCGCCGTTGCCGGCCCAGAAATCGAACGCCTGATCCAGTTGCTGGCGCGCCTGCCTGGTTTGGGCCCGCGCTCGGCGCGGCGCGCGGCGCTGTTCCTCATTAAAAAACGCGAAGCGGTGATGGCGCCACTTACCGGCGCCTTGCAGACCGCGATGGAGAAAATCGTCGTCTGCAAGACCTGCGGCAATATCGATACGCACGAGCCGTGCACGGTCTGCACCGATCCGCGCCGCGATCAATCCATTCTCGTCGTCGTGGCCGACGTCGCCGATCTCTGGGCACTCGAACGCGCCAATGCCGTTAATGCACGCTATCACGTGCTCGGCGGCACGCTCTCGCCGCTCGACGGCGTCGGTCCGCAGGACCTTTCCATCGACGCGCTGATCTCGCGCGCGCATGGCGAGGAGGTCAAGGAGCTGATCCTGGCGCTCAATGCCACGGTCGATGGCCAGACCACCGCGCATTACATCACCGAATTATTGTCCGACGCCGGCGTAAAGGTAACGCGGCTGGCACATGGGGTTCCGGTCGGCGGCGAACTGGATTATCTCGACGAAGGCACGCTGTCGGCGGCGATGAAGCAGCGGACGTTGTTTTAACTCGACTGTCATGCCCGCGAAGGCGGGCATCCAGTTCTTTCTTATTTTGGCCCTGGGTCCCCGCCTTCGCGGGGACGAGCGGAAGAGGGAGCGTCGTCAAGCCGCCTTCTTCTCCAGCCTTTTGAAATGTCCCTTGCCTTGCAGCCACCACAGCAACAGCAGGCTCGGCAACCCGGCCATCGCACAGATCGCGAAGAACCAGACCCAGCCGGCGCTTTCCGCGATGAAGCCCGCGCCCGCCGACAAATAAGTGCGGCCGAAGACGGCGAGCGCGGTCAGCAAGGCATACTGCGTCGCCGTGTGCAGCGGGTTCTGGCACAGCGCCGAAAGATACGCGACGAACATCACGGTGCCGATGGCGCTGGTAAAATTTTCGATCGTGATGGCGATGGTGAGCGCGCTGAGGTCGTGACCCCTATAGGCGACCCAGCAGAAGCCGAGATTGGCGGTGGCCTGCAACAGTCCGCCGATCCAGAGGCTGAGGCTAAGTGGGTAGGCGCGCGCCACGAAACCGCCGGCAAAGCCGCCGGCGAGCAGCGCGGCCAAGCCCACGCCCTTGACGATGGCCGCGTATTCATTGCGCGTGAAGCCGAGATCGATCACGAAAGGCGCGGTCATCGCGCCCGACAACGCGTCGGTGAATTTGAACAATACGACGAAGGCCAGCATCGCCAGCGCGAAGTCGTAACTGAGAAAATCCTTGAAGGCGCCGAGCGCGGCTTCGACCACGCGCGCGAACGGCTTTTGCCCGGCATGCGCGGCGTCGGCCGGGCCTGAGCGTTCCGGTTCGGTTGCGAGCAGCGCGGTGGCGGTGCCGATCAGGACCAGCACGGCCATCGCCGAATAGCCCCAGCGCCAGGCGGTCTGCGTGCCGATGCCGAAGGATTGAAAGTAGCTCACCAGAAACAGCGCGCCGGCGGTCGAGATCAACATGCCGATGCGATAGGACGCGACATAAGCGGCCATGCCGGCGGCCTGCTCGTTTTCCGGCAGACTTTCGATGCGGAAGGCGTCGACCACGATGTCCTGCGTGGCCGAGGCGGCGGCGACCAGTATGGCGGCTGCCAATACGACGTACCAGGAGAAGACCGTGGGGTCGCACAGGCCCAACAGCAGGATCGTCGCGATCAGCAGGATTTGCGAAAACACGAGCCAGCCGCGGCGGCGGCCGAGCCAGCGCGCCAACAGCGGCGCGTCGAGCGCGTCGGTCAGCGGCGCCCACAGGAACTTCACCGTGTAGGGCATGCCGGCGAGCGTAAACAGGCCGATGATGCCGAGATCGAGCCCGCTCTCGCGCAGCCAGACCAGCAGCGTGCCGCCCGACAGCGCGAGCGGCAATCCGGACGAAAAGCCGAGAAACAGAACGATGAGCACGCGCGGCTTGAGATAGACCGAGAGCGCGTCGAGGTAAGACGCGCGCGGTGTGGCGCTGTCGGGCGCGGTCATGGGCATGCTTTCTTCACCTCTCCCCGCGTGCGGGGAGAGGTGAAGAAGGGCGCGCCCATGAATACCCTCACTCCGCCGCTCCGAGCTTGCGGATCGGCGCTTCCAGGATGTCGGCGCTCGCCGCCGTATCGGCGTCAAATTCGAGCGCCTCGATCTTGCCGCCGCGCTTCTCGATCTTGCCGGTCGAGATCAGAATGCCGTCGATATCGACATTGGCCTGCCCGAAATGGGTCTTCAGCTTGTTGACGCGGTCCGAGAGCAGACCGACGTCCTTCATCATCAGCCCGACTTCGGTGCGGATCTGGTCGGCGGCCTCGCGCATTTCGGCGTCCTTGCGCACCTGCTTGATGACCTGGATGGCCATCACCATCAGCGTCGGCGACACGATCATCACGCGCGCGCGTTGCGCCCTCTGCACCAGGTCGTCGAACTGCTCGTGCAGATCGGCGTAGACGGACTCAGATGGGATGAACATCAGGGCGATGTCCTGGGTCTCGCCCGGCACCAGATATTTCTCGGCGATATCGTTGACGTGTTTGATAATGTCGGTCTTGACGCGCGCGATGGCCAGTTTGCGCTCGTCTTCGGTCGCTGCCGCGCGCAACGCGGTCATGGCCTCAAGGGGAAACTTGGCGTCGATAATCAGCGGCCCGGACTCCGGCATGAATATCGCACAGTCGGGCCGCTTGCCGCTTTTCAGCGTGTACTGGAATTCATAGGCACCCTTCGGCAGCACGTCGCTGACGATGGCTTCCAACTGGCCCTGTCCGAAAGCGCCGCGCGACTGCTTGTTGGTCAGCACATTTTGCAGCGAGGTCACCGTGCCGGCGAGATCGGTAATATTTTTCTGCGCCGAGTCGATCACCGCCAGCCGCGCATGCAGTTGCTGCAAATGGTCGGTGGTGTTCTTGGTCGAGGTCTTCATCGACTCGCCGAGATTTTGACTGACCGCGTCGAGCCGCGTATTCACGGTGTGCTGCAACTGAGTGTGCGAACTTTGCAGCCAGCTTCCCATGGCATCGAGGCGGGCGTTGAGCTCGCGCAGGCGCTGCTCGGCCTCGGGGTTGGCGGCGGGCCTGCGCAGCAGCAGCGCGATGACGAGCCCGGCAACGACGACCAGGCCCGCGATGGATATGATGAGAAGGACCGTTTGCGACATGAAGCCCTTTTAGCGCGATTCGGCGGTAATGCGAACGAAGAGCGAACGTTAGGGCGCTTGTGGCCTCGGCTCAAGGGCTTATGGGGTGCCACATTGACCCCACAGCGCCGAGCCCTTAAATCGCGGCCATGGCGATCCGCGATATCCTCGTTATCCCCGACAAGAAGCTGCGGCTGAAATCGGAACCGGTCAAAACGGTCGATAAGCCGTTGCGCGCGCTGGTCGAGGATATGTTCGCGACCATGTACGAGGCGCCCGGCATCGGGCTTGCCGCCATCCAGATCGGCGAGCCGCTGCGCCTCATCACCATGGACCTGGCCAAAAAGGACGATCCGCCGGAGCCCATGGTCTTCATCAATCCGGAGATTCTGTGGACTTCGGACGAGACCTCGACCTATGAGGAAGGTTGTTTGTCGATCCCGGAATATTACGAAGAGGTCGAGCGGCCGGCCAAGGTGAAGGTCAAATATCTCGATCTCGATGGCAAGGAGAGAGAGATCGAGGCCGACGGCCTGCTCGCGACGTGTCTCCAGCACGAGATCGACCACATTAACGGCGTGCTGTTCATCGACCATATTTCCAAGCTCAAGCGCGGCATGGTGATGAAGAAATTCACCAAGGCGGCCAAGAAGGGCGTCAGTCCCTCGCTCGCCAAGGACAAAGAGCCTTCGCATCACATTGGGTGAGGCGTGGATAATTCGGCTGATTTAAGGTATGATTTTTGTATGCCTTACCTATTCATTCGTGGCATTGAGCCAAAGCTGAGGCGAGAGATTGAGCGGCGTTCACGCGCCCATCGCCGCAGCATGGCGGACGAAGTCCAAGCATTACTTTGCCAGGAACTCAGGCGCCCTGCGGCACGAACAAGGCCCGCGAAACAAAGACCGGGTATGCGACGCGCGATTCGTTCGGCGTGACGGCCGATCAATAGATTTTCCGGAACACAACTCATGCCCCTTCGCCTGATCTTCATGGGCACGCCCGACTTCGCGGTGCCGTCGCTGTTGGCGCTGGTGGCCGCCGGGCATGAGATCGTGGCCGTCTATACGCGCGAGGCAAAGCCCGCCAAGCGCGGAATGGAATTGCAAATCACGCCGGTCGCGCGCGAGGCGGAAAAGCTCGGCCTACCGGTTCTGACGCCGAAAATCTTGAAGACCGAGGAAGCGCTCGCCGCCTTTCGCGCGCATAATGCCGACGCGGCGGTGGTGGTGGCTTACGGCATGATCCTGCCGAAGGCCGCGCTGGAAGCGCCGCGCCTCGGCTGCTTCAACGTACACGCTTCGCTGCTGCCGCGCTGGCGCGGCGCCGCGCCGATCAATCGTGCCGTTATGGCGGGCGACAAGGAGTCCGGCGTCACCATCATGCAGATGGACGAGGGACTCGATACCGGCGCCATGGCCAAAGACTTAGGAATGCGCGAGGCTTTACCAATTGGCGACGACATGACCGCCGGCGATCTGCACGATGCGCTCGCTGCCTTGGGCGCCGACCTGATGCCGCGCGCGCTCGCCGCCGCCGATCACGGCACGCTCACGCTGACTCCGCAGCCGCAAGAGGCCGTTACCTATGCCGCGAAAATCTCCAAGGACGAGACACGCATCGATTGGGCAAAGCCGGCGTTTGAGGTGCATAATCATCTGCGCGGGTTGTCGCCCTTTCCGGGCGCATGGTTCGAATTGGATGGCGTGCGCATCAAGGCGCTGCGCTCGACCTTGGCCAGCGAATCGGGCCTGCCTGGCAGCGCGCTCGACGATTCCCTCACCATTGCCTGCGGCGATGGCGCTATTCGGCTTACGCAGATCCAGCGCGAAGGCAAACGGCCTATGAGCGCGGAGGAATTCCTGCGCGGCACGTCTGTAAAACGCGGTTCGCGGGTGAACTAGAATGCCGCGCTACAAACTTATCATTGAATATGACGGCGCGCCTTTCCGCGGCTGGCAGACGCAGGCCGACCAGCTCACCGTGCAGGGCGTGCTGACCGCGGCGGTGACGGCGCTCACCGGCGAAAGCGTGCTGGTGCAGGGTGCCGGCCGCACCGATGCCGGCGTGCACGCGAAGGGCCAAGTGGCGCATATCGATCTCGCGCGCGAGTGGGAAACCGACACCGTGCGCGATGCGCTCAACGCGCATTTGCGCCCGCATCCGGTGGCGGTGATTTTGGCGGAGCGCGCCGCCGACGATTTCAACGCCCGCATGTCGGCGGTGAAGCGGCATTACCTCTATCGCATCATCAATCGTCGCCCGGATCTCACCTTCGATCTGAAATATGCCTGGCGCGTGGTGCGCAAGCTCGATGTCGACGCCATGAACGCGGCGGCGCAACGCCTCATCGGCAAGCACGACTTTACGACCTTTCGCTCCACCGAATGCCAGGCCAGGTCGCCGGAGAAGACTCTCGACCGGCTCGATGTCGTGCGCGCGGGCGAGGAAGTGCATGTCCTCGCCTCGGCGCGCTCGTTTTTACACAATCAGGTGCGCTCGATGGTCGGTTCGCTGGTGAATGTCGGCGACGGCAAATGGAGCGCCGGCGATCTTTCCGCCGCCCTCGAAGCGCGCGATCGCGCCGCCTGCGGCCAGGTGGCGCCGCCGGACGGGCTTTATCTGATGCAGGTCGATTACTTTTCGTAGCCCGGATGAAGCGAAGCAAAATCCGGGGCGGCTCCCCGCATTTCGCTTCATGCGGGCTACAGGGAAAAATACTCGTCGATAATTTTCCGATAGATCCCCGTCAGTGCCGTCAGTTCCGCGACCGGCACGCGCTCGTCGACCGCGTGCATGGTCTGGCCGACCAGGCCGAATTCCACCACCGGGCAGTGATGCGTGATGAAGCGCGCGTCCGAGGTGCCGCCGGTGGTCGAAAGTTTCGGCGTGCGGCCGGTGACTTCGCGGATCGCGCCCGACACCATTTCGGTGAACGGCCCGGATTTAACGACGAACGAGCCGGCATTCGACGGCTGAAACTTGAAAGCGAACTTGATCTTGCCGCCGGTGGCTTTTTCAGCGCGCGTTTGCAAAAGCTTCTGCAACGACTCGGCGGTGTGGATGTCGCTGAAGCGGATGTTGAACATCGCGCGCGCTTCGCCCGGAATAAGATTGACGGTTTTGTTGCCGACATCGACCGAGACGAATTCCAGATGCGAGGGCTGGAAGTTATCATTGCCCTGGTCAAGCGGCTCCGATTGCAGCGCCTCAATGAGCTTGCTGAGCCCGCGGATCGGATTGTCGGCGCGCTCGGGATAGGCGACATGGCCCTGCTTGCCGGTGACGATCAGATGGCCGTTGAGCGAGCCGCGCCGGCCGATCTTGATGGTGTCGCCAAGCTCATGGACATTGCTCGGCTCGCCGAGCAGACAGTGGCTGAACTTCTCGCCCTTGTCGGCGCACCATTGCAACAGCTTCGGCGTGCCATTGACCGCGATGCCTTCTTCGTCGCCCGTAATCAGAAACGAGATCGAGCCTTTGGGTTTGCCGCCATTGGCCGCGATATGGTCGAACGCGGCGGCCATCATGCAGGCGATGCCGCCTTTCATGTCGACTGCGCCACGCCCGTACAGCATGCCGTTGTCGACTTCGCTGGCGAAAGGCGGATGCGTCCAGGCTTTCTCGTCGCCTGGCGGCACCACGTCGGTGTGCCCTGCGAGCACAAGGTTAGGCTCGGCCGTACCGATGCGGGCGTAAAGGTTTTCGACATCCTCCGCGCCCGGCTCCGAGAAAGTCATGCGATGCACGGTGAAGCCGGCGGTTTTCAGCGTCCTCTCAAGAAACGCCAGCGCGCCGCCTTCCGCCGGCGTCACCGACGGACAACGCAGAAGGTCACGGGCGAGGGCGAGAGGATCGGCGGTCATTATGCGAAACCGGAAAGTTCGAGGAACTCGGGAAGCACTAATTCGATTTCTCTGACGACCGCAGGCAAACTATCGGCTTCGATGACCAATCCAGGCACGTCGCGGCTCGTCGCGGTCCAGACTTCCGCTTCGTCATCCCAACGTGCTTGCACCGAAATATCTCGGTTCATGACAGGCCGCCGTTCAATCCCTCAGCAATTCATTGATGCTGGTCTTGCTGCGCGTCTTCTCGTCCACACGTTTGACGATCACCGCGCAATAAAGGTTTGGGCCCGGCTCGCCGTTCGGCATCGGCTTGCCCGGCATGGTGCCGGAGACGACAACCGAATAAGGCGGCACTTCGCCATAAAAAATCTTGCCGCTGGCACGGTCGACGATCTTGGTCGACTGGCCTAGATAGACGCCCATGCCGAGCACCGCGCCTTCGCGCACGATCACGCCTTCGACCACTTCCGAACGCGCGCCGATGAAGCAATTGTCCTCGATGATGACGGGACCCGCCTGCAAGGGCTCGAGCACGCCGCCGATGCCGACGCCGCCGGACAGATGCACGTGTCTGCCGATTTGCGCGCAGGAGCCGACGGTGACCCAGGTGTCGACCATCGTGCCGTTGCCGACATAAGCGCCGAGATTGACGAAAGACGGCATCAGCACCACGCCGGGCGCAATGAAGGCCGACTTGCGCACCACGCAGCCGGGCACCGCGCGGAAACCTTCCTTGCGGAAACGCGCCGCGCTCCAGCCTTTGAATTTGCTATCGACCTTGTCCCACCACACGGCTTTGCCGGGTCCGCCCTGGATCACGCTCATGTCGTTGAGCCGGAACGACAGCAGCACCGCTTTCTTCAGCCACTGATTGACCTGCCAGGCGCCATCCGCGCCGCGTTCGGCCACGCGCGCCTTGCCGGAATCGAGCAGGTCAAGCGCGGACTGTACTGCCTTGCGCACCGCGCCTTTGGTCTTCGGCCAGATCTTGTCGCGGCCTTCGAAGGCCTCGTCGATGGTTTTGGCAAGCTTGTCGTTCGACATTGGTAACCCCGGCATGGAAACTGGCTGCGGTTTGTCGGGGGCGGGGCGGGGGATGTCAAGCCGCGCCGAACGGGCTAATCTGACGGCTCAGAAGGAGCCCGCCGTGACCCGTCAAATTACCCGCCTTATCGCCGTTGTTTTCGCATCGCTGCCGGCCGCGCCGGCATTGGCCCATCACCTCATGGGCGGCAAGATGCCGGCGACCTTCGCCGACGGCTTGCTGTCGGGGCTCGGCCACCCGGTGATCGGGCTCGATCATTTCGCCGCCGTGGTGGCGGTCGGTTGCCTGGCCGCCGCGCATCGGGCCGGCGTCGCGCTCGCCATCGCTTTTGTCGTCGCGATGATGGCCGGTGTCGCCGTGCACTTACAGGGCGCGACCGTGCCGGGCGCCGAACTTCTGGTGGCGCTGTCGGTCATTGTCCTTGGCGCAATATTGCTGACCCACCGCGAGATGAAAGTCGTCGCGGCCCTGGCCCTCTTCGTCGCCGTCGGTCTCGTGCACGGCTATGCGCTCGGTGAATCGATCTACGGCGCCGAACGCACGCCGCTGGTTGCTTATCTGGTTGGACTCGCGGTCATCCAAAGCGTGGTCGCGCTCGCGGCGATGGCGATCGCGCGAATGACGGTGGCGCGAACGAAAGAGATTCATTCATTGCGGCTGATTGGCGCCGGTATTGCCGGCGTCGGACTTGCCGTATTGATGCAGCAACTTATTCCGCCGCCCTGAATTAAATTCGACTAGCTTTCCAGCGCGGCCTTCAAAAAACCCGCCAGATCATCGGTCACGTGATCGACATGGGCGTCGTCGCGGCCTTCCAGCTCCCAGGCTTCGCGAAAGACTTCGCGCTGGCCTGACGGCACCACGAGTACCGTTGTCATGCCGAGCTTGTGCGGGGCTTCAAGATTCCGCGCCAGATCCTCGAACATCGCGGCGTTTTCGGGCGCGACGCCGTGCTTGTCGAGAAAGCGGTCATAGGTAACCGCTGACGGCTTTGGCTCCAGTTCGGCCGCGATAATGTCGAACACGTCTTCGAAATGTTCATGGATTTCCAGCCGCCGCATCACTGCGTCGGCGTGCTTTCTGGTGCCGTTGGTCAGCACTAGCTTGCGGCCCGGCAGTCGTGCGATGGCCGCGCCTAGCGCGGGATTCGGTTGCAAGGGAGAGTGATCGATCTGGTGCACGAAGTCGAGATAATCGTCCGGGTCCAGGCCATGCTCCGTCATCAGCCCGCGCATGGTGGTGCCGTAACGCTTGTAATAATCCTTCTGCACCCGCAGCGCTTCGTCCGCCGACACTTTGAGAAACTGCGCAACATAAGCGCGGATGCGGTCGTCGACCTGCTGCCAGAGCAGATGATGCGGATAGAGCGTATTGTCGAGATCGAACACCCATGTCTCGATATGGCCGAAGCCGCGAGTTACCGAAACGTCTGCCAATTTTTCTTCCCGAGCCTGTATTGAGAATTCGTGGCCATCTTCAACGTCATTCCGGGACGGCGCGCAAGCGCCGGCCCCGGAATCCAGATGACAATTCCGTGCCCGATGCTGGATTCCGGGTTCGCGCTTTCAGCGCGCCCCGGAATGACCGGTGTGATTACGGTTCCTTGAATCGCACGGTGGTTGCCGGCTGGCCGCCGAGATCGACAGCGGCAAAGCCGGCGGAATTCAGGCCGCGGGCGGCGCAATCCTTCTGGTCGCTCAATTCGAATTTGCCGTCGCGCGTGCAAAGCGGCACCTCGCCGCCCCAGGAAAGCGTCTTGCCGCCCTCCTTGATGGCGTGTCCGTTGCCGTCGACCGCCTCGCCGTAGCTGTAAAGCCGATGCGGACCGCCGCGTACATCCGGCCGCAGGCACTTGCTGGCCTCGACGCGATACCAGCCGCGCGTGACGATCGAGCCCATCTCGACAATGCCGAACGAGGCCATCACCGGATATTTGGTGTCATTGCACCAGGAAAATCCGAAGCCTTCGGGATTGCGCGCCGCCGCGATCAGCGTCTCGAAAAAATTATTACCGTTCGCGGCGTCGGCCGGCAGCTTGCGGTCACTCAGGAATTTATTGAGCGCGGCCTGCGTTTTCGATCCCTGCACGCCGTCGATCGGATTGGCGTCGTAGCCGGCGATCACCAGGAGCCGCTGGATGCCGGCCAGGCGCGCCTGATCGTCGTCATAGTCCGCTTCTTCGGCGAGATTGATCGCCGGGCCTTTCGGCGAGTCGGACGGCCGTGCCGCCGAGAATCGTACCTGCTGATTGAGCGGACAATTGCGCCCGTCGGGAATGGTGAAGTTGCCTTCACGCACGCAAAACTCGGCATTGCCGTTTTGCGGCATCGGCGCCGAGCCGTAGACTTCCGGCGTCTTGGCGTAGACATAAATCATGTCGGCGTCGAGTGCGCCGCCGACCACCTGGCGGCATTGCCCCGGATCGGCGCGGAACCAGCCACGCGTTTCGACATTGGCGCGCTTTTCCAGGCCGATCGCGACATCCATGCGATAGCTGGTTCGGTTGCACAGCGTCAGCTCGGCGCGCGCCTGACCGGCGAAGACGGCCAATGCGCAGGCTGCCGCGACACAGGCGAGGCCGTTGCGAATCATGCCGGGATGCTAGAGCGTTTTCGAGCGAAGTGGGTACCGGTTCGCGTAAAGAAAACGCGATAAAATAAGGGACTCTAGCGGAAGCGGACGATCGGCCGAAGCGTCAGGCCGTCTGCTGCCGCAGACGCCTGACCGCCATGTATTCGTAGGCGAACAGCACTACGCCGAGCCCAAGACCGACAATGTCGGTCCATTCGCCATGCGGCATGGATTCGGCCGGGATGAACAGGAGCAGCCCGGCAAAGCCGAAACCGATCCGCATCGGCGTCGACAGCGTGCGCAAACCGTAGCCGGCGAAAGCCGCGCAGATCAGCCACACGCCGATCAGCGCGGTGATGAACGAGGTGACGATGGATGTCAGCGGACCTTCCAGCAGCAGCGACGGCGCGCGAACGAACAGGAAGGGGATCACGAAGGCGATCCAACCGAAGCGCACCGCGACCCAGCCGGTCCGCATCGGATCGGTATTGGCGAGCGAGGCGGCGGCATAGGCCGCGAGCGCGACCGGCGGCGTGATCATCGACATCATGCCGAAATACATGACGAACATATGCGAGGCCATCGGCGACAGGCCCACTTTGACCAGAGCCGGCGCCACCAAAGCCGCCAGCAGCACATAGACGCCGACCGTCGGCATGCCCATACCGAGGATAATCGACACAAGTGCGGCCAGGATCAGCAGCAGCCACAGGTTTCCGGAACCGATCTGCACCAGCAGCAACGTCATCGTAAAGCTCAGTCCGCTGATGTTCAGCACGCCGATGATGAAACCGGCGGCCGCCGTGATGATCAGCAGATCAAGCGAGGCCACGCCGGTCGAACGCAGCGCATCGACGATGTCCGTGAGCTTCAGCTTCTTGTCGCCATAGCCGAGCGCCGTGCCGGTGACGATCAGCCCGGCGGAGGCGGCAAGCGCCGCCAATTCCGGCGACCAGTTCAGCCAGAACAGGCCATAGATCAGAACCCCGAACGGAATCAGGAAATGCCAGCCCTGCTTGATGACCTGCATGGGCGGTGGAACATCCGGACCTTCGAAAGCGGCGAGGTTGCTCTTGGCGGCCAGCAGGTCGGCCTGGATGAACAGCGCATAATAATAAAGCAGCGCCGGTAATGCCGCCGCGATGGCAACATCCTTGTAGGGTACTTGCAGAAACTCGGCCATCAGGAAGGCGGCGGCGCCCATCACCGGCGGCATCAACTGCCCGCCGGTCGAGGCGACGGCTTCGATGGCCGCTGCGACGTGGGGAGGATAGCCGCCGCGCCGCATCAACGGGATCGTCAGCACGCCGACAGAGGCGACGTTGCTCACTGCGCTGCCCGAGATCATGCCGAACAGGCAGGACGCGGTGACCGCGATCTTGGCCGAGCCCCCGCGATAGCGGCCCATCAGCGTCAACGCGATGTCGGTGAAGAAGGCCGAGCCGCCCGAGGCAAACAGCAGGTTGCCGAAGAACACGAATGCGATGACGATGGTCGCCGCCACCATCACCGGCAGGCCGAGCATGCTGCCCGGATCCCAGATCAGATAGTAGGCCAGTCTCGGAACCGGAACCGGCAGACCGGCGAGCGCGCCGGGCACATAATGGCCGAGCGGCGCATAAACCAGAAAGACGAAAACGACGATCGTCAGCGCCATGCCGACGCTGCGGCGCAGCGCTTCCATCACCAGCGCCACAGTCACGAAGGCGACGATCAACCCGTCGAGCGGCCGTCCTGTCATGTCTTCCGAGAGCGCCGGATAACGAATGCACAGATGCACGCCGATGGCGATGCACAAAGCGGCCAGCGCCCAGTCGTACCAGGGCACCCGCGGGCGCGGCACATCGCGCCGCGCACCTTGCGTCAAATAAACCAGCGCCAAGGCGAGCGCGACCATGCCGGCGAGGAACTGCTCATTATAAAGCTGCAAGCCCACGCTGCGATAAAGCTGAAGCGCGAAGGCGATCGAGGCGAGCGTCAAAATGCACGCGCCGGCAAAAATAATCCGGCGGGTCACCGGTGATTGAGGACCCGCCGGGGCGTCGTGTGTGGTTTCCGACAAGGTGCGTCCTGCTGGTTAGAGAACCATTCGACCGAATGTGCCGGCTTTACTTTTCGTTCTTCTCAGCCTTGGGCGGCCATTGGCCGATTTCCGTGTAGTACTTGATCGCGCCCGGGTGGAATTTCACCGGGCCGAGATCTTTCGCCATGCGCCCCGGATCGAAGCCGCTGAGCGCGCCGAAGTTCGCCGCCAGTTCCGCCTTGTGGTCGTGCATCAGCTTGGCGAGCTTGTACACCACGTCGTCGGCCACCTTGTCGTTGGCCAGCACCAGATAGTCATAGGCATAGGCCCAGGTTGGGACATCGATGCCGGTGTGGCCGTTGCCGGGCTTGAGCTGGGTCGCATAGGCGACCGGGATGTACTTGCGCAGGCGATCCATCGCTTCCTTCGAGTGGTCGACTTCGAGCGCGCGCACGCCACCGACCTGCGAATCGACTTCCGCCACCTTGCCGGCGCCAAGCGCGAACAGGAACACGTCCACTTTGCCTTGCGCGAATTCGTCGGCGCCGCCGACGACATTGGGCACCGGCACATGCGAGATGTCTTTGTACTCGAGGCCGCCATTGGCGAGTGAGCCCTTGGTCAGAACGTCGATGACGCGCTGGCTGGCATAGCCGGTCGGGACGCGCTTGCCCTTGAGGTCCTTGATGGACTTGATCGGCGAATCTTTCCTGACGAACAATTCCGAATAGAGCGGTGTTAGCACGGCTACGACGCGCAGATCGGGGCTGGGCTTGCCCTTGTAGATTTCGTCGCCAAGGACGGCGAAATGCGTCTCCAGCTCATTGGCGAGACCGAATTGCTGTTCGCCGGCGTTCACGCCCGGCACATAGGCGCTCGAACCGCCGAACGGGCTGATGCGCAAATTTAATCCGCCATCGGCGGCCACTTTGGCCAGGGCGGCGCCGGCGGCGTAGGTAAAGAAGCCCTGCTTGCCGGTGCCGATGCTGTAGATCTGCGCCGAGGCGGACGTCGCAAGCGCAAGCGCCGCGGCCATAGCGCCGGCGATGGCCATTGTCTTGATGGCCATCGTCCTGATGTGAGCGGTCATTTCATCCTCCCTGATGCACGTCGCTGTTATTGGCGAATATTCTTTTCGCCTTGGAATAAAGAATACACGCTGACGGGACAATAGAACAGCGCGATCGGTCCACGCTTGGCGCCGTCAGCGGCTAATGGTCACGCCGATATGGTGAAATTTATGCTACGCCGCCGCGTCAGCGATGCATCAGCGTGCCGACGCCGTGATCGGTCAGGAGTTCAAGCAGCACCGCGTGGGGCACCTTCCCATCCATGATGACGACGCCCTCGACGCCCTGGTCGAGCGCATAGATGCAGGTTTCAACTTTCGGGATCATGCCGCCGGAGATGGTTCCGTCCGCGATCAACCGACGCGCGTCGGCAACCGATAAATCTGTGATCAGATTTTTCGAACGGTCGAGCACGCCCGGCACGTCGGTCAGCAGCAGCAAACGCTTGGCTTTGAGCGCGCCGGCAATGGCGCCGGCAAAGGTGTCGGCGTTGACGTTGAAGGTGCCGCCATCGGCCGCGGCCGCGACCGGCGCCAGCACCGGGATCAGCTCCTTGCCGAGCACGTGATTGAGCACGGTGAGATCGACCTTGTCGGGCTCGCCGACAAAGCCGAGATCGACCACCTTCTCGATATTGCTGTCTGGATCGACAATCGTGCGCGTCACTTTACGCGCGCGCACCATGTCGCCATCCTTGCCGCACAGGCCGATGGCCTTGCCGCCGGCGGCGTTGATGTAGCCGACGATCTGCTTGTTGATCGAACCGGCCAGCACCATCTCGACGATCTCGACGGTGGTGGCGTCGGTGATGCGCAGGCCACCGGCGAATTCGGATTTGATGCCGAGTTTCTTGAGCATGGCTGCGATCTGCGGCCCGCCGCCATGCACCACGACCGGGTTGATCGCCGCCTGTTCCAGCAAAACAATATCGCGCGCGAAATCGCGGGCGTTGTCTTCGTCGCCCATCGCGTGGCCGCCATATTTCACCACCACGATTTCCTCGTCGTAGCGCTGCATATGCGGCAGCGCCTCCGACAGGATGCGGGCCTGTTCTTGCGGGTCGATCGGGGCTTTGCTCATCGCGGCTCACATCCCTCGGAATGCCCGCGCGTTCTAGCCGATAAAGGCTACGGCAGACAATGAGCCGGCGGATATTTGTCTTCTAGGCCTTTTCCGGCGTGCTGGGGTGAGTACCGGCCCGTTGCGGCAGCAGCAATATGCAGCCGACGATAAAAACCGCGATCACCGCCGAGGCAATCGGCCGGCTCAAATTGAGGCCGCCGTGGCTGACTGGTTTGTCAAGAAAGTCGCCAACGGTCGCCCCGAGCGGGCGGGTGAGGATGAACGCCGCCCAAAACAAAGTGACCCGTGACACGTTCGTCCAGAAGTAGATCGCGGCCAAGACCGCGAGAGCCACGCCGAAAACCAGCGCACCGCCTCCGTAGCCGAGCCCGCCTGTGTCGGCGGACCAATCGCCGAGCGCGGTTCCGAGCGTCTGCGAAAATGTAATCGCCGCCCAATAAAATGCTTCAACCTTCGGTGTGGTGACGGTATTGACCGAAATCGTTCGCTCGGACCAGTACCAAAGTCCGAGCACCGAGATCAGGCATGCGGACAGCAAGGCCGTGCCGCCGGTATAGCCGATGCCGAGCGACCGGTCCGCGAAATCGGCCATCGTGGTGCCGAAGGTCGTGGAGGCGACGATCGTCACCCAATACAGGAATGGATGAAACTTTTTGGCTGTAATTTGCGCGAGTACAAGCACAATCAGAAACGCGAGAAATAGTGCCGTCCCTAGCAGATAACCCCAATTCAACGTCATCGTAACGGTGTCGCCGCCGGTCTCGCCCAGCGTGGTCGCGGCGATTTTGATGATCCAGAAAACGAGAGTGACCTCCGGTACCTTGCTGAGGGTCGCTTGCGCATTCGCTCTCATGTCCGGCCTTTCGAATTCGAATGGTATCGATGTGTGCCGGACATGCCAGCCGGCGGCTTCAATTCGAACGTTCACCGAGGGGATTAGGTCCTTGCCGGTTATGAAGCCGTTCGAGGACATGAAAAATCGGTAATGAAAATGCAGTGGCGACCTATTTTCGGGAGCTGTCAGCCTTACGTTCGTTGAGCAGCCGCGCCACCGCGGCGCGCACGTCCTGGATGCCGGTGCCTTCGCGGCCGGAGGTCGCCAGTACGGTCGGGAAGGCGGACGGCCATTTGGCCAGCCCGGCCTCGACCTCGCCGACGCGCGTCGCCAGCTCGGACGGCTTCACCTCGTCGGCCTTGGTGAGCAGCACCTGGTAGCTGACCGCGGCGCGGCCGAGCACCTTGAAGGTGGCGTCGTCAGTGTCTTTCAGCCCGTGGCGGGCATCGACCAGCACATAGACGCGCGCCAAATTTGCCCGGCCATGCAGGTATTGCTCGATCAGGTCGGTCCAGGCCGCGATCTTGGATTTGGCGGCGGCAGCATAACCGTAGCCTGGCATGTCGACCAGCGTGAGTGGGCCGCTGGCTGAAAAGAAAATCAGTTCCTGCGTGCGGCCGGGCGTGCGCGAGGTGCGCGCCAGCGCTTTGCGCGACGTCAGCGCGTTGATCAGGCTCGACTTGCCGACATTGGAACGGCCGGCGAAGGCGATCTCGGTGGCGCGCATTTTCGGCAGCGATTCGGGCGACGACGCGGCGGCGAAAAACTGCCAGTCGCCGTTGAACAGGCGCTTGCCGGTTTCGATCTCGTCGCGGGTGAAGTCGGCTGTCGTCATCGACGCGCCCTCTATCACGTTTCCTGTGCTTTGGCTTCCTCATCCTTCCGCACCATTTCGTCGATAATCGCGGTGAGACGCTGCGACAGTTCGTAACGAAAGGCGTCCATATCCTGAGGTATGTCGTTATCGCCGGAGTCCACGGAGTGTGCCTGGTGCTGGCTCAGCAGTGCGTTCAGTTCGCGCAGCGTTCGCGTCAGCGCGGAGAGCGTCCGGCCGGCCTGTTCCATCTCGCGCGGATGCTGTGGCCCCGCCGCCAGCCGCGCGATGGTCGCCTCGATGGCGGGCAGCACACGCGCGATCGCGCTTTGCAGGCGCGACACGATCACGGCGGGGTCGGCTTGCGCCTCCATCTGCACACATCGCCGGTCCTGTTCCGTAATTCTGAGGTGCGAACCTCGCCTTGAACCGGGGGGCTCGAAGAATGAGCGGCTTGGCGCAAAACGCGGGCGCAATGTCCTCCATCCCGCATGCAGGTGGCTGTCGGGGAAGCGCAAGGCGGCATCGACGCTCGCAGGTGAGGGCAGCCGCAGCCCAGCGCTCGTGCCGGCGCAGGTTCAACTACTTTTCGTACGGTCCGAGGAAGCGGAAGCCATTAAAGTGAATAAGGTGCGTGGGATTGTCTGCAATCCACACTTCGGTTTCCCATGAAATCGTCTCTGAGTACTTCGTGAATGTCCTTCGATCAGGAAATGCGCTCACATAAACAAGCCCTGCCGAAGAATTAGCAAACAGCTTTTGTAATTCGTCGTGCCGTTTTCCATCGACTGGACCGTGCGACGTTACGGCCTCCGCGAGCACGAGCCAATTTTTTTCGCTATAATAAATTACAACATCGGGCATCTTGCCGTGATTATCAACTGTGACGCCCAAAGCATTCAGTAGCGCCTCGTCGAAATATCCCCATTTATCTCCGGTGTCGCCAATGTAGACGAGTTGTCCCCCAGGTACGTACCTTGGTCCGAACTGTTCCCATATTTGTCGAATAAGTGTGCTGTGCGCGCCCGGGCTCAAAGTGATGAATTCCTCATCTTTGAGTCTAACCGGCACCATTTCCATTTCCCGATGCTTCGCATACTTTGTCGCAAGGCCTTCTCGCGATGCCATATAGCCTTTGAGCTTTAAGCTATATTCATCGGTGCCAAACGACTTCAGTAGCGCAAGACACGTCGGCTCGATCTGATAGACTGCCTTTGGGCTATTCACTGGCCGATCGGGCTCGTCAGGATTATAGAGAGCGATGCTGGCATCTACGAATTGATGCATTGTTTGTCGGCGCACTGTCTCCCGCGTGTTGGGTGCATAGTCTTTATCATAGTGATCTCGGGCCCAATCCATGATCGGAGTGATGCCCATCAAAGGATTGCTTGCCTTCTGCCAATGCCGATTATGGGGCAGATCCACCAAAGCGAGCAAGCACAGGGCAGACCGCTCATTCTTCTGCATGCGCGGCATGTCGAGGTCTGCCAAAATCGAAAGCGCTTCTTTAATTCGCGCTGCCTTCGTTGTCATCTTGCCCCAATAAAATCATCAATTTTATGCTGATCGAGCGTGCTTTGTTTTTCAACCCATTGACCGAAACGAATCAGAGTCGACATTTCAGGAAACTTCATTGTCCGCAAGTCCGTTGCATTTACTTGTGTGTGCCCACTAAAAGTTCTGAAATACTGGTCGACAATCGTTGAGTTCAGAAACAAAGATACCCCCCGCGCAAGCTCTGGACTAATTCCTCTTTTTTGTGAGTGGATCACATTTAAATGGTTTTCAAACCCATACAATTCGAACGGTAATTCGCGCGGATCGACCACATAAGACACAATACGCCTTTTTTCTTCTTTGGCAGAAAACCTTCGCGTCACCGCGTACCAGCCCTGCGGCATCAGCCATTTCTTAGTGCTGTCGTTGATTTTTAACGCGTTGGGTTTTTTGTGCCGTTTTGGCCAATGCAATGCTCCGCCGGAGAAATGATGCGCATACAGCAGGGGCACTGTGCCTTCAATTGGTTCGGCGAGAGAATGCTCTTTCAATCGAAAGTCTACGACAGGTCCGGTTGCGACTTCGAGCCCTAGTTCCGACAATGTGCAGGAGAAGAGGGCGCTATCCGCGCCGCTATATTCGAATGTTGGTATGTGAATGAAGCGTTCCGGATCGCTTGCTTTAACAACATGTTCAAACGGTACTGTGCGCTCTCTGTAGTTAGCAAACGTGGCGCCATCGGAGGTCGACAGTAGAACGGAGCTTTGGGTGCCACCTTTTTCAAATTGGACGATTATGTTCTCTTGCAGCACGTCGTCGTCGCGAAATGCCATTCGACGACTTTCGAACACATGAATTTTCTTGATCGCCACACGCTCTAGCAGCCACTTGCGAAACGGCCGGAAGTACATGCCGTTGCAAAAGCTTCGGGGAATAATGGCAACTACCTCTCCAAGAGGGTCCATTAACTCCACCGCGAGCGCCAGAAAGGCAGTGTACAAGTTTCCCGTAGTCACATCGATCGCCTGGAGCGTTTTCCGGTGCTCCGATTTGCTACTTATTTTCTTATACGGCGGGTTCATAATGGCATGAGTAAAGCCTGCAGCGCCGAAAGCGGTTGCAAATGTCGCCTCGTGAATAAAATCGCGACGGTGAACTTTGTGCTCAAGTCCGGAGTAAATTCGTGACAGGTCTGTCAGGTGATTGCAGAGGTAGTCCGCAAGTAAGGGCTCAATTTCGTAAGCGGTGACTTTCAAATTTCCGGCGGGATCTCGTCTGAAAAACTCGCCTATGAAGGCGTGCAATAGCGAACCCATGCCAGCTCCCGGTTCGAGCAATCTGACATTGTTCGGCCAAGTGCAAAACATCGACGCCATAAAGGTCGCCGTTGTTTCAGGCGTCATGTATTGACCTAGACTCGCGCGGCGATCTGGATCGAGTTGTTTGGACGCCTCTCGACGAAGATTCTCAATACGGGAGCTCATTGGCACGATCTGTGTTCCCGGCTGGTCTAGTGAGGCAGGGTCTGAGGTCGCCGTATGATGTGAAGGACTAATTTCGGGGTACAGGCGCTTTAAAAAGCGTTCTGCAGCCACGTGGCCTGCGGCGCGCGAATTTACGTTTTCGGCCATAGACTTGCCCCCTGGAACACACAACAGGATATTCTGGACAAATCAAATGTAAAGAACAAAGTATGAACAATCTAGTGGCCGGGCTCTCGCCCGACCATGATGTCTTACTCAGAGAGCGCTGTGCGCCGCCCTACGTCTCCGCCTTCTTCTTCCCAAACAACGCCTTGATATTATCGAACAACTCGATCTTCGCTCCGTGCTTGCGCATGATGATTGACTGCTGCGTCACCGAGAGCGTGTTGTTCCAGGCCCAGTAGATCACGAGGCCGGCCGGGAAGCTCGCCAGCATGAAGGTGAAGATCACCGGCATCCAGTCGAAGATCATCTTCTGCGTCGGATCGGGCGGCGCCGGGTTGAGTTTCATCTGCGCCCACATGGTGATGCCCATGATAAGGCCCCAGGCGCCGATATGCAGGAAGTGGCCGACGACCGGCACCTGCGTCGGATCGAACGGGATCAGGCCGAACAGGGTGAAGATGTTGGTCGGATCGGGCGCCGACAGGTCGTGGATCCAGCCGAAGAACGGCGCGTGCCGCATTTCGATGGTGACGAAGAGAACCTTATAGAGCGAGAAGAACACCGGAATCTGGATCGCGATCGGCAGGCAGCCGGCCAGCGGATTGATCTTTTCCTTCTTGTACAAGGCCATCAGTTCCTGCTGCTGCTTGGCCTTGTCGTCTGGATAGCGCGCCTTCAACGCGGCCATCTGCGGCTGCACTGCTTTCATCTTCGCCATCGAGGCGTAGGATATATTGGCGAGCGGGAAGAACGCCGCCTTGATCATCACCGTGACCAGCAGGATCGCGATGCCAAAATTGCCGACCAAATGGTAGAGCCAGTCGATCAGCTGAAACAGCGGCTTGGTGATGAAGTAGAACCAGCCCCAGTCGATCAGGAGATCGAAGCGGTTGAGGTTAAGTTCTTTCTCGTAGGCGTTGACGACTTTGACTTCCTTGGCGCCGGCGAACAGGCGCGTGTCGACCGAACCGGTCGCGCCCGGCGCGATCGACTGCGCGTCTTGCAGATAGTCGGTCTGGAAAGTCTGGACCTTGCCAAGCGTGCCGGTCGAGAAGCGCGCTTTCAGATGCGCCTTCGGCTCCGGCAGCAGCGCCGCCGCCCAATATTTGTCGGTGATGCCGAGCCAGCCGTTGCTGGTGTCGAAGTTGATGACCTTTTTGTCTTCGATGTTTTTGTAGGTGACTTCCTGCAGCTTGTCGTCGAGTACGCCGACCATGCCTTCGTGCAGGATGTAGTAGCCGGCCGTCACCGGCAGGCCGTGGCGCGAGATCAACGCGTATGGATAAAGCGAGACCGATTTGTCGGTCTTGTTGGCGACCTCGTCCTTGACGGTGAACAGAAACTTGTCGTCGACCGAAATAATGCGGCGGAATTCCAGCCCGCCGCCATTATTCCAGGTCAGCGTCACCGGATGGCCGACGTCGAGCGCGCCCGATCCCGATTGCGTCCACAGCGTATCGGTGGTCGGCACCTTCACGTTTGCGTCGGCGGCGGTCCAGCCGAATTCGGCATAGAACGGTTCGGGGCTGCCGGACGGCGACAGCAGCGTGATCGGCGGCGATTTCGGATCGACCGTCTCGCGGAATTTCAGCAGCGACAGATCGTCGATGCGGCCGCCCTTGAGCGCAATCGAGCCTTCGACGCTTGTCGTCTCGATCGGCACGCGCGGCGAAGCGGCGAGCGCGGTCTTGCGGTCGGCCGATGCCGCGGCAGGCGCGGTCTGTCCGGGAACGGTTGGCGCTGAACTTAGCGCTGAGCTTAGCGCTGAACTTGGCGCTGCCGGCGCGACGCCGGATTGAGCGCCTTGCGTCGGCGGGCCGGCCGGTTGTACCACCTGCTTTTGTAATTCGGTCTGCTGCTGCGTGGCCTTCTGCTTTTCGGCCTGCGGCATGGCGTAGAAATATTGCCAGGCGATCAGCACGACGGCCGAGAGCACAATGGCGAGAATGGTGTTTTTATTGTCGGTCATCGGGATCCCGTTTTGGCAGCTAGCGCCCCGCAAAGGACGTTCCATGGGCACGCCGCAATGCGCCCTCGAAATCGCTTGTCATCTTGTCAAAGGGCAGCCTGAGCGCCGCCCGCCGTCCGACTAGCACATAATCATGTCCGTCGTGCATTCGGTTTGGGTCCGAAAGCCGCACGATTTCCTTCAATCGGCGGCGCACCCGGTTGCGCTCGACGGCGTTGCCGACCTTCTTGGAGACGGTAAAGCCGATCCGGACGGGTCCGGATTCGGCCCGTTTGCGTGCCTGCAGGACGAAAGCGGCGGCCGGCACTTTGGTCCCGGTCGCCGCCGCCAAAAAGTCCGCCCGTTGCTTCAATCGTTCCATCTAAAGCAAACGTTGCGGCACTAAAAGCCGCCGTTAAGCGCTTAGCTTCTTGCGGCCGCGGGCACGCCGCGCTGCGATCACCTTGCGCCCGCCGGTAGTGGCCATGCGCGCGCGGTAACCGTGACGGCGCTTGCGTACAAGCTTGCTCGGTTGATAGGTCCGCTTCACGATTAAATTCTCCGCTGAACGCGCCGTGATGGTGAAAGGCGGCCGAACCGCCCCAAAACCGCCCAATAAGCCCGAAAATTCGACGGGATCGGCACTGGATTTGCGCGGCTTATAAGGGAGCCACCTTGGCGCGTCAATGCGACCGGCGGTCTCGGTTGCCGCTTGCCGGCGGCTAAAGCGGCTTGATTAAACCCCGATCTGGCCCTGTTTAAAGCCCGGATATTCCGGCCGCCGCGTCTCGGCTTCACGGCGCCTCACAAGACGGTGACAGCGGCCTGCTTTCGGCCGTTGCGGGGCTGGGCTCGTGTATACAGAAAATTATGTCCGCATCCGCGCCATCAACCAATCCATCAAGCAACCTGACCTGCCGGCTGCTGCTGCTGGCCATCGTCGTGATATTGGCCGCCGCCGCATACTATCTGTTCGGGCGCGGCGAGTTGACCTTCGAGGCGCTGGTGCGCCATCGCATGGAGATCGGCGATTTCGTGACCGCACACCGTGTACTGGCGGTGCTGGCTTTCATTGGCATCTACATCGTGGCGGTGGCGCTGTCGCTGCCGGGTGCGGCATTTTTGACCGTGAGTGGCGGTTTCCTGTTCGGGCTTGTCGCCGGGGCCATCGCCTCGGCGGTCGGCGCCACCATCGGCGCCACCCTCATCTTCCTGGTAGCGCGTACCGCGCTTGGCGAGCCGTTGCTCAAGCGCGCCGGACCGCGCGCCGTTAAGCTGGCGCAGGGCTTCCGCGAGGACGCCTTCTCTTACTTATTGTTCTTGCGGCTCGTGCCGGCCTTTCCGTTTTTTTTGGTCAATCTGGTGCCGGCCTTCGCCGGCGTCGGCCTGCTGCCCTTCGTGACGGCGACCATCCTCGGCGTCATCCCCGGCTCGGTGGTCTATGCCTTTGCCGGCACCGGGCTCGACAGCGTAATCGCGGCGCAGAAGCAGGCCTTCGATGCCTGCATGGCGGCGGGCCAGGCGGATTGTCACATGACCTTTGACGCCAGAGGCATCCTGACGCCGCAACTGATCGGCGCGCTGGTCGCGCTCGGCCTTTTGGCGCTGGTGCCGGCGGTGGTGCGGCATTGGCGCCGGAAGACGCCGGCTTAAGCGCGGATTGCGTTATGATCATAAAAATAAGCTGAGGATGCGGTGGAAACTCTCAAGCCCGATATTTGCGTGATCGGCGGCGGCTCCGGCGGATTGTCGGTGGCGGCCGCGGCCGCCGCCTTCGGCGTGCCGGTGGTGCTGATCGAAAAGCACAAGATGGGCGGCGATTGTCTCAACACCGGCTGCGTGCCGTCGAAGGCCTTGCTGGCGGCGGCCAAGCACGCGCATGCGCTGCGCGAGGCTGGCAAGTTTGGCGTCGACGCCACGGTCAATGTCGACGCCGCCAAGGTGCACGAGCATGTGCAAAGCGTGATCGCGGCCATCGCGCCCATCGACTCGGCCGAACGCTTCACCGGTTTGGGCGTGCGCGTCATCAAGGGCGAAGCGAAGTTCAAGAACAAGCGCACGGTCACCGTCGGCGATTATGAAATCCGCGCGCGCCGTTTCGTGATCGCAAGCGGTTCGTCACCGGCTGCGCCGCCGATCCCCGGGCTCGACAAAATTTCCTATCTCACCAATGAATCTATTTTTGATCTCAAAACACTGCCGACGCACCTGCTCATCATCGGCGGCGGGCCGATTGGTCTGGAAATGGCGCAGGCCTTCCGCCGGCTCGGCAGCGCGGTGACAGTGGTCGAGGCAGCGACCCCGCTGTCGAAGGACGATCCGGAATGCTCAGCCATCGTGCTCGCCGCGCTTGAGCGCGAAGGCGTCGTCATTCGCTCCGGCGTCAAGGTGAAACAAGCCGGGCAGGAGAACGGAAAAATCACGCTGACGATTGAAAGCGCACAAGGCGACGAGACAATCGAAGGCTCAAATCTTCTCGTTGCCGCCGGGCGCAAAGCTACGGTTGACGGCTTGGGTCTGGAAGCCGCGCGCATCAAAACCGAGCGCGGCGGCATCATCATCAACAAGCGCCTGAAGACGTCGAACAGCCGCGTCTACGCCATCGGCGACTGCGCCGCCGGCCAGCTTCAGTTCACGCACGCCGCCAATTATCACGCCGGTCTCGTCATCCGGAACGCGCTGTTCCGTCTGCCGGTCAGCGTCAATAACGCCGTCATCCCGTGGGTGACCTACACCGAACCCGAACTGGCGCAGACCGGCTTGAGCGAAGCGCAAGCGCGCGCGCGTGGCCTCGCGTTCCGCGTCCTGCGTTGGCCCTATCATGACAACGACCGTGCGCAGGCCGAGCGCGCCACGCGCGGCCACATCAAGTTGATCGTGGCCAAGCGCGGCCGCATTCTGGGCGCCACCATCGTCGGCACGCAGGCCGGTGAACTGATTAATATGTGGACACTGGCAATTTCGAAAAAGCTCAATATCCGGGCCATGACCGGTATCGTAATGCCTTATCCGACGCTGTCCGAGATCGGCAAACGCGCGGCTATCGATTTTTTCACGCCCAGTTTGACGAGCCCCTATGTGCGGCGCATCATCGGCTGGCTACGAGTTTTTGGCTGACGTTAAAGGCTGAGATTGGAACCGGATACCGCGTCATCAAGCCACTCCGAAGCGCCCGCCGCGCCGGTGCCGGCACGCGCCGTGCGCTTTGGCCTGTCCGGCAAATTGTTGGTGCTCACCATCCTGTTCGTGATGGTGGCGGAAGTCTTGATCTATGTGCCTTCGATCGCGAATTTTCGTCTGAACTGGCTCAACGACCGGCTGGCCGCCGCGCCCAGCGGCATGGTGCCGGAGAGCCTTGCCAAAAAAATTCTCGCCAGCATCGGCGCGCGCGCGGTGGCGATGAAAATGGGCGATCAGCGCCGGCTGCTCGCCGCCTTCGACATTCCGTCCAAGATCGAAGCTGATATCGACATGCGCCACGTGGCGTGGTGGCAGGCGATTATGGACGCGTTTGAAGTCCTTTTATTCGACAAGCCGGACGATGTCATTCGCGTCGTCGGTCCGGCGCCGATGGCGGAAGGCCAGTTTCTCGAAATCATTCTCGACGAAGCGCCGCTGCACGCGGCGATGCTGACCTTCTCGGTCAACATCCTGCTGCTGTCGCTGGTCATCTCCGCGGTCACTGCCATGCTGGTGTTCTTCGCCCTGCATTACCTGCTGGTGCGGCCGATGGGGCGTCTCACCGGAAATATGGTGGCGTTCCGCGCCGACCCGGAAAATCCGGAGCGCATCGTCGCGCAGTCCGGCCGGCGCGACGAAATCGGCACGGCGGAAGAGGAGCTCGGCGCCATGCAGCGCGAACTCGCCTCGATGCTGCATCAGAAAAGCCGGCTGGCGGCGCTCGGGCTGGCGGTGTCGAAGATCAACCACGATTTGCGCAATCTGCTCGCCTCGGCGCAACTATTTTCCGATCAACTCTCGAATCTGCCCGATCCAAAGGTGCAGCGCTTCGCGCCCAAGCTGATGCATGCGCTGGAGCGCGCCATCGCCTTCTGTCAGTCGACGCTGTCCTACGGCGCGGCCAAGGAAGCGCCGCCCCACCGCAAGACTGTGGAGGTCGAGCCGCTGATCGAGGAAGTGCATGAGGCGCTCGGTCTCGGCCTCGACGTGCCGATCCGCTGGATTGTGGCGGTCGAGCGCGGCCTCACCATGGAAGCCGACCACGACCAGATGTTCCGCGTCATCATGAATCTGGCGCGCAACGCCATGCAGGCGCTGGAGACGCGCGGCGCGCGCGATCCGGCGCGCGACCAGATCCGCATCACCGGACGGCGTGAAGGCGGCGTGGTGGTGATCGAAGTGTCCGACACCGGGCCGGGCGTGCCGGAAAAAGCACGCAATCATCTTTATCAGGCATTCCAGGGGTCCACGCGCTCGGGCGGCGCCGGTCTCGGGCTCGCCATCGCCGCCGAACTGGTGCGGGCGCATGGCGGCGATATCAAGCTTGTGCCGGGAACCATCGGGGCCACTTTCAGCATCTCGATCCCCGACTGCGCCGTCGATCTGTCCTCGCGCCGCGACGAACGCGCAAGCGCATAATGACAGTGCTTGATATCAACCGCCTGACATTTGCGTGAACGGCGCCAATGGCGGTGGCGGGAACAAAGCCTGCTTGCGCGGGGTTCGCCTTGTCATGGACCGCAACAAAACTGCCGCTTCATCGCCGGTGACGATGCTGTCGCTCGCGACCGCGCTGCCGCCGCACGTGCTCGAGCAATCGGCTGTCGCCGACATCGCGCGGCGGGTTTACGCCAAGCCCTTCGCGCGGTATCCAAAACTGGCCGATGTGTTTATCAATGCCGGCATCGAGCGGCGTTACTCGGTGCGCCCGATCGAATGGTTCGATACGCCACATGACTGGCCCGAGCGTACGAAAGCCTATCTTCACGGCGCCGAAGCGCTGTTCATCGCAGCCGCGCAGGCCGCGCTCACTCGCGCCGGTCTCACCGCGCGCGACGTCGATGTGATCGTCACCGTTTCCTCCACGGGCATCGCGACGCCGAGCCTGGAGGCGCGCGTCGGTACGCAACTCGGCTTCAGGCCCTCGGCCACGCGCGTGCCTGTCTTCGGCCTCGGCTGCGCCGGCGGCGTGTCGGGCCTGTCGATCGGTGCGCGGCTGGCGCGCGCCGCGCCTGGAGAAAATGTACTGGTCGTCGTCGTCGAGCTTTGCACTCTGGCCTTCCGTTCCGACCGTGGCGTCAAAGCCGATGTAATTTCCACTGCGCTGTTTGGCGACGGCGCGGCGGCGGCGGTGTTGCGCGCGGAGCAGGGCGAAACCGGTGTGCGGCTTGGCGCTGGCGCCGAACATACCTGGCCGAACACGCTCGACGTGATGGGGTGGACGGTGGATCCGGCCGGCTTCGGCGTCGTCTTGTCGCGTTCGTTACCGCGTTTCATCGAGCAGCGGCTGGCGGCGCCGGCGCGGCGCTTTGTCAATGCCGCCAAACTGATGACGCCGCAATTCATCTGCCATCCCGGCGGCGCCAAGGTGCTCGACGCGATCGAGAGCGCGCTCGAATTGCAGAAAGGCACGCTGCGCGACGAACGCGAGGTGTTGCGCGGGCACGGTAATATGTCGGCACCAAGCGTGCTGTTCGTTCTCGAGCGCGCGCTCAAGCGGGGTCTGCGCGGATCGGCGGTGCTGGCCGCGCTTGGGCCGGGGTTTACCGCGAGCTTTCTGGCGCTTGAGGCCGGCAATGGGTGACGGCGCGCCTTGGGCTTACAGCACGCCTTTGGGCGACGGCGCCTGGTTGGTTGCCTTTCTTGTCGTGCAGCGGTTGGCCGAACTCGCTTTCGCGCAATGGAACACCGTGCGGCTGCGGCACGCCGGTGCGGTCGAATTCGGCGCCGCGCATTACCCGCTAATGGTCGCACTGCATGCGTTCTGGCTGCTCGCGCTTTGGATGGCGGGACACAGCCGCGCGGTCGATCCGTTCTGGCTGGCCGTCTTCGCCGTTTTACAAATGAGCCGGCTTTGGGTGATCGTGACCTTGGGCCGGCGCTGGACCACGCGGGTGATCGTGTTGCCGGGCGTGGCGCCGGTTAAGCGCGGGCCTTACCGCTTCATCAGCCATCCGAACTATCTAATTGTCGCCCTCGAGATCGCCGTGGTTCCGTTGGCGCTCGGTCTGCCGGGCCTGGCGCTTGGCTTTACGCTCCTCAATGCAGCCGTGCTGGCTTACCGGATTCGCGTCGAAAATCAGGCGCTTGGCTGGGCGGCCGGGGCTGGCCGGTGAACTACCTTAAGGCGGTCCGAGGCTTGCCAATAGGGGCCCAAGCGGATAGCTATGCCCGTCCGCAGCCGGTTTCACCGGCACCGGCATCAGCGCCCGTAGCTCAGCTGGATAGAGCACCAGACTACGAATCTGGGGGTCGGGAGTTCGAATCTCTCCGGGCGCGCCAAAACTCCACCAATCGAGATAAAACTGCGAACCCCGCGTCTGTCCCAATGCCACCGAGGTGGATGGGTTTTAAAAGACAAATGCAAGCGTCGATGTAATCGAGACTGAATGGAATTACTAAAGCCAGATTTTGGCGCGCAGTGGACGTGCCAGTTCGATCGACGTCTGCTTTCGGGGTAAAGCAGACGTGACGCGGACTTGGCGGGATGTCGGCTGATGACCCTGACTGCGTGAAAACGCGCTGTCTGCTATGATTCGCTGGGCGATTTGCCGGGGGCAATTCATGAAGCGCTTCGTTGAGGGTGCTGATCGCGGACAATCGACGCTGTTGCCGGAATGCCTCGATGAGTGGGTCGA
>DASRLA010000026.1:0-2122 GCA_035648715.1 Pseudolabrys sp.
CCAGCGACCAGCTCGACCAGGTCATGGAAGCGCTCGCCGCCGCCGCCAAGACCGGTCAAATCGGCGACGGAAAAATCTTCGTCACCGCGCTCGAACAAGCCGTGCGTATCCGTACCGGCGAAACCGACACCAACGCACTTTAGAATTCAAATTGGGAATCCGGGGGATATTCTAATGTTAAGGGCACCAACTCGCCTTGCCGCCGCTGCCTGCGCGGCAATATTCATGCTGCTGATCGCGTCGCCGGCTTTTGCGTTGACGCCCGCGCCAAAGATCGACGCTGCTGACACCGCCTGGATGTTGGGAGCCACCGGCCTGGTGCTGATGATGACGATACCGGGACTGGCCTTATTCTATGCCGGCATGGTGCGTAAAAAGAATGTGCTGGCCACCATGGCGCAGAGCATGGCCGCGACGTTCCTGGTTTCTATTCTGTGGGCGACCTTCGGCTACAGTCTCAGTTTCACCGGCGACGGCGCCTATATCGGCACGTTCGACCGGATCTTCTTGAATGGCATGACGCTCAATTCGATCTCGCCGCTTGCCAATACCATCCCCGAAAGCCTGTTCATGATGTACCAGATGACTTTCGCCATCATCACGGTGGCGTTGGTCGCCGGCTCGGTCGCCGACCGCCTGCGGTTTTCCGCTTTTCTTTTATTCTGCGTGTTCTGGCTTTTGCTGGTTTATGTGCCGATCGCGCATTGGATCTGGGGCGGCGGTTTTCTCGGCACCCATGGCGTGATCGACTTCGCCGGCGGCCTCGTCGTGCATCTCAATGCCGGCATCGCCGGTCTGGTTGCAGCCACTATCGTCGGTAAACGGCGCGGTTACGGCAGCGAAAATCTATCGCCGCACGATCTCACGCTGGCCGTCGTCGGCACCGGCCTTTTGTGGGTCGGCTGGTTTGGCTTTAATGGCGGTTCGGCGTTGGGTGCAAATTCGCGCGCCGCCATGGCGATCGTTTCCACTCATCTCGCTGCCAGCGCGGGGGCCTTCACCTGGATGGCGCTGGAATGGTGGATCCGCGGCAAGCCATCGGTGCTCGGAATGATCTCGGGCGCGGTCGCGGGTCTTGGCACGATCACGCCGGCGTCGGGTTTCGTGATGCCGATGCAAGCTGTTCTGATCGGCCTGATCGCCGGTTCTGTCTGCTTCTGGGCTTGCACCTGGCTCAAGACAAAAATCGGCTACGACGACTCGCTCGACGTGTTCGGCGTGCATGGCATCGGCGGATTGACCGGCACTTTGCTCGCCGGCGTGTTTGCGGTCGGCGCTCTATCGGCGACTCCCGAGATGCCCGGCGGTGTCTCCGGCCTGCTCGAAGGTAACCCGGGCCAACTCCTGACCCAACTTTATGGTGTCGTCGTGACTACGGTTTGGTCGGGGGTGGGGACGTTCGTCATTCTCAAGGCAATCGGTGCGATCGTGGGATTGCGCGTGCGCCATGAGGACGAAATCATGGGTCTCGACGTCAGCCAGCACGGCGAAGCGCTGCAATAAATGGGCTCATGTCGCGTTGGATTGATTGCTACGCGATAATATCCGGCGTCAGTTGATCGTCGATGTCGCGGATCTTGTCGCGCAGGATTAGCTTGCGTTTTTTCAGGCGCTGTATCTGGATCAGGTCGGAACCGGGCGACAAAGCCAAGGCGGCGATCGCGGCGTCGAGGTCGCGGTGCTCCTGCTGCCGACGCGCCAACTGTTCCCGCAGCTCGCGTTCTTCGTCCCTGGTCATCGCCACCGCTGGTTCGCTTTCCCGCTGATTGGAAAGCGCGTTAATTATCGCGTTTTCCACAACCGCGTTCAAGCGTCGAGAAAATCCCAAGCAATCAAAGACTTTGCTTCCAATTGCCGGGGCGGCGGGCCGGGTGTACCGTCGCCCTTGTGATGAGTCTGCGCTAGACTTATGTCCACAGGAGCCACTGATTGAGGAGACATGATTGATGTCGATGCAGTCGCACCTTACGGAACTCGAAAGAAAGCATCAGGCCCTCGAACACGAAATTATCGAATGCCAGACCCGTCCGGCGGTCGATGACCTGAGAATTGTGGAACTCAAGCGTAAGAAACTGCAAGTCAAGGACGAGATCGAGCGGTTGCGGCACAACGAAAGCGCCAG
>DASRLA010000027.1:0-3085 GCA_035648715.1 Pseudolabrys sp.
GATCGTCGCCTCTAACGGGCGCGAGGTCGCAGGGATTTTGTCGAGCTTGACTGGGAACGTCGCCTTGCCGGTGGCGTCGGTCGCCGGCATTTCTTCGATGTCCTGACGCACCGCCGTGACGTCGTCATCCGCCAAACCAAAGGAATAGCCGGCAAAGCCCGGCCGCTCTTTGGCGGCCGCGATCGATACCGAACCCGATAGATCGAGATTGGAAGCCGGCGCGCCGTAAAGGAAATGTCCGTCGACGCCCAATTGCGCCGGCGCATTGCGCGGCATGATTTTGGCCGCAGAGGTCAAATCGAATTCGATGCGGTCGGCGACATAATCCTCTACCAGGAACGTCGTCTGGCCGACCGGCGGGCGCTTGGGATCGGTATAGGCCGTCACGCGCCAGGTGCCGGTCGAAGCCGACGAAACAATGGGTACATTCCAGTCATGGCCGCCAAGGCCCTGATCGGGCGCCAGCACGCGGCGATATTCGACGCCGTCAGGCCGCTCCATTACGAGCGTGAGGGGTGCCGCCGCCGCGGCGCCGCGCGCATCGCGCAACAGCGACGTCACGTGCACGGTTTCGCCGCTGCGGTAGACGCCGCGCTCGGTATAGACAAAGGCATCGAGGCCGACCGGCACTTGCCGTCCGGCAACGCCGCGGTCGGACAGATCGAAGGCCGCCGATTTCAGGCTGAGGAAGGCGTAGTCGGATTTATCCGTTGCAACGATGGCGGCCGGCGCCTGACCGCCCTCGCCGCGCGTATAGCCCACCTCAAAATGAACGAAGCCGTTTTTGTCGGTCGGCTTGGTCGCCAGCACTTCGTTATTGCGGGCGACGAGGCGCACTTCAACCGCGCCGCTCGGCTCAGCGCTTGCCAACGAATGAATAAAGACATCGACGCCGTCATGGCCGGTGTATGCGCTCAGACCGAGATCGGAAACGATGAACCATTGGCTGGCGAGCTGGTCGTAATCGTTGCCAATGGCGTCCTTCGGCTTCGCCGTCATGACGTAAACGCCGGGCTTGAGCTGGCCGAGCGCTTGGTCAACCGGGAATGCCGTGGTGACTTCGGTGTTGAGCTTGGGCGTGACGGCCATTTCGCCGTTCCACACTTTGGCGCCGCTATCCTCGGTTATGCGATTGGTTTGGTAAGTGCTGAGATTGCGCTGAAAATCGTAACCCAGCAGCGTGTCGAGCAGATTGCGGTCGCCGATACGATAGACCGTGAGCAACGCCGCGCTGGTGTTGACGCTGAGCAGCGGAATGCCGCGCTGGCCGGCGCGCGGCAGCACATAGGCCTTGCCTGAAAAGCGCACGAACGGTTTACGGTCGCGCACAAAAATCGTGAAGTCGGCCGACTTCGCCAGTGTCTCATGCACGGTTGACGGCAGGCCGGCGCGCAACGTGATCTGGTAGCGCTCGCCGTGCTTGAGGCCTTCGACGCAGAGTTGCTTATCGTTGGCGGAAATGGCCGGCCTGTCCTGGCCCTCGAGGGCGACGTAAGGCGAGAAATCGGTGCGCTTGCCGGGCAAATCTTCGGAGAACTGGAAGCAGGCGCGCGGCGAGACGGCGTCGGAATCGACCGTGTAATCGAGCATGCGGAAGCCGTGCTCGGTGCGCAGCCGCTCATATTGGCCGCGCAGATCGGCAGTCTCGCGCAGCTCCAGCGCAAGACGCATGGCATCGAGCGCGGGACGCCACTGTTGGCGATCGGCGAGCGTCTTGCCGAGCAGCGCCAGGCTGTCGGCTTCAAGATTGCGGTCGCTGGCGCGGTTATAGGCGATATAGGCCGCGGTCGAGGCGCGATCGAGCAGCAGCGCCTTTTCGTTGGCGTCGCGCGCGCGGATCTGCAGCACGGTGCGCGACAGGCGCAGCCAATTTGCCGCATCGTTGGGAGCGACGGTGACCAGTTGGCCGAGCACCGTCATGCCGGTGCGGTAATCTTTCCTCTGGAAGGCGGCGTCGGCGTCGCGCTGTAGCGCCGCTGCGGGTTTGGTGACCGTTCCGGCGTCGCTTTTGATCTGCGCCTCAAGCTTGATCGCCCCCTCGTCAAGATCGCTCTGTTTGTAGGCCTTGTCGGCGGCTAGCGCCGGAAAGACAGCAAGGGCGATGAGCGCGGCGGCAAAACCGGCGCGGACGGACGTAAGCATCGAGGAAGCCTCCCAGTTGGCGACGGGTCGTCTTAATGAGTGCGCCGGCCGCCACTATTAGTTCATCGCGAGATGGTGTCGAGGTCGTGGCTGAGGCGTGAAGGGATTATGGACGGGCAGCGCGATACGGTTATCGATCTGCTTCGCCAAGCCGTTCGAGGTAAATTTTGAGAAATTAGATGAGGCGCCGCAAGCGATGCCGCTAAAGCTTTAATTTAACTGATAAATCAGCCTTCGCTTGACGCACCTTTCAATAAGATGCCGGCGCAGGTAAACCTTCGCTGCGCAAGACCCCGTAGCTCAGCCGGATAGAGCACCAGCCTTCTAAGCTGGGGGTCGCTGGTTCGAATCCAGCCGGGGTCGCCAAATTTCCGGTTTTGTCAGTGCGTCCAGGCGCCGCGGCGCTTGAAGGCAAAATTATCCGAATAGGACATGCCTTGCCGGATACCCGGTGTGGTCTCGGACACCTGGTAGGCGATGCCATGGCGCTCGCAATAGGCGACCGCTTCTTCCTTGCTGGGAAAGCTCAGGCGCAATTGTTGGCGGGTGTCGCCTGACGAGGTCCAGCCCATCAGCGGCTCGACTGTGCACGGCTCGCTCAGATCGAAATCGACGACCCAATCCTTGGTCTTGGCCTGCCCCGACTGCATGGCAGTCCTGGCGGGCTTATAGATGCGTGCGGTCATGGGCTCTTTCTATCGTTTTGTGCCGCCGAAGTGCAAGCGTAGGCGGATGGTCGGGGCGGCAGGATTCGAACCTGCGACCCTCTGCTCCCAAAGCAGATGCGCTACCGGGCTGCGCCACGCCCCGACGCAGGACCGGATACACGCTTAGGCCGAGGCCATCAACTCAGGGGTTTTTAAAGATTTGCGACGCGACCTTGTCGCCGGGCGCAATGCCCATTTTGCGGGCGGTTCCGCCAATGACCTCCAGCACCGCTCGT
>DASRLA010000028.1:0-14856 GCA_035648715.1 Pseudolabrys sp.
GGACGGGGAGGGGTGGGGACGGAGACCGGGAGCGCGAATTCCTTCTTCGGTTAACGGGCTCAGACAGAACTTCGGTTAGCTTGGATCAGACGAACGAAACTTGCTCAAACAGATTTGGTTTCCGGAGTTCCCATGCGCCACCGGCGCATGTGGGTTGCTTTATGTGGTACGCGGTTGCCTCAGCGGGCCGCCACGTAAGCAGGGGTGTTGCGCGGTTCGCCGAGCGCGACCCAGGAATTCTGATCGTGCTGCGCCTGGCGCTTCACGAATTTGTAGCCGGTGTGGTTCCAGGCCAGGATTTGCGATTCCTGGTTGTCGAGAATGAATTCGCCGCGGTTGGTCTTAACCGTCAGCACGGCGTGGCCTTCGCCCTTCTTGTCGCGAACCACGGTCATCAACAGCGCTTCGCGCGGCCAGCCGGCTTTGATGAGCATGTGGCGCTTGAGCAGGGCATAATCTTCGCAATCGCCGTAGCCGTCTTCGCCCATGTTCCAGCGTTCGACGACGCCCCAATGTTCGATGTCGGTAAGCGGCTTGATGGTGTCGTTGACCCACGTGTTCACTTTAATCAGGTCGTTCCAGGTCTTGCTGGTCAGAACGATGTCGCGCGGTGCGGTCGTACCGGTGGCGCACTCGCCTTTGTATTCGACGCAGAACTCGACCCAGCCGATCGGGGCGCGGGTGACCGAGCCGACCGTGGCGTAGACCTGTTCATTGGCCGGGGTGAGCGAGGCGTAACGTTCGCCGGCTGAAGCGGTGCCGGCGATGGTTGAGATAATAGCGGCGCCGGCAATCGCCAGAATAGTAGCCGTACGCGGCAGTATATTTTTATGCGAGAACATGTTGAGACCCCTCTGTTTCCGTCGAGGTCAAAATTCCCACAAAGATTTTGCTTGGCGACTAAGTATAGACAGTGTAATTTAATCGAAATAGCCTCAAAAATAGCGCCAATACTATGAAACTTCAATATTGTTTCGATTAAAATGTCTAGTAATACGATTTATGTAAAAGTTTATACATTAAACTATTATGGCCGATAAACCCGTGCTTTTCGGGCGTTTCGGCGCGCGCCATTTACCCTGCGAGCGCCACAGCAAGCACCAGCGGGCTACCGCGCGAGCGTCGGCGCGCACAAAAAAGCGACGCGCCAATGCGCGCAATTCGAATTAATTCGTTGAAGCAACGCTGACCGTGCGGCGCGATGCGGCAAAAGCCTGGCAATCGGTGGACGGAAATGTGCGGCGTCGAACTTAAAAAAATCGCCCGCGCGAGGCGGGCGAATGCAGCTTCAATGATGATCGGAAAAGGCCATGACCGGACCGCGTTACCGGCGCAGGCTCAGCGTCGGCGAACTCAGGTTCCGGTGACGTTGTCTTCCAGGGAGTCCGGATGCTGGAGCCGGGTGAATTCGATGGCGAAGCCGTCTTCGATATGGCGCACCACCCGCCCGGCGGTCTTGCCGATGGTCACGGCAGAGCCTACCGGCGGTAACAGGTTCGGCGCGATCGAGATGGCGGCACCCGAGGCCGACAAGTCGATGACGCGGCAGGTGACGTTCTCGCCGTTTTGCAGGATCAGGCGGGTGACCGGATTGCGCGGGACGAAGCGACCGTGGCGGCGATCTTCCGGCAAATTGAGGATCTGGCGATTGGCGAGCCAGGTGAGCTGAGCGGCGAGCTTGTCGCGCTTGCGAGGCGTCGCCGCGATGGTCATGGCAAAACCGCTGTCGATCAGGCGCGCGATTTTGCCTTCCAGGCGTCCGAGATGATCAACATAGGCGATCACGCGTTCGCCCGGCTGCCCGACATTCGGCGCGACGACAGCCATGCCGCCTGGCGACATGTCGACCACCTGGCAGGGGAATTCGCGTCGATCGGCGAGCATGTAGCGGCCGAGCAGGTTGACCTTGACGCGCTGATGACGCCGGCGCTCTTCCGCCAGCGGCAAAATTCTGGTCTTGGTCATTGACAATGCCATGGGGGGGCCGGCTTTTGAAACGCGGTTGCCCGCAAACATCGACCCTATGGCCGTTAGATTAATGGTTCGTTAGCCGGTCTGGTCTCCCGACGGCGTTTCGCGGCCGCCACTATATACAACGAAGCCATGTCGAATTCGCGAACCGAGGCGCGGCGGGTCCGGCTGTTGTGGCGGCATAAAGATCGGCGCTTCCAATTCGGTTACTCCACCGCCGATATGGCGCAAGGTGCGAACCGAAAGCTCCACCACCGGCCTTTCGCCCAGCCAATAAGGCGGCACGACCGGCGCCAGCACGCCGAGCGCACGGATGCGCGCGTGACCACTATGCGACAGCGGCAGCAGCAGCATTTCGAGATCGGCTTCGGCGCCGTCGGCGCCGCGGCCGCTAAGGCCGACGACCGCGCCGGTCTGGTCTTCGCAGACCGCGGCGGTAAGCCGTTCGAGAATTTTCTGGCTGCTATCGTCCCACAGTTCGGCAAAGTTTTCGCCCTTGAGCTCGCGGCCGAACAGCGCGCAGACGCGCGTGCCGGCCAGACGAAAGCGCAGCACGTCGACAAAGTCGGCTGCCAGTATGAAGGTGTCGCCGAGTTGATGGCGAATGTCGGCCGGATCGATGTCGGCGCGTGCGGGCGCTATGTTTGTTCCGCGCCGCTCGTTCCAATAGCGATAGATCGCCCGCGTCGAGGGATGTTTCATGTCGCGCCACCTGTTCCGTCGCGAGACGATTGCGTTGACGCCGCTGTCCCCGATCGGGACATGAGCGCCGGCATTTCGCCGCGATGGATTGAATGGAGCAGGCGGCGTGCCGGATGGGCGCAACGCGCGCGCCTTGCGCCGGTTAGTGTTAAAATCGGCGCGCGGTGGCCGGCGCGCACGCGGCTTCCTAGTGTGGCGGCCGATCCATATGAATTCCCGGTGCTGTGCGTGGCTGCGCAAAACCGGACCTAAAACCGGACTTGGGGAGGGCGAAAGCCCTCCTTTCTTTTTGCCTTATTCGTTTTCTAAAAGCTCGCAGGCGGGTTGCGATATGCCGGGCAAAAGCGTAACTCGGGCTTTCCCACCGGAACACGCTGTCAGTGCAACGCGAACCGCTCTTCAATGTCCCCACTGTCATTGTCGTTTTGCTGGCCGCGCTGGCGGCAATTCACGGCGTGCGTGAATGGCTGCTGAGCGAAGAGTGGGATATCTGGTTCGTCTACACTTTCGCCTTTGTGCCGGCGCGCTACGATGCCTCGATCGTGCTCGGCGGCGTATTGCCGGGCGGTTTCGGCGCCGAGATCTGGACCTTCGTCACTTATGCATTTCTGCACGGAAGCTGGACGCATTACGCGGTCAACGCCGTCTGGCTGCTCGCCTTCGGCAGCGCGGTGGCGCGCCGTTTCGGTGCGATGCGCTTTCTCGCCTTCTTCGCCGTCACGGCGGCGGCCGGCGCGCTCATGCATCTCGTCACCAATGCCGGCTCGCCGGCGCCGATGATCGGCGCTTCGGCCTCGATCTCGGGGGCGATGGCGGCGGCGATGCGATTTGCTTTTCAGCGCGGCGGTCCGCTCGGTTTCATGCGCGGCGACGAAGATGAATCCTATCGCGTGCCGGCACTACCGCTCACGGGCGTCTTAAGCGATCCGCGCGTGCTGATATTTTTAGCGGTCTGGTTCGGCATCAACATACTGTTCGGCCTCGCCGCGACGCCGCTCACCGGCGCCAATGAATCGGTGGCATGGCAGGCGCATATCGGCGGTTTTCTTGCCGGCTTGTTGTTGTTTTCCTGGTTCGACCCGAAACCGCGCGCGTTTCCCTATGACGGCCCCGGCGACGACGACCCCGATGCAATGGGACATCAGCCCTGACCGAACTGCGACGCAGTGCAACATGAAATTATTCTTGACGGAACCTCTCGCCCGGCAGGATCGTTCATCAGGACTCGGGAGAATCAACGCAGAGAGTTGAGCTCCCCGACCAAGGAGGCTGCCATGAACGTGAAGACGATTCTGGCCGCTAAGGGCGGCGATATCTTCAGCATCGAACCGACGGCGGACCTTTCGGCGGCGGCGAATTTATTGAGCATGCATCGCATCGGCGCGGTAGTGATCTGCGGCGCCGGCGGCAGGCTGGCCGGCATCCTGTCGGAACGCGATATCGTGCGCGCGATGTCGGAGCAGGGCGCGCAGGCACTTTCTCTGCCGGTCGGTCAGGTAATGACGCGCAATGTCGCGACCTGCGGCGAAGACGACTCCGTCGCGGAAATCATGGAGCGCATGACAACAGGAAAATTCCGTCACTTGCCGGTGATCAAAGGCAATAAGCTGCTCGGCATTATTTCGATCGGCGACGTGGTCAAGCAACGTGTCGAGGAAATCGAGCGCGACGCTGACGCAATGCGCGTCTACATCCAGACCGCGTAGAGCGTTTTCGAGCGAAGTGGGTACCGGTTCGCGTGAAGAAAACGCGATAAAATAAAAGCTAGAGCCCCGGCTTTGATTCCATCAAAGCCGGATAGGCTCTAGCGAAATCCGTTATTTGCCGCCGCCATTGGTCGCGTAAGGCTGCGATAGGGCGTCGATCGCCTCGGTAATGCCTTCCATGGCTTTTTCGGTTGCTTCGGCGCCGAGCGCGATGGCGTCGTTGCCGCGATGGAAATCGAACCAACCGATTTTGCCGAGCCGCGGATTGATCGACACATCGGGCGGGTCGCCGGCCAGCCGCGCGCGCGTGATGCGGTCCTGCATGACGTTGAAGGCTTCCACCATCACGGTCGGAATGCCGGGTCGCCCGCGCGAGCCGAACATCTGCCGGCGCAGCGAGTGTTCGCCGCTGAACATGCCGCGCAGCCCATGTGGTTTGGCGGCTTCGAGCGCGGCGGCGTTGTCGTCTTCTTCATTAGAGCCGTGGTCGGCGATGATGGTGCCGCGCCCGAACAGATCGGCGTTGAGATTGACCGCGATTACCAGCCGGGCGCCGAGCGCGCGCGCCGCCGACACCGGCACCGGATTGACCAGAGCGCCATCGACCAACCAGCGGCCGCCGATCTTCACCGGCGGAAAAATCCCCGGCAGCGCGTAAGAGGCACGCATGGCGTCGGCGAGGCGGCCGCGCGTCAGCCAGATTTCGTGGCCGGTGTTGAATTCGGTGGCGATAGCGGCAAAGCGCAGCGGTAGGTCCTCGAACCGCGCATCGCCAAGCGCTTCGGTCAGGCGCGCATTGAGGCGACCGCCCCCGATCAGGCCGGAGCCGGACAGGCTGATGTCGAGATAGCTGAAGATGCTGCGCAGTTTCAAACCGCGCGCCCATTCCTCGAAGCCGTCGAGCTGGCGTGCGGCGTAGCAGCCGCCGACCACCGCGCCGATCGAGGTGCCGACGATGACGTCGGGCACGATGCCGTGCGCCTCGAGCGCGCGCATCACGCCGATATGAGCAAAGCCGCGCGCGGCGCCGCCGCCGAGCGCGAGCCCGATGGTCGGACGCGCTATCTCCGGTTTTACCTGCGCGTTGGCGTCTTCCGCCCGATCCCCGTCGCGCTTTGCGAATAGCCCCTCAAACACCAAGCCCGGTCTCCCGCGGTCCCGACAACATCATCCAGGCGGTCCGGTTCGTGGACAAGACGTTCGCCTCAATACGGTAAATTGCTGACCGACCGCTATGGCTTAAACGTGACCGCAAGGCTGCGCCCCGGTGATTACATTAAGGTTAAACGCCCCGGTCTGGATAATGCGCAGCAGCGGTAAAAGGTTCGATTTTCGCGTCTGTTTCCGGCCCTATTTTGTCGGCCGTACCATCGAAAACACCCGCTCGACCACGGCATATTGGTCATAGCCGCAGCGCGCCAAGGGCATCATGGCGGCGGTATCGAGCAGCCCATCGACGATGAAGCGGTCGTCGATATGGACGCCGACTACCTGGCCGAACACGACGTGACAATCGACCGGTTCGCCCTCGAAGGTCGTCATCGGCACGATCTTGATCAGCTTGCATTCGAGCGCGCAAGGGCTCGCCTTCACGCGCGGCGGCTTGACCATGCGCGAGGGCGCAGGCTCGAGCCCCGCGCGTACCATCTCGTTGTTGCCGCGCGCCATCGGCGCCGAGGTCGTGTTAATCTGCTCGCGCAGATCATAGTTGGCGAGGCTGCACACGAACTCCCCGGTCTCTTCGATGAAGGCAACCGAATCCTTGCGGCCTTCGCTGCCGAACATCAGCAAATTCGGCCGGCTGTTGACACCGTTGAAAAAGGAGTAGGGCGCGAGATTGATCTCGCCCTTGGCGCTCATCGAGGTGATCCAGCCGATCGGCCGCGGCGCCATGATCGCCTTGAAGGGATCGTGCGGCAGGACCTTTTTGTCGCGCTTGTCGGGCTCGTAGAACATCTGTCTCCGCTCTAAGCTGGATATCGCGTGACAATGGACTCAAGTCTCGGCCGGTCGCGATCCTCCGGCGGCTTGACCGGATGGCCGATATGCACAAAGCCGGCGATGCGTTCGTTTCCGGCAAGCCCGAGCACGTCGAGCACGGCGCGGTCATAGGCGTACCATTCGGTCAGCCAGCTCGCGGCAAAGCCGAGCGCGTAAGCCGCCCAGACCAGATTCATTGACGACGCGCCGGCCGATAATTGCTGCTCCCATTCGGGAATTTTAACATGTGGCGCGGCGCGGCTGACCACCGCGATGACCAAAGGCGCGCGCGCCAGACGCCGGCGCTCGAACTCGATCTGGTCGGGAGTGGCGTCCTGATGCGACGCGCGATACACTTCGGCGATTTTCTCGCCGGCGGCGAGCCGGGCGTCGCCCGCGAATACGATGTAGCGCCAGGGCGTCAGCTTGCCGTGGTCGGGCACGCGCGAAGCGATGGTGAGCAGGGTGTCGATGTCGGCCTGACTTGGCGGCGGCCCGGTCAATTCCATCGGCTTAACCGAGCGGCGGGTTTTTAACAATTCCAATGCGTCGGCCATTCAATTCCTCGGAGATTCGCGGGCCGCGCTTAGCATAGCGCGCCCCGGCTGCGGAAACGAAACGATAGAAAGCCGGTCGGCTTGAAATCGCCGCGATTTAGGCCGAAAACCTTGACCATCATGAGCTGTGCATCCGCATATTCCGCTATTTCGCAGAGGTCCGGCCGGCGCGCCATTGTCGCCGCGCTCGCCACTCTTGCGCTCGCAGCGCCGGAAGTGGCCTTTGCGCAAGTCGGCACCAATTCGCTGTTTTCGGCGACGCCGTCGTTCGGACTGATTTCGCCCGGCGTGCGCGGCGACGGTTTCAGCGGAGACGCGCAGGCGCAGCCGCCGATGGCGATGCCGATGGTTCCGGCCGGTCAGGTGGCGCTCGTGCTGTCGGCGCGGTTTGGCAAGGAAGCTCCGCCGATCGGCGGCGGGCTGACCTGGCGAGTCTACGCCGCCAAGCCCGATGCTACGGGAAATTTTCATCTCGTGCGCGAGGATAAGACGGCTTCGCCGACCATGGTGATGCCGGCCGGCGCCTACATTGTCCATGTCGGCTTCGGGCTTGCGACCGCGGTCAAACCGGTGACGCTACGCGGGCCGACGGTGCGAGAGGAATTCGACCTGCCGGCAGGGGGCTTGCGCATCGAGGGCAAAGTCGGCGACGTGCGCATTCCGGCCGGGCAGATTTCATTCGACGTCTATAAAGGCAGCCAGTTCGAAGCCGGTGACCGCCGCCCGATCGCCGAGCATGTGATGACTGGCTCGGTGGTCGTCATTCCGGAAGGCACTTATTACATCGTCTCGAATTACGGCGACGCCAATTCGCTGGTGCGTTCCGATATCCGCGTACAGGCCGGCAAGCTCACCGACATTACCGTCAATCATCGCGCCGCCATCATCACGCTCAAGCTGGTCAACGAGAAGGGCGGCGAGGCGCTCGCCAACACGGCCTGGTCGGTGCTCACGCCCGGCGGCGACGTGATCAAGGAATCGATCGGCGCGTTCCCGCGCGTGGTGCTGGCGGAAGGCGAATATCGCGCCATCGCCCGCAATGAAGGCAAGGTTTACGAGCGCGAATTCAAAGTGGTGACCGGCGTCGATGGCGACGTTGAAGTCGCGACGCATTAGCCGGGCCGCATTAATTTCGAAACTTGGAAGGATGATGGTGACGCAAACGATGATGAACGACGCGGGCAATCGCTCCGCCTTAGACATATTCACGGCCCTCGATCCGCGCTCGATCGCACTCCTACTGGACGTTGACGGCACGCTGATCGACATCGGGCCGTCGCCCTTCGAGGTCGAAGTTTCCGCCGCGTTGAAGGAATCGCTAAAGCGCCTGTTCGACCTGACCGGCGGCGCATTGGCGCTGGTGAGCGGGCGGCCGATCCGCGATCTCGACATGCTGTTTGCGCCGTTGATCTTGCCGGCGGTCGGTGGCCACGGCGCGGAGATGCGCGCTGCGAGCGATACCATCACACGCATCGAAAATCTGCCAGAAGCCATGCGCCGCGAACTGACGGAAGCGGCGACGCCGGGGTCGGGCGTCGAATTCGAAGACAAGGGTTATTCGGTCGCGCTGCATTACCGCAATGCGCCGCATCACGAGGAGCGGCTGCGCGAGCATGTGGCGGCGAGGCGCGCGGCCTATCCGGCCGAGCGCACCGAAGTGCTGCCCGGCAAATCGGTGTTGGAAGTCAAACGGCAGCACATCGACAAGGGCGCCGGTTTGCGCGCCCTGATGACGCACGCGCCATTTGCCGGACGCGAGCCGGTATTTATCGGTGACGATGTGACCGACGAAGCCGCCTTCGCGGCGTTGCCGGCATTGGGCGGAAAAGGTTTTTCCGTCGGTCGGAACTTTGCAGGACTGACGGGAATTTTCTTATCACCGGGGGAGGTTCGTGACGCGCTGCGGCGCCTTGCCGGTATTGAATAGGCTTAACATTTCATGACCGATTACGGGTTGGATATCGCGGTGATCGGAAACGGCCGCACCGCGGCGCTGGTCAATCCGGAGGCGCGCATCCTGTGGTGGTGCCTGCCGCGCTACGACGGCGACCCGGTGTTCTGCCGGCTGCTGTCGGGCGAGGAGGAAAAAGGCTTCACCGACGTGGTGCTCGACGGGATGGTCGAAACGACGTCGGACTATGTGCGCAATACCGCGATCGTGGTGACCGAACTGATCGACGGCAACGGCGGCAAAGTGCGCGTGACCGATTTCGCGCCGCGTTTCGAGAATTACGGCCGCACGTTTCGTCCACCACAACTGGTGCGCATCATTGAGCCGGTTTCCGGCATGCCGCGCATCACCATTCGGTTTCGCGCCACGCATCGCTACGGCGTAGCGGTCGACCATCGCTCGGCCGGCAGCAACCATATCCGTTATTGGCGCGACGAAGTGCCGGTGCGGCTGACCACCGACGCACCGCTATCGTACATCGAAAACGAAGCCTCCTTCATTCTGACGCGGCCGCTGCATCTGGTGTTCGGCACCGACGAGCCGTTCGAAGGCACGCTCGAAAGCACCTGTCGCGAATTCAACGAACGCACGCGCGACTATTGGCAGGAATGGGTGCGGCGTCTGGCCTTTTCGATCGACTGGCAGGATGAAATCATCCGCGCCGCCATCACGCTGAAATTATGCAGCTTCGAGGAGACCGGCGCGATCGTGGCGGCGCTGACAACATCGATCCCCGAAGTGCCGGGCGCGAAACGTAATTGGGATTACCGCTTCTGCTGGCTGCGCGACGCATTTTTCGTCGTGCGCGCGCTTAATCGCATCGGCGCCACGCGCACGATGGAAGATTTTATCTCTTACATACTGAGTATTTCGACCGGCCACGCTGCGACCATCAGCCCGGTCTACGGCATCGTGCACACGGACGACCTCGCCGAGCGCGACGCCACGGCTCTTGCCGGTTACCGCGGGGATGGCCCGGTGCGCATCGGCAACGCGGCCGTTCATCAGGACCAGCACGATGTCTACGGCAGCATTATCATGGCGGCGACGCCGATGTTTTTCGACCGGCGGCTGCCTCGGCCGGGCGATGCCGGGCTGTTTCGCTCGCTCGAACCGCTCGGCGAACGGGCGGCCAGCCTCGCCCTCAAACCTGACGCGGGCATATGGGAATATCGCGGGCGTAAACATGTACATACACATTCCGCCGCGATGTGCTGGGCCGGATTGCACCGGTTACAGGCCATTGCCGGCCATCTCGGGCTGACCGATCGCGCGCAATATTGGGGCGGCCTGGCCGCCTCTTTGGGCGAGGAAGTGCTCAAACAGGCCTGGAACCCGAAACGAAACACTTTTTCGGGCGCTTTTGGCGGCGACGATCTCGACGCCTCAACACTGCTGCTGGCCGAGCTCGGGTTGATTGCGCCTCAAGACCCTCGATTTGTCGCAACCGTGGAAGCCATCGAGCGTGAACTTCGGCGCGACTTCCACGTTATGAGGTATGCGGCGGCGGATGATTTCGGGCTTCCGGAAACTGCCTTTTTGATTTGTCGCTTCTGGTTGATCGATGCAATGTGGGAAATAGGGCGGCACGACGAGGCCCGGGATATGTTCCTCGACGCGCTCAAGCTAAGAAACCGCTACGGGCTATTATCGGAAGACGTTCATCCGGCAACCGGCAAGCTCTGGGGAAATTTTCCACAGACTTACTCGATGTCCGGATTGATATTAACCGCGATCAAACTATCGCGTAGCTGGGGGGCTCGGTATTGGCGCGACTTGTCGTAGTTTCGAACCGCGTCGGCATCCCCGATGGCACCGCGCGCGCGGGCGGGCTGGAAGTGTCACTTCGCCCGGCGCTGAAAAAGCGCGGCGGCATCTGGTTCGGGTGGAGCGGCAAGGTCGCCGAGGGCGAGCCCGGCCCCGCGAAGACGGTTGTGCACGACAACGTCTCTTACGTGACCGTCGATCTGCAAAAAGACGATTACGAAGAATTCTATAACGGCTTTGCCAACCGGGTGCTGTGGCCGATATTGCATTACCGGCTCGACCTCGCCGAATTTACGCGCCGCGATCTCGGCGGCTATTTTCGCGTCAATCATTTCTTCGCCGACAATCTGGCAAAACTACTGCGGCCCGACGATCTGGTCTGGGTGCATGATTATCATCTGATGCCGCTCGCCAAGTCGTTGCGCGAGCGCGGTCATAAAAACAAGATCGGGTTTTTTCTGCACGTTCCCTGTCCACCGCCGGAGATTCTCACGGCATTGCCCAATCATGAACGGCTGGTGCCGGCGCTATGCCAATACGACGTGGTCGGTTTCCAGACCGAAGTGGACGCCAATAATTTTTCGCGCTTTCTCTCCGAGGAAATCGGGCTGCGGCGCATGAACGAAAACAGCTTTATCTATGACGGCCGGGTCGTACGCGTCGGCGTATTCCCGGTCGGCGTCGAGACCGATGTGTTTGCGCGGCTGGCGCGGCGCGCGGTCGGATCGGCCTTTGTTCGCGAAGTGCTGGCCAGCATGGTCGGCCGCGCCATGATTATCGGCGTCGACCGGCTCGACTACAGCAAAGGCATTCCGCAACGGATGGAGGCTTTTGAAAAGCTGCTGACCAATTTCCCGGAATGGCGCGGGCTGGTTACTTATTTGCAGATCACACCGCGCAGCCGCACCGACATCGATGAATATGCCGATCTCGGCCGCAGCGTCGGTGAGGCAGTCGGGCGTATTAATGGCAACTTCGGTGAAGCGTCATGGACCCCGCTGCGCTATATCAACAAGGCGCATAGCCGCACGGCGCTGGCCGGACTTTACCGCAGCGCGCGCGTCGGATTGGTAACGCCGCTGCGCGATGGCATGAACCTGGTGGCGAAGGAATATGTCGCGGCGCAGGACCCGGACGATCCCGGTGTCTTGGTGCTGTCGCGTTTTGCCGGCGCCGCGCGCGAATGCGGCGCGGCGGTGCTGGTCAATCCTTACGATTCGGAAGGCGTCGCGATCGCGATCAACCGTGCGCTGTCCATGTCACTGGAGGAGCGGCGCATGCGTCACGCCGCCAATTTCCGGGTGCTGGGCGAGAACGACCTGAAGTATTGGGCCGAACGTTTCCTCGGCCTGCTCGAGCATCCGGAAGCCGCCGGCGAGATGGAGGTCGGTGCGTCGCGGCTGATGGCGAACCAAATCGAGGCGATGCGGGCATCCGGGCCGCGTCATTAGCTTTACATTGAGCTATGTCACAGCAGACATGGCCGAAGCAGACGGCATGATCCCTGCGCCTTAACCCGGGACGTTCGCCGGACGAGACCGCCGGTCCATTGAAAGCAATGTTCATACGTCGTAGGTTGGGTGCGAGGGTGGTCGATGCCTACCATTCTGCGAATTTCGGGAATTCGTTTCTTTTTCTATAGTCTCGAAGAGGCGGAGCCGCCTCATGTGCATGTCGAGCATGGCGATAGCGTTGCGAAGTTCTGGCTCGATCCGGTGGCGCTTGCCGAGACTCGCGGCTTTCGTTCACATGAATTGAATCGCTTGCGCGTACTGGTTATCGAACATCGCGCCGCTTGCCTGGAGGCCTGGAATGCTCACTTCCGTCGTTAAGTTTGACACCAACGCGGTCGATGTGAAGGTGTCGGATGTTCAACTTATTGTCGTTTTAGCCGATGGGCGTGAACTGGCGGTGCCGCTCGCGTGGTTTCCGCGGCTGACCGACGCAACGCAAGCGCAACGGAAAAACTGGCGTCTCATCGGACAGGGGCAAGGAATTCACTGGCCCGATGTCGATGAGGATATTTCGGTCGTCAGTTTGTTGCGGGCAGTATGAGTCTTAACATAGTGGGCAGCCTCACTCACCCACTTGACGCCCGCTTCAAATCCGGCGGCAGCGCTTCTTCGGCCAGCATCTTTAGCGCCTCGTCGAGCGGCATAACGCTTTGTTTCTCGGAGCCGAGGCGGCGGATTGAAACCTGCCGCGTTTCGGCTTCCTTTTTGCCGACGACCAGCAGCGCAGGAACCTTGGCAAGCGAGTGCTCGCGCACCTTGTAATTTATCTTCTCATTCTTCAAATCGGCATCGACGCGCAAGCCGAGCTTGCGCGCCGCCGCGGTGACTTCCGCGGCGTAATCGTCGGCGTCCTGCGTGATGGTGCAGACCACCGCCTGCTTGGGCGAAAGCCACAACGGCAGATGCCCGGCATAATGCTCGAGCACGACGCCGAGGAAGCGCTCCATCGAACCGCAAATGGCGCGGTGGATCATCACCGGCGTTTTCTTCGAGCCGTCGGCGGCGATGTAGAAGGCATCGAACCGCTCCGGCAAATTGAAGTCGACTTGTGTGGTGCCGCATTGCCAGTCTCGGCCGATGGCGTCACGTAGCACGTATTCGAACTTCGGCCCGTAGAAAGCGCCTTCGCCCGGATTGATCGCGGTCTTGATCTTCTGGTTGTGACTGCGCGCTTCGATCTGTTTGAGAACGTCCCGCATGATGCCTTCGGCGTGATCCCAGGCTTCATCCGAGCCGACGCGCTTTTCGGGCCGGGTCGAAAGCTTGACGGTGAGGTCGCCGGTAAAGCCGAAATCCTGATAGGTTGACAGGATCAGGTCGTTGATTTTGAGGCATTCCTCGGCCATCTGATCTTCGGTGCAGAATACGTGAGCGTCATCTTGCGTGAAGGCACGCACGCGCAACAGACCATGCATCGCGCCGGACGGCTCGTAACGGTGCACGATCCCGAATTCGGCCATGCGCAACGGCAGCTCGCGATAGCTTCGCAGCCCGTGCTTGAATATCTGAATGTGACCGGGGCAGTTCATCGGTTTGATGGCGTAGACGCGTTCGTCTTCGGTGTCGTCGCCTGCGGAGGTGGCCTGAAACATGTTCTCGCGGAACCAGCGCCAATGGCCGGAGGTCTCCCACAATGACTTGTCGAGCAACTGCGGCGCGTTGACTTCCTGGTAGTCGCCTCTCAGGCGGCGGCGCATATAGGCGACGATCTCCTGGAAAATGGTCCAGCCGTTGGCATGCCAGAACACCGTGCCCGGACCTTCCTCCTGGAAGTGAAACAGGTCCATCTCGCGGCCGAGCTTGCGGTGGTCGCGCTTCTCGGCCTCTTCCATGTTCTTGATGTAAGTATCGAGATCTTCCTGTTTGGCGAAGGCGGTGCCGTAGATGCGCGACAGCATCGGGTTGTTTGAATCGCCGCGCCAGTAGGCGCCGGCCACCCGCATCAGCTTGAACGCGTTGCCGACCTTGCCGGTCGAGGTCATGTGCGGACCGCGGCAGAGATCGAACCAGTCGCCTTGCTTGTAAATCTTGATCGACTGGTCTTCCGGAATGGCATCGACCAGTTCGACCTTGAAGTTCTCGCCTCTCTCGGCGAACACTTTTTTGGCCTGATCGCGTGACCAGATTTCCTTGGTGAACGGCTTATCGCGCGCGATGATCTCCTTCATCTTCTTCTCGATGACGGGGAGGTCTTCCAGCGTGAAGGGCTGGTTGCGCGCGAAGTCGTAATAGAAGCCGTTTTCAATCACCGGGCCGATAGTGACCTGCGTGCCCGGCCAAAGCTCTTGCACCGCCTCGGCCAGCACATGCGCGGCATCGTGCCGGATGAGTTCGAGCGCGCGCGGGTCATCGCGATTGATGAACTCGATCTTGGCGTCTTTTTCGATTCTGTCGGCGAGGTCGAGGACCGCGCCATCGAGCGCCATCGCCACGGTGCGCTTGGCCAGCGAAGGCGAAATGCCCTTGGCGATGTCGAGGCCGGTAATATTATCGGGGTAGTCGCGGCGTGCGCCGTCGGGAAAGGTCAGGGCGACCATGGCTTATCTCCTATTGCTCACTCCCGCGAACGAGCGCGGGTAAGCGTGGAACTGGATCGCGGTATATTCAGCCGGTCCGAGTCATGCAAGGGGAGGTGGGTGGAGCCCGCCGCGCCCAGCGAGACCCGCGCCAGCGCCCATAGCGCCAGGGCGCCCACCAATGGCTGGCGG
>DASRLA010000029.1:0-22325 GCA_035648715.1 Pseudolabrys sp.
CCGATATCGAGAATGACGGCGTCATAGGGCTCGGTGTCGCCGAGATGATGTCCGTCCTCGCCGTCAAAGGCGCGGTCGACGACATACCCGGCGTCGGTCAAAGCGGTGGTGAGTTGGCGGTTGAGGTCGGGGTCATCCTCGACGACGAGAAGGCGCAAGGCGATCAGCTCCGGTCAAATGGGTCCGGGCGATCATACCCGAAAACCCGCTGGCATTCCCGCATGTTGCCCGAAACTATGTTCGCAATGCACTCGATGCGTTAATGGAGCCCGAGCGGCTCGCCGTTACCGGCATCGATGGTCGCCCGCGTGACCTTGCCGCTGCGGGGTAGCAGCGTCAGCACATAGACCAGACGGCCGCCACGGTCGCAAAGTTCGGCGCGGACCACCTCGGCCCGCCGGCCGCGCATGTGCAGGGACCGGATCGCCCGCGCCAGCGGGACCGCCCGGTGGGTGGCGACAGCAGCACGCTGCTCGGCTTTTCTGAGGCAGGCGCCACGGCCTTCCTCGGCGGCGCGCACGGCCGCCGGGATCGCTGAACCGGCCAGCAGGGCGAGCAGAATAAAGAGAATGAGTTTGGGGGTGACCGGCATGGCGGGAGGATAATGGCGCGCCGGTGAACGCGGGCTGAACGGGGAACCTGCTCAGCCTTCAAAGCCATCAAAGGACGCAAAATCGTCGAGCGGCACGCGCGGGGAGCGCCAGCCATTGATGGGCGCGGCAGGGTCTTCGTAGCCGAGGGCCATGCCGGAATAGATCATCAGATGGTCGGGGAGATTGAGAAAAGCGCGCACGGTGCGGTGAAATGACACCCAGGCCTGCTGCGGGCAGGTATGCAGCCCGTGCCCGCGCGCGAGCAGCGCCACGGTCTGGAGGTAGCCGCCGATATCGGCCCATTGCGCGGCGCCATGCGACTTTTCGCGCGCGAAGAACAGCGCGACCGGCGCGCCGAAGAATTCATAGTTGCGGGCATATTGCTTATAGCGCGCCGGCTTGTCGGCGCGCGGCACACCAATCGACTGGTACAGCAGTTCGCCGACAGTGAAGGTGCGTTCGCGATACGGCTCCGGCAATGGGTTTGGATAAATCTGGTAATCGCCGCCCTCGCCTTTCGGCAGTTCGGTCGCCATTCGCGGGCGCAACTGCGCTTTCAATTCTTCGATGCGCTGGCCGGCGACCGCATAAATCCGCCAGGGTTGCATATTGCCGGCCGAGGGCGCGCGCGCGGCGCGCTCGACGATATCCCGCACGGTTTTTTCCGGCACCGGCTTTGGTAGGAATGCGCGGCAGGAATAGCGGCTGGCAACGGCATCGCACACATGCATGGGCTGAACTCACTACGGAGTTCGAACCTTAGCCTGCTGGCGCGCATACAATCAAACGACGTCGACCACATTGGCGGACATTACCAGGCGACCCAAAGCCGTTCGGCAAAGCTTCGCTCCTCTGGCCCACTGACATCGCCATATATCGCGGTCGTACGAAGTGACGCGTGCCCAAGCCATCGCTGCACTAAATGAGGCGGAACCGATTGAAACGCGGCAACGCCAAAGGTGTGCCGCAATCCTTTTGGCATAGCCGAACCGTCGGAAACGTCAGCCTCAACCATCACGCCTTTGACGTGACGCCAGGCGGTGGTTCGACTCCAGTGCCAAAGGCGTCGATACGCAAGGCAAGGATTGCGTTGCATCGCCGCCAGATCGGACCACGCAGATAATTCACCGATGAGGTCCGGCGGCAGCGGTACCTGCCGCACAACTCCGAGCTTCCGGCGCTTGAGCGTTTCGATTTCTATAGTCCCTGCGTCGAGGTCAAAGCAGCGCGGTGTGAGCGCCAATGCTTCCGAGATTCGACAGCCACTCCACATCAAGGTCAGACAAAACAAACGTATCGCCGAAGTCCGGCGCTCCAAGGCACTTAGAAAGCGGCGGCGTTCGGCCGTATTGAGGTATTTTCGGCCTTTCGGACTGTACAGACTCATGCTCTCGCGGCAGGGCACCGCGAGGGATGAAGGCTTCGCTCTTTTTGACGACTGAAACATTTTTAGACGCCTGAAACATTTTGGCCAACACGGTTGCAACACCCGTAAAGCGCTATTGGCAGGCTTTTCTTGATTGCGAACAGGATTTGTCCGCCCGTTGTTCATAGTTCCGATAGAAATTAGGTAGATAAATCAACGATACGAAACACTTTTGGCCATACTGTAGCGTGCACCCCTGATCTGGCCATGAAACAGGGGGATGGGAATGCATTACGGATGGAAAGCCGCAATCGCGGTTGGATTTACGCTGGTAAGCAGCCTCAGCGCCCTTGCCGCGGATATGCCGGTGAAGTCGGTCTCGCCCGCTCCCTACAACTGGACCGGCTTATATGTCGGGTTGAACGCCGGCTATGGCCGGTGTGGCAGCCCCGACTGCTCACCCGCGATGTCGGGTGGCATCGCCGGCGGGCAAATTGGTTACAATTGGCAAGTCAATCAGATTGTCTTTGGCGTCGAGGCCGATGCGCAAGCTGCATGGATTAAGCAAACCAGTACGCTTGGCGGCGTCACTACGGAGGCGAAAAATAACTCCAACGGCACAGTGCGCGGACGACTCGGCTACGCCGTTGGACCGGCGCTGATCTACGGAACCGGCGGCTGGGCATGGGCAAACAACGAAGTCAGCGCAACTCTTGGCGGCGTCACGGCTTCAGCCAAATTCGCTCAATATGGCTACGCAGCCGGTGGCGGTTTGGAATATGCCTTCGCGCCTAAATGGAGCACCAAAGTCGAGTATCTGTACAACCACTTTCAGAGCGTAAACGTCCTTGGCGTACCCAGCGGTGATTTAAATCTCCATGCTGTCAAGCTTGGTATCAATTACCGCTTCTACTGAGACACGCTCCGCTCAAATGGCGGCCTCGCGAGAGCCTCGCGAGGCTGTTGCCGTTTGTTGACACAGAAAAATTGTCACTTCCTTCCCAAAATTCTCGCCACCTTCTCCAAACTCCGGCCGCCGAAATATGCCGTGAGCACGATCATCGCCCATTGCGCGACGTCGCCGGAAAGCGCGTCGGTTGTGCCGAGGCCGAGGACTTTGTCCCAGACCACCACTTTCCACGCATAGATAATGAAGGCCGCGGCGAAGAGCGGACGCGGCAGCGCCGTGTACCAACGGCCCTGCTCGGCGATCACAACCTGCGACGCCACCTCGCGCTCGCGCTGCTCGACCGCCAGTTCGCGCACGGCCAGATCGGCCGCGATGCGCTCGCTGGTATTGCCGGCTTCGAGCTTGGCCTTATAGGCGCCGATCAGCCCATTGATGACCGGACCACCGATCAGGTTGGCGAGCCAAGCCCACATCAGCCGACAACCTTGTTTTCTTCGTCGGTCAGCTTCGTTACGGTCCGCCGCCGCGCCAACTCGGTGACGAGACCGATGGCGATGACGTAATAGGGAATGAATTTCGGCTGCAACGCCGATTGCAGCGCGCCTGTTACGTCCGGGTTTTGCAGCAGCGCGAAAGCGGCGGCCACGCCGGCCCCGGCCACCACTTGAATGCGCGCCCACAAGATGGTGACGGAATTTTTGAACCAGGCTCTGATTTTGTCCAACATTTTTTTCGTTCCTCAGTAATGATTGCGCTCATAGGAAACCCGCCGGCGAAACCGCACCCATACGCGATGCGTCTTGCCGGCGGCGATGAAATGTTCGTAGGGCGTCACGCCACCGGCACCACGCCCTTGCCGATTTTTTGCGATACCGGCGCAGCTTCCGGCACTGCCGCCGTTCGCTGCGCGGCAAGTTGCAGCGAATACGCCCTCACCTCGGCGACGCGCTGGCCCCAGCCGCGCCCGAACACGGCCCAGGTCTTCAGCGATTTCAGAAAGCTCAGCCGCTCGTCGCAAATCGCGCTCACCAGGCGCGCCGCATCGGCCTGCTTCGCCGCGGCGACCACAGCGTCGGTCACGATACTGGTATTGTCCGGGAGGTCGAGGCAACGCCGCAGCACTTTGCCGCTACGCCCGATGCCGGAATTGACGCCGTAGTCGAACACCGCATCGTCGACCCCGGCCGGCAATTCATCGCAGCGCTGCGCGTCCCAGTATTTGGCGCGGTAGATCGCCTTGGCTTCGTCAAGCCGCATGGCTTTGACATCGGCGGCGGTCGCGCCAGGCTTCACATATTTGCGGTAGTCGTAAATCGTGATGCCGAAATTGGTCGGCCCGCCCGGATCGTCGGGATGGTTGGTGTAGCCGCCTTCGTGCAGCAGCAGACGCCGCAGCGCCTGGTCATAGGTCGCTTTCGCCACAGGGACCTCGCTCGAAATATGGCGCCGCTTGTCGCCGCGCGCTCAGGCCACTCTGGCGCCGGAAAAACTGTTGTAGTTCGCAGAGACGTAACCGTCGTTGCCTACGAATTGACAGCGCGCATCGACGACATCGCCGGCGGCAAGCTTAAGCACCGCGCTGGTGTGCAGATAGCTTCCCTGGTCGACGACCGTGCTGGTGAGAGCGCGGGTTTGCTCCGCTTCGGCCTTGTTGACGAAAAGCGACAACATGATCTGCGTCGGCAGACTGGCATTCTTCTTGAACACATAGTGCGCCGCGAACTCGTAGTAACCATCGACCGCCGCGGTAAAATTATTACTGCCGGCGGAAAATGCGCCTTGATCGTTATGGTTGGCGACGTTGAAACCAATCTTCGCGAACGAGCCGGCGGCGTGGTAATCGTCAAAATTCACATAGCCAGAAAATTTTGCACCCTGCGGATGGTCGACCTTGCCACTGGATTTATCGATCGTCATCGCGGTGTGAAAAGAGGATCCGTCCGGACTGGTCTTGATCGTGAAGTTATCATCCCCAAGCAGACCCAGTAGCGTTCGCGTGCTAAAATTCGTCTCAAATCCAAGCGAGGCGTCGTCCGCGCTCGCGTGCTTGTTGAGGAGACCGCGCAGGCTACCCCCTTCGTTATCGAACAGAAAGTCGGTCGCCTTGAGGCCCAGGGCATTGGTCGCGTCAGCGGTATAGCCGTTGAGGCCCACATGACCCGTGTTCTTGTCGAGCGACAGGCCGAGATGCCAGGACGAACCGTCGGCGGAGACTTTCATGCTGAAATTATCGTCGGCAATGGTGCCGATCTCGGCGCGGCCGGAATAACCGTTCTGAAACAGGAACGACAGCGTGTTGCCGGCCGCTTCCTTGTTGAGATTAAAACGCAGATCGCCGTCGCCGCCTTCGCTCGTTGTCTTGGCGGCAAAAAGCGCGTCGTTGAGTTTTACGCTCAGTGGATTGCTCGTATCGGCGGCCGTGCCGACGCCGAGCAAAGCCAAACTCTGGATCGAGGTAACTGTGGCAAAGAAATCGTCCCAGGCGGTACCGTTCCACATCAACAGCGTGCCCTCGTCGATGACATAGGCAAGCCAGCCGGTGCGCGGCGCGTTGAATTGCCAGGCGCCGTCCTGCCAGGACGCGATCTCATTGACATGCCCGGCCCAGTAGTCGGTGGCGCCGGTCTTGACGATCCAGCTCTGCCCTTCCGTGGGTGAGCCGGGCGGCGCCGTCAGATCGCGGTCGAGCACCGCGAGTTGCACCAGCGCATCGAGAATGCGTAGCGCGTCATTGTGGGTGACGTGCTTCTGCGCCTGGCTGCCCTCGATGCAGGGCAAGCCGAGATTGGCGGTATCGGTCATTTTTGATCCTCGGTGTTTTTCAAACGGACAAGCCCGTCACACAGTCAGCGTCGCCGCTGCCGCGAAACCGCGTCCGACCGTTGCCGACAATTGCACCACGCGCATGGTCAAGCTCGATTGCGCCGTGCCGAAGTCGGTCAGTTCATCCGCGCTCGCGTAGAGCACCGATGGCGAAGCCGCGCTCAGTGTGCGCACCACGCTGGTGCCCGCCAGAATGTCGATCTCGTAGCACTCTGAGTCTTCGGCAAGCGGCACCTCGCCCTCCCAGCTATCGCCGTCGATGCGCGTGCGGCGGACCCAGCCTATCGTCACGCCGCTGCCACCGCGCGATGCCTTGACATGCACCGGCGACAAAGGCCGCAGCGCGGTCGCATGCGGCGTCGCAGTCAATGCGAGCGCCGACGCATCGCCGATATCGCGGCCAGCCGCCACGACGCGCAATTGCAACGTCCGTTCCAGTGCCGCGATCCCGCTCGCAATCGTCACGATTTGCGGATCGAGCAGCACGAAAGGTGCGCCGGCCGCAAGTAGCGGCGCAATGGCCCATTCGCTGCCGGCCTGCCCGCGCAAAAGCCGCGACAAGGTATAAATGCGCTCGCCCGCCAATTCAGCATTGGCGAATTGAATCACTTCCCATTCGCCGTCGCCGTTTTGCACCGCCGCCACATTGGCGCCGGCGAGCAGCGCCAGATCGCTGACCGACGTCAGCGCGCCGCCATACAGCCGCACGCGGAAGGACGCCGGATGCCAGCGCGCGGTCGGCCCGGCAGGCAGATCGTCGAGCGTTTCGCCGGCAACCGTTGGCGCCAGCGCCAATGCCGCGCGGCTAAAGCTTGCACCATCGCTCGACGCATAGACGGCCATCGCGCCCGGCCACGGATCGGCAAACACCGCCATACGCGCCAGCGGCGTTGGCACTTCCGCACTCAGCGCCGGCAGATCGAGCAGCAGCGCATGTGCCGGCCCGACCGCCGCCGGCAGCGTCGGCACAATGCGACGCGGCGGCGAAAGACTTAGGCGAAATACTTCCGGATCAATCGAGCGCGCGCGCAATGCGCGACTCTCAGAGTCCGAGATGTCCTGCACCTCGATAAGACGTCGCCGCCCGTTGACGGTCAATCCCGCCAGATCGCCGGGCATTAGCGCCAGCCTGCTCGGCGGCAGCGCGAACTCCGCGCTTTCGCGCCCGCTCCACAGATCCTGCAACCAGATTTCGGCGCGCCGCTCGGCCTGCGCGTTGCTGCTGGTCATCGCAAGATCGGCATGCGCCGTCCGCGTCGAATGGCCGACCAGCCTTCGCGACGAAGCGGTTCCGCGCTGATAATCGGTGCCGATCTCGATGAAGCCGACCGACACCTCGCGCGGAAGATCGCTTTCTTGCGCGCGCGTCAGCCGCGCCGGCGCAGCGTCGTCCGGCAAGACCAGATCGTCCTCGCCAAATTCGGCGACCGGTTCGCCGCCGCGCTGACGAAAGTGCAAGCTACCGTCTTGCTCGACCGCGTCGAACGCGAAAGTCAGCGCCAGTGGATCGAGCATCGCGCGCGGCGCCATCGGCCGGTCGACGACATAGCCGTCCGGTCCCTCGCCGAGTTCGCCGGTGTCGGCATTGGTAAAGCCGCTGTCGGCGAGAAGCGTCTTAACCAGCCCATCGAGCGGCGCTGAGCCGAGCCGCCCGGTGAGCCAGTGACCGGTCTGCCAATTGCCGCCATCGCCCCAGACATCGTCGGCCGCGGGAAACACCGGAAACGGCCGCGCGTCCCAGGTCCAGACATGGATGGCGTCGGCCGCGATCATGCGTCCGTCATAGACGGACGAAACAGGATTAAGCGTTGCCTCGCCAGATTCCGGATCGTAGGCGCCGAGCACGGCCTCGACAAAACGGCGCTGGATCAGATCGTCGCGTTTGCCGGTGGAAAAATACGGCAACGTAGATTCCGACGATTTCGGATCTGGAAATGCACTCGGCAAATTGGCGCCCTTGTCGACCGCCGGACAGCCCATTTCAGTCAACCATATCGGCTTGCCTTCCGGCACCCAGGCGGTCGGACTGCCCAACTCGGCGCCGGCGACGCGTTCGTAATGCGGCTGGCTCCAAAAATTCCAGATGTCTTTCTGCCGGAACACCCAGGGCTTGCCGAGCCCGTCGGTGATCGCGCTTCGCACTTGTGCCGCGCGCGCGGTTTCGTCGGCATAATACCAGTCAAAGCCCTCGCCGCCGTTGAGATTTCCGGCAAGATAATTGGCGCGGTACGGGCTGTCGGTCAGCGCGCGGTCGAGCGCATTGGCGTCGTCGCGCCAATCGGTGAGCGGCGGATAATAATCGATGCCGATGCAATCGATCGATGATGACGCCCACAATGGATCGAGCGGAAAACGCACTTCCTGCGCCATCTCGTCGATGACATGCGCGCCGTATTCGGTCCAGTCGGCGCCGTAGGTGACGACAGTATCGCCACCGACCGTCGCTTTCACTTCCGCCGCCAGACTCACCAGCGCATCCACCGCCGGATAAACGCCCGAGGCCGAGCGCACGCGCGTCAGCGCTTTCAGTTCCGAGCCAATCAGAAAGGCATCGACGCCGCCGGCGCTCGCAGCCAGCAAAGCGTAATGCAACACCATGTTGCGGTAATTCCAACTATCCGCGCCGCCGCTGAAAAACATATTTACTTGAGTGGCAGCCGTCGCGGTGCCGTCGGGCGAGCCCGCCTGTCCCGGCGCCGGATCGCAGGTGATGCGCCCGCGCCAGGGATAGGCCGGCTGCGACGGTGTGCCCGTGTAGGGATCGGCGCGCGTGTTGCCTTCCGGAATATCCATCATCAGAAAAGGATAGAGCGTTACTTTCAGCCCGCGCGCTTTCAGTTCGATGATTAGATCGATCACGCTCTGGTCGGATGGCGTGCCGCCAAAGGCCGCGCGTCCATCAATAGTCGAAACCAAGTAGGCTTCCGCGCGCGTCACGTCGGCCACCGACCAACTCGCCGGAAAAGTCTGCTTCACGGCATTGTCGACGCCCGGCCGCACGCGGCATTGCCCGCAGCGCAGATCGTCGCCGAACCAGGCGACCACGATGGCCACCCGTTCGATGTTCGGCGCCAACGCCTGTAAATCATCGAGCGAGGCGACGACATCGGACGGCGCATAGGTGACATGGCGGTTTTCCGGTCCCGACTGGCCGGGACCCAGCACCTGCACCACGGTCGCCGGCGCGTAGCCGAATTCGGTGCCGCCCGGGATCAGCGTCACCGCCCGCGTCATCTGCTCAAGCCGACCGACCGCGCGCACCACTTCGAATGACAGTTGCGGAATGCGGTTGCCGAAATCGGCCAATGGCAGCCGCTCAAATACGACATAAGCGAGCCCGCGATAAGCCGGCGCGTCGCCTTCCTTGGCCACGATCAGCGGGTCGGCCGTCTGCGTCTCGTCGCCGCTATACGTGCGCACCGTCAGCCCGGTGAGATCGAGCGGCTTGCCATCGGCCCAGACGCGGCGCACCGCCCCGATCGGCCCGGCGCACAGGCCGACCGCCAGATTAGCGAAATACGAATAAGTCGTGGTCGTCGTGGTGACCGACGATCCGCCGCCGCCGCCGGTGCTCTTGCCACCGCTGCTCGTAGTATCGCTGGAAGTGCTGACCACCTCTTGCAGGTTGGTCGCCCAGATCACCTGGCCCGCCAGCCGCGCGCGGCCGTAGACGCGCGGAACGGCTGCGCCATCGGTCGAGGCCATCACGGTCAGATCGGACAGTCGCGGCCCTTCGACCGTGCGCTCGCCCCGCGTGCCGAACAGCGCGCGGTCGATGGCGTTGCCGGCAATCGCACCAGCGAGCCTTCCGACAATCGCGCCGGTCGAACCGAAGATGGATTGCCCAGCCGCGGCGCCGGCGGTTGAGAGAAGAAGGGCTGCCATTAGTCTTCCACTCCGGGAAAGCGATAGACATAGGCGATGCGCCGCCGCCACCACGGTGCCAGTGCGACTTCCGCGACCGCCGCGCCGTCATGCGCGTGCACGATCTTGTCGGAGGCCGTCACGATGGCCGCGTGTTTGGCGGCGAGATTGTCGCGCCAGCGGAACAGCAGCACGTCGCCTTCCTTGAACGCATCGCGCTCGATTGCCGTGAGATGGCGCGCTGCTGCGTCGGCTAGCGCCTCAACGCCGCCTGCCTCGGCCCAGTCGGGCGCATAAGCCGGCGCGCGTTCCGGCTCCTCGCCGATCACCGCGCGCCACACGCCGCGCACCAGCCCGAGGCAATCGCAACCGACGCCTTTCAGCGACGCCTGATGCCGATAGGGCGTGCCGATCCATTCGCGCGCCTGCGCGACGATGAGTGAGCGGGTGATAGTCATGTCAACCCTGCATACTTGAGCCGTCATTCCCCGGCTCGCCGCGCACCGGATAGCGCACGACGAAATCGTTACCGGGAATGTGCGGAAAGCCGCGGAAGTTCACGACATTGTCGAAGCGGTCGTGGCAGGTCGAGAAGCGTTTGTCGCAGCCGGCGGTTACTATGAAGGTATCGCCTTCTGCAATTTCGTGCGCCATCGCCTGCCATAAATCGAAGACGACCATGTCCGTCTTGCGGTGACTTTTTACTTCGACCGAAAGACCCGCATTGGCGCCGCTGGTAAAACTCAACTTGCCGCCGGTGAACCAGCCGTCGTCGAAAACGTCGAGTCCGCTCGCCGTAAAGCTCGATGTCGCCTTCAGCGCCGCGACCGTTCCGCTGCCGCGAAAGGCCGGATTGGTCAGATCGACCGTGCAGCGCGCGTCGCCGAGATCGGCCGAACAGGTAGTGGTGAAAAGCCGCCCGCTATCCGGCGCGAGCTGCTCGCTTAAACCACGAAGCTCGGCCGTGAACACCGCGCCGTCGCGCCGCACTTCACCGAGCGTGCCTTTGGCGAGCAGCACGCGCAGTTCCGGCTCGCTCCAGTCGGTGAGCCAGAGTTCGACGGCCGCCGCGTCGTATAGCCCGGCCGCGAGATCGTCCTCGTTCAGCGTGTCGTCGGACAGCGCGCCGGTCAGTTCGGATGAGTCGACCGCCATGCCGAGATTTGCGGTCGCCTCACTGCCGGTCAGACCGGTGCCGGCGCGGCATGTCACCTCGTCCAGCACGATATCCTCGTCGTGGTCGGTGAACCCCTGCGTCACGCCATCCTGGCGCGTGATGATCCAGCAGCGGCACAGCGTCGTGACACCGCTGTCGAGTTTGGCTTGCAAGGCAGATGGAATGGTTCTCATGGCTTGATCTCCACCAGCGGAATTTTCGGAATGACGCCGGCGGCAAACGCCGAGAGATCGACTTCAAGATAATCGGTGTCAAAGCGCACCGGCACGTCGAACTGAAAGCCCGCGGTCACCGCTTCCCCCATGGCCGGAACGTGCCCGGCCAGAAACGTCACCACGCCGGTCGTTGCATCGACGGTAAAGGCCGTGCCCTCGCTGACTTCCGTTCCCGCCACCGCGACCAAGACCGAACCGCTCACCGGCTTTTCAATCGGTCGTTGGTAGGGCGAATAAGCCCCACCATAGGTTTTGCTCAAAGCATAGTCCGCAATGACGCCGTCGCCTGAGCCGATCACCTGGTCGAGCGCGCTGATCGAAGCCTCCGGCGCGGCGGAAGAATGATCGAGACGGTCGCGCCAGCGAAATCCATACAAGCGCCCGCGCCGCTCTTCGAAAAACTCAACTGCTTGCGACAACGCCTGGTGCGTCTTGACGCCGTAGCCGGCGTCGTAACGCCGGCGCGAATGCGCCCAGCGCGCGTTGCGCTCCTCGCGGCCAGAACCGAGCGCGACCACGTCGGTGCGCCGTTGCGGCCCGCCCACGCTCTTGAGCGCGATATCGAGCGGAAATAGAATTTCGTGGAAGGCGGTCATTGTTTACAGGCTCCGCTGCCCGCGCGCGACCGCGCGCGCGATCTGGCCGGTGATGTAGGCCTCCGAACGGCGGAAGCTGCCCGGGTCGGGCGTCGCGATCTGCACGGTGATGTTGGCGCCCTGCCCTTGCCCGCCGGCAATGCCAAGCCGTCCGTCGGCGCCGCGCGATAGCGGCACGATCGCTTCCGGTCCGGCTTCGCCGGCAAGGCCGAGGCCACCCGACGACAATGGAAAGTAGCTCGGCGTATTGATGACGCCGCCGGACGCAAAGGGCGTCGGCACATCCGGCGAATTGGTCGAGCCGCCACCGCCACCAAACACGTCACCAAAGAGCCCTTGCAAGCCCTTCCCCAGATCCTTGGCGAGCGGCTTGAACGCATTCCGCACGGCCATGTTCGACAGCTTCAACGCCAGCGACTTCAACACGTCGTCGAATTGCTTGCCGCCGGTGGTTGCTTGCGCGAAGGCCTTCGAGATCGAACTGGCGAATTGCGTGGCACTGACTCCGAGTGCGTTGGTGCTGCCGCGGGCCTTGTCTACCGTGTCCGGCAGATCGCCTGGCAGGACGCTCAAGCCACCATCGTCGAAACCGTAACTATCGCTCATCGGGAAACCTGTTCATCAATTGGGTCAAAGCAGAGCGGTCGAGCGGCTTAGTCCGCCCGGTCACCGCCTCAATGGCGTAAGCCAGTTCGCGTGGCGTCATGCGCCAAAACTGCTCGGGCGGCAGCTTCAACACGCCAAGCCCGAAGCCGATCGCCTGCTTCCAGGGAAACGGCGTCATTTATTTTCATCTTCGCCAAACGTCGCCGCCACCAGCGCGGCCGCGATCCGCACATAGCCTTGCGCGCCGCCATCGACGGCAAATCCCGCCACCTCGTCGTCGCTCACGGCTTCGCCCGCGCCACGCAGACCGGCTCCGATGATGCGGATCAAGTCGCGCGCTTTGAGCCGTCCGGTTGAAAAGCGCTCCGTCAGCGCCACCAGATCGGAGGCCGCGAAGGCGTCCTCCAGTTCGGCCAGCGCGCCAAGGGTCAATACAAGTGTGCGCGTGATGCCGCCGAGTTCAGCCTCGATCTCGCCGCGATGTTTGTTGGGCATGCTTTAAGCCGCCGTGAAGGTCTGTTCGCCGGCCGATTCCATCGCCACGTCATAGGTGACTTCGCCATTGTGCTCGCCGGCGAATTCCAGATTGGTGATTTGGAACGCGCCCTCGACCGTGCCGAAGTCGGGAATGACGATTTGATAATTTTTCACCGCGCCGTCGAAAAACGTCTGCCGCATCAGTTCGTCGGTGGCGGCGTCCTTGAACAGCCCGCGCCCCGACAGCGAGGCGCGCTTGACACCGGCGCCGTCGAGCAATTCGCGCCAGCGGTTGGCGCTCTCCGCATGCGTGATGTCGACGGTCTCGGCGTTGAACGACAGCCGGCGTGTGCGCAGACCGGCGACGGTGGTGAAACCTGCGCCGTCAGCGATCTTGATCAGCAGGTCTTTGCCTTTTTGGGCGGTCATATCAGGTATCCTTTTTTATGCCGGCTCGGTGACCGCGCGGAAACGCACCAGCGCGTGATAGGTGCGGCCGTCGGCTTCGCGCCGCACGTCGGCGACCGAGAAACGGAAATTGATCAATTGGTGATCGGTCAGCGTCAGCGCCGCGTCGTCGAGCGCCTGCAACAGCGCGCCGGCAATCACATGCGCTTCCTTGTGGCCGCCTGGCGCGACCACGCATGCAACGTCAGCAGGTGCTCTTCACCGGTTTCGGTGCCGGTCGAGTAGTCGGCGATGCGCGTCTCGCCCAGCGTGACATAAGGAAAGGCCGCGCTGCGCGGCGGCTCGTCGTAAATCTTCGGCCCTCCCAGCGCCGCCAGCAGCGGCGCATCGGCGACCAAAGCGTCGTGAACGGCCGCGCGCAGCGCGGCGGAAGCAGGCGTGGTCATGATTTAATCCTCACGCTCTTCGGCGTCGATTTCGAGAAAGCGGCGGTCGGCGCTCTCAACGGCGGCGACCACGCGATAAATGTGCGCGCCGTCGAGCAGACGATGCCGCGTGGTCAGGTCGTCGCGCTTGCGGATGACAATTCTGAAACGTAAAGCCGCGCCCAGCCGGTCGGCGATAAAGTCGGAACGCGCGGTGAGCGGCGTCACCTGCCCCCACAGCGTCGTCACCACATCGTAAAGCCGCGTCACGCCGCCCGCGCCATCGTCGCTTTCGGCGGGCGCTTCCAGTACCAAGCGGCGATTGAGATCGCCTATTTGAATATTTGGCGCGATCATAGCGACAACAGCCGGTAAGGCGCGATCAGCGTCGCCACCGTCGTCGGCAGCACCGTGACGGTGCCGACCGCGGCGAGGCCGCGGTTCTCATACCAATGCGCGATCAGCAGGCGGATCGCCTGCCGCAACGGCTCGGGCACATCGGCCGCCGCGTCGCCATAGCCACAGACAACGTCAATCTCGATGCCGGCGGCGAACCGTCCCGGCTGCGCCAGCGTCCAGGGCGCGAAAGCCAGGGCCGAATTGCCGGCGGCAAAAACGAAAGCCTGCAAGTCGATTGATTGCGCGTTGTCGGCGGCATCGAAGACGCGCGCGGCGGTTACCTCGCGCAACGGCGCCGGCCGCACCGGCAGCCGCCCGTCGGCCGGCCAGGCATCGAGCGCGATGCGCCAGCTTTGTGAAATCAGCGCACGCCGCGTTTGCGCTTCAATATGAATGCGCGAGGCGGAGATCAGCGACAAAATCACATCGTTGTCGTCATCATGTTCGACGCGCAAAAAGGCTTTGGCCTCGGCAAGCGACAGCGGCTCGACCGCCGGCGCGATCAGAAGAAGTGATGACATATTGTTTCTCTCGGTTGACAAAATCCGCGCGCCGGGGCTCATGCGTTACGCATGCGCCTCGCCGTCGCCGCCCTCGCCTGGCTATTCGCCACGCCCGCCTTCGCCATTTCCGGCAACGCCCCGCCCGCCACCGGCTGGGCGGCGCGGCCGATCGTCATGGTGATCGACGCGCGCGGCGATCTCTGCACCGGAACGGCGCTGGCGCGCGACCTGGTGCTGACGGCGGCGCATTGCGTCACGCTGCCGATCGCGTACCGCGTCCGGGTCTTTCAAACCGGCGGATTGATCGCGGTGCGCTCGGTCGCGCGTCATCCAAGCTTCAACATGGCGAGCTACGCGGCCAACCGCGCCACCGCTGATGTCGCGCTGATCAAGCTCGCTTCACCCTTGCCCGATGTCGTTGTGCCGGGCGGCCTTGCCGCCGCGCGCCGTGTCGCCGATGGCGAAGTCATGACCATCGCGGGCTTTGGCGTGACGCGCGCCGGCACCGCGCTCGGCCTCGGCGTGCCGCGCGCGGCGCAGCTTACCGTCACCGGCAAGCCGGGCAGTTTGCAAATCCGGCTGGTCGATGCCGCCACCGGCAATAAGCGGCCGGGCCTCGGCGGCTGCACCGGCGATTCAGGAGCGCCGGTCTATGACGGTGTCGGGCCGCTGGTGATCGGCGTGGTGAGTTGGTCGACCGCGCCTGAAAACGAAGAAGGCTGCGGCGGATTGACCGGCGTCACGCCACTCCTGAATTACCGCGCCTGGATTATCGAGACCGCGCGCAAATTCGGCTCACCGCTCTAGAGCGTTTTCGAGCGAAGTGGGCACCGGTTCGCGTGAAGAAAACGCGACAAAATAAGGAGCTAGAGCCCCGGCTTTGATTCAATCAAAGCCGGAAAGGCTCTAGTCTGTTCGCCGCGATACGAAAGCGGATTCCGATGTGCGAGATCACCGGGTCTCGGCGCAAGCGCGCCGGCCCGGTGATGACGGTCAAGAGACCGTCAGCTCGCCGAAAACTTCATCAACTTGATGGCGTCGAAGTCCTGCACGCCGCCGCCCACGCGCTTGGTGGTATAGAACAGCACGTAGGGCTTCGCCGTATAGGGATCGCGCAGCACCGTCACGCCGGCACGATCCACCACCAGGTAGCCGCGGTTAAAATCGCCGAAGGCGATCGACAGCGAATTCGCCGCGATGTCCGGCATGTCTTCGGCCTCCACCACCATGAAGGTCATCAGCGAGGCGCGCCCGCCCGCCACCGCCGGCGGCTGCCAGAGATAATTGCCGGCGGTGTCCTTGAACTTGCGAATGGCCGACTGCGTTTTGCGGTTCATCACGAAGACGGCGTTCTGCCGGTAGCCGGCGTTGACCGCATAGATCAGATCGACCAGCACATCGGACGGGTTGGAAGCCGGGAACGCGGCCGATACGCCCGAGGCGATGGTGCCGAGCTTGCCCCACTCCCACGAGCCGTTGTCGACCGTGTCATAGGCAAGGAAGCCCTTCGGCTTGTTCGAGCCGTCGCCGGTCACGAAAGCCGTGCCCTCCTGTGCCGCGAACACCTGCTCGACTTCCTGTCCGAGCCATTCGTCGATGTTCACCGCCGAGTCCTCGAGCAGCGCCGAAGTCGCCGCCGGCATGGCGTAAAGCTCCATTGCCGGGAACGACAATTCGTCGAGCGTCGGCGCCGTCGTCTGTGTGCGCGCGTCGGTCTCGCCGACCCAGCCGACCGCGGGCCCGGCCGTCATGAACGGCTTCTTGTAGACATTGCCGCTGATGGTGCGCTGGCCGGCGATGCCGCGGATCGGCGAAATCGCGGTCAGCCGAGCGCCGATTTGCGTCTCGACTTCCGGCGGCACCAGGTAGCCGCCGTGATCGCTGCCGGAAACCGTGAGCGCCTTGAGTTCGAGCGAACGCAGGCCGGTGCTTTCGCCCGAGCGCACATAAGACTCAAAAGCCTGCTTGTGCTCGAGCGCGGAGGCGCTGCGCTGCGCCGCGCGCTCGCCGCCAAAGACCGGCCGTGCCGCTTTCAGCGTGATTTCGTCGAGCTTGCGCGCCTGTGCGTCGATGGATGCGTCGATGCGCGCGAGCTTTTCTTCGATCAGAACGTCGGCGCGCTTTTCGGAAAGACGCTGGTCGTTGGTATCCTTGAATTCCTCGAAGGCGCGCATCATCTCGGCATGCGTCACGCCGGCCTCGGGCGGAATGCCCGATTTGGTCTCATAAGGCTTGGTATCATAGGACTTGGTCTCATAAGACTTGGTCGCAAGTTCGTTACGGTCGATATCCATTGGGTTCTCCTGTTGGATTGATGGATTTGTTTGTGCGACGCCAGCCGCTCGCGCGTGCATCGCAATAATTTTTTGCCCGGGTCTGTGATTTTGGCCCTTGCCACCGTTATTGCCGCCGCACCCCCTTCCCCGCATGCGCCGAGAAGTGGCACACTTGCCGCCAAGAACCTTGCGTCAAGAAACCAAAAGCACTGGGAGGAAACGATGAAGCGGTTATGGGTGGCGGCGCTGATGGCGCTTGCCGGAATTTGCAGCGCGCAGGCGCAGAACTATCCGACGCGAACGGTGACGATCATCGTGCCTTTCGCGGCCGGCGGACCGGCCGACATCATGGGCCGCATCGCGGCCGACATCCTGACCCGCCACCTGGGCCAAAGCTTCGTGATCGAAAACGTCGGCGGCGCCGGCGGCACGGTCGGCGCGACGCGCGCCGCGCGCGCCACGCCCGACGGCTATACGCTGCTCGCCGGCCACATGGGCACCAATGCGCTGGCGCCGCTTTTTTATCCCAACCTCGGCTACGACCCGGAGACGAGTTTCGAGCCGGTGAGCCTGACGGCGTGCAGCCGGAGCTACTCGCCGTGCGCAAGGACATCCCCGCCAATAACCTGAAAGAGTTCATCGCCTATGCCAAGGCGAACGAGAGCAAGCTCAACATGGGCCACGCCGGCATCGGCTCGGTTTCTTATATCGGCTGTCTCTTGCTCAACTCGGCTATCGGCATCAAGCCGACGCTGGTGCCTTTCACCGGCACCGCACCGGTGATGAGCGCCATTCTCGCCGGCAATGTCGATTACGATTGCGATCCGGTGCTCGGTCCGCTGTCGCATGTGCGCGCCGGCACCGTCAAAGCGCTGGCGATCGCGGCGAAGAAGCGCAGCGAGCTGCTGCCGGACGTGCCGACTTCGTATGAGCAGGGCTTCCCGCAATTCGATTGCGCGCCTTTCTATGGCATCTTCGCGCCGAAAGGCACTCCGAAAGCCATCGTCGACAAGCTCGCCGCCGCGCTCAGCAAGGGCCTGGACGAGCCGGCCGTGCGCAAGCGGCTGACCGATCTCGGCGCCCAGATCGCCGAACCCGACCAGCGCGGGCCTGCGGCGCTTGGCAAGCTGGTGCACAGCGAAATCGCGCGACTGACGCCGATCCTGAAAGCGGCGGCGAAGAAGTAAACATCCTCCTTGCGGGCGCGGCGGCAACGCCGCGTCCGGGCGCCGCAAGCGCGTTAGGCACTTATCTTGTTATTACGTGGGCTTGCGGTCGCCGCGCTCAAGCGCCCGCAAAGTTCCCATAGCGTGAGCGGCCTGCGGAAATTCCTTGCGGTCCCAAATTTCCTGCAGAATCTGCCGAGCCGCCGCCGGCGCCACAGCCAATGTTATTTCAGCTGCCATTAGCCTCACTTGCGGATTTGGGTGGTCAAAAAGCGGTAGCAACGCCGATCGTTTATCGCCTGTCCGACGTTTCAATTCCTCTCCGATAGCGACGATATCATCAGCCAATGCGTTGTATTTCGTGAACTCGTCGTTTAATTCGGCCTCGAATTGTTTCAGGGCATCGTTCGTAAATTGCTCGACCAATTGCGATTCAGGCATGCTTTCGAAAAAAGAGCGCTTCATGGCGCGAGAACTCCGTGAATCCTCAATGCTTCCAGACCAACCGCCCTGCGCACTTCCCAGTTTCTACCGTTCAGATAATCGCGAGGTGTCTGCCATCCGAACTCAGCATTTTTTGTCTGATACCAACCGTTGATCTCCTGATGCTTCAACCGCGGCACCTGCACGAGATTGTCTGGGCTGTCGATCGCCTCGCGGGTAAAGCCGTCCCGCTCGGCCTGGGTCTGTTCAACGATATGGTGGATATCATAGCCCGGCGCCGGCGTCGAAGCCGCCCGTTGAAGATCCTCCAAAGATTTAGGCGGATCGTTGTAGGTCTGTATCTCCGCCGAATAAGTTCGAAGCCAGATACCCATTCGCGCCATGGCTGCGACATCTTCGCCCGTTCGTAAGATACGCCTGGCAACCTCTTTCAGGATTGTCGTTCTGGTGCGCGAATTCGATGGCCGATTGTCTGGACTTTCCGGCGGATCATTTTTAGGATTCCGCTGCGGATCGCCGCCGCCTGACCCCTCGCCAGTCCATTGCCCGCCTTCAGGGCTACCTTTAGGCACGCGCGGCTGGTCCGCATTGAAGCCTGCCTTCAGCGCCAGCGCATGCCGCCGTACCGCGATTTCAAATCGTGTGGCGGCGCGCAGCCACTTCAACTCAAGCAATGTGACTCTGATCGCGCGCAGCGCCCGCAGGCGCTCGATCTCAGGAGCGATGGACGCCATGACACATCACGCCTTGCGCCATGCACGTACGCTGCCGCACGAGACTGTCCCGTCGCGGCGGCGATAAACCAGCCGCGGCGCATCGCGCAGCCGCGTCGATGCAACGGCCGGGCCGGCTGGCGCGCCCGCCAGCAGCGGGAACGTGACAATGGAAATTTCCCACAGATCGACCGCGTGCAGCGCGCGTACGCGCGTCTTCGGATCGACGCGGCCCTTGACCGTGCGAAAGCCGATCGACAGGCCGTCAATGGCGCCGGCGCGGATCAGCGAGTAAAGCTCCTTCGCCCGCGCCACTTCCGGAATAAGCCGGCCGCGCGCGTAAAGGCCCTTGCTGTCCTCGCGCAGCTCAAGCCAGACGCCGATGGGTTCGGCCGGATCGTGCTGAAACAGCATCGGCACCCGCCGCACCGGGCGCTTGCGCAGCGTGTCGGCGAAGGCCCCGCGCAGCATCATGTCGCGCGCCTGGTCGAGCGCACCGAACAGCGAGGCATAGCCCTCGACTGTGCCGTCAGGCTCGACGATGGTGCGGACGCCGAATACGGATTCGATGGTCGGGTCTTTGTATGGTGCGAGCATGAGTCATCCTTCTCGCTGTGCACGCACAGCAAGTTCGACGTCCAAACAATAAAGGGAGAAAGCTAGCGCTTGCCGCGCTTAGCGCGGACCTTTGGCGCCTTGCCGGATTTGTCCGTACCCGTGCCTTTGCGCTTGGCGGCACGATCGAGGTGGTCGAGAAATTCGCGGAAAATGTCGATGTGATCGCGGCGCGATTTGGTCTCGCGCCGGATCGAGCGCAGCACCGTGTGCAACGTATCCATTATTTGCCTCCGAAACGTTCGTTGAAGCGCGCGAGTTCGCGCACGAAATCGTCAAAGCGCCGGCTCGCCGCCGTCAGTTCGCGCAAGGCGAACCACGCCAAGGCCGACGACGAAAGCGCCCACATCAGCAGCGCCAGATGCGCGAGATCGCCGCGCGCGGAAAATGTTTCGATAAGGTCGGGCATCGGCTAACCCGCGTCGATCACGTCCCCGCCCTGCACCGCGCCGTATCCGATCGCGGCGCGCTTTTCGTTGACGGTGAGGAAGGGCGCCTTGCTGACGCGCTCCCACAGCGCGGCGCGGTCGGCCGACAGCGCTTCGATGCGGTCGCTATCGACCGCCAGCGTCAGGCTTTTGCCTCCAAGGTCCGCGCCGAAACTCGGCGAAAGCCATTGCGTCAGCGCGTTGGCGATACGGCCCGCCAGCGGCAGCACGGTCTGCCGCCAAAACACGCGATTGGCTTCCTGATAATTCGAATAGGTGTTGTCGCCCGGGATCGCCAGCAGCATCGGCGGCACGCCGAACGCAAGCGCGATCTCGCGCGCGGCCGAGTGCTTCGCCTCCATGAAGTCCATGTCCTTGGGCGACAGCGACATCGGCTTCCAGTCGAGCCCGCCCTCCAGCAGCAAAGGCCGCCCGGCATTGGCCGTGCCCTGATACTGGTCGGACAATTCCTTCTTCAGCCGCTCGAATTGCGCGTCGGCCAACACCGCGCCTTCCGGCCCGGCGTACACGAGCGCGCCGGAAGGCCGCGCCGCGTTGTCGAGCAGCGCCTTGTTCCAGCTCGCCGCCGCGTTATGGGTGTCGACCGCGATGGCCGCCGCTTCGAGCGGACTAAGTCCGTAATAATCGTCGAGCGGATTGAACAATGTGAGATGCAGGATCGGCGGCTGCGCCGTGCTCTGGTCGAAGCGCACGCTCTGCCCGCTCACGGCATATTCGAAGGCCCGCGGCCACCCGTCCGGCCCCGGCACCACTTTCATGCGGTCGGGGCGTAACGCGTAGATCTCGCGCACGCTTTGTCTTTGGTTTTGCGGCGCGCTCCCATCGTCCGCGATGCTCACCGCTTCGATATAGGAATTGCCGGCGAGCAAAAGATGCGACGCCACGCTTTCCAGGAACGCCGCGCCGTCCTGGCGCGGGTTTGGCCGCGCCATCAGATCGATGAGCGGATGCGCCGAGTGCTCGGCCGCGCCCTCATAGAGCACGAAGGACAAGCCGCCGATACTTTCGGCGATCAGCCGCACCGCGCGATGCACGATGGCGTTGCGGCTATAGCCCTCGCGTGCGAGCGCCGCATAATCGCGCGGCGTCCAGCGCGCGCGCCCGCCGCTCTCGATGGCGATCACGCGTGACGCGCGCGAGCTTTTTTGCTCCGCCAGGCGGAGGAAGGATTTGATGGTGTTGAGCATAAAAAAAGCCCGCCGAAGCGGGCCTCCTGTTTCCTTGCTTAGAATTTGTTTTAGTTCGAGAACAGAACTCTGCCCGCCGCTCCAAATACGATCGACTGCCTAGCTGGTTTAAAAAATCAAGCCGGCTTATGATCCTGCAAAATGCCGCCGCGTTTATGATGAGCTGCCGCTCCTTTGATCAGACGACCAATAATCATGTGCGGCATAACGAAAAATGATAACAAAACTATTTGGGTAACGAAAAGAACGGCGGCAATCGGACTATTGCAAAGAGCGGACGCCATAAAATAGTCGCCGAAATCATCCCATTCCCGCCAATAAGAAACATGCGAACGAGGCAGCCAATCTGGTCGCGGCGCTCCGCGAAGTTGCTGAAAGGCAGAAATTAGCACCGCCGGAATTACGCCTAGCGCGAAGCACCAAGCCACAACGGCCGATGTTGCAGAAGGCAAAACTTCTTCAACTATTTCCTTTATTTCATTCGGAACGCGATTATCGCTCAACAAGGCTGCGCCAGAGTCGATAGCCTTGTTTCGGAAGCGCTCGCCAATTCTAAAAAGACGGTTTGCGACTAGGAGATATACTAACACCAACGCGATGGCATCAATCAGAGTGAAAATATTAATCATTTCCGATTTCTCCGCCGCTTGCGTTTCGGTAGTCCGGGAGTCCTCTTCTCCAACTCCGCCGTAAACTCATGTTTGCCCCGCTCACGCGGCCCGGTGTGAAGAACCCAAACAAACAGGGACACCACAAGTACAGCCACAACCAAAAGAACCCAGTCTACAAAACTAATCTCAAAAAAAATGTTTGCTAGGTTAGTAACTAGGTCGTGACCAACGAGTTCCTGCAACTCCCGCCAAGTTTCACGGTAGCCTTTGAATGCGGTCGTAATTGCGGCCAATGAGGCCCCGAGCGCGAGAATACCGCGCCAAAGCCCTTTCAGGAACCCCGTCAAACATCCTCCCCACCCCGCTTTCTTTTGCATAATATGCCGCACAACCATGGCGCTAGGAAGCTTTTTTTAGCCAATTTGGCCTGAATTTTCGCGGGACTGAGGCTAAAGGTCAAAAAGTCGACGGCTTTTTTTCCCGTTTCATACGTCGCAGTAGC
>DASRLA010000030.1:0-4511 GCA_035648715.1 Pseudolabrys sp.
GCCACTACCAGCAAATCGGCGTCCGACCGATCGGCGCAAGCCGGGCAAATGCCCGTCAGTATCGCCGTTTCGGGCGTTTGAGCGTTCGCGATCGGAGCTACGACGAGAAAGGCGCTATGGCAAAACTTTCGGCTGAATGTCCTGTCACAATTGAGGCAAAGCATCCCCTCGCCCTCGGAGGCGGCGAACGTAACGCCGAACCAGTTGAGCACGGCGACCGCGATGGCGGGGCTGTAGTCGTAATGCGCCCGCACGATTGTTAGGTCGAATAGCCCAGCCGCGCGCTTGTGAAATCCGCGCATTGCCCGCCGCCAAAGAGCGTGGCGACGGCGGCGTTCGGCGCGAGTAGTTGACGGATCGCCGGCGGCGGATGTATGAGGCTTGGCGTTGTTGCTGATGTTTCCGAGATCGCCGCCCCCGCCAGGGCGGCGTTTTCGTTCCGGCGGCCCTCGGCCCCAATCGCCGTCCATCATGACGCGAGCTTTTCAGCAGACGAGGTCTTTTCCTCCATCTGCCGACGCCAAGCAGCCGCCGCCTCCGTACTGATCAGCGTTCGACCGCCGGTCTTCGCTATTTTTGGGCCATCTCCACGCTTGAGCAAATTGTAGAAACTCGCGCGACAAATGCCGTGCGTGTGGCAGAACTCGTCCACCGAAAGCATCATTTTGTCCATGCTTGGCTCCAAATGGATCAAAGTGGAGCCAAGTCTGAGCAAAGCCGTTGCTTAAGTAAATGGGTGCAATAATTTTTTAAAATTCTACCGGTATAAGTTACTTGAAGTTTTGTATCGGTACAAAGTCAATAATGGTTTTGTACCATTGTCATGACCGCTTTCGCGAGACATAAGGACTTATCAGATGATGGCCCACAGCATTTAACGATGTAGGCGTTTCACCGGTAATTCCTGGCATTACGGCATATACAAACCGAGGAACCGGCCCAGTGTGTGATTTGCCAAATATTTGCGGCGGATCGGCGCTTAACATTGACACTTTAAAAGCTTCGGCGATAACCGGAGCGAGGCTTTTCCAATTGTGGCTGACCGCTGGAAAACAAGTCGCGGCGTAATCCATATCAAGATTACAAATTTGATTTTGCAGACTAAGTAAAAAGGCATCGAAACGCTTATGGAGTAGCCGTTCATTTTCTATTGTTTCAATACTTTGTTGCTCTGCGTGGCAGGCTTTCTCGCGATCATCGAGAAAACATAGTATCGTTTGAATGGCTTCTATTACATCGTGCCGCTGTATCCTAGATTTATTGGCGACATCTCGAGAATATTGAAAAATTCCCGCATAGTTATTGAGCGAAAAAGCCAGCCTATTTAAAGCATCGGCGCTGGGATGCGAATATCTGTTGCCTAAAATGCCAGCAATGGTCTCTCTCAACCCCGCGCCAGTAAAAGAACCACCGGTATAAAAAGGGAAGGGAGCGCTCATGCTAATTCCCTCACCTTCTGATCTTCGGAGACGCCGCCAAACCGCGGCGCTGCGGCCCTGATCGCGTCGGCGATGTAGCTCTCCGACAAGTGCCCGTAATGCTTCTCGACCATGCGCGTGTCGCTGTGGCCGAGGTTCTTAGCCACAACCAGCAGCGGCGCGCCGGCCATGACGGAGTGCGAGGCGTAGGAGTGGCGCAGGCAGTGGAAATTCGCGGGTGGCTCGATCTTGGCCCGCTCGCACGCCTCGGCCATCGGCCGGCTTTGATTTGACTTGCCCCACCGATCGCCATCGGGCTTGCGAAGCATCAGCTCGACGCCGGCCCGTCCTGCGGCAAGCCGGGCGAACAGTTCGGCCCCCTCATCATGCAGCACGACGTGCCGGCCCTTTCCGCTCTTGCTCGTGCGGATATGCAGCGTGTCGGCGTCCGGGTTGAAATCGCGTACCTGTAGCGCCGCCAGCTCCCCGAACCGACAGCCCGTGGCCAGTGCCGCCCTGATCAAATCGCGAAACTCGCCTGGCGCGGCATTGATCAGCCGCTGGCATTCCGCGATCGTCAGATAGCGAACGCGCGCCGCATCGGCTTCCTCGAATGGCTCGACCCGACGCCAAGCGTCATCGGAGGCGATTTTATGGTCGCGCCACGCTCGATTGAGCGCCGCTTTCAAGATCGTCAGCGTGCGGTTTGCCGTCGCCCGCCGCTTGCGGCGTTGTTCGCTGTCGGTTTCGTCAACCGCACGGTATCGCTGATTCTTGCCGGATTTGGTGCGCAGGCGAGGGGAGGCGGTAGCGGTGTCTTCAAGCCAGCGCCGGAGGTCGGCCGCGGTCAGATCGGCGCAGGGAATATCTTTCAGCGTCGGCAAGATCAGCGCTTCTGCGCGCCAGCGCGCATCCTTCGCCGATTTGCGGTTACCCTCCAGGAAGGTGAGGTATTCGTCGACGGCCGCCTTTACCGTGTAGGGGCCATCCTTGGCCGGCAACCCCTTCGCGACGCGGCTCAGCTCGACGTACTTTTCGCGGATCAGGGCCTGGGATTGCCGGAAGTCCAAAACGGCGACGCCATCGGCGTCGGCGCTGTCGTCTGCCGTGCCAATCGTCTCGATCTTGTAGTTCTGCTCGCCGACATACCAGCGCATCACCCACTTGCCGCCGGCAGCGCCCTTGCGATAGCCGAGATGCAGGCCGGGATCGATCGCTCGATAGTAGGGCTTGCTGCCCGCCTTCAGCCGGGCTCTTGCTGTCCGCGTTTCAAGATTTGCGTCCCGAACCGTGCGCGCCATATTGGACATCTCCCGATCGTTGCCGCCGTGCAGCTTGGAAACGGCGCGTCCAACGAACGTCCAATATATGCGGTTAGACAGCCCTAGACAACATTAAACAGGAACGGATCGAATGCAGGCTTATCAACCGGATGCGATAGACTCGTTTGGTCTGCCTTAGCCGGCTTAGCGGTTCTTTCACGGCGGTAACAGGGGTTCGAATCCCCTTGGGGACGCCAGCGTTTGAATATGTTTGTCGATCGCCGGCAGGGGGCGCCCGCCGCCGCCTCCTGCCGATCGATCGATCGTCTAACGATAGCGGCGGCGTTCCGCCTCAATTTCATCCACGCTGTAAAGCGGCGCGGCTTCATCGAAGGATCGCCAACCGTCTCGCCGGTACGCGGCCTCACGCGCGACAGGGTCGACGGGCTGGTAGCGGCCGAGGATTTCCCGCGCCTTGGGAACCTCGTCGCCATCCACCCGTGCGGCCACGAGCGTCCCGCCGCGGCGCACGCCCTCGGCGTAGAAATGCGCTTGGCGCTCGTCAACGCCCGCTTCGGTCATCGATCCGATGATCCCGCCCGCGGCCGCGCCGACGGCAGCGCCTCCCGCCGCGCCAACCGCGGTGGCAACCAGCCAGCCTGCCGCGACGACCGGCCCGACCCCGGGGATCGCCAGCATGCCGAGCCCGGCCAGAAGACCGCCGGCGCCGCCGACGATCGCGCCGATCCCGGCGCCCGCGCCCGCGTCAGGGCCGGCATTGCTGCGGTTCTTGTCGACATAGCTGCCGTCGGCGTTGTTGGCGATGACGCTGATGTCGGAGCTCGAAATCCCGGCCGCCTCAAGCGCGTCCACTGCCGGTTTTGCCGCAGCGTAGCTATCGTAAAGTCCTGTTACCGTCGTGGTCATAGCGTGTCCTTTCCTGTTGCCTGGCTTGGCCGCGGCTACTTGGTTACGACGTTGCCCTGAAAATCGAGCGCGACATTGGATGTCGCGCCGCCTTTGCTGGCCTTGCCGCGCCACACACCGTCCTGGTCCTTCATCAGGCCTGACACGCTGCCGAAGCCGGCGGCCTCGATGCGGGATTTTGCCTGCGCCTCGGTAAAGCTGTTCGCGCCCGCCGCCGGCGCGTCGGCGTTGGTGGTTGATGGGGTCGCGACAGCGGGGGTGTGGGCATTTGGATTGGCCGGCGGGCCGCTTTGAGCCAGGGCCGCGGCGGCATAGGCGGTCACCGCGAACAGCGTGGCGGCCATGGCAGCCATAAAGCGTTTCATGAATGCACCTCTGATTGAACGAGATGCCTTAAACGATCCGTCGCGCGATACGTTCCTTTGGAAAGCGCCCGACGAAGTCGACGCTATTGACGTCGCTCAGCCGTAACCGTGTGAGGCGAGACGGCCTTGATCAACGCCAAATGGAATGGATACACACGCCGCATCAAATGGTTAGAGCAGATGATGCAAGTTATAGGTGAGGGCGGTAATGATAGCCGATGCCCTTGCCCGCCTCGCCGACTTGGTAAAGCGGCGGCAGCTTAGCGATGCCCGGTCACATCGGCATCGCCGGGTCGCGGCAATGCCCCAAGAACCGACCGCAATGGCTCGGCGCTGCCGCGTAGAGCTTTTCTAGGCGCGGCGCAAGCGGCTCGGACAGCTATTATCAAGGCGTCGATCCTGTAGGGTTTCGCCAGAACATCGCCGTACACGGCTCCCGGTGAGCGCAACCTTGCCACCTCGACAAAGCCGGTCGTGTAAATGATGGCGAGCCGCGGGAGAAAGACACGCGCGAGATGCGCCAAAGCAAAGCCGTCCAA
>DASRLA010000031.1:0-108423 GCA_035648715.1 Pseudolabrys sp.
ACACGCTGGCCGCACGCTTGCAGGCCTTCGAGGAAATGTTCAATCGCGGCGGCACCGAGATGACCGAGAAAATCTCGCGCGACTCGACCGCGCTCGGCAGCCTGATTACGCGCCATATCACCGAATTCGACCATACCGTGAAGACCTATGGCGGCGAACTGGTCGAGCGCCTCGGTCAGCGCACCCAGGACGTCTCCGACGCCATGCGCGGTTATCTCGACAGCTTCGACCAGCGCGTTACCGGCCGCACCGACGATTTGACCGGCACGCTCGACAGCCGCCTGACCAAATTTGAGACCTTGCTCGGCGAGCGCGTCAACGGCCTTGCCAGCACCTTGACCGATGGCGGCAAAGAAATTGTCGTCGCCCTCGACAAGCGCATTGGCGAGATCACCGGCACCATCAACAGCCGCGGCGCCGAAGTGGCCCAAACGATCGCCAACAAGATCGGCGAAATGGACAAGACGCTGGGCGAGCGCGCGCTCGAAGTCGCCGACACCCTCGAAAGCCGCATCGGCCGTTTCGAGGAACTGCTGGTCGGCCGCGCCGTCTCCGTCACCGACCAGATCGAGACCCGCACCAAGTCTGCCGCCGAAGCGCTCACCGCGCGCATGGAACAGTTGAGCCAGGCGATCAAGTCCAATTCCTCGGAAGCCCAGCAGTCACTCGGCGCGCTCGCGCTCTCGACCACCGACGCCATCCGCACCAGCGCGGCGGAAGCCGAGCGTACGCTCACCGGCGTCTCCGACGAAGTCGCCCGCAGCTTCGTCTCCCGCGCCGACGAGATCGCCAATACCGTCAGCAAGCGCACCAATGAGATGACCGCGATCCTGTCCGACAAGAGCGGCGGCGTGCTGCACGCCATCGTCGAGAAGGGACAGCAGTTCGCCGCCGATATCGGCAAGGCGACCGACGCGGCCATTGGCTCGATCGAGAACAAGGGCCTCGTGTTCAGCCGCTCGGTCCTCGACCACGGCGCTGAGATCACGCGCATGATCAACACCGCCGGCGAGACCGCCTCCAACTCGGTCACCCGCACGCTCAACGACCTGCACGAAACCGCCGCGCGCGCCGTCGAGAAATCGCAGACCACCGCCGCCACGACGGTCAGCGAGATGATGGAAACGCACAATATGCTGCGCGCCGACACCACCGCTTTGTTCGAGCGGCTGCGCGAAGCCAACATCATGTTGCAGGAAGTGCTGTCCGGCTCGCACGAGAACATGAGCGCGCTGGAAAACACGCTGATGCTGCGCGTGTCGGAATTCGTCACCGCCATGAACGAGGTCACCGTCTCGACCGGCGAAGCCACCGAACGGGTCGAGAGCAACATCGCCAATTTCCGCGACATCACCACCCATGTGGTGACCGATCTCGGCCAGCTCGCCAATCAGTTCGACCAGCACGGCCGCGAACTCGCCACCGCGGCGGAACAGATCGACGCCAGCAACCGGCGTACCGAGGACACCGTCACCGAGCGCCGCGTCCAGCTCGACTCGCTGATCGCCACCCTCGACATCCGCACCGAAGACATCGAACAGCGCCTCAAGCGCTTCTCCGGCCTGCTCGACGAGTCGCTCGAAGCCGCCTCCACCCGTGCGCGCGAAGTCGCCCGTTTGGTGTCGGAATCGAGCGCGGACGGCAGCCGCGCCATCAGCGAACAATACGACATGGTGCGCGAGAACGCCGAGGGCGAGCGCGAGCGCACCGCCACCGCCATGCGCCAGATCTTCGAGCATTCGAGCAGCGATACGCATGCCATCTTCCGCGAGGCCGGCCAGCGCTTCTCCGAGACCGTGCAGGACATGAAGCAGATGGCCGCCGAGATGCAGCGCGAACTGGAAACCACGCGCACCGAACTGCGCCGTGGCGTGTTCGAACTGCCGCAGGAAACCGCCGAGAGCGCCGCGCAGATGCGCCGCGTCATCGTCGATCAGATCGAGGCCTTGGCCGAGTTGAACCGCATCGTCGCCCGTCACGGCCGCAATCTCGACGCGGCCGAGCCGATGCAGCGCCGTTCGGCCGAACCGTCGCTCGCCGTGATCGGCGGCCGCAACGAAGCGCCCGCGCGCATGGAAGCACCGCCGCCGCGCCAGTTCCCGCCGCAGCGCCCCGAGGTCGCCAATTTCGCGCCGGCCGCCCGCCGCGCCGAAGCGCCCTCGCTCAGTCCGGCGCAAGCCGCGCCGAACAATGTCGGCCGCGGCTGGCTCAGCGATCTTCTCACCCGCGCCTCGCGCGAGGACAGCGAACCGCCGCCGCGCGAAATGCCGCGCGAGCCGGCCCCGCAGCCGATGCGCGAAGCCGCGCGCGGCGACGACCGCCCGCCGCGCCATTCGATCGAGTCGCTCGACTCATTGTCCGTCGACATCGCGCGCATGATCGACCACGACGCCGCCGCCGATCTATGGGACCGTTACAAGCGCGGCGAACGCAATGTCTTCACCCGCCGCCTTTACACCTTGCAAGGCCAGCAAGCCTTCGACGAGATCCGTAAGAAGTACCGCGCCGACCGCGAGTTCAAACAGACCGTCGACCGCTATATCGGCGAATTCGAACGGCTGTTGGAAGAAGTCTCGCGCGACGATCGCGGCCAGGTCGTGGCGCGTACTTACCTGACGTCGGAAACCGGCAAGGTCTATACCATGCTGGCGCACGCGGCCGGACGCTTCGACTGAGGCGTTCTACCCCGGGTCGACGCTCACACCACCTTCGTCGCCCACAGCACCAGTTCGCGCGTCATCTTGCCGAAGGCTTCGTTGAGCGCGGCGACCGCCGGCGCGCCTTCATGGCCCGCCGCCGGCACGCTGATGCGGAACACGCGCGCCGCCACGATGCGGCCGGTACGCTCGCGCACGATCTTGGCGGCGACCTCGACCACGGCGCTGCCGTCGGCAACCGAAATCTCGAAGGCGCGCACTTCCATCAGCAGCACGAAGTCGGTGGCGATCTTATCGGCCGGGCGGCCGACCGCGCGCAGGCGGCCGTCATTTTCGAACGATTGCAGAATGCGCGCCTGCATCAGCCGCGGCAGCCGGTCCTGCCATTGCGAGTCCGGCATTTGCGCGGCCTGTGATGGCGACGGCCGCACCACGATCTTCTCGCTGTCGTAACCGGCAAGCGCGGTCGGCTCGGCGATCACCAATTGCCCGCGCGCGGCGCGGCCGTGACGCGGAAAGCCGCTGGCGGCCTCAAGGTTATAGGCGGTGGGTGGCGTCTTGGCGATTTCGCCAAGTCCGCCCGAGCAGGCGCCCAGCAAAAGCGGCAGGCCGAGGCTGACGCCAAGCGTTAATGCGAAGGCGGCGCGACGCGTTAACGCCGGTGTCACGACGCGCGCGAGCGAGCGCTGGATAGCACGCACGTTCACTGGCAGTTGGGTTTGACGCCCCAAACGAAGCACGCGCGCACACTCCCACAACCCATCGGTAAAGGACAAAACGCATCCCACCGGCGCCATTCTAGACCGCCACCGCCGGCGCGCCACCTGCGTATAGGTTGTTTCAGCCGTGAAATGCCGAAAAAAGTTGCGGAAAACCCCAAATTTTGGGCGCTGTGGCTGCCCTGCACCGGTCAGACGCGCAACTGCCCGCCTTGGTTCCCGCTGCCGTGTGAGGCCAATCTGCCCGTCGCCCTGCCCGGCCGCTCAGCGGCCTTTATAGTCCGGCAGGGCGCCGCCGCCGCTGCCGCCGAAAATCAGCCGGCTCGGATTGCGGTCGAGGTTGCGCACGGCCTGGTCGATGGTGCCGAGCGTGCGCCTGGCGTCGGCCGAAAGCGCGTCGATCTGGCGCGCGCTGTTGTCGGATAGTTTCCGGATCGAGCGCGCCGCCTCGTTGATCTCGCCGCTCTTGCCGTCCGGCCCGCCGGTCAGGTTCTCAAGCCCGGCGGCGATCCTGTCGATGCGGTCGGCATTGCGTCCGAGCGCACCGGTAAACTGCTCGACGCTGGCCAACGTCTTGTCGACATTCTCCGAATTGCGCGCCAGCGCGGCGGTGAACTTGTCGAGATTGCCGAGCGCGTCGTGAAACGCCTTTTGGTTGTCCACCAGGAAATCGTCGAGCCGCTTGAGCGTGTCCCGCGCGGCGGTGGTCACATCCTGTGTCGCGCCCGGCGGCGCTACCAAAAGCGGCGGATTGTCCTTGTTGCCGGCGATCGCCGGCGCGGACGCGCTGCCGCCGGTCAAGGCCACCGAGGCGATGCCGGTCAGGCCCTGGAACTCAAGCCCGACGCGCGTATCGCTGCGCACCGCCACGGACTTGTCGACCGAGAGCGTGGCGATCACCTGCTGCGGCCGTTCCGGATTGAGCTTGAGGCCGGTCACTTCGCCTACCTTGATGCCGTTGAACAGCACCGAGCCGCCGGTGCGCAGGCCCGACACCGAGCCGTCGAACACCGCGTTGTAGAAGGCGCGCTCGCCCGAGCCGCCGATGTTCTGAAACCAGTAGACGAAGCCGAACACGCCGGCGACCACGGCCAGCGTGAACATTCCGATCAGCACGTAATTCGCTCGCGTCTCCATCGCTTCAGGCTCCGGCTTTTCGATCGTCGCTCGCCATCTACGTCACGAAGTTTCCGCCGCGGCTTTTTCCAGCGCCCGCGCGCGCTTGCCGTGGAAATAGGCTTTCATCCAGGGCTGCTCGGACGCCAGCATGGCGTCCATGGTCCCGGCCGCGATCACCTTGCCGTCGACCAGGACAGCGATGCGGTCGCAGACCGTATGCAGACTGTCGAGATCGTGGGTTACCATGAAAACGGTCAGCCCTAAAGTCCGTTGCAGCGTGGCGATCAGGGTGTCGAAATCGCCGGCGCCAATGGGGTCGAGGCCGGAGGTCGGCTCGTCCAGGAACACAATTTCCGGGTCGAGCGCGAGCGCGCGCGCTAAAGCTACCCGCTTGGTCATGCCGCCGGATAGTTCCGCCGGGAACTTGTCGCAGACGCTGGCGTCAAGCCCGACCATTTCCAGCTTGGCCACCGCCAATTCATCGAGCAGGCGCTGCGACAGATTGAGATATTCGCGCACGGGAAATTGCAGGTTTTCCCTGACGGTGAGCGAGGAAAACAACGCGCCCTGCTGGAACAGAATGCCCCAGCGCCGCTCGACCGCGCGCACCTCGGCATCGCTGGCCTTGTCCATATCGACGCCGAATACCTTGATGGAGCCCTCGCGCTTGTGGATGAGGCCGATGATCGTGCGCATCAGCACCGACTTGCCCGCGCCCGAGCCGCCGACAAAACCGAGAATTTCGCCGCGATGGACATCGAGATCGGCGCCCTTGAGCACCAGATGATCGCCGAAGCCGACCACGATGTCGCGCGCCTGAATCACCAATTCTTTTTTGCCATTGGATTGAGGAGACGCCATCGCTCACATCCCAACTGACGCAAAGAAGATCGCGAAGATGCCGTCCATCACGATCACCAGAAATATCGATTCAACCACCGAGGCGGTAGTCTGCCGCCCGAGCGACTCCGCCGAGCCTTTGACGGCCAATCCCTCGACCGAGGCCACGATGCCGATTACCAGCGCCATGAACGGCGCTTTGATCATGCCGACTTCGAAAGTGTTGAGCGCGATCGCTTCTTTCAAACGCGACAAAAAAATGTCCGGGTCGATGCCGCCATAGAGCCAGCACACCAGCCCGCCGCCATACAGCGCCGCCATTGAGCCGAGAAACGTCAGAATCGGAACGCCAATCAACAGCGCCATGACGCGCGGCAGGATTAGCACCTCGACTGCGTCGAAGCCCATGGTCTGGAGCGCGTCGATTTCCTCGCGCATCTTCATCGAGCCAAGCTCGGCGGTATAGGCCGAGCCGGAGCGGCCGGCCACCATGATGCAGACGATCAGCACGCCGAGTTCGCGCAGCACCAGGATGCCGACCATGTCGACCACGAACACGTCGGCGCCGAATTTGCGAAAATGGAACAAGCCCTGCTGCGCGATGATGCAGCCGATCAGGAACGAGATCAGCAGCACGATCGGCACCGCGCGCCAGGCGACATTGTCGACCTGATGCACCAGCGAGGTCAGGCGGAAGGAGCGCGGGCGCCTCGCGACGCGGCCGGCCGCCACCGTCAGCGCACCCAGCATATTGACCATCGCCGCCAGCGAATGGCCGACCGCGGCGATGTTCTCGCCGACCGAACCGAGTGCATGGGTGAGCGCCTGCGCGCTCGCATGCGCCGGCCCGTCGTCCAGTTTGACGTTGTGCAGATCGTCGACGAGCGCGTGGAAGTCCTGGCTGAGCCCGACGATCTCAGTTTTGCAGCCGCGCGCCGTAAACAGCCGCACCATCCGCTCCAGCAGCCAGGCGCCGAAAGTGTCGAGCCGCTGCACGTGCCGCATGTCGATGGCGACGTGCTTGACCGCCGGGTAACGCCGGTTGACCGCCTGGATCTCGGCCTCCAAGCCATGCGCGTTGACCGCAATCCAGGCGCCAGCGCCGGTGAGCGACAGCCGGTCGCCCGCCACCGAATCCGCGATCATTTGATTGCCGCCGTTCACTCTGCCGCTCCGGCTGGAAGGTCGGATAAAAACACGCTATCCGGCGCGATCGGTCATACTTGACCACCGCATGTAAACCTGTCGAGGGTTTGGCCGCAGCGCTCGCTTGCGGATATCCCCAGCCCTCGCCACTGAGGCGGTCAATAAAGGCGTTCAAAAGGTCATTTTCAAAAAAGGTTGCTTCGATTTGCCGCCCGCGTTGCCCCTGACCCTGAAGCTTGCCGCCGAACGCTGGCCGATTGCCGGGTCTTTTGCCATCAGCCGGGGCGCCAAGACCGAGGCCGCCGTCGTGGTGGCGGAACTCAGTGACGGCCATGCGAGAGGGCGCGGCGAATGCGTTCCCTATGCCCGCTACGGCGAAAGCGTCGAGAGCGTGCTGGCCGCGATCGAGGCCATGCGGCCGGCACTCGTCGCCGGGCTCGACCGTCTCGGGCTGCAAGGTGCCATGCCGTCCGGCGCGGCGCGCAACGCGCTCGATTGCGCGTTCTGGGATTTGGAGGCCAAGCGCGCCGGCCGCCGCGTGCATGAACTGGCGGGGCTTGCCGCGCCGCGCCCGCTCACCACCGCCTTCACCATTTCGCTTGCCGCTCCGGCGGTGATGGCCGACGCCGCTGGCAAAGTCGCCGCCCGCCCGCTCCTCAAGATCAAGCTCGGCGGCGATCTTAGCGATGGCGGTGATGCGGCGCGTATTTCTGCCGTGCGCGCGGCGGCGCCCAATTCGACGCTGATCGTCGATGCCAATGAGGGCTGGAACGAGGGCAACTTCGCCGCCAACCTGGCCGCCTGCGCTCAAGCCGGCGTAATGCTGGTCGAGCAGCCGCTACCGGAGGGCCATGACGGCGTCCTCGCCGGCCTCAAGCGAACGATCCCCATTTGCGCCGACGAAAGTGTGCATGACCGCGCCTCGCTGGCGGGCCTCGTAGGCAAATACGACGCCGTCAACATCAAGCTCGACAAGGCCGGCGGCCTGACCGAGGCGCTCGCGATGGCGGAGGCTGCGCGCGCTTCCGGCTTTGCCATCATGGCCGGCTGCATGGTGGCGACGTCGCTCGCCATGGCCCCCGCCGTGCTGCTGGCGCAGGCCGCCCGCTTCACCGATCTCGACGGGCCGCTGCTGCTGGCCAAAGATCGCGATCCGGCCCTGCGCTACGCCGGCAGCCTGGTTTGCCCGCCTGAACCGGAGCTGTGGGGATAATTACACATGCAAAAAACGGTATTGATGCCCGCAATGCAAGACTTTGGCGGGGAACGTATGGTGGTACCTCAGGTGCATTCCCCGAATGGAACCCGGAGGGATGCAAATACCTGAGTTTATTCATGAATTGTCCCCGCTTTTTGGTTAACGAATCCTTTCCGTCGTGTCCCTAATCGGCCTACACTGCGGGTCAACTCGACAAAATGACCTGCCGTCAGGCGGGCGCGGTAACGGGGTTCGGGGGTATGCGGGTAAGGGGCTTTTTGTTCTGCGCGTCAGTGTTGTCAATGGTGCTGGTGTCGTCACTGACTCCTGCCTCGGCCACCATGCGTATCTCCGAGGACCGCGGCGGCCAGATCGGCCACTACCTGCAAACCTTTGCCATGCTGCGCTCCTCCGGCGAAAACATCGTCGTTGACGGTAATTGCCTGTCGGCCTGCACTTTGCTGCTCGGCCTCATTCCGAACAGCCGCGTCTGCGCGACATCGCGTGCGCGCTTCGGTTTTCATGCCGCCTGGATGCCGGATGTCGATGGCCGTCCGGTCACCAGCCCGTTGGGCACGCAGGCGCTGTGGAATATTTATCCGACCTCGGTGCGCCACTGGATCAGCCGGCACGGCGGTCTGTCGCGCCGCATGATCTTCATGCAGGGCCGCGACCTGCGCGGCATCGTTTCAAATTGCGACGCGCCGGAGCGTAGCGCCGCGACGTCCTCGCCGGAACGGCGCGCGCACGCCAGCCATCGCGCCTCAAGCCGTATCGCGCATCATCCTGTGCGCTACCGCAGCGCAAGCGCCGCCAGCGACAGCCACTAGCGCCATCGCCGCATAGGCTTTCACGCCGAAGGCGCCATAGAGCACGCCAGACAATCCGGTTGCCGCCGCCATCACCGCGCCGAGCGCGATGGCGAGATAGCCTTGCGCGGTCGCCGCCTGTCCCGGCGGCGCGTGGCGCGTAAGAAACGTGAGCGCGCCGAGATGCGTCGCGCCGAACGAGGCCGCGTGCAGCAGTTGCAGAAACGGCAGCGCCGACGCCGGCGGATCGAGCGCCATGACGCCCCAGCGCAGCGCGCCGCCGGCAGCGCCGATCATCAGCATCACTCTCGGCGAAAAGTACGGCGGCAGCCGCCCCGAGAGCGCGAACAACACGATTTCCGCCAGCACGCCCAGGCCCCACAGTGCCGCAATCGCAGCGCCATCGAGCCCGCGCGCACCCCATTGCAGCGCCGAGAAGCCGTAATAGACCGCGTGGCTTGCCTGAATGAGCGCAGCCGCCACCACTATCGCGATGAAAACCGGATCGCGCAGCAGATGCTTGCGCGGCGCGGGCGATGCCGCGGCGGCCGGCGTTCTCGCTTCAAGCGGTGCGAGCAGGACGGCAGCGCCAGCGGCGATCACACTCGCCGCCACGATCAGCCAGATCAGATCGCGCGCCGGCAAAATATCGGCGGCAAAACCGGCGGCGAAGGAACCGGCAATGAAAGCAAGCGAGCCCCATAGCCGCACCGGCCCATAAGCGCGGCCGCGCGCCGCCAGCCCGCGCAGCGCGTAAGTTTCGGTCAGCGGCATCACCGGCGTATTAAACAACGAGGCAAGCGCGAAAGTGGCGAGAATGGCGAGCGCGCCGCCCGACAGCCCGACCAACACATAGCCCGCCGCCGTCAGGCTGCTCGCCACCACGATGGCCACGCGCAGCGCCTGGTAACGGTCGGCGGCATAAGTAGCGACCGGTATGGCGAAGACCCGCACCAGCATCGGCGCGGCCAAAACCAGCCCGATCATACCCGCGTCGAGGCCCTTGGCCTTGAGCCAGACCGGAAAGAACGGCAGTTGAATACCGGCCAGAATAAAAATTGCGCCGTAATAGGCCGCCAGCCGCGGCGCAAATCCCGCTTCGTGGGTGGGCGATAAAAATGACCGCATTCCGGCAACGAACCCCACACGGCAAGCGAAGCGACGCTGGCCGAATCACCCCGGTTGACCGATAAATCGGGCGACCAAGGATAACACATGGCCAATTATGTTTTAGCGCGGGCAATCTCACTCACCGCCGACGACGACTACCACTCGTTTTGCGATGCGGTCGGCGCCAGCGAGCGCGGCCGTGCTTTCTTGCAAGAATATGCCCGGCGCAACCGCCACGCCGACACCGGAGTGGTGCTGGCGGCCCTCGCCCGGCTGGAAGAAACCGCGCGCGCGCAGCAGGCCGCGCCCGAGGCCGAGCGCATCCGCCAGGATCTGCGCGCGCTGCTCGACACGCTGCGCGCCGCGCGTCCGCAGATCGACAACAGCCCGGGCGCCATCAAGGCGGCGACGCTGGCATCGCTGATCGATTTCGTGCAGGCGCGCATCGAGGCGCTGATTCTGCCGGTGCGCGCGACGCTCACCGAAGTGCCGCCGCCGGAGCAGCCGGAATTGCCGATGCCGCGACCGGCGCAGATGCCGGCGGTGCTGGCGCTGGTGCAGGCGGCGATGGCCGCGCCCGCGCCGACTACGCGTTCACCCTTGGCGCTACTCGAGCCCGCGCCGGTCGAAGCGCCGCCCGCAGCGATTGTCTGGCCGCAGCCGAGCCAGATTATTCCGGAGGTCAATTTCTTCGACATTGCGTCCGCTTCGGCACCCAAGACGGAAACGGCGACCGCACAGAAACCAAAGGCCGCGATCGTGGCCGAACCTAACGAGCTTTGGCTCGATCCAGATTTGCTGGCGCCTGCACCCAATCCTGTGCCCAAGCCGGCGCCTTTTAAAGAAGCCGCACCGAAAGCAGACATCAAAACCAAGCCGGTCACCGCCATCGCCGCGCTCGCTGCTTCGATCGCAGCGCCGAAGCCGGTGGATGCCATCGCCGCCCCACCGGTTAAAGCCAAAGCCGCCATCGCGGCCTTGACCGCCTTCGCGGCGAAATTCGAAAGACCCGCACCCGCCGCCGCCGTTCAAACGGCGGCAACGACCGCGCCCGCACAAGCAGCAACCGACAAAGCGGCCGATCCGCTCGCGCTCATCATGGGCATGAGCGAAGCCGAACGGCTGGCGCTGTTTACTTAAACGGGGCGACAAAACAAAAAAGTCTAACCCGCGATCAGTTTCGCGAACATCTCGACGTCGACATTGCCGCCCGACAGAACGCCGACAACGACCTTGCCTTTAATGTCGAGTTTGCCGGCGAGCAGCGCGGCGAGCCCGATCGCGCCGCCGGGTTCGACCACCAGCTTCAACTCCTCGAAGGCGTAACGCACCGCGCGCGCGACTTCCGCATCGGTCACCGCCAGCCCCTGTCCGATCAATCGCTGCGTGATCGGAAACGTGAGTTCGCCCGGCATATTGCTCATTAGCGCGTCGCAAATCGTGCCGCTGACGCGCTCGTTATGCTCGCGGTTGCCGCTCACGAATGAGCGCCGCGTGTCGTCGAATCCTTCCGGCTCGACCGTGTAGAATGCGGCCTCCGGCACGCGCGCCTTGACGCCGAGCGAGGTGCCGGCGGCAAGCCCGCCGCCCGATGCGCCGATCACGACGATCTCCGGCTTCACACCGAGCCGCTCCAGATCCTCGACGATTTCGGCGCCGATGGTGCCCTGCCCGGCGATGATGAGCGGGTCGTCGTAAGGCGGCACCAAGGTCGCGCCTCGCTCTTTGGCAATTTTTTCGGCGATGGCCGCGCGGTCTTCGCCGCCGTCGCGGTCGTAAGACACCACCTCGGCGCCGAGCGCCAGCGTGCGCGCGCGCTTGGCCTTGGGCGCGTCGGCCGGCATCACGATCACCGCCCGCATACCCATCAGCTTCGCCGCCGCTGCCACGCCTTGCGCGTGATTGCCGCTCGAATAAGCCACCACGCCGGCGGCATGCCGTTCCGGCGGGATCGACGAAACTTTGTTATAAGCGCCACGGAATTTGAACGAGCCGGTGCGTTGCAGCGTCTCGGCTTTGAGAAAGACGCGCGCGCCGGTGAGCGCATCCAGCACCGGCGCGTTGATCAGCGGCGTGCGCACGGCAACGCCCGCGAGCCGCTTCTGCGCCTCTTCGATATCGGCGGCATTCGGCTGGATTTTGCTGTCGATGGCGCCCATGGCGCAAGGCTAGCGCCATGACACTGCGCTGTCATCATCCGCCCCGCCTTCGCGGGGGCGGAATGACAGCTATTTACGCCGCCATCTTGCCGCGCCAGCGCCGCGCGCCTTCGGAAACGTGCTCGACAAAGATGCGCGCGCAGGCGCTCCAGGTCTGGCCAAGCGCGAATTCGCGGCACGCGCCGCGATCAAGCGCCAATGCTTCCAGACACGCGAGGCGCAAATGCTCGTTCAGCCGTCCGACCGGCGCGTTACCAATGACATCGCGCGGCGCGGACGCTGGAAACGCCGCGACCGGCGTGCCGGACGCCAAAGCCTCCAGCAGCACCAGGCCGAAGGTGTCAGTGCGGCTGGGAAACACGAACACGTCGGCACTGGCGTAAAACTCCGCCAGTTCCTCGCCTTGCTTCGCGCCGACGAAAACCGCATCCGGATATTTGCGTTCGAGCGGCGCGCGCGCCGGCCCGTCGCCCACGACCAATTTAGTGCCGGGCAGATCGAGCCTGAGGAAGGCTTCGATATTTTTCTCCACCGCCACGCGGCCGACGCTGAGGAAAATCGGCCGCGGAAGTTTTAACTGCATGCGCCGGTTCGGATGAAACAACCGCGCATCGACGCCGCGCGACCACAGCTTCACGTCATGGAAGCCGCGCTCGGTCAATTCGCGTGCCAGCGTCGGCGTCGCCGCCAGCACGGCCGCGCCGGGCGCATGAAAGCGGCGCAGCCAGGCCCAGGTCACGTCCGTCGTCCACCGCTCCGGCAACGGCAGCCGCCCGGCGAGATAATCGGGAAAGCGCGTGTGCAGACTGGTGGTGAACGGCATGCCGCGCTTGATGCAGACGCGCCGCACCGCGTGGCCGAGCGGCCCTTCGGTCGCGATGTGCACGGCGTCCGGCCGCGCGCGGTCGAGCCGGCGCTCGATATTTCCCGGCCCCATCAGCGCCAGCCGGATTTCCGGATAACTCGGCATCGGCAGCGTCCGGAAACCTTGCGGGCTCAGGAATTCCACCGCCGCGCCGAACGCGGCCGCCTCGCGCGCGACATGACCGAGCGTGCGCACCACGCCGTTGACCTGCGGATGCCAGGCGTCGGTCGCGACCAGGATTTTCATGGGCTCTCCTTCTTCTTCATGGTGAGGAGCGCCACGAAGTGGCGCGTCTCGAACCATGAGGCCCCGGCGCTAGCCGCCATCCTTCGAGACGCGGCGCATGCGCGCCGCTCCTCAGGATGAGGACCTTAATTTGCGTCATTCGGCTGCCTGCCGCATGCTGCTCATCATCGCGTCGAAGCCGGCATCGTTGTCAGCCTCCGGCAGTCGTTCGTTGCCATCGCCGCTGCGCGTCCAGGTGACGATCTCGAACGAGCCGTCGAAATTTTCGCCCACCGCCGTGCAGCTTTCGACCCAATCGCCGCAATTGATGTAGCGCAGGCCGAAATCGTCATGCAGCGCGGCGGTGTGGATGTGGCCGCAGATTACGCCGTCGGCATCATGGTGCCTGGCCTCGGTCGCCAGCGCTTTCTCAAAAGCGCCGATGAAATTAACCGCGTTCTTCACCTTCATCTTCGCCCATTTCGACAGCGACCAGTAGGGCGCGCCGAAAACGCGCCGCAGCCCATTGAATATCCGGTTCAGCGAGATCGCGACGTCATAGGCCTTGTCGCCCAGGAGCGCGAGCCAGCGCGCTTGCGTCACCACCAGATCGAACATATCGCCATGCACGACGAGATAGCGCTTGCCGTCGGCGCCGCGATGAATGGCGTTCTCCGCCACTTCGATGCCGCCGAAATGCGTGCCGTAGTAACCGCGCAGAAATTCGTCGTGATTGCCGGGGATGTAGATGAGCCGCGCGCCCTTGCGCGCCTGCCGCAGCAGTTTTTGCACCACGTCGTTGTGCGGTTGCGGCCAGTACCACGACGAGCGCAGCGCCCAGCCATCGACGATGTCGCCGACGAGATAGAGCGTGTCGGCCTCGTGGTGACGCAGGAAATCGAGCAGTTTGTCGGCCTGACAGCCGCGCGTTCCCAGGTGAACGTCGGAGATGAAAAGCGCACGAAAGCGCCGCGGGACGGGCTCCGTCACGGCGTAACCTTCTCGATCGATGTCTTCATGTGCGCGGGCATTAGCAGCATCCGATGACGGTTTGATGACACTCTGCTTGGCGCATGATCTTGTCCGAAAACCGATTCCCACTTTTCGGGATCATGCGCGGTCTAACCGCTTACGCCGCAACGCTTCTTGCCTCCGCGCGCCGGAAACGCACCAGCGTGTAGACGCCGAACGGCTTGACCTTGCGCCGCTCGATCAATTCCGCGCCGCCATGCGCGCTCGCCCAATCCACCAGCCGCGCGAACGGAAACTCCGGCCGCAGACCGAGCCGCCTCGCCTTCTGCGCCAGCAGCCGCTCGACCGCGGCGGCCAGCCCCTTCTCGGAATAGAGATGATTGACCAGGATGATCTGCCCGCCCGGCCGCACCACGCGCGCGCATTCGGAAAGTACGCGCTCGGGATTATCGACCAGCGTGATGACAAACTGTCCGACCACGCAATCGAAATGCGCGTCCGGATAGGCGAGATCGCCGGCGTCCATCACGCGCAGATCGCGCACGTAAGGATAGCGCCCGCTTCTGAGCCGTTCGCGGGCGCGCGCGATCATCGGTTCGGAAATATCGATGCCGGTAATTTCGGTGGTGGCGTCGTAGTCGTCGAACGACAGGCCGGTGCCGACGCCGATTTCAAGAATGCGGCCGCCGACGTCATGCGCGGCTTTCGCCGCCGCCCGCCGTCCCTTCAGGAATACCGGCCCGCACAGCATGTCATAGACCGGCGCCCAGCGGGCATAGGCCTTTTCCATCGTTTCCTTGGCCGGATCGCGCTGCATGGTCGTCCCTCGAATCGAGTTGCCTCTGTTGCTCCTCAGGCTATCAGCCGATTGCTACAGTCAGGCGACCGCAACCCTTGACCTCCCCGCCCACGCCTTTAACAAGGGCCGTGCGTATGATTGCCAAACGGAATTGATAAAGGGGCTGATATGAATCTCGGACTTGCCGGCCGCAGGGCCATTGTTTGCGCCTCGAGCCGGGGCCTCGGCAAAGCCTGCGCGCGAGCGCTGGCCGAGGCCGGCTGCGAGGTCGTGGTCAACGGCCGCGACGCCAAGACGCTGAAAGTCACCGCCGACGAATTGTCGCACGTCACCGGCGCCAAGATCATCGCGGTCGCCGCCGACGTCGCCACGCCCGAAGGCCAGAAGGCGCTGTTCGCTGCCTGCCCGCGGCCCGACATCCTGGTCAACAACAATGCCGGCCCGCCGCTGCGCGACTTCCGCGAGTTGACGCGCGCGCAGATGCTGGACGGTGTCACCGCCAACATGATCGTCGCCATCGAGCTGATCCAGAAAGTCATCGAGCCGATGATCCACCGCAAGTTCGGCCGCATCGTCAATATAACTTCCGGCGCGGTGAAGGCTCCGCTCGCCGGCCTCGACCTGTCGAGCGGCGCGCGCGCGGGGCTCACCGCCTTTACCGCCGGCGTCGCGCGCACCGTCGCCGACAAGAACGTCACCATCAACAGCCTGATGCCTGGCGCCTTCGACACTGACCGCCTGCGCGGCACGCTTTCGAAAGCTGCGGAGAAAACCGGCAAGAACATCACCCAGGTCGCCGCCGATCGCATGGCCACCATCCCAGCCAAACGCTTCGGCGAGCCGGCCGAGTTTGGGGCGGCCTGCGCGTTCCTGTGCTCGGCGCAGGCCGGCTACATCACCGGCCAGAATTTGCTGATCGACGGCGGATTTTTCCCGGGCGCCTTCTAGCAGGTTGCTGAAAAACTCTTTGTCGTCATTCCGGACGCCGCGTAGCGGCGATCCGGCATCCAGAAATACAAGGAAATTCAATAGAGCTGGATTCCGGGTTCGCGCCTTCGGCGCGCCCCGTTGCCCGCTGTATTCCAATTGGCGCGCGCATCCCGCTACGCCTCGTTGATCGCGGATCGCGCAGCCGCGCGCATTACGTCGGCTCTGCGCTGGCAGGCCTTCTATTTATTATCAATTTACTGAATCTAGTACGCCGGACGGCCTACGCTGTCGGCAGCGGCATCCGTCCGAACTGGGAGAAATGTTGTGTTCGCCGTCGATTGGCTCACCGGAAACTGCTGGTTGTTCGGGATGAGCGGACAAAACTGGATGCTGGTCGTCGCCGGCGGTTTGGCGATCTACATCGGCGCGCTCATAATCGGCCATTATTGGCGGTCGCGCTCGCAGCACGCGGCGCGCAAAGCGCCCAAGATTTCAATCCGTTAAAAAATGCGCCGCGTTACGCTTTCGCCGGCAGCAGCGCATGCTCCGACAGCGCACGTTTGAATTCGGCGATCGCCTCGTCGATCGAGGCACCGCTGTTGGCACTTTCAAGCTTGCGCAACAGCGCCTTGAGGCCGCGGTCTTTGTCGCGGATCACCCAGCGGCGCGTGAATATGCGCGCATCGGTGATCGACGTGATCCGCACCGGGGCGGCGACCTGCGGCAGACGGGCGTCGAAATGATGGACGAAAGGCATCGTCATGCTGGGCTCTCCCATGCGGGCGATCAACCGGCGCGCGTTCGGCGTCTAAGGCATAACACCATGCGCGCTTATGCGCAGCCGCGATACAGGCGCTGTGGATACATCGGGGATAAGAATGCCGCATGGCCGGAACTTGTGGCACAGCCCCATCCGGCCTATATTGAGGCTAGGATTTCGCCGCACCGGCGGCGCTACCTTGAACGGGGTACCGCGCATCGGCGCTCAAGGTCCCGCTTTCGTCGTCACCGGCGTGAGACAGATCGCGATTTTCAAAAAACGACCGATCGTCGCAAGGTTGCGATTGTCGCACCCATCGAGCGGCGCAGGCTCGCGTCCGCGGAAAGACATCCGATGAACATCTTCATCTTCAAGTCGGAAAGCAACGCCGAGCTGCGCGCCTTTTCTAGCGACAAAGGCGGCCTCAATCTGCCGGCCAAGTTCCGGCCCTGGCACGCCGTCGGCGTTGTCAAGCCGGGATCGCCGCCGCCCAATAATCTCAGCCGCGACGTCATCGAGAAATCGATCGCCGATACCGGCTTTCAGCTCTACAAACTCAAAGCCGAGAAATAGCCGCAACAATCTCGGCGGCGCCCGCTTTCCGGCTGCCGGTCATGCGCCGCCCTTGCGGGCAAGCGTGCGGGTTTTAGGTGACAGCTTTGCCCGCGCCACAGCGGCGATGACGCCTGTCTGCACCCCTTGCCCCATGCCCCTCCGCCGTCGCATATTCCCCCGCATCCGCCCGCAACCAGCCAAAATTCGTTGCTTCCAGGGAGACTGAAGTCATGAAGCTCGTCCGCTACGGCGCCACCGGCCGCGAAAAGCCCGGCATCATCGGAGAGGACGGCAAGATCCGCGACCTGTCCCGCATCGTGAAGGACATCGATGGCGCCATGCTCGCCTCCGGCGGTCTCGCCAAGATCAAGAAGGCCAATCTCAAGCGCATGAAGCCGGTCGGCGGCAAGCCGCGCCTCGGCCCCTGCGTCGGCAATGTGCGCAACTTCATCGCCATCGGGCTCAACTACTCCGACCACGCGGCGGAAGCCGGCATGCCGGTGCCGAAGGAGCCGATTATCTTCAACAAGGCGCCGACCTCGATCTGCGGCCCGAACGACGACACCATGGTGCCGAAAGATTCGACCAAGCTCGATTGGGAAGTCGAAATCGGCATCGTCATCGGCAAGCGCGCGCGCTATCTGACCAAGGAAAACACCAAGGCGGCCATCGCTGGCTATTTCCTGTCTAACGACGTGTCGGAGCGCGAATTCCAGATCACGCGTTCTGGCGGCCAGTGGAACAAGGGCAAAGGCTGCGAGACTTTCGGGCCGATCGGCCCCTGGTTCGTCACCAGGGACGAAATGAAGAACCCGCAGAACCTGAACATGTGGCTCGACGTCAACGGCGAGAAGCGCCAGCGCGGAAACACCAAGACCATGATCTTCGATTGCGAACATATCGTCTGGTACTGCTCGCAGTTCTTTGTCATGGAGCCGGGTGACATCATCATCACCGGCACGCCGCCGGGCGTCGGTCTCGGCATGAAGCCGGAGCCGAAGTTCCTCAAGGCCGGCGACGTCGTCACCCTCGGCATTGACGGCTTAGGCGAACAGCGCCAGAAGGTGGTGCCATTTAAGGCGTAGGGCTTAATCGTTCCGGGTTCGCGGGCGTGGAGCTCGCGAATCCGCCCTCCGCTTTTGCCGCGTGGTCTGGCGGCTCGGCGGCGAAATCGGCGTTGAGTTCACCGATCTCGACAGGCGCCGGTAACCAAAGGCAATCTTGCCATGAACGCGGCGCTGTCCTTCGCTCTTCCAGTATTGGGTATTGAAGCCGGAGGACGGAACTGCGCGGTCGCCGCCAGCATTGGTGTTGCGCGCACTAAAGGCCACAAAAAAACCCGGGCGGTGAGCCCGGGGCTTCTCTAGCAGTATAACCTGCCTTCGTTCAGAAACGGTAGTTCAAGCCCACCCGCACGACGCTGACCTTGTTCTGGATATCCTGCGCCGGAAAAGAGCAGGTCTCGCAGGTCATCGTTCCGAAGTCGGCGTAGAGATATTCAAACTTGGCCGACCACACCGCCATGAAGGCGTATTCAAGTCCGAGACCGGCGGTCCAGCCAAATTTCGACTTCGACTCTGAGGCAAAGTCCAAATTCTCGAAATTGGCATAAGCCGCGCCGGCCGTGATGTAGGGAAGATAATTGCCGAAGGCGTAGCCGATGCGGCCGCGGCCGGTCGCGAAAGATTTCATCTTGGTGTTGCAGCCGCCGGAAGGCCCGGCGCAGATCGCGTTGGCGTCGTCGCCCTTGACCGTGCTGAAGTCGTAATCGGCTTCAAGACCCCAGACGATGGACCCGGTTTGCAGATTATAGCCGAGCGTGGCGCCGACCAGATAACCGCTGGTGTCGAAGCTGGACGGCGGCGGGGTCACCCAGTTGGCGGTGCCGAATCCGTAGCCACCATTGATGCCGAGATAGAATCCGGTCCAGCTGAATGCGGGCGGCGCGGAATAGACTGGCGCCTTGTAACTTGGCCGCGGAAGATCAGCTGCGAGGGCCGAAAATGAAGCCGCGGCGAATATTCCGCTCGCGACAATCGTGGCGATCGATTTGAATTTCATGATCCTGACCTTCTCGGCCCGATGCGATGTCCGCAGATTGGCCGCGCTTTCGCGGGTTGCACAACGATCGGCGGCTTACACCGCCATTTCCGATGTCGAAGCACGCAACTCGGATTAGCGGGCGAGTAAGCGATCGAAGCGCAAAAAAAGCGTTTTCCCGCAGCGCCACCGTATCCAGATATGGTTAGCAACCGGTAAATGCCGGGCTGCGCCCGGCCCCGCCGTCAACAAAAAGCCCCGGGCGGAGCCCGGGGCTTCTCTGGCAATTAAATCGCGCCTTCGATCAAAAGCGATAGTTCAGCCCCAGGCGAACCATGCTCGACTTGAAAGTGACCTCGGTGTCGGTGCCGCACGTAGCCGCGCTGCACGTCGATTTGCCGAGATCGGCGTAAAGATATTCGAGCTTGGCCGACCAGTTCGTCAGCACCGCGTATTCGATGCCGGCGCCGGCGGTCCAGCCGAATTTGGTTTCGGATTCCGTCAGGGCGGCGGCCGAGGTCCTCTTGACGTCGCCAAAAGCCGCGCCTCCCGTGATGTAGGGCAGCCAGCGATCCCAGCCGGCATAGCCGATGCGGCCGCGCGCGGTGCCGAGCCAGCTGTTTTTGGTTTCGCAGCCGATGCCGCCGCAAGCGCCGGTGCCGACGGTCGAGCCCTTCATGCCGCTGTAATCGATGTCGCCTTCAAGACCCCAGACCCAGTAGCCGGTCTGCAAATTATAGCCGAGCGTGAGGCCGGCGAGAACGCCCTTGGGCGACGTGCTACCGATGGTGCCGACGCCGGTCCAATCGGATGTGCCAAATCCATAGCCGACATTGAGGCCGGCGTAGAAGCCGGTCCAGCTAAAAGCCGGCGCCGAGTAGAGCGGCGCTTTGTAGGATGGGCGCGGCAGGTCGGCCGCGAACGATGGCGTCGCCATCGCTGCAACTAACAGGCCGACGGACACCGTCATCGGTAGACGCTTCATTTGTAACTCTCCTGATCTGACCAAACTAACAATGCGGCACGCGAGCGCTCTGAAACCCAAATTGAATCCCGCGACCGCGGATCCGTGCGAACCTATAGTCCTGGTACCAAAGCCCGAGTTTGGTTAATGGCCGGTTAACCAAAAAATCCCCGCTATTGGCGGGGCTTTTGAGCATTCGCATTTGGATGGCCCGGGTTATTTCACGCAAGCCGGTGCGCTGATACGTCGGTGAAGCGAATCGTTTGGAACCTTCAACTGATTACGCGCGCGCCCTCAACACCGCCTCGATCGACACGCGTGACCATTGCGCAACCCGTTCGCGGAATTCCTTGTAGGACGAATGCACTTTCGCCGTCGCCGTGTCGCGTGCCGCCAAAGCCGCCAGCACATCGTCGGCTTGCCTGCGCGCGGCAGCCACCAGTTCGCTGGGGAATGCCGCCAGTTTGACGCCGTGGTCATTGATGAGGGCGGCGAGCGCCTGCGCGTTCAGCCGCTCCATTTCGGCGAGCGCGTAATTGGCTTCCGTCGCGCAGGCGTGCGCCACCACCGCCTTGAGATCGTCGGCGAGGCCATTCCAGGCTTTCAGCGACACGATGCATTCGCCGGTGCCGTTCGGTTTGTTGAAGCCGGGGTAATAATAAAACGGCGCGACGCGATAGAGCCCGAGCGCGATGTCGGTGCCCGGGCCGACGAATTCGGCGCCGTCGATGACGCCCGATTGCAGGCTGGTGAGAATTTCGGCCGGCGGCGTGGTCTGCGGCGTCGCGCCCAGCCGGCGATAGACTTCGCCGCCGAGGCCGAGCGACCTGAGCTTAAGTCCGCGCAGGTCGGCAAGGCTCTTCAACTCGCGGCGGAACCAGCCGCCCATGCAGACGCCGGTATTGCCGCCCATGAAGGGCTTGACGCCGAAGGGCTTGTACAAATCGTCCCACAGCGCCTGCCCGCCGCCGGCGTCGATCCAGGCGACGTGCTCGGAAGGCGTCAGCCCGAACGGCACGGTGGTGAAGAACGCCGCCGCCGGCATTTTGCCCTGCCAGTAGAACGAAGCGGTGTGGCCGATCTCGGCGACGCCGTTGCCGACCGCGTCGAGCACGCCGAACGCGGGTACGACCTCGCCCGCCGCCGACACCTGGATGTCGAGACGGCCGCCGGAGAGCGCGCGGATGCGCGTGGCGATCCGCTCCGCCGACATGCCCGGCCCCGGCAGCCGCTTCGGCCAAGACGTGACCATGCGCCATTTCAGTGTCTGTGCCGTCGCAATCGCCGGCGCCGCGATTAGACTTGCGGCCGTAAGCCCCGCGCCCAAAGTAAAATTACGTCGTGTCGTCATGGCGTCCTCCAATTCATTGGCGCATGATCTACTCCGAAAACCGGTTTCCACTTTTCTGGATCATGCGCGCATAGAAATGATCGAGCGGTCCGTGGCCGTGTCCGACGTTCAACTTGTCGGCGGCAGCGATCGCCGCGGTGACATAAGCTTTGGCGTCTTGCGCGGCGGTGACGAGATCACGACCCTTCGCCAGTTCGGCTGCAATCGCCGACGACAAGGTGCAACCCGTCCCATGCGTATTTTTGGTCGCGATGCGCGACGCCGTCAGCCGCATCGTCTCGCCTTCGCCGATCAGCAGATCAACGCTTTCATCGCCGGCGCCGTGGCCGCCCTTGATCAGCACACAGCGCGGACCGAGCGCCAGAATTTCGCGCCCCTGCGCCTCCATCTCACCCTCATTGCGCGCCATTGGCTTGCCGGTCAGCGCCGCCGCCTCGTGCAAATTCGGCGTCACAATCGTCGCCATCGGGATCAACTCGTCGCGCAGCGCAGCGATCGCGTCTTCATCCAGCAGCCGGTCGCCCGAAGTCGCGACCATCACCGGATCGAGCACGATGTTGCGCGCGTTGCGTTTCCTGAGTTCGGCCGCCACCGTCCTGATAATCGCCGCACGTGACAGCATGCCGATCTTTACGGCTGCAATATCGAAATCGGAAAACACCGCATCCATCTGCGCCTTGACGAAATCCGCGGGTACGTCGTGGATCGCGGCAACGCCTTGCGTGTTCTGCGCGGTCAGCGCGGTGATCACCGATGCGCCGTAGACGCCCAGCGCGCCGAAGGTCTTGAGGTCGGCCTGAATGCCGGCGCCACCGCCCGAATCCGAGCCCGCGATGGTGACCGCGACCGGCGTCAAATTTTGTTTGCGCATGATCTCGTTCGAAAACCGGTCCCCACTTTTCGGGATCATGCGCTACGCCTCCGCCGCTCCAATGCGACATCGACCACGTTGCGCAATGCGCGCGCCGCCTTGGCCGGCTCCGCGATCAGCGAGAGCGCCGAAATGACCGCGACGCCGTCGGCGCCGGCCTCGATCACAGCGGCGGCGTTGCTCTCATTGATGCCGGCAATGGCGCAGATCGGAAAATTCGGCTTGCGTGCGCGCACCGCCTGCGCGATCGAGCGCAGGCCGGCTAGGCCGATCGGCGCCGACGGGTTCTCCTTCGAGGTGGTGCCGTAGACGCCGCCGATGGCGACGTAGTCGAGCAAATCGAGCGGAGCGGCCGCCGCCTGCTCCAGCGTCTTGATGCTCATGCCGATAATCGCGGTCTTGCCAAGCAGCAGCCGCGCATCGGCCGGCGGCATGTCGTCCCAGCCGATGTGCACGCCGTCGGCCTCGACCGCCAACGCGACATCTACCCGGTCGTTGATCAACAGCGGAATGTCGAGCGGCGCCAAAACGCCGATCAGCGCGCGCGCCTTTTCCATCATGCGTCTGGTCGAGCCGTGCTTGTCGCGCAATTGCACCAGCGTCGCGCTGCCGGCGATATCGCGCGCGAGATCCGCGAGCTTATGGCCGCCGGCGACGGCGGGATCGACAAGCGCATAGAGGCTCAGGTCGGCGTCCATTCAATTCACCTCATGCATGCCGATGTTGGCGCGAGCGAGCAGCGTCTTCTCATCGAGATTGTAGAGCGCATCGACGATCGCGACAGCGAAACTACCCGGCCCTTGCGATTTTTCCGCTGCTACTTCGCCGGCGATCCCGGTCATCGCCAGCGCCGCCGTCGTGGCGATAAAGGCATCCGCCTCGACCGCCAGACAAGCAGCGACCAGCGCGGAGGCGGCGCAGCCCATGGCCGTCACCTTGGCCATCAGCGCATGGCCGTTGTTAATCGAAACGGCGCGTCCGCCATCGGCGACGAGATCGATCTTGCCCGACAGGCCGACGGTCAGGTCATGCGCGCACGCGTAAGCCGCGACGGCTTCAACATCCGGTCTCCCGCCGGCGAGCGCGGCAAATTCAGCGGCGTTGAGGCGCAGCGCCTTGGGCGCGAGAAAAATCAGATCGCGCGCGTAAGCCGCGCGTTGCGGGGCGCGGTCAACGAAAACCGGATCGAGCACCCAAGGCAGTTCGTGCCGGACGGCGCTATCGACCGCGATCGAGGTCGCCTCGCGCCGCTCGCGGTCGAAGGTTCCGAGATTGACCAAAAGCGCGTCGCTTTTTGCGACGAAAGCGCCGATCTCCTCGCCCGACAGCGTCATCGAGGGGATCGCGCCAAAAGCCAAAAGCGCATTGGCGGTAAAATTCTGCGCCACCGAATTGGTGACGCAATGCACGCGCGGGCTCTTTTCGCGCAAACGCATCAGCAGCGCCACGGCGGACGCCGCCAGATCCTTGCCCGATAGTCGCTCGCGCGATGCCGCTTGTGGATGCCGCATCTCTGGTCCCTCCGCCGGCATGACCCGGATCAGGTTCGTTGGGTTGGCCTGTAAACCGCCTCTCAGCCCGGCACCGCCGGACACCCCACGAGATTGCTGCCGATTACCTAGTCCGCGCCGCCCGCCAAAGCAAGGGTGGCTTGCATGCGGCACGCGATTTTGCTGGATTGCAGGCATGAAGCGCGTGAGCTGGCGCAAGCGGCCCGGAGAGGCGAGATGACCCCGTTTTTCATTCAGATCAAATGCGAGCTCGGCAAGGCCTATCAGGTCGCCAATGAACTGGCCGAAGCCGAAATCGCCTCCGAGATTTATTCGACCGCCGGGGATTACGACCTGCTGGTGAAGTTCTATGTCGATGCCGGCACCGACATCGGCCACTTCGTCAACGAGAAGGTGCATTGCATCGCCGGCATCAAGGACACCTACACCATCATCACCTTCAAGGCGTTTACGGTGTAGCGGACACCGTGCCTCAAATCTCCGGTCGGCGCGGACCTTCCGCCGCCCGCGCACGAGCAATGCCGAGCGCCCGCTCGCGCCAGATCACCGCCAGCCCCGCACCGGCCACGATAGTCGCTCCGACATAAACCAGCGCCGCCGGCAATTCCCCGAACACCCAATAGCCGAGCAGCAGCGCCCACAGCATCGACGAATAATCGAACGGCGCGATCACCGAGGCGGTAGCGTGGCGATAGCTTTCGGTCAGAAAAATATGCGCCAGCCCGCCGAGGATGCCGAGCGCGATCAGCGCGGTGAGTTCCGTACCGGTCGGCGAATGCCAGGCGAAGGGCAAGGTCGCCGCGCCGGCGAGCGCGCAGATCAGCGAGAAATAAAATACAATGGATGAAGTCGTTTCGCTTTGCGTCAGTCGCCGCGTCTGAATGACGGTGCCGGCGTTACACAGCGAGGAGACGATCGCGAAAATCGAGCCGACAGCGGCGACGCTGCCGGCGGCGGCGTAATGCGCCGGGTCGAAATTCGGCACCAGCATCACCAGAACGCCGACGAAGCCGACCACGACCGCGCTCCAGCGGAACAGGCGCACGCGCTCCTTCAAAATCAGCGCGGCGAGCGCGACGGTAAAGAGCGGCGACACGAACTGTATGGCGGTCGCGTCGGCCAGTGGCAGACGCGTCAGCGCACTGAAATTGGTAAACATGCCGAAGACCGAGAGCACGCCGCGGCCGAGCTGCCCGAACGGACGGCGGGTATATAACGCGGTCGCCAGTTCTCCGCGCAGCGCATAGATCGCCAGCACCGGCACAATGGCGAAAGCGGAACGAAAAAATACCATCTGGCCGACGGGCGCGACATCGCCCAGTTGCCGCACTAAGGCCGACATCGCAGCGAATAGCAGCGCAGAGCCGAGCTTGAAGCCGATGGCTTTGAATAGATTCACCGGCGCTTCATAACGGGCCGGGACGGCTTTGTCAGGACTATTTCTCCGGCAAGGTCTGGCCTCGGACCGCCGACAGCGATTTAATGTAAACCGCCATCGCCCTGCGATCGGCATCACTCAGTTGCGAGATATTGCGCACTACCTCGACCATACTGCCGCCGACGCGATCGGCGTCTGGCGTGAAGCCGTCGGTCAGCGTTCCGACAATATCGGCGACCGTCCAGTCTTTCAGCTTGAACTGCGTGATGTTGGGCACGCCGCCCTGCCCGTCCGGTGCGGGCCCGCCGGTGAAACGCAGGCCTTTGATAATACCGCCGAACGCATCGCGCGGCGAATGGCATTCGGCGCAATGGCCCGCGCCATTCACAAGATAGGCGCCGCGATTCCATTGCGCCGATTGCGATGGATTCGGTGTGAACGGCTTGCCGTCAAGAAAAACGAGTTTCCAGAGGCCGAGCGCGCGGCGGATGTTGAACGGAAACGGAAGATCGTGACCACGCACGCGGCCGGCCACCGGCGGCAAGGTTTTGATGTAGGCGAACATGTCGCGCAAATCGTTCGGCGCGATGCGCTGGTAAGATGTGTAAGGCAGCGCGGGATAAAGGTGTTCGCCGCCCGGCGACGTGCCTTTGGTGAGCGCGCTGATGAACTCCGCTTCGCTCCAGGCGCCGATGCCGTCCTTGCGGTCGGGTGAAATATTCGGAGCATAAAATGTGCCGAACGGCGACTTTAGCGCGAGGCCGCCGCCGAGCGCGGACTTGTCGGGTTTGTCCGGCACCGCGTGACAAGACGCGCAACCGCCGGCCTCGAACATTTCCTTGCCGTTGGCGATGTCCGGCGAATGCGCGGCGAGCGCGCTCGCCGGCACAGTTTCGGGAACGGTCAGGAACCAAAACGCCGCGCATCCAAGCAGGGCGGCAACGACCGCTAACAAAGGCAGCTTACGCTTCATTGGCCTTCCTTCAGCATTCGGCGCTGTTTATAGCGGAACAAAAACGCCGGCGCGATTGCTTCGCACCGGCGTCAAACTAAAATAAAATTCGGGCTAGCGCTGCGACTGCCGATAATCCTTATGGCAATTGTCGCAACCGTCGCCGACCGGACCCATCGCGGCTTTAAGGCCGTCGAGCGAGCCCTTGGCCTTGGCGCGATTGTCCGCCACCGCCTTGCCGAAGGCCGCCGCCTTGGCGTCGAAGTCGCTCTTGGTTTCCCAGACTTTCGGCGTCGCCCGCGTCTTGCCGCCGGTCTTTGAATTCTCCGGGAACAGGCCCGGCAGTTGCTTGGCGGTATCTTCCCATTGCTGGAAGGCGGCGTCGACCTTGGCGGCGTCGAACGGGGATTGCCCGCGCAACATGGAAACCACGATCTTGGCGTTGTCGTCGTTCTCCTTCATGAGCGCCTTGCGCGCGGCGATCGGGTCGGACTGCGCAACGACCGCGGTCGCGCCGAGCGCGGCGATAGCGAGGCCTGCGACAACTGTGACGAACTTCATGAACAACGTTCCTTTTGACTCGTGCCTTGCAGTCACCGGCAAACACCGGAGTACAAGTCTTATTCCGGCACTTGCCTGGAAACTTCTGCCGCGGCCGCTCACGAACGTGTGATGAGCGCGTTTAAGCCGCTGTTTTGCTTTGCGCTTTCTTTGCGCCTTCGATCGCCGCCCAGACTTTTTGCGGCGTCGCCGGCATGTCGATGGCGCGGATACCGTAGGCCCGATCAAGCGCGTCAATCACCGCGTTCATGACCGCAGGGCATGAACCGATGGCGCCGGCCTCGCCCGCGCCTTTCACCCCAAGCGGATTATTTTTACAGGGCGTGTTGCGGGTTTCAAAAATGAAAGCCGGCGCGTCGGTTGCGCGCGGCATCGCATAATCCATGAAGCTGGCGCTAAGCAATTGGCCGGAGGCGGCGTCGTAGACCGTGTCCTCCATCAGTGCCTGGCCGATGCCCTGCACCAGCCCGCCATGCACCTGGCCCGCGAGTAAGAGTGGATTAAGCGTGGCTCCGAAATCGTCCACCACGACGTATTTCAGAATCTCGGTCGCGCCGGTGGCGGAATCGATTTCGATTTCCGCGATATGCGTGCCGTTCGGAAAGGTCGGCAGATCGGTTGAAAATTCTTTTGCCGCGGTCAGTTTTTCCGGCGTCGCCCGCGGATGCGCGGCGAGATCGGCGAATGAAATAGCGCGGTCGGTGCCGATGACCTTGATCGCGCCGTCGGCGATTTCCATGTCGCCGGCGGAAGCTTCCAGCGCGTCGGCGGCGAGTTCCTTAAGCTGCTCGGCCAAGGTCTTGCTGGCGCGGTCGACCGAAACGCCGCCGACTGGAATCGAACTCGAACCGCCGGTGCCGGCGCCCGTTTTGATCTTGTCGGTGTCGCCCTGAACGACGCGCACGCGCTCCGGCGGCAGATCGAGCCGCTCGGCGACAAGCTGCGCGTAAGACGTCTGGTGCCCCTGCCCGGTCGATTGCGAACCGATCAGCACGGTGACACCGCCATCGCGGTCGAGCGTCACTTGCGCCGTCTCCGGCCCGTTGGCGCCGCAGGCTTCGATATAAGTCGCGATGCCGATGCCACGCAATTTTTCCGTGCGCTTCGACTGCGAGAGGCGCTTATTGAAACCCTTCCAATCGACCAGTTCCTGCGCCCGCGTGAGCGTCGCAGCGAAATCGCCGGAGTCGTAAATCTTTCCGGTCGGCGTCTTGTACGGCAGTGCCGAAGGCTTGATCAGGTTCTTGCGGCGGATCGCGTCAGGCGTCATGCCGAGTTCGCGCGCCGCGTTGTCGACCGCGCGCTCGATCAGGTACGACGCCTCCGGCCGCCCGGCGCCGCGATAGGCGTCGACCGGTACGGTGTTGGTATAGGCGGCGCGCAAACGCACATGGGCGGCCGGAATATCATATGACCCCGTCGCCATGCCGACGCCGAGCCACGGGATGTAAGGCGCATAGCAGGAAAGATACGCGCCCATGTCGGCGACGATATCGATCTCAAGCGCGAGAAACTTGCCATTGTCGCCGATGGCGAGCCGCGCGGTCGAGATATTGTCGCGGCCATGGCTGTCGCCGAGGAAATGTTCGGAACGATCGCACACCCATTTCACCGGCTTGCGTAGTTTCTCGGCGGCCACCGCCGCCAAGGCATATTCGCGATAGGGGAAAAGCTTGGTGCCGAAACCGCCGCCGACGTCGGGTGTAATCACACGCATCTTGTCGAGCGGCTGTTTCAAAACCGCGCCGCAGATGATGTCGCGGATGATATGGCTGCCCTGGCTGCCGAGCGTCAACGTGTATCGCCCGCCATCGTATTCGGCGATGACGCCGCGGGTGTCCATGTAATTGGTCACCAGCCGCTGGTTGACGATGGTTGTTGAGACCGTGCGCGCGGCATTCGCGAAAGCCTTCTTGGTCGCCTCGGCATCACCCGCTGTTGTTTCAAAAGCGAGATTGGGGCGATCCGGCCAGACCGGCGGCGCGCCGTTTTTCAGCGCCTCGACCGCGCCGATGACATGCGGAAGTGGCTGCCAGTCAATGCTGATGGCCTCCGCCGCGTCCTTGGCCTGCTCCAGCGTATCGGCCACGACGAAACCGACGGCGTCGCCGACATGGCGCACCACATCGAGCGCGAGAATGGGATAATGCGGCACCTTGATATCGACGCCTTCCAGCACGCCCGGCGTCGGCAAGGGACCGAGATCGGCGGTGTCGGCGCCGTCCAGCACCAGACGCACGCCCTTCATCGCCTTGACGCGCGCCAGATCGTCGATGGCGAACTTGGCATGCGCGTGCGGCGAACGCAGCACCACCGCGTGCAGCGCGCCGGCCGGCGCGACGTCCGCGACATAGCAGCCGGCGCCGCGCAACAGCGCGTCATCTTCCTTGCGGGTGAGCGGCTGACCGAAACCGAACTTCATGAGATTCACTCCGCCGGCTGAGCCTGCGGCTTCTCGCGCGAGAAGCGCATCGCTACCCAGCGCGACACCACATAGAACGCCGGCGTGAAGATGAGGCCGAAGACGGTGACGCCGATCATGCCGGAAAACACCGCGGTGCCGAGCGACTGGCGCAGTTCCGCGCCTGCTCCCACCGCCCATACCAGCGGGGCGACGCCAAAGATAAAGGCGAGCGACGTCATCAGGATCGGCCGCAGCCGCAGCCGTGCCGCTTCGACCGCCGCCTCCTGCCGCGTGCGGCCGCGATCCTCGACCTGCTTGGCGAATTCGACGATGAGGATCGCGTTCTTGGCGGCAAGCGCGATCAGCACGATGAAGCCTACCTGCGTGAGAATGTTATTATCCTGACCGCGCAGCACCACGCCGATGATCGCCGCCACCAGGCACATCGGCACGATCAGAATAACGGCGAGCGGCAGCGTCAGGCTTTCATATTGCGCCGCCAGCACCAGAAACACGAAGGCGACGCCGAGCACGAAGGCGAAGATCGCGGTATTGCCGGCGCGGATCTGCTGGAACGCCAGCGTTGTCCATTCGTAGGAGAACCCGGCCGGCAGCGTCTGCGCCGCCAGTTTCTGCATGGTCTCGATCGCCTCGCCCTGGCTGTAACCGGGCGCCGGCGAGCCGTCGAGTTCGGCGGCCGGATAAAGATTGTAGCGCGGCAGCCGGTACGGCCCGGAAATATTGCTCACCGTCGTGAACGAGCCGAGCGGCACCGTCTCGCCCTGGTTGTTGCGCACGCGCAGCGCCAAAACGTCCTTCGCCTCCAGCCGATGCTCGGCGTCGGCCTGCACCTGAACGCGGAAGGTGCGGCCAAACAGGTTGAAGTCGTTGACGTAAGCCGAGCCGATATAGACCTGCAAGGCCGAGAACACATCGCCGATATTGATGCCGAGCAATTGCGCCTTGGTGCGGTCGATGTCGAGATAGAGCTGCGGCGTAGCCGTCTCAAACAGCGAGAACACCTGTTGCACGCCCTTGGTCTGCGCCGCGCGCGCCATCATGGCATAGACCGCGCCCTGCAAGGCCGCCGGCCCCGCGCCGTTGCGGTCCTCGATCATCATGCGGAATCCGGCCGCGTTGCCGATGCCCGACACCGGCGGCGGCTGCACCACGATCATGAAGGCTTCCTGCAAGCTCGCAAGCTTGCCAAACAGCGCACCCTGGATCGCCGTCGATGACAGCTTCGGATCCCTGGCGCGCTGCTCGAACGGATCGAGCACGACGAACATGGCGCCGGCATTCGGCGCATTGGAGAAACTCGCGCCCGAGAAGCCGACGATGACGACTGCGTGCGCCACACCCGGCGTCGACAGCACCAGGTCGGTGGCCCTGCGCATCAGATCGTCGGTACGCTGGAGCGAGGCGCCCGGTGGCAACTGCGAGGCGACAATCAGAATGCCTCGGTCGATCTGCGGGATGAAACCCTGCGGCGTCTCCTTGAAGATCGCCAAGCCGCCGCCGAGAATGGCGACATAGAACACCAGCATGACGACCGCGAAGCGGACGATCCGCCGCGCCAGCGAACGGTAGCCTTCCGCCAGCGCCTCGAAGCCGCGGTTGAACAGCCGGAAGAAGCCGTGCAGCGGCTTCTCGAACCATCGGTCCTCACGCCCCTCCTTGTGCGGCTTGAGTAACAGCGCACACATCGCCGGCGACAGCGTCAGCGACATGAGCAGCGAGATAATGGTCGCACTGGTGATGGTGAGCGCGAACTGGCGATAAAATTGCCCGGATATGCCCGTGATGAACACGGTCGGCACGAACACCGCGCACAGCACCAGCGCGATCGAAATCAGCGCGGTGCCGACCTCGTCCATGGTGCGGCGCGCCGCTTCGCGTGGGGTTTTGCCGGCCTCGATATTGCGCTCGACGTTCTCCACCACCACGATGGCGTCGTCGACCACGATGCCGATGGCGAGCACCAAGCCGAATAGCGACAGATTGTTGAGCGAGAAGCCGAACAGGCCCATCGTGAAGAAGGTGCCGATCAGCGAAATCGGGATCGCCAGCAGCGGGATCACCGCCGCCCGCCAGGTTTGCAGGAACAACACGATCACCAGCACCACCAGCAGGACCGCTTCGAATATCGTGGTGATGACCGCATCGACCGACTGCTGGATGAACTGGGTCGGGTTATAGAACACGCCGTAGTCGATGCCGGCCGGGAAATCCTTCGACATATCTTTGACGGCTTTGACGATATTTTCGCCGGTCGTAAGCGCGTTCGAACCCGGGCGCTGGAACACGGCGAGCGCCACCGAAGGGTAGCGGTCGAGATAGGAGTTCGACGCATAATCCTGCGCGATCAGCTCGACCTTGGCGACGTTCTTGAGCCGCACCACCGCGTTGCCAGATTGCTTGATGACGATGTCGCCGAATTCCTCCGGTATCGACAGGCGGCCCAGCGTGCGGATGGCAACCTGGAAGGCGAGCTGGTCCGGCACCGGCGGCTGGTTCAACACGCCGGAGGCGACCTGGATGTTCTGCGCCTGCAAGGCGTTGGTGACGTCGGACGCCGTGAGATTGAGCGACTGCATGCGGTCGGGGTCGAGCCAGACCTGCATGGCGTAGTCGCGGCTGCCGAATACCACGATCGAGCCGACGCCGTCGACGCGAGTGAGTGCGTCCTTGATTTGCAAGTTGGCGTAGTTGGAAATGAACAGCGCGTCGCGCGACTTGTCCTTGGAATAGAGGTTCACCACCATCAGAATGTCGGGCGAACTCTTGGCCACCGTGACGCCGATCTGCTGCACCTGCGCAGGCAAACGCGGCGTCGCGGTGGCGACGCGGTTTTGCACCTGCACCTGCGCGATATCGAGATTGGTGCCGATGTCGAAGGTGACCGCGATCGAGAACTTGCCGTCGGCGGCCGAGTTCGAGGACACGTAAAGCATGCCCTCGACGCCGTTGATCTGCTGCTCGATCGGCGCCACCACCGTCTCGGCGACGATTTCGGCGCTGGCGCCGGGATATTGCCCGGTGATGTTGATGATCGGCGGCGCGATCTCGGGATATTGCGCGACCGGCAGGCGGCCGAAGGCGACCGCGCCGAGAATAACGATCACGATCGCGATCACGGAGGCGAAAATCGGCCGGTCGATGAAAAAATGCGAGATACGCATGGCGGCCGCTACTTCGACTTGTTTATTTCGGTTTGGCGGGCGCTTGGCCGGCCGGCGGTGCGCCGCCCGGCGGCTTTTGACCGGGCGCTTGCGGAGTGACCTTCTGGCCGGCGCGCACGCGCGCCATGCCGTTGACGATGACGCGGTCGTCGGGCGCGAGGCCTTCCTTGATCACGCGCATCTTGCCGTCGATCAACTGGCCGGGCGTGACGTAGCGGTTCTCGGCCTTGTTGTCCTTGTCGACCACCAGCACGAATTTGCGCGCCTGTTCGCTGCCGACGGCGACGTCCGGCACCAGCAGCGCCTCGTAAGGCGGCGAAGCCGGCACGCGCACGCGGCCGAACATGCCGGGCGTAAAGATGCCGTTCGCATTGGCAAAGACCGCGCGGCCGCGAATGGTGCCGGTCGAACGTTCGATCACGTTATCGACGAAGTCCATGCGGCCGTCATGCACGAAATCGTTTTCGTCGATCAGCTTGAGAGACACTTTCACCCCGGCGCCGCGGCTGGCGACGTCATTGCCGCTCTTGGAGTTGCGCTCGTAACGCAGATAGGAGGCTTCGTCGAAAGTGAATTCGAAATGGATCGGATCGTTCGACACGATGGTGGCGAGCAGCGTGGTGTTGCCGCCGGTGCCGCCGGTCACCAGGTTGCCGGGCGAGACGCGCCGGTCGCCGATGCGGCCGTCGATCGGCGCGTGCAATTCGGTGAAATCGAGATCGAGTTGCGCGGTGCGCAATGCGGCTTCCGCGCCGGCGACCGCGGCCTGCGCGTTGCGGAAGGCTTGCGAGCGCTGCTCGAAGGTCTGGTCGGTGATGGTCTTTTCCTTCACCAATTGCTGGCCGCGTTCGAAATCGCCTTGCGTGAAGGCGAGGTTCGAATTGGCCTGCTTTAGCGTGGCGGATGCCTGCGCCACCGCGTTCTGGAGCGGACGCTTGTCGACGGTAAACAACAGGTCGCCCTGCTTGACCTTGCTGCCGTCTTTGAAGTGTATACCTTCGAGGTAGCCGGATACGCGCGCACGCACTTCGACCGAATTGAGCGCGGTGAAGCGGCCGACATATTCGTCGAAATCGAAAATGGTGCGTTTGGCCGGCTCCGACACCGTGACCGCCAGCGGCGGCGGACCGCCCGCCTGCTGATTATTGCCGCAGCTTGCCACCAAAGTCGCCAAGGCAAGCGCCGCGCCCGCGCGCCGCAAGACGTTGGAAATCCGGGGAAAAGACGCGAAACGAATGGCGTTCATGGGAGCCCTGGCCGGCCGCTGACAAGGACCCGTCCCATACCGGTGACCATCACGAATGTCCACCGTGGCCGAATGGCAACGCCCACGCAAAACCTTGAAAAACCTAAACACATACCCTCGCAACTTCGTTCCTCAGCGTGCCCGTCCCCGAAAGGCCGCCAACCAGCGCGATCCGAAGATCGCCAACACCAGTCCAGCATAAAGCATGCCGCCGATGGCGGCCAACGCCGCAAGTGTCACGATATCGTGCAAGGCCATGCCGGCGAACAAGCGAGCCAGAAACGGCGCGGCGATCCAAAGCACCAGCGCCAGCGCCAGCCCGGCCAAGGCAAGTTTGAACGTCGATTGACGCAACCGCTCATCGAAACGGATATGGCCGGCGCGCATCGCGAACCAGACCACCAGCGTGAGATTGATCCAGGCGCCGATCGAGGTCGCCAGCGCCAGGCCCACCTGCGCCAGCGGCCCCATCAGCAGCACCTTGAAGCCAATGTTGACGGCGGCCGCGATCAGCGCCGCGAATACCGGCGTCGTGGTATCGCTGCGCGCAAAGAAGGTCGCGACCGCGCTGCGGATCAAGACGAAGGGCAAAAGCCCAACGGCATAAGCGGCGAGCGTGTGACCGGCGGCGAGCGCGTCGGCATCGTTGAAAGCGCCGCGCACAAATAGCGCGCGCATGATCAGATCGGGCACAATCAGGAAAGCGGCCAGACAGGGAATCGCTGTCAGCAATGTGAATTCGAACGCGCGGTTCTGCGCATGCGCCGCGCCCGCGTCGTCGCCGGCCGCAAGTCGTCGCGCCATTTCCGGCAAGATGACCGTGCCGGCGGCGATACCGATCACGCCGATCGGCAATTGATTGAGACGGTCGGCATAATAAAGCGCCGACAGCGCGCCGGCCGGCAGGAAGCTGGCGATCACCGTATCGGCGAACAATGCGAGCTGCACGCCGGCGGATCCAAGCGTCGCCGGTCCGAGTGCGCGAAAAAATTGTTTGATGTCGGCATCAAGCCGCGGCCGCCGCAGCCGCGCCAAAACATTGGCGCGGAACGCGTCGCCGCCAACCAGCAGCGCCTGCAATACGCCCGAGACCAGCACGCCCCAGGCGGCGGCATGTCCCGGCGTCGGGAAATAGACTGCGACCAGCAGCGCAACGATCAGTGAGAGATTTAAAAAAATAGGCGCGGCGGCGGCGGCGGCAAAACGCTGCAACGCATTGAGCACGCCGCCGTAGAACGTCACTACCGTTATCAGCAGCAGATAGGGAAACGTGATGCGTGTAAGCTCGACCGCCAGCGCATAACGTTGCGGATCCTTGGCAAAACCCGGCGCCAGCACATCGATCACCGACGGCGTAAAGATCAGCGCAATGCCAAGCAGCACGATCTGGCTGGCCAGCAAGATCGTGAAGATGCGGTCGGCAAAGAGGCCCGCGCGCTCGGCGCCGCCCTGCTCCCGGATGCGGGCATAGGCCGGCACGAAAGCGGCGTTGAAGGCGCCTTCGGCAAAGATGGCGCGGAAATGGTTGGGCAGCCGCAACGCCACGAAAAAGGCATCCGCCACCGGCCCTGCGCCCAGCACCGCCGCCAGGATGATGTCGCGCCCGAAACCGGTCAGCCGCGACAGCAAGGTAAAACCGCCGACCGTGAGGATGCGCTGGATCATTGGCTTTCGGGCTTCTGGGGCTCTTGGCGCTCGTGCGGCCCGCCGGAAACGGCCGTGGATGAAGGGGCTTGAAGCTGGCGCGACGATACCGATAGGTAGACTGGGCAAACTGCCTTAAGACGATTCCCGGCCCAAACATAGGCCCCAATGTGGCCTTAAAACTCTCGCCCGAGCCCGAAAGGCTAAAAAGCGTACGCTCATGCCCTCCCCGATCATCCCCATCCTGCTGGCCGGTGGCGCCGGGACCAGGCTCTGGCCGGTCTCGCGCGACGCCCTGCCCAAGCAGTTTCTGCCGCTGGTCGGGGAACGCTCGACCTATCAGGAGACGCTGTTGCGGGTGCGCGATCCGATGTTCGCTGCCCCCATCGTCATTACCGGGCCGAATTTCCATTTCTTCGCCCGCCGCCAGGCCGAGGAAGTGGGTGTCGAGGCGACCGTGGTGATCGAGCCGCTGCGGCGCGATTCAGCCCCGGCTATCGCCGCCGCCACGGCGGTCGCGCTCAGCCGCGATCCGAACGCGGTCGTGCTGGCGCTCGCGGCCGATCACATCATTCTCGATCCGAAAGCTTTTCGCGCCACGTGTTTGGCCGGGTGCGCGGCGGCTGAAGCCGGCAAGATCGTCACCTTCGGCATCAAGCCGAGCGAACCGAAAACGAGCTATGGCTATATTCTACCCGGTGATCCAGTCGGCGACACCGGCGTCAACGCGGTCAAGCGCTTCGTCGAAAAGCCGGACGCCGCCACCGCCGTGCGTTACGTGCACGAGGGCTATCTCTGGAATTCGGGAAATTTCCTGTTCCGCGCCGACACCTTGCTGTCGGAGTTGAAGCGCCTGGAACCGGAAATGTCGGAGGCGATTGAGGCGGCGGTCGGCAAAGCCACCACCGATCTCGGCTTCCTGCGGCTCGATCCGGAGAGTTTCGCGCGCGCGCCGCAGAAGTCGATCGACTATGCGGTGATGGAAAAGACCGACCGCGCCGCGGTGGTGGCGGGCGACTTCCGCTGGTCGGACATCGGTAGCTGGGACGCACTGTTCGATATCACGCCGGCCGACAAGCAAGGCAATGTCCTGCAGGGGCCGATCGTGACCATGGATTCAAGCGATTGTGTCGTGCACTCGGACGGCCGCCTCACTACCCTCATTGGCGTCAAGGATATGGTGGTGGTGTCGACTTCGGACGCGGTGATGGTGGTGCCCCGCGCCCGCTCCCAGGAAGTGCGCGAACTGGTGGCGAAATTAAAGACCGAGAAAAAAGCGGAAGCCACCGACCACAAACGGGGGCACCGGCCCTGGGGCTATTACGAATCGATCGATCTGGGCGAGCGCTTTCAGGTCAAGCGCATCGTCGTCATTCCGGGCGGCGTGTTGTCGTTGCAGAAACATCACCATCGCGCCGAACATTGGGTGGTGGTGCGCGGCACCGCCGAGGTCACGATCGGCTCAGACGTGCGCGCGGTGCATGAAAACGAGTCGGTCTATATCCCGATCGGCTCGGTGCATCGCCTCGCCAATCGCGGCAAAATCCCGCTGGAATTGATCGAGGTGCAGACCGGCAGCTATCTCGGCGAAGACGACATCGAGCGCATCGAGGACGTCTATAAGCGGAAGTGATCAGTTCGCCTTCATCGCCCGCCGCACCGCCTCGACGATGCGCATCTGCGTCGCCTCGTCGAGATAAGGGTGCATCGGCAGGCTGATAACTTCGTGGGCCAGAGATTCGCTTACCGCCACGCCGCCTTTGCCGACCGGATAGTGCTTATAGGCCTGCTGGAGGTGCAGCGGGATCGGGTAATAGATCGCGGTCGGGATGCCGTCGGCCTTGAGCGCCGCCGCGAAAGCCTCGCGCTTTCCGGGCTTGAGGCGAATGGTGTATTGCGCCCAAACCGACGTCGAGCCCGCCGGCACCTCCGGCACGGTCACGACATCCCCAAGCGCCTCCGTATAGCGGCGAGCGACAACGTTGCGCGCTTCGATCTCGTCCGGGAAAATCTTCAATTTCTCGCTCAGCACCGCCGCCTGAACGGTGTCGAGGCGCGAGGCGAGCCCGATGCGCACATTGTCGTATTTGTCGCTGCCTTGGCCATGCGCGCGGATGCTGCGCATCATTTCAGCCAGCTTGTCGTCATCTGTCATGACCGCGCCGCCGTCGCCATAACAGCCCAAAGGCTTCGCCGGAAAGAAGCTCGTCGCGGTGGCATGGCCGAAAGTGCCGAGGCGGCGATTGTTGAAACTGGCGCCGAAGCCCTGCGCGGCGTCGTCGAGCACCAGAAGGTCATGCGCCTTGGCGGCGGCGGCGACCGCGCCGTGATCGACCGCCAACCCGAATAGATCGACCGGAATGATCGCCTTCGGCGTCAGCCCGACTACCTTGGCGGTTTCGACCGCGCCGGCAATGCCGCGCGCATCGATATTGAAGGTCACCGCATCGACATCGACAAAAACCGGCGTCGCGCCGACCAGCACCGCCACTTCGGCGGTGGCGCAAAAGGTGAAGGACGGACAAATCACCGCGTCGCCCAGCCCGATGCCGAAGGCGCGCAAGGCCAGCACCAGCGCATCGGTGCCGCTGGCGCAGGTGACCGCGTGCTTGGCGCCGCAGAAGGCGGCCAATTCGGTTTCGAAGGCGCGCACCTCGGGCCCGAGAATGAACTGGCAATGATCGAGCACGCGTTTGACCGCGACATCGATCGCCGGCCCCAGCCGGCGGCGTTGCGCAGCTAGATCGATAAAGGGGATCGGCGGCATGTCGGGTCGAAGGTTCATTGCAATTCCAAGTGAGTTGTCCGCGCAATCAGCCGGCGGCGACGCGCGGTGTCTTATGCTTGGCCGGCGCGATCGCCGGCGGGCGATCGGTCAGACACTGGATGGCGATCTTGAGGCTGGCCACCGCCTCCTCGCCGGTTACCGCCGGCGCGGCGCCACTGCGCACCGCGCTCAGGAAAGCGAGCAACTCCGAGCGCAGCGGTTCGGCATGGCCGACCGAGAGATGCCGCATCGAATAGCTACCGTCGGGCTGGAAGCCAAAACATTCGGTCACCTGGCGCGTCAGCAGATCGCCCTGCACGTATTTACCGCGCGTCGCAACCGTCACGTTGCGTGCCTTGAACGGCGTCAGCCAGTTGGTATTGATATGCGCCAGCACGCCGGAGGCGGTGCGGAACTGCAACAACGCGATGTCTTCGCGTTCAGCCACCGCGCTCGACAACTGCGGTTGCACCTCGACGATGTCGCTGTCGGTGAACCAACGGATCAGGTCGATGTCGTGCACGGCCAGATCGATCACCACGCCGACATTCGACATACGCGGCGGAAACGGACCGACGCGGGTGATGGCGATCGACAGAATGTCTTCGTTGCGGATGGCTTCCTTGATCACTTCGACCGCCGGATTGAAGCGTTCGACGTGGCCTACCATCAGCGTCAGACCGGCAGCGCGCGCCGCGTTGATGATCTCATGACCCTCTTCGACCGTTGAGGCGACCGGCTTTTCGACCATCACGTGCACGCCGCGCGCAATCGCCGCGAGGGCGATGTCGCGATGCAGATGCGTTGGCGCCGCGATGGTGATCGCATCGACGCCGAGATCGAGCAATTCTTCGATGTTGGTCACAGCACCGCAATTGAGCGTGCGCGCGACAAATTCAGCCTGCTTGCGGTCGGGATCGGCAACGGCGACCAGGGCCGTGCCCGGCAGCCCGGCAAAAACGCGGGCGTGGTTACTACCCATGACGCCGACGCCGACGACACCGACGCGCAGCGGACGTTCGTTATTCTCGGTCGTAGCCTGTGACATGTGCCGTTAACATTCCCCTCGCCGATACGATCGGGCCCCGCCTTCCCCTAGCATGCTGATTTAGCGCTGGCGACGGCGCCCCCAAAACGCGGTGAACACGTTTTGATTCAGAGCGTTACAACGAATTAACCAGTGCGAGTGCGGCTATTCGGCGGCTTTCGAAGCCGGCACCGCGAGCTTGAGCCCGGCGGCTATCGCGTCTTCGCGGAACGCCTTGACCGCGCCGAGCGACAGTTCGGCACCGGTCTTTGTGCCCAGCGCCGGCAGCTTGTTCAGCACGTCGGCCGGCGCGGTGATGATGTGGCAGCCCATTATGTCGGCTTCGACCACGTTATAGACCTCGCGGGTCGACGCCCAGATGATCTCGACGGTCTCGGTCGCGCGTGCGCGCTTGATCGCGTCCTGCATGATCGGCCGATAGTCGATGCCGAAATCGGCGAGCCGGCCGGCAAACACCGAAACGATGGAGGGCGCGCCGCCGTCGAGCGCTTCTATCGCGCGCGCCACCTGCTCCGAAGTGAAGACGGCGGTGAAATTGATCTTGATACCGTCGCGCGACAGCGAACGCACGGCGTCGTAGAGCGGCTCGGCCCGCGTCGTCGTCACCGGCAGCTTGACATAGACATTCTTGCCCCATGAATCGATCACGCGTGCCTGCGCGACCATCTCCGCGATGTCGTCGGAGAACACTTCGAACGAAAGGTGATGGGCGGGCACCGCCTCGACCAGATCGCGGCCGAACGCCTCGTAGTCTTTCACGCCGGCTTTTTTCAGGAGTGACGGGTTGGTAGTGAAGCCGGCGATCCAGGTCTTCTTGGCCATCTCGACGATCTGCGCCTTGTCGGCACCGTCGGTGAACAATTTGACTTTTAAGTTGGCGAGCGTTGCAGCGGTCATATCGGATTGCCTTCTACCCAGTGAGTCCGGCTACTTATAGGCGATAGCCGGACCGATCCAATATAGTATAGTCTGTCAGCGGGTATTCGACGCCCGCCGGCGAAGCTAATGGTGATGGTAGCTCTTAAACCATTTGATGAAGCGCGCGATGCCGTCGGCAATCGGCGTGGACGGCTTGAAATCGACCTCGCGCATGAGCGCGTCGACGTCGGCATAGGTCGCCGGAACATCGCCCGGCTGCATCGGCGCGAGGTCCCGAATGGCTTTCTTGCCGATCGCTTTTTCAAGTAGCTCGACGACATCCAGCAAATCGACCGGATTGTTGTTGCCGATATTATAGACGCGCCACGGTGCGCTGCTGGAACCGGGATCCGGCTTGTCACTCGTCCAACTTGGATTGCCGGCCGCCGGCCGATCGATGAGCCGCACGATCGATTCAACCACGTCATCGACGTACGTAAAATCGCGCCGCATCTTGCCGTGATTGAACAGCTTGATCGGCTCGCCAGCCATAATCGCTTTGGCGAAAATCCACATCGCCATGTCCGGTCGGCCCCAGGGGCCATAGACGGTGAAAAAGCGCAAACCGGTCGTCGGCAGTTTGAACAGATGCGCATAAGAATGCGCCATCAATTCATTTGCCTTCTTCGAGGCACCGTAAAGGCTCAACGGATGATCGACATTGTCGTGCACCGAAAACGGCATCTTCGTATTGCTGCCGTAGACCGATGACGACGATGCGTAGAGCAGATGGCGGCACTCATTGTGACGGCAACCTTCCAGAATGTTGCTGAAGCCGACGAGATTGGAATCAACGTAAGCCTGCGGGTCGATCAGCGAATGACGCACGCCGGCTTGAGCGGCGAGATGCACGACGTGCGGAAAACGGTGTTCGGCAAAGAGCGCAGCCATGCCGGCGCGATCGGCGAGATCGAGCTTGATGAAGCGGAAGCCAGGAAACTTGGCCAGTTCCGCAAGCCGCGCGTCTTTCAGCTTAGGATCGTAATAGGCATTCAGGTTGTCGATGCCGATGACCGGCCGGGCGCTCTCCAGCAGACGGCGCGCGACGTGAAAGCCGATGAAACCGGCGGCCCCGGTGACAAGAACGGGAGCTACAGCCGCCACAGATCGATTCCTTCCGGCTTGCTGTTCCGTTCAAGCCGGCATTTGACGTCGACGACGGTGCCCTTGCCGTCTTTCAGCAAGCGCGCCATCAAGGACCAGCCCTCTTTGACATAGGCCTGATGACAGACCGCTAGAATGACGGCGTCGGCAGGCTTAAGCGATTTCATTTCGGTGAGCGTGACATCGTATTCGTGTCTGGCTTCTTCCGCCAGCGCCAAAGGATCGTGCACTTGCGCGCGGATACCGAAGCGTTCGAGCTCGCGCACGATGTCGATGACTTTCGAGTTGCGGATGTCGGGCACATCTTCCTTGAAGGTCATGCCGAGCACCGTCACTACCGCGTTCGTACAATTGCGCAATGTCAGACTGCGCACGCATTCATGCGCGACCCACATTCCCATGCTGTCATTGATGCGGCGGCCGGCAAGGATGACTTCGGGGTGATAGCCGGCTTTTTCGGCGCGATAGGTAAGATAATAAGGATCGACCCCGATACAGTGTCCGCCGACAAGACCGGGCTGATAGTTGAGAAAATTCCATTTCGTCGCCGCCGCTGCCAAGACGTCGCCGGTATCGATACCGAGCCGGTGGAAGATCGCGGACAGTTCGTTCATGAAAGCGATGTTGAGATCGCGCTGGGTGTTTTCGATGACCTTGGCCGCTTCCGCGACCTTGATCGACGGCGCGCGATGGATGCCGGCGGTCACCACCGAACCGTAAACATCCGCAACAATGTCGAGCGTTTTGGCATCCTGCCCCGCGACCACTTTCATGATGGTCTCGAAGCGATGTTGCTTGTCCCCGGGATTGATGCGCTCGGGGGAATAGCCGACAGTGAAATCTTGTCCGGCTTTGAGGCTGGACGATACCTCCAATACCGGAACGCAATCTTCCTCGACGGCGCCGGGATAGACCGTCGATTCATAAATCACGATATCGCCGCGCTTGAGCACGGCGCCGACCGTTTTCGACGCCGCCAGCATGGCGCCGAGATCAGGCCGGCGCGCCGCGTCGATGGGCGTCGGCACGGTGACGATATAGAAGTCGGACGCCGTCAAAGATTCGGGCCGGTCCGAATAGGTGAGCGTCGATTGCGACAGATCGGCCGTTTCCACTTCGCGCGTGCGATCGCTGCCGGATTTCAACTCGGCGACGCGCGTGGCGTTGACGTCGAAGCCGATGACCGGCACGCCCGATCTGGCGAAGGCGACCGCGACCGGAAGGCCGACGTAACCGAGCCCGATCACCGCTATTTTTCGTCCGTGTGCCATGCCGTCTCTATCTGTGATTCACCAACTGTTGCGTCTCTCTTAGCCGCCAGCAGGCGGCAACGGCAATAGGCGGCCGGAGCGCGCAAGCAGGCGATTATAAAGGTCAACGATTTGAAGACCGATTATGTTGGCAGAAAACTCGTCTTCCACGAGCCGGCGGCTCGCTGCGCCATATCGGGCGCGCAGTGATGCGTTTGTCGCAAGCTGCCCTATGGCGTCGGCAAGCGCCGCAGCGTCGTCCGGCGGCACCAGCAGTGCATTAAGCCCGCGGCGCGCGATCTCGCGACAGCCGGGAACGTCTGTCGCCACGATTGGCCTGCCGCAGGCGGCGGCCTCCAGCAAGCTCTTCGGTAAACCCTCACGGCGTGACGGCAGCACGGCGATATGGGCCGCGCCCCAAACGTCGCGGATGTCGGCAACATGCCCGAGTACTTCGATCCCCGGGCGTCCGGCCCACGCCGCGACTTCCTCCGCGGGGATGGAAGCGGGATTGACCGGATCGATATCGCCGGCGATCAGCAGGCGGATCGGCTGACCTCGGTCAGCTAGAATTTCATGCGCTTGGACTAAAATTCGTACGCCTTTATCGTCGAGTAGACGGCCGACGAAGGCCGCGGTCACCGTGCCGGCGGGTTCCGGCAGCGGCTTCAGCACATCTGTTTCAACGCCGGAGCCCGAGATGACGTAAATGCGCTCGGCGGCAATGCCAAGGTTTCGCATCGCCGAGCGATCGTCTGGATTTTGCACCAATACCGTAGCGTTCGGATGACCGAGAACATAATGCAGCAAACCGCGCAGAATCGACCGCACCAATCGTGCCTTCAGCGTGGACGACGTAAACGCATATCCAAGCCCTGCGAGCGCATTGAGCCGAATAAAGGGAATCCCGATAGCGGCTAGCGAGCCAACGATCGTGGGCTGCAAAGCGACGTGATGAACAATATCCGGAGCGATCGACTTATAAAGCCGGCGCACTGCCCGAATGTTGGAGAAGAACGCAAACAGATTAATGCTCCCTCGCCGCCAACGAACGGAATGCAGGGAGAACCCCTCCGCTTCGATCGCCGCCTTACCTTTATCGATATGGGTTATCACGTGAACGTCGTAACCCGCGCGCTGCGCCGCCCGCGCCATTGGCAGCCGATGCGAAAGAAAGTACCAGTCCTGGGTCGCCAGATAGACCAAGACCGGTTTGACAGAAGCTGTTGATAGCGGCGAAATCATTGATTTGTATATCGCAAAGACCCTATTCTGTCGGCGTCTGACGGTCGAAGCTATTCCATCCGGTGATATTGATTCGATGCAAGCCCGTTCCTTCTACCGGGTATTACCCTATTGCGTATGCTTTCTTGCATGCGCGGCTGTCGATCTCTTCTATTTCCCACATACAACCGTTTTCCCGGACGAACAGCGCATCTTCGGGTCCGCCATTCGGCTGATAGAAAGCGACGAGTTCTGGGTCGGTTCCGACCGAGCCTGGGAGATGCCGGGGACCGCGCTCTTCTTTGCGCCATTCGTCTGGCTCTTCGGCCCGCACAACGCGATCGTTCCGATCAGGCTAGCTCAAGCCGTTCTGGTCACGGTTCAGTGCGGGCTCGTCGGGCATATCGCCACCCGCGTCTTTCGCAATCGTAGGGTTAGCTTTGTCGCGTCATGCATCGCCGCGATTTACCCGTTCATTTTATTCTACCAAGGCCTGCTGCTCAGCGAAACGCTGTTTAATACGTTGCTCCTCGCCGGCATGGCCGCGCTGTTTTGGTGGCGCGACCGCGGGTTTCGGGTAGACATCGCGCTTGTAATTGCGTCGCTCTGTTTTGCGCTGGCGACGCTCACCAAAGCCACGCTGACTTTTCTGCCGCCATTTCTAATCGCAGCGACCGCCTACCTCGCTGGAGGCAGCCTGCGACGGACGATCAATACCCTGGTCGCAGCATGCTGCCTCTATGCAGCATTCATGAGTCCGTGGTGGATTCGCAACGCCGCACTTTTTCACACAATCGTTCCACTCACGACCAGCAGCGCGTCTAATCTTTACCTCGGCAACAACGCTCACAATCCTGAAGCGGGCATCGATTGGGCAAACGAAGTGGAGCCCGAAATCGTCGCCCTAGCCAATTCTGTGCCCGATGAGTTGGAACGACAACGCATCTTTAAGGAAGCCGCAGGCAACTACATTAGAAACCATCCAGCAGCGTTCCTGCGCGCTGGGTTCAAAAAATTCGTGCGCTTCTGGAATATCGTTCCCAATGCCGCGGAATATCGCTCGGCGGCTTATTCAACGATCAGTATTCTCAGCTTCGGGTCGATTTTGGCATTTGCTATAATTTGCGTGGCACGCCGGCGACGGCAATGGCGCTTGCTTGCACCGTTCTATCTTGTTTTCGGCTATTTCACATTCGTGCACGTCGTTACCATCGCCTCGCTACGATACCGATTCCCGCTTGAGCCGCTGTTGATCATTCTCGCCGCTGAACCGATAGCAGCGCTGATAACTCATTTTCGACGCGACTCTACGCAGGAAAACCGAAACGCGCGCAAAGCCTAGCGCTCGCGCAGCGAGTTTTTGTGCGCGAGGAAATCCGCATAGGCCGCCTGCAATCCTTCGCGTAATGGTGTCCCGGCACGCCAGCCAAGCGCCGCAAGTTTCGAAACATCGAGCAGCTTGCGCGGTGTACCGTCGGGCCGGCTGGTGTCGAAGGCTAGCTTTCCCCGGTAGCCGACGACATCGGCGACGATCTCGGCAAATTCCCTAATGCTGACCTCTCGGCCGGTTCCGGCATTGAGGAATTGGTCGTCGGAATAATGCTTCATGATGAACACGCAAGCATCGCCAAGATCATCGACGGCCAGAAACTCGCGTTTCGGATTGCCGCTTCCCCACACGCTGACGTGCGGCGCGTTGGCAAGCTTGGCCTCGTGAAAACGGCGGATGAGGGCTGCCGGCACGTGGCTGTTCTCGGGATGATAGTTGTCGCCCGGACCGTACAGATTGGTCGGCATCACCGAAATGAAGTCGATGCCGAACTGCCGACGATAAGCCTGGGCCAGCTTGATGCCGGCGATCTTGGCGACGGCGTACCACTCATTGGTTGGCTCAAGCGGGCCGGTCAACAACATCTCTTCGGTCATCGGTTGCGGGGCTTCGCGCGGGAAAATACAGGATGAGCCCAGGAACAGCAGCTTCTTCACTTTCGCCGCGACCGCCGCACGCATCACATTCAGCGCGATGGCGATATTGTCGGCGAGAAAATCGGCCGGAAACGTGTTGTTAGCATGAATTCCGCCGACGCGGCCAGCGGCGAGGAATATCGCGTCCGGGCGTTGGCGCAGAACCCATTCTTCGGTCTGGGACTGGTTGGTCAGATCGAGCGTACTGCGGGGCACGGTGAGCACTTCGCAGTTTTCCGATTCCAACCGCCGCGCAATCGCGGCCCCTGCCATGCCGGCGTGGCCCGCGACATAAACGCGCTTGCCGCGCAGATCGAACAAAAGTGACGGCGCTGACGATTTAGTCATGCCGATTTCTGCGAGTTTGCTCTTCGCGGACGGCCTTGAGGTCTTCCTCGACCATCTCCTTGACCAAAGCGTCGAACGATGTGGCGTGCTGCCAGCCAAGCACGCGGCGCGCCTTCGAAGGGTCACCGAGCAGATATTCGACTTCGGTCGGTCGGTAGTAACGCTCATCGACCTCGACGAGTACCTGTCCGCTGGAGGCGTCGATGCCCCGCTCGGACTTGCCCATTCCGCACCATTCAATCTTACGACCGACATGCGCGAATGCGCGCTCGACGAACTGCCGCACCGAATAGGCTTCCCCGGTTGCCAGCACATAATCGTCCGGTTTCGGTTGCTGGAGAATGCGCCACATGCCCTCGACGTAATCGCGGGCGTGACCCCAGTCGCGCTTGGCGTCGAGGTTGCCGAGATAAATCTTGTCCTGGAATTTCAATTCAATCGCCGCCACCGCCCGACTGATTTTACGCGTGACGAATGTCTCGCCACGGGTCGGGCTCTCGTGATTGAACAGAATGCCGTTGGAAGCATGCATCCCGTAAGCTTCCCGATAATTCACGGTGATCCAATAGGCATAGAGTTTGGCAGCGGCATATGGACTGCGCGGCGCAAACGGAGTGGCCTCGCTTTGTGGCGCGGGAGAGTTTCCGTAAAGTTCGGAAGTCGAGGCCTGATAAAAGCGAACCCGGTCTTCCATTTTCAAAATACGAATCGCTTCGAGCAAGCGCAGCGTCCCAAGTCCGTCGGAATTCGCGGTATATTCCGGGGTCTCGAAACTGACCTGCACGTGGCTTTGGGCCGCCAGATTATAGATTTCGTCCGGCTGCGTTTCCTGGATAAGACGGATCAGGTTGGTGGCATCGGTCATGTCGCCGTAGTGCAGCATGAACTTGGTCGCATGCTCATGCGGATCGGCATAGAGATGATCGACCCGCTGCGTGTTGAACGAGGACGAGCGCCGTTTGACGCCGTGCACGATGTAGTTCTTTTTCAACAGGAGCTCGGCAAGATAAGCTCCATCCTGGCCTGTTACGCCGGTGATCAAAGCTGTTTTATTCGTCATATAACTCTTCCAACAGGTTCTAATATTTTTCGTACGACGCTCGCCTGCGAGCCCTACCCCGGGCGAGCCCAGGGTGCAAAGCCCGCTTCAACCGGCAGACCGATATCGCTGAGCTCGCTGACAAATTATCGTACATATAAACAAACCAAAGCTGACTATCTTGACTCATCTTCACTTCCTAGACTGCCATGCCAGGCTGGTAAACCGTTGAATTTCGGTCAAAAAATCCCGATTTAGGCCTTGTTACTTCCGAAGATTGACTTTAGGCCGCAGTTCCTATCCAAAAGCAGTTCATTTCTCAATAGCCCGCTCTTGCAGAAAAACAGCAATGCTGTCGACGAAAACAAAGATTGCCCTTGCGGCTTTTGTCCATCACATCGTCACTGGCCTTCGCCAGCTTGCAGGCTTCGGCCCCAAGGTCGAGGTCACAAGATCCGGCATACGATGGATGCTCGATCTCGATGAGGGGATCGACTTTTCCATCTGGTTGCTACGCGCATTCGAATGGCGCACCGTACAGGCTTATTCCAAGTTCGCCCGCCCCGGCATGACTGTGTTGGACATAGGCGCCAATATCGGCGCCCACACGCTGCCGCTAGGGAAGCTTGTGGGTTCGCGAGGCAGGGTCATGGCTATCGAACCGACGGCCTGGGCGACTAGCCGCCTGAAAGCCAACGCGGCGTTAAACCCAGACTTGGCCGACCACATTCTGATTCGGCAGGTCATGCTAGTGGACCGCGACGATACCGCACTTGCCGAAGCACTGTACGCAAGCTGGCCGCTTCGAGGCAACGACGTACATCCGCATCTTCGAGCGCAGGCAAAGTCCACGGACGGCGCCGAAGCTCTGACCCTAGACGCTTTGCTCGAACGAGACAGGCTCGGACGGGTCGATCTGGTTAAACTCGATGTCGATGGGCATGAATGTTCGGTCCTGCGCGGCGGCATGAAAATGTTCAAACGCGACCGGCCTGTGCTATTTATCGAGCTACAGCCATACATCCTTGTAGAGGCTGGTCATAGCATCGACGAGTTGCTCGCATTGTTGGCCGAATGCGGTTATCACATATACCGGCTCGGGACTAAAACGCCGTTACCTATGGATCCGGTCGCCCTGAAGCGCCTGATCCCGGAAACAGGCAGCATCAATGCGGTCGCAATAGCAGACCAGCCATCAGATTTTGAAAAGCGATGAGTGGCGCGCTTAAGACCTATCAAAGCGTGTGGGAGCGTAAGCCGGTATTGCGCACCATCTACGACGATTTTTATCGACGTCTTGCCGCCGAATGCGTGCCGGGGCTCACGATCGAAATTGGTAGCGGCATAGGCAGCCTCAAGAAGCGCCTGGGCAATGTAGTGACGACCGATGTCCAGCACGCGCCCTGGCTCGACTGCGTCGCCGACGCGCAGAAGCTTCCGTTCGCTGAGGGAATTGCGTCGAATATCGTCATGGTCGACGTTTTGCACCATATCGAGTTTCCGGCGATCTTCTTTCGTGAAGCCGAACGCGTCCTCAAACCGGGCGGACGGATCCTCATGGTAGAGCCGGCAATTACATGGGGCAGCACGCTATTCTATCGCTTTCTGCATCACGAACCGGTTCGAACATCTACGAACCCGCTTGGAATTGGAACACCGTATCCGAAGCGAAACCCTTATGATTCCAATCAAGCAATTCCAACTATGATTGCAACACGTTATCGCAATGCTTTTCACTGGCAGTTTCCAGACCTTCAGATTACTCGCGTCGACTGGTTCTCCTTCGCCGTCTATCCCTTGAGCGGTGGCTTCAGACCTTGGGGGCTTATTCCGCAGGGCCTTGTTGAACCCTTGCTTGCTGTCGAGCGGAAAGTCGAGGGCACTTTGGGCCGTCATGCAGGTTTCAGAATGATGCTGATTATTGAAAAGCGAAGCACCCCGTGTGAAATTCCAAAGCCCGACAAGCCGCCGACATGAGAGGTTTAGCCCCGATGCGATTTCAGACGCCACAAAGCACGAGCGTGTGTCGCCGCAGCATCGGTGGGCAATGAGCTCCCGCCTTCAAACCCGGTCGAAACCCGCCATTTGGTTCGTCGCGCTAGGAATTATAGTTACGTTTTTTTTCTTACAGGTGGCTACGCTCTCCTATGGAACGCGCATAAACGGCATTCCCTTTATCAACAACTACAAGATCACGAGCGATATCGCGAACAAATCCTCCCTTAAACGCGATCAGCTAGTCGGCAGCCAGACCCGCCAATCCGAGACCCTAGATGTTTGGATGGCGCGTTTCAAATTGTATTCGGTTGACGCAGACGAAATCCTGAGCGTCATGGCACTGGCCCGCATAAAGCCGCGTCAAATGCAGTTTGATCCAAAATTCTATCAGTATGGCGGGGCATTCTTGTATCCGCTCGGCGCCTGGTATCAAATATTATCGTGGGCTGGGGTCATTCACATTGCTCCACTCGATCAGTTTCTCGCCCGACCGCAGGAGATCAATAAAATATGGACTATGGGCCGGGCGTTTGTTCTAGTCGCGTTTTCTTTGTCTGCGGTCGTTTTGTTTTTGACCCTTCTAGAGATCGCCCCGGCGGCCATCGCCCTGCTAGGTCTCGCAATCTACGTTTTCTGTCCCGCCAGTATTATGTTTTCGCAAGTCCTTAAGCCGCATTGGTATGCGCTGTTATGGGTCAACACCGCCCTACTAATTGTTGTGCGCGCATTTGTCCGCAATGAAATGGCGCCCGCATCGGCGTTGCTGTTATCGATAGCGATCGGGCTGGCAGTCGGATCGGCCGCGACCTTTTCAATGTTCGCGCCGTTGCTTTGGGGTGCACTCGTCGTGCTCGTCATTCGCCACGGCCTCAAACCGGCAGCGCTTGTGCTAATTCCCATCGGCGCCTTTGCTACTTTTCTGCTAACGAACCCTTATTATCTGCTCGACTGGCCGGCGGCACAGGCCGAACGCACAGCAGCCGCAGCGTGGTTCCATCCATCGGCCGATATCGGCGCTCTGATGGCCTTCGTGCAGAACTCGCTTGTTTCCGGGTTCGGACTTGCTTTTGTGATTATGCTTTTCGCAACGGTCGGCTATTTTACTTATGTCGGGCCGGCCTGGCGGCGGCTGCTCGCGCTGGCGCTCGTATTTCCGCTCCTCGTTATGGCGATCATGACAGCCAATCTAGATACCTGGATGGTCAACTTCCGCTACATTCCATATTTCCTCCCCGCCGCGCTGATCGCCATTTCCATTTGGCAATGGCGTTACCGCACCCTGGCGCTGACACTATGTGCATTTGCGACAATCGTTCAGGCGGCACCGCTGAAACTTGCCTATTCCGACGAAAATAGCCTCGCCCACTCGACGCGGCTTCGCGCCGCCGCCTGGATCGACACGCACATTCCAGACTCGGACCCGATCTGCCTAACGACGGAAACGCTGGCCCCTTTTGAAGTGCCACCCTTCAGATTTGACAGGCACGCTCTTAATACCCGCGATTGCCATTGGAAGGTGCAGGTCGAACGCAATCCGCGCGCGGTTGAGATCGGTCCCGAATATCAGCTCGAAAAGCGCTTTACACCCAGACTGACCTCTCAACGCTTTCCGATGGTCTGGGAGCACATCAATCCTCAGATTACCATTTACCGTAAAAATGGCTGACCTGCTGTCGGCAATGCTGCGAACCCTTGCCGCGTTAGGACACGCACCGTATTGGTTTCTTTTTGATACGGTAGACGACCATCATTGCTACGAGGTTTAGAATGCAAGTCGAAACACCCGGTTTGAACCGGGAAACCGGAATTGGGGTTTCTGACCGGGACGCTGCCGCGCAGCGCCGGTTCAGCCATCGCAAAACGCTTTTGCTGGAACAGGCCGAGAAACTCGCCTACCAACGCGACAGCTGGGCTAGCCGTCATCGATATTACTATGAAGAAGAATGGCGCTATATGCGCTTTCTGATTCCGGCCGGGAAACGCATTCTCGACCTCGGCTGCGGCAATGGCAATCTCCTCAACGCGCTGCAACCATCCGAAGGCGTCGGAATCGATTTCAGCCCCGCCAAAATCGGCCGGGCCAGGAGCGCGCATCCACATCTAAACTTCATATGCGATGACGTAGAAAATTTGGCGGATGCACCTGAGTTGGCGGAGAAGTTCGATTTTATCGTCGTTTCAGATACGATTGGTTCGCTCGACGATTGCCTGGCGACGTTCCAAAGCCTGCTCCGTTTTTGCAAACCCGAGACACGTATTATTGTCTCCTATTATAGCAGGCTGTGGGATCCGCTTCTGGTGCTCTATACGAAGCTCGCAGCCGGGCATCGGTTTGTCAGGCGCAACTGGCTATCCAACCAGGACATTACCAACATCCTGCAGCTTGCCGATTTCGACGTCATAAAGCGAGAATGGCGAATGCTCTCCCCATTCCGGCTGTTTGGGTTAGGCCGCCTGTTCAATCGATTCGTCGCCACTTTGCCGCTCATTCGCAAAGCAAATCTCAGAAATTATGTGGTAGCGCGCGCCCAACCAAGGGTGGAAAGCAAGCCATTATCTACTTCGATTATTATTCCCTGCCGCAATGAACGCGGCAATATCGAAGCCGCGATCCAGCGCATCCCGCACTTTTGCCCCAATATTGAAATCATATTCGTGGAAGGAAACAGCACGGACGGCACATGGGACGAGGTCAAACGCGTCCAAGCGGCCTATCCGCAACGTAATATTAAACTCTTCCAGCAAAGCGGGAAAGGAAAAGGCGACGCCGTTCGAAAGGGGTTCGCTGAAGCGAGCAAGGACGTTCTGATGATTCTGGACGCCGACCTCACGATGCCACCGGAAGATCTACCGAAATATTACGACGCCCTATCGAGCGGTAAAGGCGAATTCATAAACGGATCGCGTCTGGTGTATCCCAATGAAAAGCAGGCGATGCAATTTCTCAATTACATTGCCAATCATCTCTTCGCTCGTCTGTTTAGTTTCCTACTGAACCAACGCTATACCGACACATTGTGCGGCACCAAGGTTCTGCTTCGATCGGATTACGAAGAGATCGCAAGAAATCGATCGTATTTCGGCGACTTTGACCCCTTTGGTGACTTTGATCTCATCTTCGGGGCCGCCAAAATGAATTTGAAGACAGCTGAAGTGCCTATTCGCTACGCCGCAAGAGAATATGGCGAAACCAACATCTCAAGATTCAGCCACGGCTGGCTGCTGTTGAAGATGGTTGGCTTCGCCTTCATGAAACTAAAGGCGTTCTAGTGAAAGCCGTGGAATATTCGTCGGCGGAGGACACCTGCTATCAAACGGCCGAGCTTGGGCGTCGAAGAGTTATTATCCCGCAGCGATGCAAAATAATCAGTGTTAAGCACATGGCGACAATCTCCAGTTGAGGAAATACCGCCATTAAAAACCGGGGAGTCCATTCATTTATGAGACTGATGAACAATGTGTACCCTTGGCACATTGCGGCCAAGAATACCGCAATTCCCAGATAGAAGCCTTCAGGCGAATTCATCAAGCTGGGGCTCCACACGAAAAAGAGGAAGACGGCGGTGAGCGCAAGCGTTACCGCACCGGCGACAAGAAACGCCGGATAAACGACCAATCCCACAATCGTCGGACGAGGGTGCAACTCGGCATGAGAAATCTGTCCGCCCAACGAAATGGACGGGTTCGTATTGGCGTACTCTGCGAGTCGCCGAGCGGTCGGCGGAAAGTTTCGCACCGCGACACACCACTGACCAAAATAGTTGACCAGCATCAGCCGTACATATCCTGAAATATTTTGCGACACGATCTGCTTGCCAAGTTCCGCGCGGAGTGCGTCCGGTGTGGTATTTTCTTTTTTCGCCGCCTCAACGAGCTCGGACGCCAAAGCGCGGAACTGCGAAAGCGCCTGATAGGCCGCGCTCAGTTGCACCCGTACCGATATCGTCGGCGCATCGGCCAGATATTTTTGCGTCGGGCCATATGTCTCATCGAGACGCGTTGAAAGCTGGGTTAAAGTCTGCGCGCGAGGTCCGGTGAACTTCATATTCGGCTGAACCAACATTGCCGCCATGCCAATTAACAGGTTCGGGGTTGTCGATTCGCTCTTGTCGACATGCACCGCGCGATACAGCACACGTTCGCTGCCCGCACCAATCATGACAGGGGCGACCGCAAGCGCAACCATTAGCCACTTCGAAATCATTTGCGGCGGCCGCCGCAGCCAGGCCGCAAGCAACTGCATCGGCACCACGCCGATGCCGGCCGGCCGCACGCCGATCATGAGCCCAAGGATGAGGCCTGCCAAAAAAAGAAATCGGCCCTGACCACTGCGGAAATAGTCAAGCCATAGGCCGAGCAAGACAGCCGTGCCCGAGAAATACAGCGACTCGGTGAGGATTGAGCGATGGAACGATGAGAACAGCACGTTCGCCGCAAGCAATAGAACGAGAGCGGCCAGCATGTAGCGCGGCACGTCAATTCTGCGCAAGGCGGACAAGAGATAACCCAATGCTGCGCCGAAAATTGCGAGCTGTACCCACGTCGTCTGAACGAGGCTTAGACCGGCGGCGCGACAAAGATACAGAAACGCCGGATAGAACGCTGAGCGAAGCGGATCGAAGTCGATATAGCCTTTGCTGTCGGGCTCGATCAGCGGCGTATAGGGCGGCACTATCAGCACCGCGGCGCAGTAGCCCAGAACGCAAATTGTGATGAAAAGCCACTCTTTTCGCCAGATGTTTTGCATTTAACGACGCTCGTGCCTCAAGCCTTGATGCCGAATCAGCCGATCATATCGCGCGATTATCGACCCGCCGATATAGGCGACAAAAGCCTTGATATCGATGCTCACGCGATTAATCCAAAAAATTGCCGTTGTTCGATTAAATGCCGTAGGTTAGAGATTCGGCGCTAATGCTTGCCCTGTCCAACTTTTTTACCGACCTGGATTTCGACAACGATGTGCGGCATTGCTGGCCTTTTGACGTCAACTGCCGATGCACGCGAGTCACTGGAACGAACAGTGACTATGATGGCCGAATGCCTTGCGCATCGAGGCCCGGACGACCACGGTGCCTGGAGCGATCCCGAAGCCGGTGTCGCGCTCAGCCAGCGCCGCTTGTCAATCGTCGATCTGTCACCAGCCGGGCATCAACCGATGGCTTCCGCCGATGGCCGCTTCATCGTTACCTACAATGGCGAAGTCTATAACTTCCGGGAACTGCGGCGCCAGCTTGAAGAACGCGGCATCAAATTCAGCGGACATTCAGATACCGAGGTTATACTTGAGGCGATGTCGGTTCACGGCGTCGCACCAACGATCAAGCGACTTGTCGGCATGTTTGCCCTCGGGGTTTGGGACCGACGCAACCGCACAATGACATTGGTGCGCGACCGTCTCGGCATAAAACCACTTTATTGGGCGAAATTTGGCGGCCTTTTCCTGTTCGGCTCCGAACTTAAGGCGCTGCGCGCGCATCCAGGCTGGACCGCACGTATCGACCGCTCTGCAGTCGCGGCCTTCATGCGGCACAATTATGTCCCGGCGCCTTTCACCATCTACGAAGGCGTTCAGAAGCTTGAACCCGGATGCATTCTCACATTACCGTGGAATGGCGAGCCGCACATCGAACGCTTCTGGGATGCTCGCCAAATTGCGAAGGCGGGACTTGCCGATCCGATCAACGCGAGCGATCGCGAACTCACAGACCGCTTGGAAAGCTTGCTGGTTGATGCGGTCGGGCGACGCATGGTCGCGGATGTGCCGGTAGGCGCGTTCCTCTCCGGCGGCGTCGACTCCTCGACGGTTGTGGCCCTGATGAAAGCCGCCAAGGTAGGTCCGGTCCGCACTTTTACGATCGGCTTCGAAAACGCTGAGTTTGATGAAGCCGATCATGCCGCCGCGGTGGCGCGCCACATCGGTACCGACCACACTGAGCTTATCGTGACTGCGCAAGACGCCCTTGACGTCGTACCCAAACTACCCGAATTTTACGACGAACCCTTTGCAGACTCATCACAGATTCCAACATATTTGGTTTCCGCCATGACCCGTCGACACGTCACTGTGGCGCTCTCGGGCGACGGCGGCGATGAGCTATTCGCGGGCTATAATCGCTATCAACTGGCGAGCCGCACATGGCGGACAATGGCATTGCTGCCACGTCCGCTGCGCAGCTTGACGGCCGGCGCCGTCACCGGTATTTCGGCCGACCGCTGGTCAAAACTGCTGTCGTTCATCCCAGCACAGTTGCGGGCCGCCCAGATCGGCGACAAGCTGCACAAGCTCGCCTCCGTGCTACCGGTCGAAGACGATAATGCACTCTATCGAAGATTAGTAACGCATTGGGAGCCAGGGCAGATTGCACCAAACATAGCGGAAGCCAAGGGTGTGCTGTGGGACCCACAAGTCACGGCCGACTTTCCGCACCTACTCGAGCGCATGCAGTTTCTCGATCTGGTGACCTACTTGCCCGACGACATCCTAACCAAGGTAGACCGCGCCAGCATGGCAGTCGCACTCGAAGCTCGTGTGCCACTGATAGATCATCGAGTGGTCGAATTCGCCTGGCGCCTGCCCCGTAGGGCCAAGATACGCGGCGGCGTGAGCAAATGGTTACTACGGCAGGTTTTAGAGCGGCATGTACCAAAGACGATAATAGACCGCCCAAAAATGGGCTTCGGTATTCCGCTCGGGCAGTGGCTGCGTGGGCCGTTAAAGGGCTGGGCGGAAAATTTGCTGGACGAGAATCGGTTGCGGCAGGCGGGGCTCATCGACGCGACACGGGTCCGCCAAGTGTGGAGCGACCATCTCAGCGGTCACCGCAATCACGAGTACATGCTCTGGAACGTGCTTATGCTTGAATCGTGGCGCGAGCGCTGGGGCTAACCCGTGCCTCGGAGATATCGCTAACGAGCTTGCCGTCGAGCAGACCATGATAGAGCCGGTCGTGGCTGCGCACGAATGGCTGAAGCCCGAAATGTTCGACGATGCGCAGACGGCCACTGCTCCCCATTCTCTGGCGTAGCGCCGGGTCGTAAGCAAGTTGAATGATCGCATCCGCCAGGCGAGCGGGATCGCGCGCCGGCACCACCAGGCCGGTGACGCCTTCGATGACCGCCTCGGCATTGCCTCCGACGTCGGTCACAATCATGGGCAAGCTCGACGCCATTCCTTCCAGGATGGCGTTGGAGAATCCCTCCTCGTGCGAACACAAGAGCCCGACATCGCTGGCCCCCAGGATTGTTGGGATATCGTCGCGCGCTCCCAGAAACGACACATGATCCGCAATGCCGAGCAGCGCCACCTGTTCTTTCAAGACACCGCCGACGCCATCGTCCCGGCCAGCAACCAGAAGCCGCCATTTTTCCGGAAGCTTCGCTGCCGAATGACCAAGGGCCTCAATCAATTCGTGGTGGCCTTTATAAGGAATTAGATTTGCCGCAATGCACATTACGAACTCGTCTGACTCAATACCGAGCCGTTTACGATAAACACCGGGCTCGCCAGAATTCGTGTAAACGGAGAAATTGATGCCATTATAGATCAGTCCCAGACGATCCTGCGGCACGCCCTCCTCTTTCAATTGTTCGACGACCTTGAGCGAATTGCCGAGCGCAGCATGGTTCAAGCGATGCAGACTACGTTCCGCCGAGCGGATGAATGCACTTTTCTGATAGTTGCTTAGGCTGCGCCGGCTCATTATCCGTACTTGTACGCGCGCGAGGAACGCCAAAGGTGTGGCAATTAGGTACGCCGCCGGCAGAAAGCAATGCACGATCTTCGGTTTCAGCGTCAGCATAATCCACAACAGGTGAACCGCGCCGACACAGACCGACAAAGCACGCATGGTCCGCGATGAGGCCGTCAAACCGTGCTTTCCGGGCACCAACCTTACGGCAATTCCAGCGCTTTCAAGCTGTTGGCGCACCTTGCCATCGGCAAAGCTGTAGATTGTGACCGACCATCCGAGGCGCACTAACTCGGGCGCTAATGCAGCGACCTGCCGCTCTGTGCCGCCGACCGCAAGATCGCTGATGACGAATAGCAGCTTGGCGTTGTTCTGGGGGCCCACTTTCCGCTAACCCCGCCGCAGGGGCGCTCCTTCGGCCAAATACCGTTGAAATAAATCGGCAATGCGAACCGCGGTTTTTCCATCCCACATAGCCGGTGGTGGAACCGAATTGGGCCTGCCATCACCTGCGTTGAGCCCGGCGATATCCGCGATCTTGATAAGCCGGTTAGTGCCCTGCGTCACTGTGACCGGCCGCTCGGTCGAAGCCCGCGCCGTGAAACAGGGAATGCCGAGAAAGGTCGTCTCCTCCTGCACGCCACCGGAGTCTGTCACAACCAGTGCGGCACTGAACAAACATCGCATGAAATCCGAATAGCCGAGTGGCCCGCTTAGCGTAATCGTCTCGCTGCTCTCGAGCGCCGCCAACAGGCCGGCGGTTTCGAGCCGCTGCCGCGTGCGCGGATGCACAGGGAATATCAAAGGAAATTTTTGCGATAAAACCGTCAACCCCTCGACAAGGGCCGCTAGATTGGCGGTGTCGTCCACATTAGCCGGGCGATGAAAGGTTGCGATCGAGTAGCGCCCTGGAACTGCGCTCGGGAATGGATGCTGACGTTGCTCGATAGACGGCCGCATGGCAATGAGACTGTCGATCATGATGTTGCCGACGAAATGGATGCATGGAGCCGGCACGCCTTCGGCGCGCAAGTTATCGTCGGCGTCCAGCGAAGGCGTCAAATGCAGGTCGCAGATCGAGTCGGTGACCACCCGGTTAATTTCTTCGGGCATAGTGCGGTCGCGCGACCGCAGGCCGGCTTCGACATGCGCCACCGGTATATTCATTTTTTTGGCGGCGAGTGTGCACGCGGCGGTGGCGTTCACATCGCCGACCACAGTCACAAGATCCGGCTTGGTCTCGACCAGCAGTTTTTCATAGGCGATCACTACCTTGCCGACTTGCTCGCCATGACTACCGCCGCCGATGCCGAGCGAATGATCCGGCGCAGGCAGGTTGAGATCACGGAAGAACACGTCCGACATCGTGAGGTCGTAGTGCTGGCCAGTGTGCACTAGAACAGGATCGCACCAGTCGCGGCGTTTAAGCTCGTGATAGAGCGGCGCAATCTTCATGAAGTTCGGCCGCGCGCCAGCGACGAGATGGATCTTGGCCTTGGGCATTCCTTAGCGCCCAGACGGCGGCGCGAGGGCCGCAAGCGCTTGATAGATGTCGGAGAAGCGCTGAATGCTGGCGCGACGGCCCATTTGTCCCTGCGCCTTATTTGCGATCGCCGCGCGCTGAGCCGGACGCGGCGCAGACGCGCGACTTACCTCTGACAGCGGCAGAAAATTTCCGAGCGCCTGCGCCTCGGAAACACAGCTCGGCGGCGACTGCTTCATGATTACTGGCAAACCGGCCATCGCATATTCGGCAAACTTAGTAGGGAACGCCACATGATTAACCGGGGTGTTGTCGCGCAAAAGAAAGCCGAAATCAGCGGCATTGAGATAGCCGTTTACTTCGGCATAGCCGACCGCCTTGCATATGACCCTGTCGGAGGCAAATTTGGCAAGCTTTTTGCGCGCCGCATCCGCATATGGCGTAAGAATCAACAGCCGCGCCAGAGGTTGATGCCTCAACGTCGCCTCGAACGTATCAACAACTTCATCGAAGCGCTGATAACTGGCGAGACTGCCCGAATAGGCATAGACTGGCTCGCCCTCGTCAAGGCCGAGCTGCGCGCGCATGCGTTGCCGCAAAGTAGCGTCGAAGAAGAACGCCTTCTCGTCGGCAAGGCACGGCAGCACCCAGCTTGGCTTTGAGCCGATGTAGCCCGCCATCAGCTCGCGCAGAGCCTGCGACACGAAACTGGCGCCGGAGCAGGTACGCCCAGCCCTTTTCGAATCCCGTTCGGACATGCACGCCCGCACCGCCAGTGGCAGCCGCCGCAAGGGCGACGTCGCGCCGATGCGTTCGCGCAGCTCAGCGCGCGAATCGCCGCGGCAATCCCACAACATCGGCAGATCTCGCGATTGCGCCAACGGCCCGGTGACCGCGGCCGCATAGTCGCCGCGCGCATGCAGGAACGATACCGCACCGACCGCATCCAATGCTTGGCCGAGCCGCCGCCGGTTGATGACGAGCGAGCCGGGCAGTGCCGGCCGGATACCGCGAAAAAGGTGTACGTCGCCACCGGCGGTCTGGCGCGCACGCTCATGCGCGGCCTCCGACTGCACGAAGACGTCCGCTGTGCAGGCAAAGGCGACCACGGTGAGATCGATACCCAGAATCTCGCGCATCAAACGGACATGCGTGAGCACCTGCGAGTCGATAACGGTCGGCAGCAGGCCTTCAAACAAGACGAATGCGCCGCGCATCGTGGCGTGATGTTTCGCGATGGTGACAGTCAATAAAGTTCTCTGTATAGAATCCCGGGAAAGGCCAGGACCGGCGCGATGGGCACTGTCGATCTAATCAAGAATTCGGCGAAACGAATCATCCCGGCGCGCGGCCGCTACATGATTCGGCAGATCCTGAATGCTCCGCTGCGCGGCATGAGCTCGGCGCAATACTGGACCCGTCACAACGTCACGGAGCACCGGCGCTTTCCGAACGCGCAGGCGTCCTTCGAATATTTTAACTGGCGGAATTCGCAGTACCCCGGGTCGATCGAATTGCTGCCGCTCGATCAGGCCAGCGGCAAAGTCGTATTAGACTACGGCTGCGGCCCAGGCAACGACCTCGTCGGCTTTTCGCTTTCCTCAAAGCCAAAGCGCATGATCGGCGCCGACGTCTCGACCAGCTCGATCGCGGAGTCGAAAGCGCGGCTCGCGACGCACGGCTTTAATAACGTCGAACTCATCGTACTGTCCGGCACGTCGGTCGCCATGCCGATCGCGGACCGCAGCATCGACATCGTCCACAGCGCCGGCGTGCTGCACCACCTGCCCGATATCGAGCAAGCGCTGCGCGAAATCCGCCGCGTCATCGCCGACACCGGCTACTGCCAGATCATGGTCTACAACTACAACTCGATCTGGATGCACCTCTATGCCGGCCACGTCTACAAGAAGATGTTTTACTGGCGTAAGCAGATCCCCAAGCAGGACATCTTCAAGATCACGACCGACGGCGAAGAGTGCCCGATCGTCAACTGCTATACACCGGACCAATTCGCTGCCATCGCGGCGCGCTGTGGCTTCCGCTGCGAGTTTCAGGGCGCGGCCATGTCGCTCAGCGAGATGATGTGGCTGCCGCGGCGCTTCGAAGCGCTCAAGAACGAGAGCCTAGACCCGGAAGGCCGCGAATTCCTGCTCAACCTAACCTTCGATCACCGCGGCTTCCCGATGCACCGCGGTCACGTAGCCGGCGTCAACAGCTACTACCGCCTCTACCCCGTCTGACCGGGCCTGGCATCGTCCGCCGGTCAGTGGATGTATTCGCGCCACCAGAGCGCCAGGTTCAGCACATTCCAGCGGTGCTCCGGCGTCATATTGGCGATGCCGGCGTCGTCCAGGTAATCGGTGCCTCTGGCGAACGCCTGAATCGCATCCTTGGCATAGTCGCCAAGGCCGCCCAGCATCCACTCGTGCACCGGCACGCCAAAGCCCTGCTTTGGCCGGTCGATGATTTCATCCGGTATGATGCCGCGTACGGCACGCTTAAGCACCGTCTTCAGCACCCCGCCGCGGGTCAGCACCTGCTCGTCGATCGAAAGCCCCAGCTCGACCAGCTTGTGGTCAAGGAACGGCACACGGCATTCCAGGCTCACGCCCATGCTCATCTTGTCGACGCGCATCAGCAGCAGTTCCGGGAGGCGATAGTTGAGATCGAGGTAGGTCATCCAATGCAGCCGCGAGGAATCTTCCCGCGCGGCAAACCGCTCCCAGATCGGCGCCACCGCGTCCCAAGAACTGTGGCCGGCGAATTTTTCACGCAGGCGGCCTGAAAGGATCTTCTCGCGGCTGAGATGCGGCAGCGCTTCGGCGCCGCCCCAGAAGATCGGGCGGTCCTGCGTCGTGCGCGATAGCCAATCATACGGCAGGCTTTCGTGCTTGTTCGCCATCCGCAAGAAGCCGAGCCCCGCACGCCGCACGGCGTTCGGCACCGGGATGCTGTCGCTGAGATGCTGGAGCCTGAGCGCGCGCCGCCAGTTCGGATAGCCGCAGAACAACTCGTCAGCGCCCTCTCCGAGCTGGCAGACCGTGACGCCGTTGTCACGTGCAAGCTTGGAGACGTAATACACCGGCACGCAAACCGGATCGCCGATCGGCTCATCCTGCAACGCCACCATACGCGGCAGGAAATCGACAAGATCCTTTTGCTTCAGCCGCAGCTCGTGATGCTCCGCGCCGAGATTCTGCGCGACCTGGCGGGAATAGGCGAACTCATTGCGATAACTGGCATATTCGTCGTCGTACCCGATAGAAAAGGTCCGCACTTTGCCGCCGCAACGCGAGAACAGCGCCGCATTGGTGCTGGAATCGATACCGCCCGACAGAAAAATTCCGACCGGCACGTCGCTGACCATCCGCAGCTTCACGGCGTCGGTCAGCGTGTCGAGCACGCGCTCGGAGATTTCCTGATCGCTAACGCCGCTCAGATCCTGGGGGTTATCGAGCGCATCCCAATAGCGTTCGATGCGTGCCGTGCCATCGGCGCCGACAAGCATCCAGGTTCCACCGGCAAGCTTGCCGATGCCTTCGAACATGGTGCGTGGCGCGGGCGGCACCAGAAACGAGAAATAGTAATACATCGACATTTCGTCGACCGCGCGCGCCTGCTCCGGATCGGCGAGCAGCGCTTTGATTTCAGACGCAAAGGTTAGCCGGCCGTGATGGCGGCTGAAATAGAGCGGCTTGATGCCAATGCGGTCGCGCACCAGCCACAGTTCCCGGCTGCGCTGATCCCACAGTGCAAAGGCAAACATGCCACGGAAGCGATGAACGCAATCCCGGCCCCACTGCAAATAGGCACGCAACAGAGCTTCGGTATCGGAGTGGTCGGTGCGGAACCGATGGCCGAGCGCCTCCAGTTCGCGGCGGATATCGGCGTGATTGTAAATCTCGCCGTTGAAGATGAGCTGCACGGCGCCGTCGTCGCTGGCCATCGGCTGCGACGCCGCATTGCTCAGGTCGATGATCGACAGCCGCCGGTGCCCGAGCCCCACCGCGCCGTCATTGGAAATCCAGGTGCCTTCGCCATCCGGCCCGCGATGCGCCATCGTATCGCGCATGCGATCGAGATAGGGCGCGGTAACGCGGAACCGATCCGAATAAGTCAAACAACCGACGAGACCACACATGGATTGAATTATGCTTTCTTGGCTTTAAGCGGCAACGCGATAGCCGACGTCGTTCGCAAACTAGAGACGGCCGTAGCCCAAGCTGACCGGTAATTCCGGCGACAGATCATCGATCTCGGCGGGCGGCTCGACACAGTCGAAGATCGATAACTGCTGCGATGAGATTTGCAGAATGCGCATAATTTCCCCCGACGGGCCGTTCACCTTGCCCGCGACGCCAGTGGCGCGCCAGCACAGACATTGCGCATAAGCATTTTGTTTGAGATCGAACAACGCGTTGCCGACAGTCGTGAGTGGTTTGCCGCGCGCGCGGGGCACATCATGCGCTGCCGCGGCGCGGTAACGGTTTCGCTGCGCGACGCTGGGTGTGTACACGTAAGAGCCCGGGTCGCGGCGTCGCGCCGAAGGAAGGCGGTATTCGACCGAGAGGTTATCGTCGTGCCGGTGACCGTTGGGCGCCGCCGGCGGTGGCGCGTCATAGCAACGAAATGAAATGAGCAGGTCGGCGTGCCGGAACACGTATAAACCGAAATCCGGAAATGCCAATCGGGTCCACGCCGCGGGATCGACGGTCATGCCCAACGGAATGTGCCGGACGCGGCGTGACGCATCGGGCGTCCCCTGCCAGCGCGCCAGCAGCGCGTCGAGATCGCCGAAATCCGCGACATCGGGAGCGGCTTGCGGCAGACCTTGCGTCGCCGTCCAGCCAGCAAGACGGCGCACCAGACTTGCATCTAGCCGCCTACCCTGCGGATCAGCGCCCAACAGAACGTCGACGGCATTGATAAAGCCACTGTGGTCGAGGCTATTTTCGGCAAAACCGTTATCGGCCGCCGCGGACTGAGGCGGCAGCGCCGTCGGGTGCAGCTTAAAGAAACGCCCGGAATCGGTATCGCCGATCTGCACAATCGTGCCGTCGGCACCTTGCACCGCGCGCGACAGCCGCGCCGCGCCTTGCAGCTTTTGCCACACGGCGGGAGGCACAAGGCTCGCGCCGGTGCTATCGCTCCGGTGGCGGCGCAACGGCAGAACCGGGAAGACCGCACGCCACGGCCGGCGCGGCGGCGCTGCGCGCTCAAGCCGTTCCAGCGCCGTGTGATCGAGCGAGCAAATGACGGCGAGCGCAAACAGAACGATCTCGGCGGAAAGCCGGTGATAGCTGGTGGAGCCTTCGTAATTGCCGCCGTCGGCGAGGAACTGATAGTCGGCCTCTTTCAATATTTCGGCACCGGCAAATATCAGGCGGGCGTCTGCCGCCGGACCGCTCAGCATCCAGCTCGACCAAAGCACCCCGCCCAGATCCGCAAGATAATGATTACTGCGTCCGGTTTCTGAATATTCGAGATGCCCGACGACATATTCGGCGTGATCGTTGAGCGCGTTGGCGGCGGCCTGGCTCATCTCCGGCGACAGGGCGAGGCCCGCGCCGGCCAGCAAAGCCAGAGTGAGGGCGATATTCGCAGCCCGGATGGCGACATCCATCGCGCCCATCCAATTGACACCGAAGCGCGGCGGGTTAGTCGCGATGAAGTCGGCAAGCTGATCGGAAATCTCCTCGACGTAACGCGACGCCGCTTCAAAATTTGGCCGGCCATCGCGCGCCAGGATAGCGCACAACGCCAGTTGCGGCAGGTGCTGCAGCCTGCCGAGTTCCCACGGCAGCTTGACGTCGGCACCGCGATCGACCGGGATCGGCAATGTCACGCTCGGACGGCGCGCCGACCAGCGATATCCCGAACGCCAATCCAACTGCCAGTCGATCGGCGTGTAGTCTGGCCGCGCAATCAACCGCCAGACTTGCAGCGAGTGCGGCAGGTTCGAGCGGTTGACAACGTCGCTAAGACCATGGCCCGCCTGATCGGGCGCCTTCGGACTGTGGGGCGTATAACGGTGGCCGAGAAAGCCACCGGCTTGGAAACCATAGATCGGCTGCGTCCATCGCGAACCGAGGAGTTCGAACCGGTGCGCGAGATACTCGCGGCCAAGACAGCGAAGCGTTTCCTCCAGGTCGGGCGGGATATCGACGGCATTGATGGAAATCCGTGCCGCGGGATTGAGTCTAGATCTTGCAGTGCCGTAGCTGCCCGCCGACAGATCCGACGCGAGCCGCCCCCAGCTGGTAGCCGTTCGCGCGGCCAGCGCGGCCGCCCTGCGCAGAACCACGTGCGGCGGAAGGGTGCGGGCCTGCCGCAGGTAACCGGTGAAATCCATCAAATTTAGCGGCGCACCGCGACAAACTCGTCGCAATGCGAACCGAACAGCCCTTGGGCCGCGGCAGGCTTTTCGAACGTGCGGACTTCGTTAAAGCCTAGTTCGCCGAGCACCGCTGACACCTCTTGAGGTGTGACCGACTCGTAGGGGAAGCCGCCGAGCCAATCGTGCACGTCGTGCGACCAATTCATGCCGCGGGCGGATTTGTAGTCGCGGATGTAGCGCGCTGGGCTGCGCCCGGTCGCAAGCAAGGCGACACGATAAAGACCGCGATAAATCGCGCCGATCGCCGCCTGAACAAGACTGTTGGACCGGCTATAGAATTTTTTCTCGACGCGCCAGAAGCGGCACAGCAGCGTCTTGCGGTAGAGCGCCAGCGCTAGGTGGCCTTTGGGTGCGACCAGCGCGGCCGCCTTACGGACCGCCGGCCACATGTCGCCGGTATGATGCAGAACGCCCCAACTGTGAACGACGTCATAGCTCTTGTCCGGCGCAAAATCGAACACGCTGGTCACCTGCGTGCGCCAGACTTTGCCCGCGGTATGCCGGCTCAAGACCGCGCGCGCCGCCTCGACGGAATTCGGGTCGATGTCGATCCCGGTGACCGAACGCGCGCCAAGCCGAAGCGCCGCCAGCATCGAAAGTCCGGACCCGCAGCCGATATCCAGAAAGTCGCGATCTCGAAGCTCGTCCGCCGGGAACAGTTTTGCCAAGCCACGCACGGCTTCGGCGATGCTTTCTTCCGACAACGTCTCGACAAACGCCTTCCAGTTCTCGCCGAAGGCGAAATGGCTGTCGAGCTGGCGTAGATCATTTGTCACAGCGCGTCAGGCCTTCACCAAGATGAAATACCAGTTCGACACCATCCACGAGGGAAGCCGGTCAGCCGCCCCGATATTCCACTCGACGCTCCACCTGCTTGTGAAAATCGTATTGCCGGTGAGATCGGCCCCGACAAACCCGCCATGGCCGTAACGGACGATCTTGTAGCCGGCATCGCTCGCAAGCCGCCTTACGCTGCGCATCGTGAAAAAAACGATGTGCCCGCTCTCGTTATTGTAGGGGACGGACGGCAGTACCTGAATCGATCTGCCAACAAGGTATAGCGCCGCACGCTTCACGAAACGAAGCGTTTGATAAAGCCTAAGATGCCGGTCGACAAACTTCTCAATTTCGCACGGCCCATAGCCATTCGGCATCGACCAGATCATCATGCCGCCGGGCGCAAGCAACTTCGAATAGGCCTGCACGATCGCGAGCGGATCTGGCACGTGCTCGAGCACGTCCGCATAGATGATGACGTCAAACGTCCGATCCATCGGCACAACGTCGAAAAATTCCGCGTTGGGTCCGCCGAAATGCTCGCGGGCGAAGGCCAGCGACGGCTCATGAAAATCAACGCCGACATACCGAATGCCATCGCCGATCAGAAATTGCCCAACGCCGACCGCGTTGCCGCAGCCGAAATCCAGCACCGACACGTCGCGACCAAGCTTCTCACGAAAGGTCTCGAGCTCGCGCAGAATGAGCCTAATCTTTTTCGAGTTGCCGAAAATGTCTTCAGCCGGTAACGGCGGCCGCCCCGGCCAGGACGCGCGGGAAAATTCACTCACTGCGGAAAATTGCATGAACCGATGATGTCGGAATGGTTGGGAATTGCGCTCCGAGCGGCTGCGCCGGGACCGCAGCCGTCAGCGATAGCCAGACAAACATGACTGGCGCCGGCGCTTCTGGCCCGTTTTGGGATGACAGTCAATAAACTTCTCTGTATACGAACGCGAAACGCCAAGGACCGACGCGATGACCTTTGTTGAGACTGCGAAGAACCTGCTGCGGCCTATTTTGCCGGGCCCCGTGCGTTACGCACTTCGCAAGATTTTGAATCTGCGGCTGCACAAGCTGAGTTCGGTCGAATATTGGACGCGCCACAACGTCACCGAACACCGGCAATTTTCCAGCGCCGAAGAATCCCGCAATTTTTTCGATTGGCGAAATGCGCAATATCCCGGCTATATCGAACTGATCCCGGTCAACAAGGCCGACGGCAAAGTCGTGCTCGATTACGGCTGCGGACCCGGCAACGATCTGGTCGGCTTCAGCATTCACTCAAAACCGAAACGGCTGATCGGCGTCGATGTATCGACCAGCTCGCTCGCGGAAGCCAAGAAGCGGCTTGCGCTTCATAACGCAACGAATGTCGAGCTGGTGCATCTGAGCGACCCGATGGGACCCCTGCCTTTCGCTGACCAGAGCATCGACATCGTCCATTGCTCTGGCGTGCTGATGGTGCTGCCCGACATCGACAAGACGTTGCGCGAGTTCCGCCGCATCATCAAGCCGGACGGCTACAGCCAGATCATGGTCTACAATTACGATTCGATCTGGATGCATCTGTATTGCGGCTACATCTACAAGAAGATGTTTTCCTGGCGCGCGTCGGTGTCCAAACAAGAGATCTTCAAGGTGACGACCGACGGCGAAGAATGCCCGATCGTCGATTGCTATACGCCGGACCAGTTTAAGGCGATCGCCGCAAGAAACGGATTTAACTGCGAATTCCTCGGCGCAGCGATGTCGCTGAATGAGCTAATGTGGATGTCGCGGCGGGCTGACGCGCTCAAGGACGAGGCGCTTGATCCCGAAGCGCGCGAATTCTTGCTCAATCTGACCTTCGACGAACGCCAGTTTCCCCTGCACCGTGGCGCGGTCGCCGGCATCGATGCCTGCTTCAAACTGACGCCGGCCTGATTAAAGCCAGTTTCACGAGCCCGCTTGAGTAATCGCGGCCTCGACGTCGAAGGCAATGCGCATCGCCTCCACTTGCTGCCACAACGGAATGGGCCAGCCGCCGCCATTCTTGATTGCGTCGGCGAAGGCTATCAGTTCGTCTCGATGCCCTTTGCCGGCAGCCGCACCCGTCAGTTTTGCAGCCTTAGCCCCTTTGGCTGAGAGATCCTTGAAGTCATCGATGCTGTAAACATTGCCATCGACGAAAACATCCAGCTGTTCTTTCGGAAATTCAGGCGAGCCGAGCGCCGTATAGGTCAGATTGGCAACCGACCCGTCGGCAAAGGTGACGATAGCAACGAAGTTGTCGCGCTTCGAGTAATAGGCCGTTTGCGGTCGGATCGTCGCGGCCTGAACCGACACCGCCTTGGCCCCTGCCAGCATCACGAATAGATCGTAGAAATGACAGGCCTCGCCGATATTGCGGCCTCCACCTTCCGCACCGTGAACCCAGGTGTCGGGCGGAAAGTATCCAGCGTTGACGCGGTAGTTCATCATTAACGGATTTGTCCGCGACGCCGTCTTCTGCGCGATGACGCGCGCATAGGGCGAAAAACGGCGATTGAATCCGGTCATCAGCAGGGGCTTGCCCTGCTCACCGCCGGCGTAGAAATCGGCAATCGATGCAAGCTCCGTCGAGTTCAGGCAAAGCGGCTTTTCCACGAAAACGTGTTTGCCGGCGTGCAACGCGGCCAGTGCCATTTCGGCATGCTTGTCGTGGCGGGTCGCGATCATCACCGCGTCGATTGCCGGATCGGCCAACACCGTGGTGAAGTCGGTGCTTGCGTAGCCGGCGCCGAATTCGCGCGCCGCGGACGCCGCGCTATGGCCCTGCCGCGCGCAGATGCAGCTTAGGGTGAAGCGTTCGCTTACGCTGCGCAGGATGGGCAGCAGCGTGCTCTTGGCAAATCCGCCGGCGCCGATCACCGCCAGGTGAACCGCGCCCTGATGACCCCCGCGAACGGTTGGGTTCTCAACCCGGCGCACCGGCTCGGCCGGCGCCGCATCTGGATAGGTCAGAATGACGTTGAGCGGCCTTGCTTCCGTCGCCTGCAAAGCAGCATAAGCCACAGCCGCTTCGGTGATCGGATAGCGCGTCGCGACCAGATCGTCGATCTTGACTGCGCCGTTCGCCAGCAGCCCAAGATAGGCCTGCATGTTCCGGTTTTCCGTCCAACGCACGTAACCTACCGGATAATCCACCCCGCCCTCTTCGTAATTGCGGTCGTAACGGCCGGGGCCATAGGACGTCGAAATCCGAAAATCGATTTCCTTGGCGTAGATATCCGCGCGGTCGATATTGATCGGCACGTCGCCGACCAGTACCACCCTGCCCTTGCGGCGGCACATCCGCAGCGCCGCGTTAAGAAGGTCGGCCGACGCCGACGCTGCCGTGACGATCACCGCATCGGCGCCAAGGCCGCCGGTCAGCCGCGCGACCTGCTGCTCCGGCTCATTGCCGTCCGTGGCGATAGCGAGATCGAGGCCGTGTGCTCGGGCCTGCTCGATCCGCTCAGGGCTGAGATCGGCACCAATCGTCTGGATGCCCGACGCCTTCAAGATGCGCGCGGTTAGCTGACCGAGAATTCCAAGCCCGACGACGACGAAGGTCTCACCCACCGTCGGCTCGGCGCGGCGAACGCCCTGTAGCGCAATGGCGCCCAGTGTGACGGTCGAGGCCGCATCGTCAGCCACGCCCTCGGGCACCGGCACGGTGAGATTGCGTGGCACGCAGACATATTCGGCATGAAAAGCGGCCTGCCCGCCGGCGCAGGCGACACGGTCGCCGATAAAAACATCGTCCACGCCGGTGCCCACGGCGACAACCGTGCCCGACAGCGAATAGCCCATCGGCGACGCCAGATTGAGATGCGAGCGGACGGTCTCCTTCGTGCGCGCAAAACCTTGCGTGCGTACCATCTCGATGACCTGCCGCACCTGATCGGGCCGACGCAGCGCACGTTTCCAGAGCGGAAGATTGCTCGACTTGACGCCACTGAGTTCGGTGCCCGTTGAAATGCAGGAGCTGGACACTTTCACCAGCACTGCGCCCGGCTCCGCCTGCGGCGCGGGGACCTCGTGCACCTCGACACCGGCGCGCGTCAAAATTACCTGTTTCATGGCAACTCTCGAATCGCCTCTGTCATTAGCTGCTTATCGCGCACGCTACCGCACCGCTGTCGAGGTTTGCCTTGCTGGCGATTTGACGATATCCGTAACGGCCATGCAACGTTTTCCCCGTGTCCTTTTTGTAACGCCTGTCGCCTTCAATCCGTTTACAGGCGGAGGCGCGACGTTTACGTCGCTTTTCACCGGATGGCCAAAGGATTGCCTAGCAACAATTCACAACGATCCCGATCCGGTCACGAACGACATCTGCGGCAACTATTATGCGCTTCGTTCTGAGGAGCTCGATTTCATCGAGCCGTTCGGCTGGCTGCGCCGGCGCCGGCGTTCCGCGCCCCAAGCCGCAGCAGCCGTTGCGGACGAGGCGCCACCGTCTCCGGCCGGCATGATCGACAAGGTCCGCAACTACCTTCTCCGCGACAGCATTCCGGAGCGCAGCCGGCTGACGCCGGAATTGCACCGCTGGATTTCCGATTTTCGTCCGGACGTCATCTACACGATCCTGGGCAGTAACGGCATGATGGCGCTGATCGAGAACATCCGCTCGACGTTTCATCTGCCGCTGGTCGTCCACATCATGGACGACTGGTCGATGAGCGCGCACCGCAGCGGCGTGTTCGCGCCGCTCGAACGCTTCCGGATGAACCGATGGCTGACACATTTCTTTAAGGTCGCCGAAACATGCCTTGGCATTTCGCCGGCCATGCAGCTGGCCTATTCGAAGCGCTACGGCCGGCCCTTCCAGGCCATTCAGTTCACGCTCGACACCGAGCGATGGGCCGGCAGCGCGAAGCGCGATCTCGTATCGTCGCAGGCGCCGGAATTCCTTTACGTCGGATCGATCTTCGCCGACGCTCAGCTCAACTCTTTGGTGGATTGCGCCAAGGCGATCGCGGAGTTGAACGGCGAAGGCTTCCACTCGACGCTGCGGGTCGTCACGCAGGCCCGCAACATCGCGCGCTACCGCCACCTTCTCGACCTGCATCCGGCGGTCAAGCTCGAACCATCCCAGTTCGACGAGCCGGCGTTCTTCGCCATGCTGCGACGCGCCGACGCGCTGCTGCTGCCGGTGAATTTCGACAGCCACAGCGTCAGCCTGATGCGCTATTCGATGCCGACCAAGGTGCCGTCCTATCTCGTCTCTGGCACGCCGTGCCTGGTCTACGGATCGCCGGAGACTGCCCAGGTGCAATATGCGCGCGATGCCGGTTGGGGCCATGTGATCGCCGAGCGCTCGCTGCCGGCGCTCAAGGCTGCGCTTCGCCGCATCGTGGAAGACATGCCCTTGCGCCAGGCGCTCTCGGCCGCCGCCCGCAAGGCCTCCGTCAATCACGACGAGAAACGCGTCCGCCCGGTGTTTCAAAACGTACTGCGCCAGGCCTCCGACGCTCACAGCACGCGCCGATAAACATCGAGCGTCTGCTGGACGCAGCGCTCCCAGGTGAACAGTTTCCGCTGCGCATGGCCGCGGCGCACGAGATCGTCCCGCAGCGCCGCCGATTCCGTTATGCGCACTAGCGCGTCCCGCAGCGCATCGACGTCCTTCGGATCGAACAACAACGCGGCGTCGCCCACTACCTCGGGCAGCGATGAGGTGTTGCTGGACAGCACCGGACAGCCGGCCGACATCGCCTCCAAGGGCGGAATGCCGAAGCCCTCGTAGAGCGACGGATAGACGAAAGCCGTCGCGTTGGCATAGGCCGCGCCGAGCACGTCATCGCCACCCACGAGGTGCACAAGCGCCTCCGGCCGCAGGCCGAACGCCGATGCGGCGGCGCGCTCGCCGTCGGTGAACAGCCCGCCGCCGTAGCAGACGATCTGGAAGTTCTCCGCCAGCCGCGGCGCACTGGCGAAAGCCCGTACCAGCATCTCGAAATTCTTGTAGACCGCGCGGTTGCCGACATAGAAAAAGTACGGAGCATCGGACAAACCGCGCGGCGCTTTGCTGCCGGCAAAGCGGCTGAAATCCTGATAGGCGAGATGCGTGACGCTGGCGCGCTCCGGTGGAAAGCCGAACAGCTCGCAGAGATCCTTCTTGGTGTTGTGCGAAATGCAGATGACGTGATCGCACCGCGCCAAGGCGGCCTTTTTGTGCTCCGTGGTCGCAATGCCCGGGTAATAGAGTTCAGTGATCATGTCGTACATCGTGGTGACGCGCCGCTTCGCCGTCAGGTAAGGCTTTGGCGAGAAGAACGTCTCATGCACGATATCGCCGCTGACGAAGCGATCGAGCACCGGCGACATGACTTTCAGCCCGAGCCGGCACAGTCGCGCGACACCGCGCTTGTCCGGCAGGCCGATGCCCAATACACGCGCCGTCGTGCTGGCCGACAAGATTTCATTGCGATGCAATGGCGCGATGATGCGCGCCGACACCCCGGGCTCGGCATCCAGACGCTCGGCCAGCGTCGTGTAATAGCGGCTGACGCCGCCGGCACGTTGCTCGGCGAAAATCTGTCCGTCGAAGAGAACCTTCACGCTTATGCCCGAGCCAACTCGCCTTCCACGAGCTTGTTCACCACCTCGGGCATGGTCACGCTGGGGCGCCAGTTCAACAGACGGGCCGCCTTGTCCGCATTGCCGACGGAGTATTCGAGTTCGTAGGGCCGCAAGAAGGCAGGCTCGTAATCGACGAAATCACGCCATTCCAGGCCGACGCGGGCGAACGCCGCCTGCGTGAATTCTTGCAAGCTTGATGCCTTGCCCGTCGCAAGGACAAAATCCTCGGCCGAAGGCTGCTGCAACATCCGCCACATCGCATCAACGTAATCGGGCGCCCAGCCCCAGTCGCGCACGATGGAAAGATTGCCGAGTCTCAGCCGGCGCGCCGCGCCACGTTTGATGTCGATGGCCGCGCGCACGATCTTCTGTGTGACGAAGCGCTCATTGCGCAGCGGCGACTCATGATTGAAGGCGATGCCGGAACAGGCATAGAGGCCATAGCCCTTGCGATAACTCGCGACCAGCGAATGCGCCGCCGTCTTCGATATGCCATAGGGGCTGTGCGGTCGAAACGATGCCGTTTCGTCCGCCGGCCTCCCTCCCGTATCGCCGAACATCTCGCTCGACGAGGCGCTGTACAGCCGCACGTCGCCACCCATGAACCGGATGGCTTCGAGCAGGTTCAAGGTCGCGTTGACGATACTGTTGAGCGTCTCGATCGGCTGGTCGAACGACAGACCGACCGAGGATTGCGCGGACAGATTATAGATTTCGCCCGGCTGCACGGTGCGCAGCGCCTGGATGATGCTGCGGTAGTCCGTCAAATTGGCCGAATGCACCTTGATCCTGTCCAGGATGCCCAGCCGCTGCAACCCCTCGAAGCGAGCAACATCGACATCGCGCGACGTGCCGTGCACTTCATACCCTTTGTCGAGCAGCAGACGCGAGAGATAGGCACCATCTTGCCCGCTGACGCCAAAGATCAAAGCGCGCCTGTTCGTCATGCGATCAGACCCACTGCACGCCGTTACCAGATGCCCACTCCGGCGAATAGATCTCACCGCAGGCGCTAAGTGTCGTCTCGGTGCCCGTCTCGATATTGACCAGCGGCAAGTGCGCGATGATCGCCTTGCGCGCCGAGCCGCCGGTGAAGGTCAAGCACCCCTCGCTGTCACGCGCCTCGCGCACCGCCGAGGGATAAGCCCAGACGGCGCTGAGGGAACCCAAGACTGATGGCGCCAGATCACGACGCACAAAGAACGCATTACATCCAGTCGAGGTCGTGCCGACGAATTCATAACCCTTCCGCCGCGCCAGCGCGGTCAGGGCCTTGATCGAGGCTCCGAAGTACAGATTGGAGGCATGCGCCAATGAGCGCTGGAAATCGGCACGATAGGGGACAGTCAGCGCAAAGCGGTCGCCGAGGACCGCATTGTATTCGCAAACGACGATCGCCGGCATCGCCGTGTCGATCGCCTCCCAAATCCAGTAATCGTTGCCGTCGACGTCGATGCTAAGGAGACCAAGTGGCCCCGCGAAGCCCGCGCTTTTAATGAGTGCGTTGATATTGTCGCGGTCGATAAACGCGCACTTTGCCGTAAGGTCGTGGCGCCAATATAGATCCTGGCTTTGAATGTCCGCCACGTATTCTTCGGAACCGTCCAAAACAAGGCCGCGCCAATTACGCAACTGGAGCAGCAAACGCGTGTTGGATTCTCGATAGTCCTGCACACCAAATTCAACGAAACTTCGGGATATTCCCGACAATCGTTCGACGAGCCAATCGACGATGCCGTCCTCGCCCCATTGCGAAAACGCGCGGAATTCCGCGGCAGCCAGGCGGTCGAGCCGCTCACGGCCGCGCGTGGCCTGTGCCGCCATTTGCGCCTGCAAGATCAGGCTGCGCTCCGCCATCCCGTGCAGCGGAGCCGTCGTAGCGCCAAGCATTCGGCGCACCGGCGCGTTTATCAGGCCGAAGAGTCCCACGGTACTAGCGCTGCCCCTTCATTGGCCGAAGCGACGGGTTTCCCTTGGCCGGAAACAGCGAGCGCAGTTCGGAAAAGAACTGAACGCGCGCCGTCATCAGATTCAAACGCAACAATCGCATCACTAGTGTCAGGCGGAATTTCAAGGAAGACCGGGACGAAAGCTTCAACACATAGAGACTGACTCGATGAAACGGGAACAGCCAGCCGATGGGCTGTGTCCGGTATTGGCGCCACGGATAACCCCGATTGCTCAAGCCGGCCATGCCAGATGTCATCAGGCCTTTCTGCGTGCGGTGGATTTTTCCGCGGCTGGCGAGGTAAAGATCAACTGCCCAATCGAAGCCAAAGAATGGCTGCCCGAGAATGTCGCAAGCCTTCAGCGCGTCAGTTCGGATTAGTGCGTAAAAGATACCGTGCGACACCCAGCAGTTGTCGAAAAACGCATCGATGCGCTCTTCCAAGCTGCCATCGAGTGAAAAGGCTATCAGTTGAGAACCGGCTGCCTCCCCCCCTTCCAACACGTTAGGGCTTGTCGCAGCGACATAGCTTGGATGCGCCTCGAGGAATTGAACGTTTTCTTGCAAGAAATCGGGTGAGCGGAGGTCGTCACAGGCCGACCACATAAAATAGGGCGCGCGCGCTTGCTCCAGAACAAATTTGAAATTCAATTCCGCCCCAATGTTCGTCGCTTGACGGTAACACCGGATCCGGGCGTCTTCAGCGATATATTTCGCGCAGATGTCGCTAGTATCGTCGGTTGAAGCATTGTCGGAAATGACAATCTCAAAATCTGCGAATGTTTGCTTCAGCAAGGCGTCGAGCGCCGATCCCAGAGTAGCCGCGCCGTTGTAGACTGGTACGCCCACCGTGACTTTTGGAATAGGAGAATCCAAGAGAAAACCTTTGCTTAAGCCAGCGTTCAGAGTCGGCGACGCTTGAGATATCCATCCGGAGCAACGGTGAGCAGAAGCTTGCTCTCGATGGCCTTGTCGATTTCGAACTCCGGATGAGATTTTAGGAATTCCAGGACTGCGGTCTTCGGATTGTTCCCAGGGCCCCAGGGGCGATCGGGAAACATCTCCTTCGGCAAATCTTCGATCACTGTATCGAAGACGACGCAGTAGCTGCCGACGGCAGTGAGTGATGCATAGGCCTGTAATTCTTTGAGCACGTGCTCATGCGTGTGGTTGCTGTCGAGGCACAACAGCACCCGCTGGTAACCAGCAGCAATTTCATGTACTTGTTGTATGATCTCGGGAGCGATGCTCGATCCTTGGATCATTTGGATGCGGGACGCCATCGGATGGGCCTCGATCGCGGACCGATTGGCGGCGCGAATATCGATATCGATGCCCAACACTTTCCGTGCGGAAACTTTAGGATCTAGCGGCTGGCCGGCCGAAATGGCATCACACATGTCGAGCAGCGCCAGCTGCGACGCGCTCAGGATCAATGACCCACCATGTGCGATGCCGGTTTCGATGATCAGATCCGGCCTCACCTCCCAGATCAACTCCTGCATCGCAATCATATCTTGCGGATACTGAATAATGGGACGGCCCTGCCACGCAAAATTGTATGAATATTTTGGCAGCGTCGACGCGCGCATGAAAGCTGATGCCAGCGCCTTCAGATCGGCATTTCTACCCAGGTCAGCAATGCGCTCCGCGACCTCTTGATCAAAGTCGCGCACGGTCGATCACTATATAGTTGTAGGCGTCTTTGGACATAACCTTGATTTCCTCGAGGTAGTTGGAATTCATGACGTAAATGGTCGAGCCTGGCGGCAGGCTTGCCATTGCCCGTTCGGGCGAGTGCACAAGCAAACCGGTACCAGGCAGATACTTGCCCTGCTTGGCCGGATTAATGTCGATTACCATTTCTACTTTTTCACCCAAACGCGACCTTAGCATCGCAAATATAACGCCTTTGGAAGCACCGCCCCAGATGGCACTTTTCCCGGTTTGGGAGCGCGCCAGCTCGGCAATTCCGCGGGTAAAGTCATTGGGAATTACTGCGCGGTCATCCGAATTGATTTGAGGCCGCTTCAGGCTGGCCAAGTCCGCAACGACATACAGGTATTGGCCGCCAAACAACCGGCCGCTGTCTACAACGCGGCCGAACATCCGATGAAAATCGGAAAGCCGGAAATAGTTGACATGCTCGTAAAAGATATCGAACCACGCCCGATGCTCGCAGATCCAGTCGAAACAAGGCACTTCGATATAGATCAAGCCGGCATCTTTGTTCGCGTCCCGGAGCGAGACCAGAAACTCGTATGGATTTTGCACGTGCTCCAGCACATGCCGCATCACCAGGCCCTTTGCGCAAATACCAGCACTCGGCTCGAAGTACTTAAGCAAGACGCGCGGGTTGCTGCCTTCGTAGGCCGGATCAAAGCCGGTGACATCGGCGCCTTGTGCGAGCAGCATTTCAAGAAAAAGGCCCTTCCCGCAACCGATCTCGACCAGGTCTTGCTTGCCCATGTCGCGCAACACAATGCTCACCGCGGCCTCCAGATGGACACGGAATAGAGGACTAACGCCCTGTTCGTTTTGGTAGTGCGCGTCGTAGATCATCCCGTCGGAATTGAACACGGCGTTATAGATCAGACCCGTGCACTGGTCCTCCACCAAGCACATGTCACCCTTTGGGCAGGACTTGGCCTCAGCTTCAGTTGGGTACATGCGGTTTTGGAAAATCGGCAGACTGGTCTGTTCGTACAGCACCCTGCGCAGCAAGTCCGGAGTCATTTCACGATCTCTTTCTTCTGAAGCAGAACACGACCAGTTTACGGCTTAATGATTAAGCCCTGCCCGGTTGGAAGGGCAAGGACGCACACGCCCTTGCTGCTGCAAAATTCATTGAATGCCTTATGTTGGGCGAGAAAAGCCGGGGAGTAAGCATAATCGTCAAGAACCACAACCGCTCCCGCAACCAATTTATCCCAAAAGAAACTAATGGCGGCAATTTCCGAAGCCGCATTATTCATGTCAATGGACAAATAGGACACACGGTCTATCGGCTGACCTGCCAATGATTCAGGCACAATACCCTGCACAATCTGCACATTGCTGAACCCAGAAAACGTCTCCTTTACAGCGCTGTAGCTGTCGTCGTAGCCGAACAACTCGTTTCGAATGCCTCGCCGTCTCTCTTCCTCACTCAGCACGCCATCAGGAATCCCAGAATATGTATCAAAGAGCCAGAATTTCTTGTCCAGGCCATTAAAATCTAAATATTCTACAATCGTGCGAGACAGCAATCCCCGGCCTACACCGCATTCGACAAAGTCCCCCGCCAGGTGTTTCGCCCGGCTTGCTGCCCAGCAAGCCACGTAGGCACGCCAATGAATATCTCCCGGATGTTTCCGCAATGCTCCCGTGCGTTTTCCTGCTGCATAAGCCTTCATGAATTTCGGATCCTTCATGAATTCAGCGAGATGAAAAGTCACCAATCCATCTTCCGAATAACTCGGATCAGCCAGAAAACCATACGGCCCCCCCCGCAACATAATCGCTATTTCGTTTATGCGCTCGCGCGTCTTCCCTTTGAAAAATACATCGAGCAGACCGCTAATATTTTTCTTCATTTTTCTACCCTTCAAACAACATGGCGAGTAACATTTGCGTCATTTTTCTGAAGTTACCTTCAACAATTTTGCGGCAATCAATTTATAATCTCGTGCTTGACGCCGAGCACTTTCGGCGGATCCACTAGGTTGTCGAGCCGCGCACCGAACCGTAGCAAATCCCGCCGTCCGTATTCATCGGCGATGCTTTCCGCTAGTTCACGGACGGTCACCGGCATCCCGGAGCAGACGTTGACGGGTCCCGTATGATCGCTCAAGGAGATCTCGGCGATCAGACGGCCCGCCTCGCGTACATCCAAAAAGTCCCGAATTTGCTTTCCGGTAGTGAGCTCCGCGGCTTCCCCGGCGGCGAGGCAAGCGCGGATATAAGGTACCAGCCGCCGCTTATCTTCACCGTCGCCGTAAAGATAGAACAATCGGCACCAGGCGAAATCCACCCCCTGCGCCGGCAGCCACTGAGACAACGCTTGAAAAGTAGCCGCTTTCGTCCCAGCATAAGAAGTCAGCGGACGCAACGGCGTATCGACCGTGAGCACGCCGCCTGTCAGATCGTATTCGAAGCAAGTGCCAACGCCAACGAAACGCCGGACTCCGCGCTGAGCTGCACCCCGAGCGAGCCGCAGTGTGCCTTCTAGGCAGTCAAGATTTCTTGCGGATTGCAGGTATTTTCCGGGCTCAGCATACCACGCCACATGCACGACCGTATCGACGCCGCTGCATGCGTTCGCCCACCAATCCGCGGATTCGGCGAAGATATCGTTGGTAAAGATTATGTCTTCGACGTTCGCAATACTCGGTATCCGCGCCTCGCTACCGGCGCGCAATACCACACGCACATGTACACCCGCTTTGGCCAGTGCGGTCAGGACTTGACGACCGACGAACCCGGTGCCACCCGTCAGCAGAACGTGGCGGGTCATGCGGCGTTCCGTGTCATGCCTATCCCGGGCAAGCTATCGGTCAAATTTGTACCGCAAGCAATGGCCACTTCGTGTCCTTCTCGGAAACATTACCGACCGCCAACGGCCAATTAATCGCAAGCGCAGGATCGTCGTATCGGCATCCTTTCTCTGCATCTGGGGCATAGTACTCATTGACCATGTAATGTACCGAGGCATTCTCGGATAAGGATTCGTATCCGTGCGCAAACCCTTTAGGAACATACATAGCGAGAGCGTTCTCCTCGGACAATTCCATCCCGAACCATTTGAGGTAGGTCGGCGACTCCCTCCTAAGATCGACGATAACGTCGAAAATGGAGCCGCGGACGCAGCGAACAAGCTTTACCTCGGAGTAGGGAGCGCGCTGATAATGCATACCTCGCACGGTAGCGGGAAGTTTGCTGATTGCGATATTGGCCTGAACGAAAGTAGTTTCGAGATTCAGAGCCGCGAACTCCCTAGCGCAAAAAACCCTAGCGAACGCTCCGCGTTGATCGATGCGCGGTTCCAATCCTATCACAAATGCGCCCAAGAGCGGTGCCGCATCAAACCGCATAGCATTCCCCGAAAACCGTAAAAAGCAATTGACGTATCGCTTTCAACAATGACATGTTTTAAGGCGTCAAACCTGCAACCTTGATGTTAGGATGCACGGATATGTTCGAGTCGTTCGTTTCGACGCCGATACCGGCGTAGCGCGGAAAATCGCCCGGCCGGAACATGCGTCGGCCGTCGACGATCAGGGGCTGCGTCACCATTCCGGCGACTAAGGCCGGTAGCCGTCCGAATTCCTTCCAACGGGTAACGATAACGACTGCTTCCGCGTGTTCTATGGTGGCCTCAACGCTGTTGCCGTACCGCACCGGCCAATTGGGAAATTTCCGACGGAAGCCGGCTGCGGCAAGCGGATCAAAGGCACTGATCGAACATCCGCGGGCGATCAGCGCTTCGATCAACGAGATGGCCGGAGATTCGCGAATGTCGTCGGATTCAGGCTTGAATGCCAGCCCCAGGACCGCAATCCGACTGCCAGCTAGCACTGGTATATGGCGTTCCAACTGGCGAACAAGTTCTAAGAATTGCGTTCTGTTGACCTCGATCAACGAGTCGAGCATTCGCGGCTCCAACGCCAAGGCGCGCGCATGGGCCGCCAGCGCTTTCACATCCTTGGGGAAGCAGCTGCCGCCGAAACCGCAGCCGGCGGCAAGGTATTCCAACATCCGCGGCCGGATCGTTTCGCCGGTCGCGAGACGCGGAGACAGGCGCTTGTCCAGGTGGACCCCAGCCATGACATCCAGAACGTCAACCCCGGGCAGGCGGGCGCACAGATTGCCAATTTCGTTGCTGAAAGAAATCATGGTGGCGAATAGCGCATTATTGGTGTATTTGATCATCTCAGCAGTATCGCAGTTCGTTTCGAAAATCGGCACGCCCCGCTCGATGAATGGCCGGTAGAGCTTCCGCACGGTCGCAATACTGCGGCCGTCTATGCCGCCAATAACGATCCGGTCGGGATTCATGAAATCGGCAACCGCCGCACCTTCGCGAAGAAATTCCGGGTTCATCGCCAAACCGAAGTCGATGCCCGCCCTTTTGCCGGACACCGCTTCAAGAATCTCGCGGACTGGCCCTGCGGTGGTCCCAGCAATGACAGTGCTTTTGACTACGACAACGTGATAGTCGTCCCGCGTTCTCAGAACTTCGCCAATCTTCCGCGCCGCTGCCTCGACCTGGCTCAGGTCGATGCGCTCACCGTCGAATGGCGTGCCGACCGCGATCATCGAGACGGAGCTGTCGAGAAGTGCGGCTTCTGCAGCAGTTGTGGCGGTCAGGCGGCGGCCGATATGCTTGGCCAGCAGCGACTCCAATCCGTTTTCGTGGATCGGGGTCTCGCCCTTGCGAATCCGCTCGATCTTGCCGGCATCGGAATCGACGCAGACAACGTCAACACCGATCTCCGCCAGACACACTCCGGAGACGAGGCCGACATAGCCTGTGCCGATAACTGTCAGTTTCAACGGTCGTCTCCCCATTGCTGGTTGTCGACGTACCACAACAGGGTACGAAGCAACCCCTCCTGGAGCGATACCTGCGGCGCATAGCCAAGTTCGCCGCGCGCCTTTGCAAGATCGGGGCAGCGGCGTTGCGGATTGTCGGTTAGGTAATGAGGATCGGCACTGGTAGCCAAGCGCACCTGTCCCCGATATCCCAATGTGGCGCGGGCGACTTGAACAAGGAGCTCGGCCAATTCCGCCACCGACACCTCTGGTTTTTCCGTCCCGATGTTGTAGGCTTCGCCGGGGCGACCGCGCACGAGAATCTTCATGTAGCCTGCGACCGCATCAGCAACATAACTAAAGGTGCGCGTTGGCGAACCGCTCGATAGGATCGTTATGTCCTCCCCGGCCAGGATCGCACGGCAGAAATCCGGGATCACACGCTGATCTGACAATTTCAGTCCGGGTCCGTAGTTGTTGAATGGGCGGGCGACTTTGACCGGAACACCGTGGGCGCTTGCAAAATTGACGCACATGGTTTCGCCGTAACGCTTCGATTCGTCATAGCAGGCACGCGGCCCGGTGCAGGAAACAACGCCAGGATACGTTTCAGGCGTTGGAATCATTTCAGGCGAGGGATCGCCGTAGATTTCGCTGGACGAAAAAAACAGCATTCCTCGCGTCGGGTAGCCATCTCCTTTCCATGCGACGCAATGGTCCAGAAGATTTCGGAGCCCCTGAACGTTCGCATCCATCGTTTCGATCGGATGCCGCCGGTAGTACGTAGGGGAAGCAATCGACGCGGCGTGAATTAGAAAGTCCGCGCGCGGCAACCCCTTCGGTAAAGGACGGGTGACGTCGTGCCGGAACAAGCGGATCGACCGCTCGCGAGCCGCCTCCTCGAGCCAGGGCGGGCACCCCCGGATAAAGTTATCCAGTACATTGAGTGCGATCTTGGCGCCGGGATTGCGTCGATTGAACTCGCAAATTGACAAAACGAGACTGTAGCCGAGAAACCCCGCACCACCGGTCAGCACGACCTCACTTCCGGCGAGTGCCCCGAATTCTTCCTTGGCCACACTCAAGATCAGATCGAGATCCGCTGCATGGACTTCCTGGGCAACCATTACAGTTAGTCCTTCCAAACCTTCCATGGAGCCTTGCCCCGAATCCACAAATCTTCCAACAGATTTTTCTCGCGTAGCGTGTCCATCGGCTGCCAGAAACCACGATGCTCGAAGGCCATCATTTGACCTATGGCGGCGAGCTTACTCATTGGCACCGATTCCCATGGCGTGCCATCGCTCTCAATCAAGTCGATGCACTTTGGCGATAACACGAAGAATCCGCCGTTTATCAAACCGCCGTCGCCGCGTGGCTTTTCGATAAAGCCGGTGATCTGATCGCCCGACCGCTCAAGCGCGCCGTAGCGCCCGGGAGGCTGCACGGCCGTCACCGTCGCGAGCTTGCCATGCTTCCGATGGAAGGTGATCGAGGCCTGGACATCTACATCGCTTAATCCATCGCCGTAGGTGAAGCAAAAGCAATCTTCGTCTTTCAAATAATCCGCGACACGTTTCAACCGCCCCCCGGTCATTGTTCTCTCGCCGGTATCGACCAGCGTTACCCGCCATGGTTCTGCCATGCGCCGGTGAACCTTTACCTCGCTGCTCGCCATGTCGAAGGTTACGTCCGACATGTGCAGGATGTAATTGGCGAAATATTCTTTGATGAGGTAGCCCTTGTAGCCGCAGCAAATGATAAAATCATTCACGCCATGGGCGGAATAGGTCTTCATGATATGCCAGAGTATGGGCTTTCCGCCGATCTCAATCATCGGCTTCGGTCTCAGATGCGTCTCTTCTGAAATACGCGTACCGAGCCCACCGGCGAGAATAACAGCGATCATACTTGCCCTTCCGTGGACTCGAATGTGAATTCTCGGCCGTAGTGCGTATAATCCATCCGGAAGTCGCCTGATCGGACGAAAGCCCGCAAGGCTGCGACAATGGTCCGATGTCGCTCCGGCGACCAGTCTTGCAGCCACCGGTCATAGACCTCCACCTCGAACTGGCCAGAGTATCCGCCCAGATCGTCAACGGCCTTGTCGTAGCTTTCAAAAAACAGGTCTTCGGTGTTGTAGATGTTTCTCATGAAATAGTACTCACAGACCTTTCGTTTATCGATTTTTAAATCCAAGCGATCCAGATTCAGCAGCATGCGGCGATAATCTTCCACACCTTTGGCATGCAGATTGAAGTCATACGCGATGTGCGGATTGTTTCGCGACGCGTTGATCACAGGAATGCCCAACGCCGCGTATTCGAAAGCGATCGTGCCCCATGTTGTCAGCGCAAGATCGATGCCCTCCGCAATAATTTGATGGTGCGACGCATCCGCGGGCAACAATGTGAATTTCGGATATTTCGCAACCAGAGCATCGATAATTTCCTTGGTGCCATCCAGATAGTCGGGATGGGTTTTGATGTACCAATCGTAGTCGGTGGCCTCACTTATTTCGCCGAGAAACGAGAGCCACTCATAAAAATCCGGGAACAGGTTGTTTCCATAGCCATGCGGGCTGTCGAAGAAACAGTGGGTCGCAATCAGAATCTTCTTGCGCTGTGACGGCTGCAGCAAACGGGCGTAGCGATTTTCGCCGTATGCTGACTTTGTGGAATACCCCATATCCACGCCCACCTCGCCTGCAAAGCGCCGTTTGATCCGGCGCTCGGCCTCAGCGAGGCCAGCCTCGCGCACATCGGACGGCAGCGCTGCGAACCGTTCGGGGAAGTAGAAGAAGTCGTTATAGGCGAAAAGATTGCGTTCCGTCAGGCGATAGATGTGGGTGACGTTGGCCTGGAATGCAGGAATTCCGCGCTTTAACGCCAAACGCAACGGGATCGCTACGGTATAGACGCAATGACTGACGTTGATGGCGCGCACGTCTTGGGTGTTAAAATAGTCATTCCAGAAAACGTATAACTCAAGGGAATTCAGCAGAAAGTGCTGAAACTCTGAAGAATCGAATTCGATAGTCGGTTTGCGAAATACACTCAGATAGGAGTCGTAGATCAGGTCCCCGACCAAAACGCCGTCAATGACCAATTCTTCAACGTCGCGCTTATTTCGCAACAGCGGCAGAACTGTCTCGATCAACTCTTTTGCCTTGGCTTTCTGGACAGTGGACGGCACCACCTCCAGAAAGCCTGTCGTCCCGAAGGAAGTGTACGCACCGAACGGATCTAAACCGATCGCACACTTAATCCAAAAATAAAGCCTCTGCCGCCAGCTTTGCAAACGCTGCGGCGCATAAGCGACAATCCGAGCCCGATGCTCCGTCGCCAGCACGTTGGCGCAATAGCTATAAGCGATATGCGCCGACCGAAGTAGGTTCAGCTCGAACAGCACTACCGGTTTGCGTCGCGCCGCATCCGGCGCGAGCGGAAATACACGTCGATTGTGCGCAGCGAAACGCTGAATGGCCGGAAAGATCTTAAACCTTTTGAGCCGGTTCAAGACGCTGGCAAAAACTTCGGACGTCCCGGTCATTTAACTGAATTTCGATGAATCGACTGCAGATCAACCAACGGTCCAGGCCGGACAGGAGGGAGGCAACCCGGCGATAACGCTCGAATTATTATAATCTTTTAGCTGCTTCAATAGATATAAATGAAAAATTTTCTGTTTGGCTATTGTAGGAGCGAGATATTGTTTCAAGATAAGTCACGTTAAATCCATTTCTAGTAAGTAATGAATGATAGTCTTCTGTACTTGAAAATCTAAATGTATAGAAATTCCCATAAAACGGAGAAGACGCTCGGTGAATCCCATTTAGCGTACTATTGTCAATCAAACTAGCCGGGGAATGGTTCTTAAAAGCATCGGACGATTTGCAAGGAAAAAAGGAAAAAAACTTTCCGCCTGGTTTTAGCACCCTGTGCACGGAGCGAATGAAACTCTCACCTTCAACTTCATTTAGACAGTAAGATGAGAAAATGTCAGCCACCGCGTCAAATGAATTATCTTCGAACTCAAGCGTAGTCATATCGCCAAGTTGCAAACTTGCTCGTACTTCGTAATTTGACAGCATCATTTTCGCAAGATTGAGCGAATAGCTGCTAATATCTACGCCGTACGCATCGAAACCCTCTTTAGCAACCATCCATAGGTTTGAACCACTGCCGCAGCCAACCTCCAATATTTTTATATGACTTCTGTCATCTAAGTTTGTTTTAAAAAAATTCCGCCCCATAAAGCGACAGAACTCTTCATTCGGGTACTTTCTCTGGGCGGTAATTTTTCCTTCTTTGTAAGAGTTTTCGTACCATGTCCTAACGTCATCGGTATTCGATTCTTCTCCCGGTATTACGCTGGAATTCATAGTCTTAGGTCCGTTTGACTTCTATGTCCGCTCATGGTTACGCCGACAGTCCGTGATCGACACAGCCCTTCGGGGCATGTCGGTGTCGATGCGTTTTCCATGATACACCTCGTCGGGGCCTGTCCAACCAGGGCCAAGCGCAGCCTGCGGGTGCCTGGGTTTGTGCGCAACAATTAATCGGCCATAGTCTCGATGGCGTCACGTTGCGTAACATATGTATTCCACACTTATTAACCACGATCAATTCTCTTGGTAATCTTGACGCGTGGAAACGTATGAGACGAAAAGCCCTGTTCGAACATTGAAATAGAAAGCTCCTTACCTGTCGGAGGAGGATTTCCACCAGGATAAGAGAAAACTCCAATTTTATACCAGCGCACTCCTCGGCGTTTCATCTCTTCGATCGCGCAATACTGAACGACATGCCCAAGTGGCTTGTCGAAAAGCGCTCGATCATAGACTCCGACAGCATACATTCCTTCATGCGGAGAAAGGTGAAATAAACCGCCGCCTATCATCCTCGAACCAGCATCACGGAGGCAAACAAAAAAAGCATCCCCTGCGGCAATTGCATCATGCTGCTTCTGCCAGCTATCTTCAGAACGCGTCGATTTTCCAGCCACAACACGGTGAAACTGACGAAACTCTTCCCATTGTTGGGGGCAAGCTGAGCAAATTACCTCCGTGCTCCAAAGTTTTAGACCTTTAGAAATCAGTGGCTTGTAGCTTTTACGAAAGTTGTTTTTGATGTCGGCAATATCTGGACTGAGATCCAGAAAAAGTTCGTGGAACAACTCTACTCTCGGTCCAGAACTCAACAGAGCATTATACCACCCACCAAATCCGTAGCCGCCCGAGAATACTTCAACAATCTCTAACTCTTTCTGGCCGATACCCTCACAAACTTTTTCCAAAAACTCGAGGCATCTTTTCGCCAATACCTTGATCGCTTTTTTCGGTATGCCCGAAATGAACAAGGGGCGCACGACTGGCCCGCCATTGCTGGATAATCGCCAACCATTTTCAAAATCAAATACGAGCGAAAGGGGCAATAGCCCGCACGGACGATTATCGTGTTCCAATATCAACGAAATATCGAATATCTTTGAGAACTTATCCGACCAATAAGCCAATTGATATTCGACCATCGCGGCTGCGTAACTAACCGGAAGGTATGGCAGTTGCTCGCAAACTTCTCGCCATTTTCGCGCGGCAACAGCGCCGAGCTGGGCCCTTAAACCTACTTCATCGAGGATTCGATGTAGAAATAGCGTCAAGCCTTCGGTATCAGCCGCTTGTAACTGTGTGTTCACTCGGTCACAATTCATAGACAAATCACGCGCATTTGGACGGACATTCGAAATACTTCAAAGTCATAAGATTCCTCGCTAGGCTAGCAGGCTTCGCATTTCCTTGATTTCGGCGTGGGGCGGAGGTGAAAGCCGCCCGCCCGGAGGAATACAGCTAATAACCCGCTTTTCTGCAAGTACTGCGATGGCCATCGCCATCGTCGCGCATCCAACGACCACATCACTGGCAACTATCTGGTGGAGCAATGGCAGATCTTCGGAAACGATTATTGGCAAATCAAATTCGCTTAATGTCCAAACGTACTTATCACGGCTTTCCTTAGGATGCGATCGGATAACTATCCGATTTACCCGGTCGAATAGGCGACCCAGGTTTGTAAGAAAATACCGGAGAGCCTCTTCTTCAGTGAAGCCCCAGTAGCGTTCATCGCCATGTAACACAAGGCCCCCTTCTCGAATGGGTTCACTTACAAAAAGAATATTGACGCCTTCATTAATACCCCGCTTAGGAGCTTCGATTGATGCGATTTCATCGCGAATATCCTGAAAGAAACAATCTTTTATTGTTAGTGATTTCACCTCTGGCAGTTCTTGCCGCGCCAAACCAAGCGCGGCTTCGTCGGACACCCAGATTTCGCTAGGGAAGCACCATTCACCACCACGGAGAAATCTACGCCGATAACCGATCCAGTGGTCTAACGCCGAGATAGTTCTCTTACGTAAAGATGTCGCTAGACGGAGGCCTCGCCATTCCAAGTCCGAAACGGAACTGGTTCCACACAACAGCGAAGTGCAGGTATCCACCAACAGTTCTAATGGCAGGCTTTCTACCTTGCCTAACTTGCGAGTAAACACGCTGTGGGCCGGCCCCTCCACGCAGCAAACAAATGGTTGAGGATTATAGCGGAGATAACTAGAAAGAAATTCCGCCCCTCCTGGATCGTGCGCAACAACTCCTATCATTTAACTTTGTCGCCTCCGAGTAACTTTGTCGCCTCCGAGAAATTCGTCTCTGAGGAAGCGGTATTCAATCGTGTCCACCCACGGACCAGGAACAGGTATTTGCGCGCGTCGCTTCGCAGCGGATTTGACGCCGACCGTCAGCCGAAACGCCGCATGCATTCAGAAGGCGCGCACATAGCTAAGAATCATACCGTCGGCGCAGTCTCGATGTCGTAGCCCCTGTCCACCGAGCTCTAGACCGATGAGAGAATTGGGTGGATCATGTCGGCCGCGGGTCATTGCGCTTGACATGCGGGTTAATCGTCAACCATTCCGGATGTTGCCGCAAGGCCCGGATCACGTCGCCGCAGCTGAATAGAGGGGAGTCTTCACCGAAATGCTCTATCAGCGTTCGGATCAACTCGTAATCGGCGGGTTCATCCAGGGTCAAGCACACCTCCGGCCAGTGCAGCGACGGCGGCGCAATCAGATAGACGTAGGGAAACAGCTCGGGATGATTGACGATGAAGCGGCAAACGTGTTCCCGGTCCAGGGTATCGTCGGTCATCGCGGCGGAGGTCTTCAGGGCTTTGAGGGTGAACACCGCCGTATCCATACCACCGGGATAGCTGCTGATGGTGGCGTTCGCGGCAAACGCAGCTTGCGGATTGCGCTTAAATGTCCGGATTGTCTGTTCGATCAGATCGGGATCGATAATCGGACAGTCGCCGCTAATTTCCACGATCACATCGGCGGATTTTGATTCGGCGGCACAAAGCACCCGGCCCAGGACGTCATCTTCGCTGCCGCGAAACAGCGCGATGCCGTCCCGTTCAGCGAATTCGGCCAGCACGTCATCGGTAGCGTTGGTGGTAGTGGCGAGCACGATCTCGTCGATGGACGGCACCGCCTTAAGGCGGCTGGTCAGGTGCGCCAACATCGGTCGGCCGAGCGCGGGGAGCAGCACCTTTCCCGGCAGCCGAGTCGACGTCATTCGCGCTTCGATAGTTGCAACAATTTTCATCGCTATTCCCTACTGCTTCCTTCGCCTACGATGCAGCGCGGGCGTTGAGACGATGCGCCCGCACCGTAATGCGCCCGATATTGCCGCCAAGGCGCCCGACATTCGCAAGAAAAACGTGCAACGCTTCCTCTTCGGTATAGTGCCAGTAACGCCAGTCTCCATAGAGAGCCAGACGATCGTCCCGCAACGGCTCGCATACTATGGAGGTCGTCGCCGCGGCTGCACGCCGGAATGGCGATCGCGCCGCACTCGCCTCGCAAGTCGAGGAAATAAGCATTGGGCACCAGCTTGACCGGCGCCTCCGGCAAGTCTTTGCGGGCGAGTTGCAGACCGATCTCGTCCCCAACCCAGATTTCATCCGGGAAGCACCGTTCGCTTGCCGGCCTGCCGCGCCTGACGGAGGGCCCGCCATTCCAGATCAGACAAAAAGCTGGTCCCACACAACAGCCAGTCACTGGTCTGCACCAGCCCGTCCAGGCAGGTTTTCGACATTGCCTAATTTGCCAGCGAATACGCCGCGCGCCGCACCCTCGAGACCGCCAACGAACTCAAGACCATTTCGCCGCAGCTGACTCAATATGATCTCCGCTCATTTATCGATGTCCCGAGCGAGAAACTCGCCTTTGAGGATCCCGTATTCCAACATGTCCACCCACTGGCCTTCCAGGAATAGGTGATTACGGCGGCGACCTTCTTCGGTCATGCCGAGTTGGTGCGCGAGACGCTGCATCCCGACATTTGTCGAAGCCGTGCCGCAATAAATACGCTCGAGGTTCAGTTTCTCGAATCCATGCCGCAGCAACGCGCGCCCGGCATAGGTGCCCACCGATTTGCCCCTGTGCCGGCCATCGCCGATCAAGATCGCAAATTCGGCGTTGCGATTGATGAACGACATATCCTGCAAGCTGATATTGCCGATATGCCCGTCGTCACGATGGCAGATTGCCCAGACCACGCGGTCTTCGTTATTGGCCGACTCATAGAAACGCTTGAACCAGTCCGAATTCCTGGCGAACTTGCCGTGCGAATTGTATTTGCACACCTCCTGGTCTTCGAACCAGGACGGATAGGGCCCGGCCAGATCGCTGGCATACAACGCGCGCACGAAATAGCCGCCCGGCAGTTCGTAGATCATTGCAGCGCCTCGACATTGCGCCACACTTTGTGGAATGCCTCAATGATAAGATCGACGTCGCCGTCCTCGAAAGTGTGGCTACAAATGCCGAAGCCGAGGAACCGCCGGTCGTTCATATCCTCCGCCACCGGGCATATGCCCTTGGCGTAGCTGACGTCACGCCGACAGATATCGGAGGTCCACGGAAATCCTTTGCTGCCGTAAGCAATCTTTTTTTGATACATCGGCAAAAGATGAATGTTCTCGTAGCGCGATCCGATCGCCGGCACGCCTTCCGCCGTCAGCGCCTTGTGAATGACATCCCTGCTCACGCCCAGCACGTCGGGATCGAGCGTGATCGTGTAAGTATAGTATACATGGGTGCAGTCGGGCTTGACCGCCGGCGTGCGCAGCCCCTTCAGGTTGCCAAGGCCCTCATCCATGCGGCGCGCGATCCGCTGGCGGCCTTCCACCATCGTCGCCAACTTCTTCAATTGCTCGATACCGATGGCACTTTCGATCTCGCCGAGGCGGAAGTTGTACCCGATCATGTTGCTGAGATTGGTCATGCCCTTGTCTTCGACAACCACTTCAGCGTGGTTACGGATCAGCCGCAAACGGTCGGCCAGATCGTCATCGTTGGTGACCATCACGCCGCCTTCGCCAGTGTGGACGTGCTTGTGGTAGTTCAAGCTGTAACCGCCGATATCCGCCAAGGTGCCGGCGAAATTGCCCCTATACATCGCCCCCGGAGCTTGTGCGGTGTCAGAGATGATCTTGAGGCCATGCTTGTCGGCAATCGCGCGGAGCGCATCCATGTCGGCGGAGTGCCCGGCGATGTCGACGGCGACAATCGCCTTCGTATAAGGCGAAATGTTGCGCTCCACCGACGCGGGATCGAGGCAGAAGGTCTCCGGCTCGATGTCGGCGAACACCGGGATCGCATTCCAATGCAGGATCGCGGTTGCGCTGGCGGACATCGTCCACGGACTGACGATCACCTCGTCGCCAGGCTCGATCCCAAGCGCACCCACCGCAGCGACCAGCCCCGACGTCAGCGAGTTCACCGTCACCGCATGTTTGACGCCGAAATGGCGCTCGAACATGCGCTCGAACTCCTGCACTTTCGGGCCGCCAAAAAAATCCGGATCCCAGCAGCCTAGAAATTGCGAGAGCACACCGCTTTCGACGACTTTCTTGGCCGCCTCGACCTCTTCCTTGCCGATCGAGTTGTAGCGGGGGAATTCCTTGTCGATCAGTTTCGGGCCACCGAGCAGCGCCAAGGTGTCGGTCATTTTTCTTGCGCTCACAATGCGTCCCTTATCTTCATGAGCCATTCGATGGTTTTCAGCGCGTCGGTTCCGCTGCAGATATCGGCGTCTTCACCCTGCAGACTCTTGGCAAGCTGATCGGCAACATGCCACTGGGTCATCTGGGCATCTGAGCGGATGTCTTCACCGGCGTCAGACAACACTTTGTAACCTTCGAAATGCGCATCGGCGACCGCGGGCTGCCAAAGAATTCTTTCGCCGCCGCGGGAATACCGCAAGCGCCCGTTTGAAGCGACGAGATCGATCTCGTGCAGCGAATAGTCCTCGTCGCGCGCCGCGAAAAATGAGACAGACCCGCCGGCAAAATCGATGCGCACGTCAGGCTCGGGGTCGCTGTCGTCCCACCGGCGTCCGGTAGCGATGATCGCAAAGCCGGTAATCGGCCCAAGCCAATACTCAACCAAATTCACGAAATGCGATCCATTGTGCAGCAGGCCTTTGCTATACCAGGAAACGCCCTTTAGAGGCCCGGCGATCTCCCGGTTACTCAACCGCCTTTTCACTTCGCGCGAACCGGGGGCGGCGCGCCGTGGATAATTGACATAAAGGGCGCAGCCTTTCTCCTCGCACAGGCGGACCATTTCGCGCGCCTCCTGCCGCGAATAGGACAGCGGCTTTTCACACAACACGGCCCGCGGCGGCGTCCGGGCGAGCACATCCCTGAGAATTTCACCGTGGTGCGGTGTAGGAGCTGTGATGACAACAACATCCGGCTGCCCACGCGACAGCGCACTCGCAAGATCGGCTTGCGCAGCCAGGCCATAGCTGCGGAAAAACAAGTCGCGCCGCTCCAGGCTTGGATCAACACCGCCCGCGAGCGCGAAGGCCGGATGTGTGGTGAAAGCCCGCGCATGCGTCAGGATCACATTGTCGGACGTGGATCCGAGATCATAGCCCATGGCGATCTGACCCAGACCGACCAAAAGAACGGAATAGCTCACGCAATTCCCGTTTTTGTCCGATCGGCCGACTTCAGCCGATAGATCGCTTCAGCCAATATCCAATCGCGTTCGTCATCGATATCGACGGCCGAACCCTTGGGCAGAACATAGCCGATGAAGCCCGTGTCTAGCCCTGGTCCCTCGGTACGTTGCACGGTCGCTGTCGGGAAGATGGCGAACGAGCCGGCGTCAAAGTATCGCTTCTCCAGGTCCTGGGAGCGCACCGCGAACATGCCGGGTTGCAGCGGGACCAGCAGTCCATTGGCGTCGCGGCGCAACGCCCATTCGATGGGCGCCTGGAACTCCGACACCGCCAGAAGATGCGAATGCCCACCGGCTTGGACGAACAGTGCTTCCGCCGCCACCAGATCGCTGGCGGCTATTAAAGGCGCACACGCCATCAACAGCCACACTTGATCGAACGAGCGGCCGCGACGCTCGTACTCATCAACCGCGTACTTCATGACAGGCATGATCGGTGTGTAGTCGTCGGCCAGGTTATCGGGCCGCATGAAATCGACCGGATACCCCTGCTCCGCCGCCACCCCGGCGATCGCCGCATTTTCGGTCGAGACATGAACGGTCTCAAACAGGCCGCTTTCGTGAGCCGCGCTGAGGATATGGGCGATCATCGGCTTGCCGCAGAAGTCGCGCACGTTCTTGTTCGCGATACGCTTCGAGCCGCCACGCGCGGGAATAATAGCCAGACGCCGCATCAATTCACCTCACATCCACTTTCGATCAGACTCAAGCTACGGTCCCCGCAATTGAAAAGCATGTCGATGCACGACATGTAAGGCAAAAACTCGCCAAACAGCTGCGGATATTCCGGATGCTGAAACTTGAAGTATCGCACCGGAATACCCGCTTGCTTAAAAGCATCGGATTCGTCGAGATATTCCTGCGATCCGGGCGGCGATATATATTCGGTTGCGCCGACTTCCAGGCATAACGAAACGAGAAGCTCCGCCTTCGTCCCTGCGCCGTGCATGGCGCTCGACCGCAATACGGGCGTTTCGATACCTAACAATGCCTGAATTTTCTGGGTGAGCCCGATGGTCAGTTCGGCCAATTTCGGATGCAGCGCGTTCAATTCGGTCAGGATTTCCGGCGCGGCGGCCGCGTACGCAGGCGCCTTGCGGTAGTTCAGTTCGATCGCCCGCGTGTGAGCCGCCGCAAATTGCGCCGATGGATCTATTTCGACTTCATCGATCCGCTGATCGCGCTTGCCCTTGCTGATCACCGGCACCGTCAGCCACTGCGCTCCGTTAGCCGTTTTGATCTGATTGCGCTGCTGCCACGACCGGCGCGCAAATTGGACTGAATCGAGAAAAATGAACAGGTCCACAGATCGCATCAGACCGAAATACCCGCTCCACGGTAGATAGGTCGGCTGCATAATTGCGACGCGCTTCATTCCTCTACTGCGAGCCCAATGCCGTCGGCACCGTAATTGTTGCCATTGTAAAACATGAAGTGGCTATCTTTATAACGAACCACGGCCGCGTACTCGATCATCTCGCTGTCAAAACCGGACCGGCCGACATCGATGCCAACCAAGTCGTCGCGACGCTCCCAAACAACCCCGTCCAGCGATTCCGCGTAACCAAGCCGATAGGATTCACCTTTGTGGGCAAACCACATCTTCCAGACGCCATTTTCGAAAATGACGTAGGGCCGAGCCAAAGCGTTCTCCGACGCATCCTTGAAATCGATACTAATGTGACCGTCGCGCCGCCATACTTTGCCGTCGTCTGAACGCCCCATCTTGATGTTGTAACGGGGCAGGTCCTTGTGCAGCCAACCGCAGCCCGAGACGTAGTAGATGCGATACTCGCCGTCGGCCTCGACCACCCAGGGCGCGGTATTCAGGAAAGGATCGGTTGGACACCGCTCCAAGATCGGCGCGCGCGACCAGCGGGTAAATGTCTCGCCGCCATCCTCGCTGATCGCCAAGCCACCGAACAGATGCACGCGAACCGTCGAGCCAGGGTTCCAACCCAGATAATAGAGATGCAAACGACCGTCGATTTCCTTGACGCAAGATGGCGTTACGCCGTTGTCGTCAAAACAACCCAATTCCCCTGGGGTAAGGACCGGCCGGCTGGAATATTCCAGCACCTTGCCACCGGCATTCAGGTCTACGACGGCGTATCCAATATTCGACCGGTTCGTCTCGTCGCGGCCCGAAAAATAAATGCGCACCAGCCCGTCGTTCAGCATTTGCGGCGTCGGCACCATACAGTGAGTCTGGGCCCACGGCAGGCGCCGATCGGGACGCAGCACCAGACCGAGCTTCTTCCAGCGTATCGCCGCCGTTTCGAACATTACTCAAATCACTGAATAACAATAAAAGTACGGTCAGTCATGTATTGCGATTTCTTGACGCGGTAAGAAACTCCTTTGAAAGCTTCCTTAAAGGCGCGCGTCTCGCCAGGATAATCGTGGTTGTTGAATTCATCGAGCATCAGGACGCTGCCAGGCGCGAGGTGAGGCTTGATAGCCTCTAGCGCAGCCTTCGTCGGCTCATACAACGCCATGTCGAAATAGGCCAACGCGATCACGACATCATCGTTCTCGGTGAAATACGCCGGGGCGGTTTTGGTCACGTCCCCCTGCACCAGCTCATGCTTCTTGACCGCAGCGAGAACATTGTTCTTCTCGTGATAATCGATAAGGGTTTCCAGATACTCGCGATAGTTCTCCGCGACTTTGTAGCCACCCACCTTAATGGTCTCACTGGGCCGGTCCTTGCCGGAAACAGATGGATAACCCGTGAAGGTATCAAAACCAATCACGCGCCGGCTCTGATTGAAGGGCTCGTAGATCGCCCGCAGATTTTCGAACAGCACGAGATTCTGTCCCCACCAGGTACCGAACTCGACAATGATTCCCGGCTGATTGAGGATCAACTGGTACGCCTCATTGACGAACAAAATCTTGGTCAGCGCAGAACTGCGCATGAACAGCCCTAGGCAAATGAGGAGCTGGTCGTCCGGCATCGGGCGGTCGTTGAATAATTTATACAGCAACTCGCGGTGCGCAATTTGCGCGTCGCTTGCCTTCGATTCCATCTTATAGCCGAAATCTTTTTCACTGCTCATTTTGGGCAACCCGGTATCCGGTGGATCAGATCTTGAAGTAGACTTTTTTGAGCGCACGCGCCCGGCGGTCATCGCTCGGGAACACCTCGGCCGGCGCGCCGAGCGCCACGGCGCCGGCCGGCATATCCTTCGTGACCGATGCATCCATTGCGACGAAGCAATCGTCACCGATAACGGTGAAGTCCTTTATCGTCGCGTTCACCCCGAAGAAGCATCGCTGGCCGATGGTGCAATGGCCAGAGACCACGACGTGCGAAGCAATATATGTGTGATCGCCGATAACGCTGCCGTGGCCCAGATGATTACCGGACCAGATCATGACGTTGTTACCGATCTTGACGGTCGGCTGAATGGTCTGGTTCTCCAGGATAAAGCAGTTCTCCCCGATCGACAGATCCGGCCACGTGACGGACTTGGAACAGACATAAGAAGCCAGCCGGTACCCGGCAGCTTTCGCCTGCTCATATTTCTCCTGCCGCAAGCGGTTGAGCTTCGAGTACGACAGCGCGATATGCATGTCGTTTTCCGCTGGCGGAAAGCGCTTTGCGACCTCGCTAAACGGCACCAGCGGAAAGCCGAGGTATTGATCGGCACCCACGAACGCATCGTCTACGGTAAACGCAACGACGCGGTAAGCGCTGTCATTCTCAAAGTAATACTTCGCCAGCTCCGCAATCTCAGCGGAACCGAAGATCACGAGATTCCGCGTCATGCCGTCTCCTGTTCTCTCTAGCGGCAGAGCGCCACCAGAAAATCTAGCGGGAGATTTATCAGCTTCTCGGTAACCCGGCCCGTCTCGACGTCTGCGAATACCTTTTCGCAATAGAATCGCAGATATCGCTCGCTATCGAAGAAAAAGAACTCTTCTCCGTCACGAAAGTCGAAGTTCTGCACCTGATAGCGATGCTGGCCCAGCAATTTAGCGCGACGGTAGATTTCATGCTCCGGCCCGACCGTCGAGAGGTAGACGCCGCCGCCCGGCTTGAGGACCCGCCGAAATTCCTTGAACGCCGCGAGGATGTTCGCCTCGCTTCCTTCATAGTGCAGCGTGTTGATTGACAGCAGCAGATCGAAATGCGCATCGGGATACGGCAGCGCACGATTGGAGCCGGCCTGGATGCGGGTCTTGAATCCGCGCTCGTCCATCACGGCCTGAGCCGTTGCCGCCATTTCCGGGTGCAGGTCGACGCCGTGACATTCGCAGCCGATGTCGGCGAACGGCACCAGATTGTTAGCGAAGCCGCAGCCAACATCCAATATGCGCCAATCAGGCGAGGGCTTGAACGGCGTCTTGAGATAGTCACCGCCGCCGAACAGTATCTTCAGCATCGCCTCGTTCGGCCACTTGGGATACTTCCGCGCCGCGCTTTCGCGCTTGATTTCCGCGTTCCATTTCTGGGTAGCGTCCAGGAACTTGTCCGCACTCATGACTTTGCCCCAAAAGTCAAAACATCCCAGGTCAGCGGCTGGTCCTTTTCGACCGGCTTGCCGACAGTCGCTCCAACCACCACCGAAGCGTAGCGGGCGCGAAGCCCGATCGCCGGACGCTTGGCGACAACGTCCGCCGCCGTGACGATCTCGTCCTTCTTCATTGCGCGCGCGGCGTAAAGGCCCTCGCGGCGGCCAAGCTCGCGTTCCTTTGGAAGCATCTCCTTGACTGGATGGCCCAACGCCTGATGCGCCTCGCGCAACGCCGCCACGTAAGCCTTCAGTTCACCGGGCTCCAGCGCATAGAAATGGTCTGGCCCTTTTGCGTTGCGGTCCAGCGTGAAGTGCTTTTCGAACACCGTGCCACCAAGGGCCACTGCCGCCGTCGCAGTAGCCTGCCCCAGCGTGTGGTCGGAAAAGCCGACGGGACAGCCGAACCTTTCCGCAAAAGATGTCAACACCCGCAAGTTGGCGAGTTCCGGCGGCAACGGATACATCGCGCCACACTGTAGCAGCATGATCTGATCGTTGCCGACACCCAGGCAGATGTTGACTGCCTCTTCGACGTCGACCATGTCGCACATGCCGGTCGAGATCACCACCGGCTTGCCGCTCGCGGCGACGCGATGCAGGAACTGCAAATTCGTGGTCTCCGAAGACGCAACCTTGTGAAGCGGAACGCCGATCGCCTCGAGCACTTCGAATGATTGGATGTCGAACGCCGAGGCGGTGAAATGGAGCCCCCTCTCGCGCGCGTGGTTGGCCAGAACCGGCACCCAATCTGAGTTCAGCTCAATCGACTTGAAAATGTCGTACAGTTCGCCCCCGTTCGGATACAGCCGATCCGCGCGGAACAGCTGGAACTTCACGGCGTTCGCTCCAGCTTCGGCCGCGACGTCAATCAACCGCCGGGCCGTATCGAGGTCTTGATTGAAGTTTGAACCCGCCTCAGCGATGACGTAAGGAGCCGCCGCGGCGCCGACCGAAGTTTCGCCGATAGTCAGTTCTTTTCTGAGCACGATAGCTTTTCCATGATTTTAGCAATGAGACGTTGCGCGCCGCGTCCATCGACCAATTGACGGCCTGTGGCCGCCACTGCTTCGCGGCGGCCGCGGTCGGCGAGGAGACTGCGCGCCGCTTCCGCAATCGATTTCTCCGACGGCGCCGCGCCCAGATCCTGCGCTACCTGGAGCGCCGCAAAGGCACGATTGTTCACATCGTGGAATGCGTCGATCGAAAACAGGATAGTCGGCGTGCCGCTCGCGGCGAGTTCGTATTTGGTCAATCCGGAAGCGGCAATTGCGATGTCACACCATTGCATATGCGCGGCCAGATTGTCCGGCGCATCTACAATTTCGATGCGATGGGTCGATGTGGCGGCGAGTGCACCAATGTCGGCCCGCAAGGCGGCCGAAAACAGAGGGCCGGCAACAACCCGTACGGACAACGGATCGACGACACTTTCGAGGCCGCGTATCACCACCGCGGTCCAACCCAGCGGATCGGAGCCGCCGCAGGTCACCAGAACGCGATCAGCTTTTGTCCTTTTCTCGCGGTTCGGCAGACCAATGTAATCCGAAGACAGCAGAGCATAGTCCGGTCCGGCAAGAGTGGCGCAGTCCATCTTGGACAGCCGCGCCCTGTCAGCTTCGGCCAGGGCATAGGGCACTACCAGAAAGTCGATGGGAATTTCCCGTGCCTGCTCGGCGATGGTCTCTTCCCCGAGAGAGTCGATAGCGGCGACGGCACGTGCCGCCAGCCGCAACGGCCCGAAGAGATTCATTGGTGCGTTCTCGTCGCGGAAGAATGCAGGATAAATCACATCGACCACCGCAGCGTCGACGGACTCGCTGCGAAACTCACGGGCTAGATCGGCCATTGGAAGCATCTGGAAGAAAAACTTCGAATGTGTTACCTGCGCAGCCGCTAGCTCATCGCCGAAGACGACGAATTGCGGCGCCATTCCCGTCGCCGCCGCAAGCGTGGCCACGGACAGGCAGCGATTGAGGTGACCGAACCCAATTCTGTTATCGGCTACGGTTATAAAAAGCACCTTTGGCCGACGAGTACCGGACATTTACCCTCAATTCAGCCGCTTGAAACCCGCGTGGCAGACCGGTCCTTTCAGCAAAGAGTTGACGTCTCGACCGTCCTCGCACTCCTTGATCAGCGCAAACACCGGGTCCAGAGCGGCGAAATACCTGTCGATGATCTCGGGCGTATGCTCGGTGCAGACGAACAGAAGGGTTGAGGCCAGATAGCCCTTAGCCAGCATTTCCTGCGTGATCAGCGTCTTGTAGGCGAGAGCATTTGTGCTCTTGAAGCCGAAACTGGTGATTGCCGGGATACCATTGATAACCAGCGGCAGACCGTATCTCTTGCCGAGTTCCACCCAGCGGGCGGTCACACTCTCCCCCGTTCGCGTGATGCGCTCCCAGGACTTGACCCGCTCCATCACTTCGAGCGTCTTCAGAGCTGCCGTCGGTCCGATCCGCTCGGTCCAGAACGTGCTGCTGATAAACGTCGACTGCGCGCTCTCCATGATTTCGCGGCGACCGATCACCGCCGTGAGCGCGTAGCCGTTACCGATCGCCTTGCCGAAGACCGCCATGTCCGGCTCCACGCCGTATTTCTTATGAATTCCGCCGTAGGTTTCGCGGAACCCTGACGTGCATTCGTCGAAGATCAGAACGATGCCCTTCTTGGTCGCGAGATCGCGAACCTTCTGCAGGAAATTATCGCGCGGCCCTTCATTGCGCATCACTTCCATCTTGATGACGCCGATGTCGTGCACGGCGACGAGCGCTTCCAGCTCATCGAAACGGTTGTAATTGAAGGGCAGCACGCTGCCGCGCAAATTCTTCGGCACGCCCTTGGGATCGAGACCGGGCAGCAGGTGGCCGTCGAGATTCGCGTCGTCGCCGAGATTGGCCGCGAGGTACCAGTCATGCCACCCGTGGTAGCCGCAGATCGCGACCTTGTCCTTGCCGGCGGACGCACGGGCAATGCGGATCGCAACCGCGTTTGCTTCGCCGCCGCTACGTGCGAAGCGCGCCATGTCAGCCCACGGATGAAGCTCGATCAGTTTCTCGGCGAGGTAAACCTCTTCCGGACAATTGAAGGTCGACATATTGCCGTTCGCGACAGTCGCGCGCACCGCGGCGTCCACCTCTTCATTGCCATAGCCCAATGTGTTGGTGCCGATGCCCATGATGCACATGTCGGTGTATTCGACACCGTCAAGATCCCAGACCTTGCACCCCTTGGCCTTGCTGAAATAGGCCGGCCACTGGTCGGGCAGGAACATCTCCGCGCGCTTCGATAGCAGCATGTTGCCGCCGGGAATCACGCGCTTTGCGCGCTTCCACAAATCCTGGCCTGAGCCCATCGTCGTCTCTTTCGTCTTCAAAACCGTCTTGCTCATAGGTTCGGCCACCGTGCCGGGTTGATTAGATCTTCATCGTCGCAAGCTAGGTCTGGCAACCGCACCTTCGACGCCAGTGTCGCGCTCGTCAGAATATTCTGTAACTGTTCGGCGCTGTCGGTGCCGATGATAATGCGATCCACTCCCGGGAGTGAAAGCGGATAGGCGAGACAGGCTCGCACTGCACCTTCTTTATGGCTTTCGAGCCACGCATGCCAGCGATCCCAAAGACCGTTCCAGCGCACGAATTTCGCCGGAATGCCATGGCGAGGCAGTAACAGCAGCCCCTGAAGAAACGCCGAACGCGTGTGCACCTCGATCGCGTGATCCTTTAGCCGTTGCAACCAGCCCGTCGTCGCCAAACGGCGGTCGAGTAAGTTCAAAGGCGCCTGCACCAGATCAAAACGGAATTTCGCGGTCAGACTTTCGAGTTCTGCGGGCGAATAGATCGAGACACCGATTTTCCGCGTCAACGACTTTTCTTTCAATCCGCAAAGCGCCTTGAACAGAGCCTGTCCATTGGGGCCGAGCAATTCCTGCGGGCGGTGCAGCAGCACACCATGCACCTGCGCAATGCCGAGCCGCGCCACCGACGCATCGATCTGCGCGTTCACCCACGCTGCGACATCGATGAGCCCGGCGGGCATCGGCGACAGTTTGGTCACCACGTTGAAACCAGTCATCCCGATCTCACCCAGATAACGCTCGCTGTCGCCGTATCCAATCGCGGTGTCGACTGTATCGATCCCCCCCTCGGTCGCGAGAGCGACGATTTTCGCCGCCTCCGCGAACGATACCTGCCCTGCCTCGTTCGCAATACCGTAGGCAAGCCCAAACTGGACAGTCCCTAGTGCGAAGCGGCGCCCGCCTTGCGCCCTGTCCGAAGCCGCGGACGACACCTTACCCCTGCAGCGCGCTTTTCAGCGCATCGACGACCGCGTCCTGATCGCTGGCCGTGAGCGCCGGGAAAATAGGCAGACTGATCGCTTCGCCGTAATAGCGCTCGGCTTCCGGAAACTGGCCCTTCCGGAAACCCATCTCCTGGAAAAACGGCTGAGTGTAAACCGGGATGTAGTGCACATTCACGCCGATGCCTGACTCGCGCATCGACGCAAACACCTCGCCGTGCGTCCGCGCAACCTCGTCGGTTTTCAATCGAACCACGTACAGATGGTACGCGGAGTATCCGTCGGGATCTTGCCATGGGCGAATGACCGGCAGATCCGCCAGGATTTGGTCGTAACCGGCGGCGATTTCATGCCGCCGCCTAACATACTCATCGAGCCGATCGAACTGGCTCAACCCGAGCGCGGCCTGCATGTCGGTCATCCGGTAATTGAAACCGAGCACCAACTGCTCGTAATACCAAGGCCCGTCCGGCGCGCGCGTCATCAGCTTCGGGTCGCGGGTAATCCCGTGCGACCGGTACAGCGCCAGGCGCTCGGCGAGCGCTGCATCGTTTGTGCAAGCGGCACCGCCCTCTGCGGTCGTGACGATCTTCACCGGATGGAAGCTGAACACTGTGATGTCGCTGTATCGGCAATTGCCGATCGGCTCATTGCAATAACGCGCCCCGATGGCATGAGACGCGTCCTCGATCACGCGAAAGCCGTACCGCTTTGAGAGATCGTGGATGCTTTTGAGGTCGCAAGGCTGACCCGACAAGTGCACAACGACCACCGCCTTCGGCAGTCGCTTTTCGCGCTCAGCCACAACGAGCTTCGCTGCTAGCGCTTGCGGGCACATATTATAGGTGCACGGGTCGATATCGACGAAGTCGACGCTTGCGCCGCAATAGAGCGCGCAGTTCGCGGACGCCACAAACGTGATTGGCGACGTCCACACCCAATCGCCCTTACCGATCCCCAATGCAAGGCATGCAATGTGAAGTGCGGAAGTGCCGCTATTGACCGCCAACGCATGCGCTACGCCACAGTAGGCCGCAAGCCGGCTCTCGAAGCGCGGCACGAGCGGACCCTGCGTCAGGAAATCCGAACGCAGGACCGCGACCACGGCGTCGATGTCCGCTTGGGTAACCTGCTGTCGGCCGTAAGGAATCATGTCAGGCACGACCGATCTTGGCGTTATTCTGAGCGATCCACGTGCGCAGGTCTTCCACACTCAACCATTCCGTATTGGTGTTTGAGCTGTAAATAAAATCCGGGGGGACCTTGGCGCCATTATTGATGCGCTTAGGATCCGAGCTCCAGCCATGAATCGCCGGAAGGATCTTGTAATAACTGGAATACTCGAACGTATGCAGGGCGTCTTCAGGGCCGACCATCTGCTCATGCAGCTTTTCGCCGGGGCGGATGCCGATAATCTCGTGACGGGCTTCGGGTGCCACAGCCCGGGCGATATCAACCAGTTTCATCGACGGAATCTTTCTCACATAGATTTCGCCGCCGACCATATCCTCAAAGGCGTGCCAGACAAGCTCGACGCCCTGCTCGAGGCTGATCATAAAGCGCGTCATCCGATCATCCGTGATCGGCAGACTGCCTTTGCCGCTCAAACTCATGAAAAACGGGATCACCGAGCCGCGGGAGCCCATTACGTTGCCGTAACGGACAACCCCGAAGCGCGTTTCGTGAAAACCGGAATATGAGTTCCCGGCCACGAACAATTTATCCGAAGCCAGCTTGGTAGCACCGTAAAGATTCGCAGGATTGCTTGCTTTATCGGTTGAGAGCGCGATCACGCGCTTTACCTGCCGGTCAATGCAGGCATCGATCAGATTCATCGCACCAATGATGTTGGTCTTGACGCATTCGAACGGATTGTATTCGGCCGTAGGGACTATTTTTGTCGCCGCAGCGTGCACAACATAATCGATGCCATCGAGGGCGCGCACCAGCCGATCTTTATCGCGAACATCTCCGATGAAAAAACGTACGCGATCGTCGCCGTCGTACAACTTCGCCATCTCCCACTGTTTCATCTCGTCGCGGGAAAAAATCACGAGACGACGCGGATTGTATTTCCGCAACGTCATCGGGACGAACGTCTGGCCGAAGGAGCCTGTCCCGCCCGTAATCAGGATCGAAGAATTGGCAAGCATGGATTCGTACCTGTTACGCGTTGCTAACGAGATCGCTGTACTGTCCGACGCGCTTGACACCGCCGTCGCCGATTTCGACGATCAGATCGCAGTCCTTCAGCGTGGTGAGGCGGTGCGCGATGATCAGAATGGTGAGGTCGGAGCCCAGCGCATTGATGGCGCTCATCAGCGCGCGCTCCGTCTCGTTGTCGAGCGCGCTGGTGGCTTCGTCGAAAATGATGATACTGGCGCGTTTGTAGAGAGCGCGCGCGATGCCAATGCGCTGGCGCTGCCCGCCCGACAGGCGGACGCCGCGTTCGCCGACCATCGTATCGTACTTGGCCGGCCAGCTTTCGATCAGGTCCGCGAGCTGCGCCTGCCGCGCCGCCTCACGCACGCGGGCGACATCGATCTCGCCTTTCGGCACGCCGAAGGCGATGTTCTCCTCGATGCTGCTGTCGGTCAGAAAAATGCTCTGCGGCACGTGGGCGATGAGCCCCTGCCAGGAGCGCTGATTGCTGGCATTGAGCGCGACGCCATCGATGGTCAGGGCGCCTTCGGTCGGCTGCAGCAAGCCCATCACAATATCGAGCAGCGTGCTCTTGCCGCTGCCGGTCGCGCCGATGAAGCCGATGCGCTTGCCCTTTTCGAAGGTGAGATTGACGCCGCCCAACACGCGCGGGGTTTCCGGCCTGTAGCGGAAGCCGACATTCCGCAGGCTCAATTCGCGTTCGAACGTAACGCGCGACGCAGGATCGCTTTTCGCCGGCGCGGGCAGCGGCTGATCCAGCAGGTTCAGCACGGCGCGCAAGGTCGCCTCCGAGCCGCGGATGATGGCCAGCGCGGCATAGCCTTGTTGCAGGATGGGCAGAAGGCGCTGCGCCCCGAGCGCCAGCGTGCCGAGCACGGGGATCGCCGCGACCACGCCGCCTTCGCGCTGGCTGATGGCATAGGCCAGGCCCGCGATCAGGATCATGCCAAACGTCTCGATCACATACCGCGGGCTCGCGCTGATGAAATTGTTGTAGGCCTGCGCCAGACGTCCGGTCAGGTCCGCCTGATGATAGACGCGGCAATAGACTTCCTGCGTGCCGTCGATGAGCACGTCGCGGATGCCGCCGAGGCCTTCCTGTACGGACTTAATTACTTGTGTCGATTCGCGCGCGACGCTCTCGCTGTTCTTTTTCAGGCTACGCCGGGTCAACCGCAGGATGAGCCCATAAATCGCCCCGAAAACGACAGCCGCACCGATCGCGATGACCGGATCGATCGCCAGCAGGCCCAAAAGAATGCCCGTCAGCAGGATGGCCGAACTGAACAGCGTCAGCAGCGGCACCAGGACGCCGCCGACGATCGTCCAGGTCTGGTTCAGGATGCCGTTGATCAGCTCGCTGCTGTTGCGCGAAATATGGACGGTGTAGGGCTGGTACAGCGTACGCCGGTAGGCATCGAGGCTGAGATCGGCGCCAACAGCGAACGAATAACGCGTCGTCATGTAGACCAGCAGAAGCCGCACCCCGCCCGCCAGCAGCGCCGCCACGCAGAAGGCGATCGCTACCGGCAGCAACAGTTGTTGCGGGCTCTGGATCGCCAGAAGCCGGATCACCGGCTGCGCGGCCGGATAGGCAAACACCTTTTCCGGCGCGGTCAGAACACTCAGGAACGGCAGCACGGACGCGACGCTGCAGACCTCGGCGAACGATGCCACCAGCATCAGCCCGAGCAGCAGGAAGAACTGCCGCTGGCGCCGGCGCGGCAGCCGGCGCAGCAAGTCTCTGACCATGTGAACCAAGGTCTGGGCTCGCGGCATCGACAATGAAAAGTGGAGAGCCTGCACGCTCATTTCAGAAGGTGTGCAATTTCCAAGGTTCGGGAACGAACGGCACGATAACGTATCGATCCACGCTACCGCACTTCGGGTGACGCGACCGTCAACCGTTCGGCCGGGTGAAGGCCCGGACTTCAGCATTCAACCTGCTGCGATCACGCCGCGGCGACGGAGAGATCGTCCAACACAACCCGGACTTTACGTCCGAGCAGATCGAGCAGGACGGCAACGCGCTCGCCGTCCCTCAGCCCTTCGAACAGACCGAGGCAGGCAGCAAACGCGCCATCGACTATCCGAACGGAATCACCGGACACGAAACGCGGGCGATTATCGAACTGGAAGAAACCGTTCTCATCTTCGCGATGTTTCAACGCTTCGATGACACCCGCTGGCACCGGCGCAGGAACATCGCCGTTACAGACAAGCTTCGAGACGCCAATAGTCGACCGGATTGACAGCCAGCGTTGCACCTCCATATTGACGGCAACGAAGATGTAGCGTGAAAACAGCGGCGTCGTGATCGTTTCGGTGCGACGCGCATGGCGACGGCGCTTTTGATAGACCGGCAGATAAGTCTCAAAGCCCTGACGGTTGAGATGCCACACCGCCTTGCATTCGGCGTTCGGCTGGCTCTGCGCTACGTACCAACGATTGGCCGCCGGGTTCATGACTGTTTCCCCGTGGCTGCGCGTACCCGTAGCCCAAGCAGCGCTGGCGCCCATACCCGTTCACAGCCGAAACGCTCGATTGCCACATCGAAGGTTTCGCGCGGCGTCGCAAGGTCCGTGACGATAACCGCTTCGATCGGCGCGGCCACCTGTTCAAAAGACGGCACGACTGAAACACCCATAAAGTTCGTCGACGCCACCTTCGGGTCCACGACCGCGACGATCTCGATCTTCCTTTCAAGCGCGCAGATAACAGCAATCTCGGCGAGATCTGACATGCCTGCCAAGACGACGCCGGACGAGCCGCGCGCGACGACTTCGGCCATCAATTCCGAACAGTCGGCACGAGCACGGCGGAATAAAGATAACGACGAAGAGAGATAATCGACGGTGAGCCGGGACTTCTCCGCAAAGCCCTGCGGCGTGAGATAATAGGCGTAGCGGCGCGCCGGAGCCTCACCGACCTTGACCAGCCCCTTCTTGATACAACGCTTAAGATAGGCGTTCACCAGCCCCAGGGCGATCCCGAGTTCTAACGCCAAGTGACGCTGCGATTGACTACCGTCGCGTTCGACGGACTCCAACAGCCCGAGGACAATGTGGTCCTTTTCGGCTTCGACGTTGGAACTGGTGCTGGCCATACGCGCCTTCCTCAAGCCGGAAACAGCGAGCGATCTCCCGGCAACGGAACACCTAGCGTGTTCATAGAGTGAACGTCAAGCGCTATGTTCATCGTTTGAACAAATATAACCTACTGATAGTATTGTGGTTATCGTCTGGCGCCGAACGAAATTCGGCGGAGAAGCGTAGGTCTCACGCGGGTTTAAATTATTGAAATATCGAGCTTTTTAAAGAAGCGCGCGCATTTGGTCTTTCTGCGCCAGGGCGTCCCCACGTCACTTAATACCTCCTAATACCTCCTAATACCTCCTAATACCTCCTAGCCCAGAGGACTATCTCACGGCCCGAGAGGCCCCCGTCGCAATCGACCGCACGCACAGTGCGGAGCAGTTACTCGCTAAGTCCGGGCTTTGAAATCCAACCAGAGAAAATTCCCGGTCAGCGCAATTTCCAGCATTTGCGACAACCAATGCAGGCGCAGCCAGACCGATCGGCGGCTGTTACTATAATAGGTTGCGCAATGCGGACAGGGAGTGCTCCGTATTCCACGCCGTGCTAATCCACCCAGCGATTGTCGCGCGTACAAAAGACCACTAGACCTAATGAAAATTGCACACTTCATTGCAAGCAAATGCTGGACTCGCACGGAAGCCCTGCTTCCTTTTTTCCAGATCAAAACTCACATGACAGAGTGCTGTCCAAAATGAGCATACGATGACTCACGCTGAGATTTTGCCCATCAGCGGTTCGCAGGCACTCATTTTTCTTATTGCGACCGCGTTGATGAGTGCAGCCCTGATCGTATTGCTGAAGCCACTTCTACTTCGTTACGCACTGGCGCGTCCGAACATTCGTTCCTCGCACAGCACTCCGACTCCGCAAGGCGCCGGTATCGCAGTAATCGCGACCACGATCGTCGTCATGTTCGGCGTTGCTTTTTTGCTGCACGATCCTATTGGCAGCCCGCTGGAGCTGGCTATCGTTCTGGCTTGCGCGGCTGGCCTCGCGATGGTTGGCGCCACTGACGACATCCGCCCGCTCGAAGTCTGGCCTCGCCTGTTTTTGCAAAGCCTGGCCGTCGTTATCGTGCTGGCGCTGCTGCCGTCCAGCCTTCGGATCATCGACGCCTTGCCGTGGTGGATTGAGCGCGCGCTTTTGTTCGTCGCGCTACTGTGGTTCGTAAACCTCGTCAATTTTATGGACGGCATAGACTGGATGACCGTCGCGGAGGTTATTCCGCTCACGGCCGGCCTTACTTTTTTTGGAATGGTGGGCGCATTACCAACGGAGGGTACAGTGCTCGCAATGGTATTATGCGGTGCGATCATTGGCTTTGCTCCCTTCAATCGTCCCGTGGCGCGGTTGTTTCTCGGCGACGTAGGGAGTTTGCCTATTGGGCTATTGGTAGGGTGGCTTCTCGTGCTGCTCGCCGGCCGCGGCTATCTCGCCGCCGCATTAATTTTGCCGCTTTACTATCTTGCGGACGCGACAATTACGTTGCTTCGGCGACTTTTAAGCGGCGAACAAATCTTCCAAGCGCATCGAGGCCACTTTTATCAGCGAGCAATGGACAACGGATTTAGCGTTTATGAAATTGTCGGCCGCGTTTTTGCATTAAATATTGCACTTGTCGCACTCGCAGCCACAACAATAGTACGCGGGACCGTGTTATTTCAGCTTATAATGCTTTGTATAGGTTGCATCCTCGTTGTAATAGTGCTTTGGCAATTTAGCCGCGCCCGACGCTAAAAAATCATCGCTCTTTTTCAAAATTAGTACACTAAATTAAGGCCGCTCGAAAAAATGCGCAGGAAAGAACGGCCGGCTTTGTGTTGCGGAATTTTTCTGTTTTCGTCCACGGGGTCGCCTATTATATCCTTGCGTATGAGAGTTTAGAAATAAAATTATTTGTAAAGCTTGGCGCCACAAGCTCCTCTCGTAACGGGCAAGCTTCTCAAAGGCGCAACCATTTAAATTGGACACTTGCTGAAACGACCGAGCCAAATCAAGTTTGGTATGATCGACTATATGGGGCGCGTTGCGGGAAGCATCCGTGCCATCTCGACAATTATATTTCGCGCCGCCGATCGTCGCTCTTTTTTCAAGCAAAGAGACGAAGTCATAAATTCCATTCAACTCTGCGAATTCTGAAACATCCTGCCCGCTGCTAAGGGCTGATGAATCGTTCAAATCAACAGCATGGTTCTGTAGTAATCCGCTTTCAATGGAAGTGGCGCGCCGGAGCCGCCACAGAAGCGAGGCTAGACGGGCCACTAACGCGCATTCAACTGCTGTGTATGGCGAGTAATCGGCATTAATTTTGCTTTCAACCTTTTCGAAGTCTGCCGCACTCTCAAGTGTGTCTACGATCGTTATTGCCGTTAGGCCGTGGCGGAATGCATTTCGCCGCGAACGCCTCTTTCCCGCAGTTGTCTGCGGGCCGGTGCTTTTTAAAGCGTTGCGGCGATTGGCAACGATCTGCATCTCAGTAACCATGACGGTTCAGGCCATGACTGGCGGTATGTGTGTCTGATCTTGGTCGTTTATGTCCGCATCGCCATCGGCGCTTTCGCCGCCGGCGCCCCCCGCAGTAACCGGGTGGTTCTCGAACCACAGCGCCTTCGCAATCGGAAGCGGCTTGATGTTCACGCTGTTCCACCACGCGATCTCGTTGCCGGCGTGATGGAGTTGCCGGTGATGATCTCGGCACAACGGGACCGTGAACTCGTCGCTGACTTTCATGCCGAGCGCCCTTGGCTGGGCAAAGCGCAGGTGATGCGGGTCGGCTGGTTGGCGCCCGCATACAAGGCAGGGATGCGACGCTACAAATCGCAAATGCGCCTTTTCCCGGATTCGTTTCGGCTCTCCGATGGTGAGCGCGCTTTTGTCGATCTTGTCAGGCGTTGCGTCTGGCTGCTCCGGTACCAGGGAAGTATTTGGCAAAGCTTGAGGCTGGGCCGCTAATGATTTTCGGGCCTGCGCCCGGTCCCTGGTGACCAGGTCCTGACGCCGGCCGTAGTACCGCGACGGCCGCGGGATGGGAGTTGTGTCGTCCGGCGGCAGCGGCACCTGCGCGCGGGAGATTTGGATTTGGCTTGTACCGGCAATAGGCGGCGACGATATTAAGCGTCCGTACAGCGCCAGTCCAAACGGTTTACCGAATGTGGCAAGCGCGCGTTTTGTCGCGTCCGTCTCCGCCGCTTTGAGCGCGATATCGTGGACGTCTCCGACGG
>DASRLA010000032.1:0-7892 GCA_035648715.1 Pseudolabrys sp.
GTTTGGTTGTGGACAGGATGGCGTCGAGTTTCCTGGCAATCGTCTCGCGATCCATTTTGCGCAGTTTGAGGCCGTAGACGCTGTTCTCGGCCACCGTCATATGTGGCCAGAGCGCGTAGCTCTGGAAGATCATCGACATATTGCGCCGCTCCGGCGGCAACGAATGCGCGGGCGAAGAAATCAGCTTTTCGCCGACAAGGATTTCGCCGGCGCTTGGCTCGACGAAACCGGCGATCAGCCGTAGCGTCGTGGTCTTGCCGCAGCCCGAAGGACCGAGCAGGCAAACCAGTTGGCCGGAGCCAATGGTGAGCGAAACATCGTCAACTACGGCGACATCGCCATAACGCTTGGTTAGGCCGCGTAACTCAACCGACGCCACACGAATCCTCCCCTAAATCTTGCCTCTCCCTTCGTGAGGAGATTGTTATGTACCGGTGAAAGCCGGCTTGCGTTTTTCCATGAAGGCCGTGCGGCCTTCCTTGTAGTCGCTGCTGGCGAAACAATCCGCCACCAGATCTGCGCATTTTTTGAGATTGCGCTCGCTGGCATCCTTGACGGCTTCGCCGACGATATATTTGACCCCGTTCACAGTCAGCGGCGCATTGCCGCTGATGGTGGCAGCATAGTCCGTGACGTATTTCTCGAGCTCGGCTTCCGGCAGCACGCGGTTGACCAGACCCATGGTCAGCGCCTCGGCGGCGGTGAACTGGCGCGCCGTGAAGAAGATTTCCTTGGCGAAAGACGGCCCGACGACATCGACCAGCTTCTTAATGCCCTTGAAGCCGTAGCCCAAGCCCAGCTTGGCGGCCGGCACGCCGAATTTGGAATTGTCCGAGCAGACACGCAAATCGCAGCACAGTGCGAGGCCGACCCCGCCGCCGATGCAATAGCCGCGGATCATGGCGATGGTCGGCTTGGGAAATTCGTAGACTGCAGTGTTGGCCTTATCGACCGAGACATTATAGCGGTCAATCGCCTCCTTGCTGGAGCGCTCGCTCTCGAATTTGGAAATATCGGCGCCCGACACGAAGGCCTTGCCGCCGGCGCCGGTCACCACCACAACACGCACCGATTTGTCGGCGGCGAAGTCGGCGAGGATGCCTTGCGCTGCCTCCCACATATCGAGCGACACGGCGTTGTGCCGCTCCGGATTGTTGAAAGTCATAATGCCGACGCCGCCCTCTTTGCGGGACAGCATTTTGTCGGTCTGCGTCATGCCTTGCTCCTTAAACTGCCTTTGATTGATGCAGCGCCTTGATTTCGTCCGCGCCAAAACCGAATTCCGCGAGGATTTCATCTGTGTGTTCGCCCAGATTCGGCGGACGAGCCGCGATTTTACTCGGCGTGCGTGACAGCTTGAATGGCTGACCGAGGAGGCCGAGCCGGCTGCCATCGGAGCGCGCGGATTCCTGCGCAATGCCAAGATGCTTGACTTGCGGATCGGCAAACACCTGGTCGATCGCATAGATCGGTCCGCAGGGCACGCCGACTTTGTTGAAGATATCGACCCACTCCGCGCTCGTTTTAGTCGCAATCACTTTGTCGATTTCCGCATTGATCTTGTCGCGATTCTGCAGCCGCAGTTTGCCGGTTTTGTATTCAGGCGACTCGATCCATTCCGGATGACCGACTGTGTTGCAGAATCGTTCCCAAATCACCGCGCCGGCGACCGCGATGTTCAGATAGCCGTCCGAAGTCTTGAACACGCCGGTCGGAATCGAAGTCGGGTGGTTGTTGCCGGCCTGCTTCGACACCACTCCTTCGGTGAGAAAGCGCGAGGCCTGGAAGTCGAGCATGAAAATCTGCGCCTGCAGCAACGAGGTCGAAACCCACTGCCCTTCGCCCGATACTTCTCGCTCATGCAGCGCGGTCAAAATGCCGAGTGCGCAAAATAGTCCGGCGGTGAGATCCGCAACCGGAATGCCGACCCGAACCGGGCCCTGACCGGGGAGGCCGGTGACTGACATCAGTCCGCCCATGCCTTGCGCGATCTGGTCGAAGCCCGGCCGCTTGGCATATGGCCCGTCCTGGCCGAAACCGGAAATACTACCGAGGATGATACGCTTGTTGATCTTGCGCAGTTCGTCGTAATCGATGCCGAGACGGTCTTTCACGTCGGGCCGGAAATTTTCCACCACGACGTCGGCTTTTTCGACCAACCGTTTGAAGGCCGCGAGGCCCTGCGGTGATTTGAGGTCGAGTGTCATGCTGCGCTTGTTGCGTTGAAGATTCTGGAAGTCGGAGCCCTCGCGCGGTCCGCCTGGACCCTCGCCGTCAACGAGATGCGGCGGCGTTTCGATCTTGATGATATTGGCGCCCCAGTCGGCGAGTTGGCGCACGCAGGTCGGTCCCGAGCGCACACGCGTAAGATCAAGGACGGTAAAGCGGGAAAGAGCCTGAGAGGCCCTGGGAAACGGCATTTCGACAGCTCCGGCTGCTTGGGACGGCCTATTCTTGCGATTTCGGGCCCGACATTCCCCGATCTAAAGCGCCTTGTCCATGAGGTGAATTGGGGCCCCGCGGCCACTTTATTCATCATTTGGCAGAATAGTCGCGGCCAGTGCCTTGAAATGACCATCAGCACCTGTCATATGACCGCCAACGGATGAACACCCGATCTCGGGTTCGCGGGCTGCGTGCACGAAACTCCCTAAAAACGAATTTCGCCCCGCCTCTTCCGTTTCTCAACCTGACGACAACCCTGGCCACGCGGGATGTCTTTAAACCCCGCGATTCCGCCGTTCGCTAAGCGAACCGGCCGCTTCGCTATGTAGAAAAGAGACTCTTTGACTTCATTCAACGATTTCGGCCTCGCAGAGCCGATCCTCCGCGCTCTGGCGGAAGAAAAATACCTCACGCCTACCCCGATCCAAGCCCAGACCATTCCGCTCGTGCTGCAAGGCCGCGACGTTATCGGCATTGCGCAGACTGGAACCGGCAAGACGGCCGCCTTCGCGCTGCCGATCATCAATCACCTGACCACCAAGCGCCTGCGGCCGGAAAAGAAATCCTGCCGCGTGCTGGTGCTCTCGCCCACGCGTGAACTGTCGGGACAGATTTCGGACAGCTTCCGTGCTTACGGCCGCCACACGCGGCCGCTTGCCGTGGCTCTGGCGATCGGCGGCGTACCGATCAATCGCCAAGTGCGCTCAATGGCGCATGGCGTCGAAGTTCTGGTGGCAACACCGGGACGTCTGCTCGATCTCGTCAATCAGCGCGCGGTACGTCTCGACCAGGTCGAAATCCTGGTGCTGGACGAAGCCGACCGCATGCTCGACATGGGTTTCATCCATGACATCAAGCGTGTCGTGGCAATGCTGCGCAAGGAACGCCAGACGCTGTTCTTCTCGGCCACCATGCCGCAGGAAATTACGCGGCTAGCCGATTCAATGCTGCGCGATCCAGCCCGCGTAGCGGTGACGCCGCAGGCCTCGACGGTCGACCGCATCGCGCAGCGTGTCATTCACACCGAAAAATCCGCCAAACCTGCTTTGCTGGTCGACGTCCTCAAGACGGAGAAGACCGATCGGGTGCTGGTTTTCACCCGCACCAAGCATGGCGCCGACAAAGTCGTGCGCTCGTTGCAGAAATCCGGTTTCGGCGCGGAAGCCATCCACGGCAACAAGTCGCAGAATCAGCGTGAGCGCGTGCTCGCCGACTTCAAGAGCGGCAGGCTGCGCGTCCTGATCGCCACCGACATTGCCGCCCGCGGCATCGACGTCGACGGCGTCAGCCACGTGATCAATTACGATCTGCCGAACGTCCCTGAATCCTATGTGCACCGCATCGGCCGCACCGCGCGCGCCGGCGCCGACGGCATCGCGATCTCGTTCTGCGATCAAGAGGAAGGCGCATTCCTGCGCGATATCGAGCGCATGATCCGCATCACCATTCCGGCAACCGGCGAACGCCAGCCCCATAAGCCTGCCCCGCGCAATGCCGGCAACCGCAACGGCGGCCACCCGCCCCGCAATGGCGGACATCATCAGCGTGGTCATAATGGCGGGGGCGGTAATGGCCACCACCGCGGCAATAACGGCCACCGTTCGCATGGTAACGGCAACGGCCATCAGAGCCGTAATAACAACGCCCCGCACGCCCAGCAAAGCGGCAACGCACAGGCCCCTCGCCAGGACACGTCAACGGGGGAGCCAAGAGACATTGGAAATGTTACATTCCTCCAGCGTTCGGGCGAGCCGCGGCGTAACGTCGGTCACCGCACGCGGCGATAGTGCATGATCCCGAAAAGTGTGAAGCGATTTTCGGATAAGACCATGCACAAAACAAAAAGCTGATCGGGAGACGATTGGATGGCGAAGGAAGAACTGCTGGAATTCGACGGGACGGTGACCGAAGTTTTGCCCGATGGCAATTTCCGGGTGAAGCTCGATAACGAGCATGAGGTGCTGGCCTATACCGCCGGGAAGATGCGGAAATTCCGTATCCGAACTGGCGTCGGCGACCGTGTGATCGTGGAAATGTCGCCCTACGACTTGCAGCGCGGGCGCATCAGCTTCCGTCACAAAGGCGACGCGCCGATGCCCGGTCCGGCGCAACGCCGGCCTAACTTCCGCCGGCGATAAAACCATCAAAGAAACCGCTGGGGGCACGTAATTTCTGGAGTGCGGCGTGCCATGAAGACATATTCCGTTCTGCGGTTTTCGCTGGCGATAGTTCTTGCCGGCACTCTTGGTTCTGCCGCTGCGCAAGACAAGCCGCAAGACAAACATCCAGAAAAGCCTGCGCGCGTCGAACAGCACGAATCCGGTAAAGGCGGGTTGCGACTGCTGCCGGGCGACGCGGTCACCGAACATTCCATAGATACGCCGCGCGGTAAGCTCAGCTATACCGCGACTGCCGGAACGCTGGCGTTCTACGACCAGTCCGGCGATCAAAGCGCCGCGGTATTCTACACCTCCTATGTCGCCAAAGGTGCGCCCGCGAACCGGCCGCTGACATTCGTATTCAACGGCGGACCGGGCGCGGCCTCCGCCTTCCTGCATCTCGGCCTGGCTGGCCCGCGGATTCTAGATCTCGGGCCGGATGGGCGTGACGCTGCGACTGCGACCTTGCGCGACAATCCCGATACCTGGCTTAATTTCACCGATCTCGTGCTGATCGATCCGATCGGCACCGGTTGGAGCCGCACGGTCAAGCCGGACGACGCCAAGCATTTCTGGAGTATCCGCGCCGACGCCGACTCCTTCGCCAAAGCCATCGCGCTTTATGTCGCCAAGAATAACCGCTCTGGGTCGCCGAAATATCTGTTTGGCGAGAGCTACGGCGGCTTCCGCGCCGCCAAGGTGGCGCGCGCCCTGCAACGCGAGCAAGGCATCGTGACCTCCGGCATCGTGATGCTGTCGCCGATGCTGGAAGGCTGGCTGACTTTCGGCGACGACGAGTCGGCGCTGCGCGCAGCTTTGCAATTGCCCTCGCTGGCGGCGGCCGAGCTTGAGCGCAAGAACGAATTCAATTCGGCGGCGCTGGCTAAGGCGGAAAAATTCGCCATGACGGATTATCTGATGACCATGGCCGGGGCGCCGCCGAAGGGTGACGCCGGCAACGCGTTCTACGGACGCGTGGCGCAGATCACCGGCCTGCCGCTCGACGTGGTGACGCAGGCACGCGGTTTCGTCGCCGACGTCTTCGTCAAAAGCCTGCGGCCGGACGGCAAGATTGTCAGCCGCTACGACGCCAATTTCGCTGTGGACGATCCCTACCCTGAGACGCGAGACGCGCACGGGCCCGACCCTATCCTCGACGGCGTCTCGCGCGCCTATGGCGGCGCCATGGCGTCATACGCGCGCAACGAACTCGGCTTCAAGACCGAGATGACCTATGCGCTGCTTTCAAACGACGTGACCGGCCACTGGGACTGGCAAGGCGGTCGGCTGCAGGCCAGCGTTGAAGACGACGTACGCACGCTGCTCGCATTCAGTCCGTCATTTCGCCTGCTGATCGCGCACGGGCTTTCCGACATGATCACGCCCTTCGGCATGACGCGTTACATGCTCGACCATCTGCCGGCGGATACCGCGCCACGCGCTCAGCTCAAGCTCTATCGCGGCGGACACATGGTTTATCTCGACGCCGGATCGCGCAAGGCGTTCAGCGCAGATGCTGCGGCGTTTTATCGTGACGGCGGCGTCAATTAGGCCGTGCCTTTAAACTCCAGCACGTCGAACCCGATCCAGCGGTCCACCATATAAATCAGCCCGCGTTCGTCGAGCATGACGTCATTGCTCTGCGGGGCATTACGCCCGCCGACCGGGTCGGGGATGAAATAGCCTACCTCGCGCGGCGCAGAGGGATCGGCGACGTCGATGATGCGCAAGCCGCCGCCGAACCAGACCGCGTGCACCAACGTGCCGGCCATGCGTTCGTGGAACTGATGCGCGCCGAAACGCGCGCCGGGCGTGCGGGCAAAGGGCGAATCGAGTTCGCTCACTTCAAACAGGGATAGCGGCTTGACGTTGGCATAATCGCTGATGTCGAACAGTGACATGCCGGCATGAAGGCGACCGCGGCGCGCCTCCTCCTCGTTGGCGCTCTGCGCCTGATCCTCTTCGTCGATAGCGACGGCGATGCGTTTTCCACCGATTTTGCTGGGCACCGGCATCACCGTATGCGTCGGCTCGGGAAATGGTGGATGGTAATTATAGGACGCCACTGTCTTCGGCTTGCTCATCTCGGCCACATCCACAATGCGGAAGCCGCCGTGCCAACAGCTTGCGAACATCTCGTTGCCGAAGCGCAGCGCGTGGTGCAGACGGTGGCGCTTGCCGGACCAAGTCGGCTTTTCACCCGTAGCAATATTCTGTCCAGTCAGCCACCAGCGTGAAACCTCCTGCGGGTGCTCCGGATCGCGCATGTCATAGGTGACCAGCATGGCGCCAAGAAAGCCGTCCATCTCGGTAGAAATGTAGGCGTAGCGCTCGTCCATGTCGAAGCGGTGCACGCCGCTGCCACCGGTCAACTGATGATGGATTAGTCTGGGTTTCGTGCGGTCGAAGATATCAAAAACACGAAACCCACCACTGCGATAAGGCGTCTTCTCCGCGGCCTCGATCTCTTCGATGCCGGCCTCGGTCACGCTGAGTTTCTGTGCCAGCTCGGCACGGGTCGGCTCGCGACCGAGCGTTTCGCGCAACTCGCGCCGCACGCCCGGCATCTGCTCGGCGCGCCGGCCGACGGCGGTCATGTTGCGCTCGTGATTAACCACCATGATGTCGCCGGCCACGCGCACCTTGTGGCTGTGCGAGCTCAGATCGCCGACATTGACGGTCGCTATCAGGCGCGGATTGGCCGGGTCGGCGATGTCGATGATCGAAGTGCCGAGATCTTGCTTGTTTGGGATGTGGCCGACATAAGCATAATGCCCATTAATGTTGACCTGCCCAGCGCCGGGCAGATCGAGATGCCCCAAGCGCCGCACGTTGCGCGCCAACGCGCCATTCTGACTACTCATCGGTTATTTATCCATCGTCGCGCCGGAGGCTTTCACGATCGCCGTCCATTTCGGAATTTCAGCCGCGATATAAGTTTGGAATTGCGCGGGCGTATCGCCGACAATATCAACTCCAAGTTTGCCGAGCGAGGCCGCGACCCCCGGATCGTGCAGCGCCTTGACCGCCGTATCGTGCAGCTTGGCGATGATGTCCGGCGGCGTGCCGGTGGGAGCGACCAGCCCGTGCCAAGTGCTGGCCTCGAAACCTTTCAGGCCTGCCTCGTCCATGGTCGGCAGATCCGGAAGGATTGACGTGCGCTTGATCGTGGTCACCGCCAGCGCGCGCACTTGGCCGCCCTTGATGTGGCCGACCACAGAGGCGGCGGTGGCAAACATCATCTGATCATGGCCGGCGATGACATCCTGCAACGCCGGCGCCGCCCCC
>DASRLA010000033.1:0-59700 GCA_035648715.1 Pseudolabrys sp.
GTCGGGTGGGGGTCACTAACAACGCAACGGTCTAGATGACCCCCACCCCGACCCTCCCCCTTTCAGGAGGAGGGAGAAGGGAAACGAGGAGATAGAGTCATGGCATGGACCCGCGATCAAATGGCCGAACGCGCGGCACAAGAATTGCGCGACGGCTTTTATGTCAATCTCGGCATCGGCATTCCGACGCTGGTATCGAACTACATTCCAAACGGCATGAGCGTTCAGCTCCAGAGCGAAAACGGCATGCTCGGCTTCGGGCCGTTTCCTTACGAGGGCGACGAGGACCCGGACCTGATCAATGCCGGCAAGCAGACCGTCACCGAAATTCCGACTACCAGCTTTTTCTCCTCGGCCGATTCATTCGCCATGATCCGCGGCGGCCATATCGACATCGCGCTTCTGGGCGCGATGCAGGTGGCGGAGAACGGCGATCTCGCCAACTGGATGATCCCCGGCAAGATGATCAAGGGCATGGGTGGCGCCATGGACCTCGTCGCCGGCGTCAAGAAAGTTGTCGTGATCATGGAGCACAATGCCAAGGGCAAGGACGGCTCGATCTCGCCCAAGCTCCTGCATAAATGCGACCTGCCGCTCACCGGCGCCGGCGTCGTCGACATGGTGATTACCGATCTCGGCGTCTTCACCATCGACCGCAAAGGCAGCGGCATGATCCTCACCGAGCTCGCGCCCGACGTGACGCTCGACGAGATCAAAGATAAGACGGAGGCGACGTTTAAGGTCGATCCGAAGCTGAAGCATTAAAGGCGGCGATCAAGTCTGGAGGGCCGCCTCCAAGATTTTGATTCGATTCGCGAGGTTAATTGCGACTAGGCCATCGATAAGTTTAACCGAAATTGCGATAATCAAAATACTAATTGGGTAGTTGGCATCGCGGGCAATTGCTGTCGCCGCAAGCCAGACGGCACTGTTTTGATCCTGAGGACTCGATCCCACGAGGTTGGGTGCCTCGGCATACTTTAGTCCCAAGCCTTGAATTCCGTGTAGGGTATAGGATGCGGTCGTCTCGATGTTCTGCTTGGCTAGCATTTCAGCGAAAGTTGTTGAAAGTGAAACTGCCGTAGGATCAAAAACGGCCTCGCGCAACGCTTCATCGTGTTTTCGAAATAATAGTCTATCCAATGCGTGCAAATAGAACGCTAGCGCCCCTATGCTTAGGGTTAGTTGATTTAGATGCGTTGTAGCGGCCTGCGGCGGTCCATTTGAAAATAGACGTGGATATAATTGTTCTTGGCTGTTCAATCCAAACATCTGTCGAGCAATAATGCCGTCGAATTCCTCTGCCACGCTTGTTGAAAAGACAATTGTTTGGCCAAGAATTGCGGCCTTCAATTCATGGAGAGTCGTCTCGAATTTTGATTTCCGGCCGAATGGAAACATCATCTGCCCACCGGCCTTGCCAACTCCGACTTCTCCCGCGGCACATAATTCCCGTCGCCAAGGGCTCCAACCAGCCTCCCGTCGCGCACCACGAACTTGCCGCGCACCATTGTACTCACTGGCCAGCCCGTGACCGCGATGCCTTCGTAAGGCGTGTAGTCGCAGCCGCCGTGCATCAGCTTCTGCGAAATGGTTTCCTCTCGCTTCGGATCCCAGATCGCGATGTCGGCGTCCGATCCGACCGCGATGGTGCCTTTCTTCGGGTAGACGCCATAAGTCTTGGCGTGATTGGTCGCGGTCAGCGCCACGAATTCATTGAGCGTAATGCGGCCCTTAGCCACGCCTTTCGAAAACAGAATCGGCAGCCGCGTCTCTATGCCGGGAATGCCGTTCGGCACCCAGCGGAAACTGGTCTTGCCCTTCGGCACCATCTTTCCCTGCGGGTCGTCATATTTGAACGGGCAGTGGTCGGATGAGTAGAGCGAGAAAATGCCTTGCTGCAAACCTTGCCAGCACGCCGCCTGACTTTCTTTATCGCGGGGTGGCGGCGAGCAGACATATTTGGCGCCTTCCATATTGAGGCCGTCCATATCCTTCTCGGTCAGCACCAGATATTGCGGGCAAGTCTCGCCGTAAATCTTCAAGCCGCGTTTGCGCGCGCGCTCGATTTCCTCCATCGCCTGTCCGTTCGAGACATGCACGATCACAATCGGCACATCGATCAATTCCGACAGCGCAATGGCGCGATGGGTCGCCTCGCGCTCGACTGGGATAGGCCGCGAGGCGCCGTGATAAAACGGCGCGGTCTTGCCGGCCTGTTCAAGTCTGTCGGTGAGAAAGCGGATGGCGTCGTAATTTTCCGCGTGCACCATCACCAGCGCGCCGGTCTCGCGCGCCACGCTCATCACATTGAGCATTTCCATGTCGGAAAGCGCCATGCCCTCATAGGTCATGAATACCTTGAACGAGGTGTAGCCATCGGCGACCAGCGCTGGGAGCTCCTGCCCGAGTACGGTTTCCGTCGTGTCGGTGATGATGAGATGGAACGAGATGTCGACGTAGCACTGGCCTTGGGCTAAAGCGTGATAGTCCTTCACCACCTGGCGCAAACTCTCGCCTTTCTGCTGTAGCGCAAAGGGCATCACGAACGTATTGCCGCCGAAGGCGGCCGAGCGCGTGGCGGAGGCGAAATCATCCGCCATCACAATGCCGGGGGCGGAAGGCTGCGAGATATGCACGTGACTGTCGATGCCGCCCGGCAGCACCAGCATGCCGGTCGCGTCCACAATTTCCTTGGCTTCCCCGAGGCTCGCGCCGAGCGCCGCGATCTTGCTGCCTGAAATCCCGACGTCGCAGGAAAAGGTATCGGAGGCGGTCGCCACCGTGCCGCCGCGGATAATGGTGTCGAAGTCCATGCTTGCTCCTGTCGTCTGCCGCATTATTTCAGACTTTGTTCGCCGTTACGATATGCTGTCAGCCGACCGCTGGATGGGAAAAACCATGACCGAGTCCGCTGCCTTGATCGCGCGCATCGACGCCCTCGAAATAGCCAAAGCGCACCAAGATCGCGCCATCGAGGATTTGAACGATGCGCTGGCGGGGCAGTTCAAGGAAATCGAGGCGCTCAAGCGCCAACTCGCGCGCCTGGCCGATGAGGTCGCTGAGGCGGGCACGAATAGCGGCAGTGGTGAGGCCGACCCGCCGCCGCCGCATTATTGAGGCGCGCGGTCAAACCGCCGGATTTTCGCCGGCATGGCGGCTAACCGGCTTTGCCGGGGGGCCATTTTAATTCACGCCCAGAGACGCTACAGGATCAAGCAAAGATCAAGGGGAGGGACCTGTCCGATGCTTTCCGACGCCGAGCGCAAGAAATGCGTTGAGATTCTGATCAACGCCCAGAAGGAGCGCAAACAGGCGACGCCGTTTTCGCAGGCCTTTCCCAAAATCGAGTTGGAAGATTCCTATGCGATCTCGGCCGAGGTGGCCAAGCGCAAGATCGACGCCGGCGCCAGGCTCATCGGCCACAAAGTCGGGCTGACCTCGAAGGCGATGCAGCGCTCCTCGATGATCGACGAGCCGGACTACGGCTACATCCTCGACGATCAAATCATTGGCGACGGCGCCAAGGTGGCGCATGCCAACTACTGCAAGCCACGTGTCGAAGTCGAACTCGCCTTTATCATGGGCAAGCGGCTTAAAGGGCCGGGGGTCGGTCTCGCCGATGTGCTGCGCGCTACCGAATATGTCATCCCGGCGATGGAAATCGTCGACGCGCGCTTGCAGGATCCGCGCAGAATCGTCGACACCGTCGCCGACAATGGCGCCGCTGCCGGCATTGCCATGGGCGGCCGCCCGGTCGGACCGATGGATGTCGATCTGCGCTGGGTCGGCGGCATTATGTACAAGAATTCCGAAATCGAAGAGACTGGGCTTGCCGCCGGCGTGCTCGGCCATCCCGCGCTTGGCGTTGCCTGGCTCGCCAACAAGATTTGCCAGTACGGGCATGCGCTTGAGCCCGGCCACATCGTGCTTGCCGGTTCGTTCACGCGTGTGGTGTTTGCCGCCAAGGGCGATACTATTCACGCTGATTACGGCCCGCTCGGCGGCATCGCCATTCAGTTCGTTTAAGGGTTCCACACATGCCCGAATTCAAACGCAACGCATTCAAGGCCGCGATCGCAGCCGGCAAACTCCAGATCGGCCTGTGGTCGAGCCTGTGCAGCAACATCGCCGCCGAAATCCTTTCCGATTCCGGCTTCGACTGGATTCTGCTCGACACCGAGCATTCGCCCAATGAAATCCCTGGCCTCCTGTCGCAACTCCAGGCGCTCGAACACGGCAGCGCGACGCCGATCATCCGCCCAGCCTGGAACGACACCGTGCTTGCCAAACGCTGCCTCGATATCGGCGCGCAGACGCTGCTGTTTCCATATGTGCAGAACGTCACCGAGGCAAAAGCCGCGGTCGCCGCGATGCACTACCCGCCCGACGGCGTTCGCGGCATTTCGGTCGCCGCGCGCGCCTCGCGCTATGGCCGCGTGCAGGGTTATCTCGGCAAGGCCAATTCGGAAATCTGCACTTTGGTGCAGGTCGAAACGCGCGAGGCGATGACGCAGCTTGAAGCCATCGCCAAGGTCGAAGGCATCGACGGCGTTTTCATCGGCCCGTCCGATTTGGCCGCCTCGCTCGGCCATCTCGGCAACCCCGCGCATGCCGATGTGCAGGCGGCGATCAAAGATGCCGTCACCCAGCTCAAGGCGGTCGGCAAGCCGGCCGGGATTCTCACCGGCAACGAGGACGAAATCCGCCGCTATATCGACTGGGGCTACACCTTCGTTGCTGTCGGCTCCGATGTCGGCCTCTTGGCCAAGAGCGCCGATACGTTGGCCAAGAAGTTTAAATCGGGCTAGTTTGCCGTCGTCGGCGAATGGGTGCTGGTCATCCAGGCATGATTTTCGTCGGTTGCGTGCTCTTGTTCCGGCGCGGGAATATCGGCGAGATTGCCAACAAGTGGCGCATCCGGCTCTAGCGTCCCCTGCTAGACTCTTTGAATTGCTCGCGAATCAGCATAGACGGGGTGCTGTTATCCACACCTGTGCGTCGTCGTCATTGTGCGATTGCCGAGCGTTGCCATTCACGCAACGATTGGTGTGTAGCCGATTCGGCGCTCGCCACGGGCACCCGCAATGCAGGATCTGTCAGGCAGACTGAGTCTCCAGCCGATCGCCCGCAAATGGCTCGATCTCGCCGAACGACGCCTGGAATATTACACCGAGCTCTATCGCAGCGGCCGCTACCGGCGCTATTACACCGAGGATCGTTTCGCCATTCGTATGCTCGACGTCATCGAGGCCACCAGGCGCTGGTATGACCTGGCCGCACAGCAGATGGCCGGGCAGGCCGCGAGGCAAGCGCCACGCGACGACCAGTTGCGCCCGGCGGCATGACGCCCACCCGCTTACTGATCGCGGCTGTCTGGCTGGCATTCTTCTGGATCGGGGGCGCGGCGATTGAACCGGCCGCCGCCGCCGGCGATCTCAAGCTCGGCGAGGACCTGCTGACCCAAAATTGCGCCCGGTGCCACGCGGTTGGGCGAACCGGCACCAGCCCGCGCGCCGATGCGCCGGCCTTCCGCACGCTCGCTACCCGCTATCCCATCGAATCGCTGGAAGAAGCCTTGGGCGAGGGCATCATGTCCGGCCACCCTGATATGCCGGAATTTACTTTTGACGCCGACCAGGTCGGTGCCATCATCGCCTACCTCAACTCGATTCAGCAGAAGCGCTGAGCGACCGCCCCTTCCTTGTTCCATCCAGAGTAGCCCCCGCATGAGCAGTGTTCTTTTCTCGCCCCTGAAGCTGGCAGGCCTCGAGCTTGCCAACCGTCTGGTCGTATCGCCGATGTGCCAGTATTCCGCCGACGACGGCTGCGCCAATGACTGGCACCTGGTGCATCTCGGCATGCTGGCCAATTCCGGCGCTGCGTTGGTGATCGTGGAGGCAACCCATGTCGAGCGTTCCGGCCGCATCACGCATGGGTGCCTCGGACTTTACTCCGACGACAACGAGGCCGCGCTTGCCCGCGTGGTCGCCAGCGCCCGTCGCGCCGGCACCGCCAAGTTCGGCATTCAACTCGCCCATTCCGGCCGCAAGGGTTCGGCGCAGAAACCGTGGGATGGCCCGGTCGCGCTCAAAGCCGGCGCCGACCCGTGGGAGACCATCGCCGCGTCGGCCATTCCGTTCGGCGAACAATGGCATACGCCAAGGGAAGCCACCGAATCCGATCTGAACCGCGTGCGCGACGCTTTCGTCAACGCCACCAGGCGCGCGCTGCGCATCGGTTTTGACGAGATCGAACTGCACATGGCGCACGGCTATTTGATGCATGGCTTCATGTCGCCTTTGTCGAACAAGCGTGGCGATCAATATGGCGGCTCGTTCGAAAACCGCATGCGCTTTCCCATGTCGGTCGCCAAGGCGGTGCGCGCGGTGGTGCCGAAGGGCGTTCCACTGGGCGCGCGCATCACCGGCTCGGATTGGCGCGAGGGCGGACTGACGCCGGACGACGCCGTGGCGATTGCAAAGCTCTTGAAAGCGGCAGGCCTCGACTTCATCTGCGTGTCGTCCGGCGGCGTTGCCGCCGACATCCGCAATCCGGCCGAGCCCGGCTACAATGTGCCGGTCGCCGCGCGCGTGAAAAAAGAAGTGGGAATTCCGACCCGCGCCGTCGGCCTCATCATCAAGCCCGAACAGGCCGAGGAGATTGTCGCCAAGGGGCAAGCCGACATGGTCTCGGCAGCGCGCATTTTTCTCGACGATCCGCATTGGGGCTGGCACGCCGCCAAGGCGCTCGGCGCCGAGGTGCCGCGCCCGGTACAATATGCCCGCGCCGGCCCTGCGCTGTGGGCGCCGGCGAAGGCGTGATTCAGTCCTCGGTCATTCCGGGACGCGCCGCTCTTTACCTCTCCCCGTAAACGGGGAGAGGGATAAGCATCATAGAAAACATCGTCTTTATCGCCGTTCTTTTCGCCGCGCTCTGCCACGCCGGCTGGAACGCGCTTATCAAAGTCGGGCTCGATCCGCTCTCGACCACGACGCTGATAGCGATCGGCTCGTGCCTGGTGGCGATTCCGTTTCTGCCGTTTGTCGCATTGCCGCTGGCGGCCGCCTGGCCCTGGCTGATCGCCTCGGCCGTTATCCATCTGTTTTATTTCGCCGCCTTGATCGAAGCCTACCGTACCGGCGATCTCGGCCAAGTCTATCCGATCGCGCGCGGCGCAGCGCCTTTGATGACGGCCACCGCCACCACTTTCTTCGTCGGCGAGAAGCTGGCGCTTTCCGGCTGGACCGGCATCGTCGTGCTGGTCGCCGGCGTATTTTTACTGTCGGCGCGCGGCGGACGCGATCTGGTGCGTTTCGACAAACGCGCCGTCGGCTTTGCGCTGCTGACCGCGCTCACCATCTGTACCTATTCGGTGGTCGACGGTATCGGCGCGCGGCTCGCCGGCGATCCTAACTCCTATTCACTCTGGCTCTTCGTCGGCAACGCCATCGTGCTGGTTCCTTACGCGCTCTACCGCGAGGGTCGCGACGTCATACCGGCGGCGCGGACTTATTGGCGTCGCGGATTTATCGGCGGCGCCCTGCAACTGATTTCCTATGGCACCGTGCTGTGGGCGATGACGCTGGCGCCCATCGCCATTGTCGCGACCTTGCGCGAAACCAGCGTGCTGTTCGGCGCGGTCATCGCCGTCTTCTGGCTGAAGGAGCCGTTGCGTGCCATCCGCATCGTCGCGGCGCTGCTCATATTGTGCGGGTTGCTGCTGATCAGGATGCAGTAAATCACGGCGTCACCGGTCTGCCGGCCGCCGCGTCTTCGTGCGTCACCAGCCGCGTCTCGCTCAATTCTCCGGCCGCTTCCAGAATGGGATAGGCGACCGAGGTGATATGGCCGTGAATGCGCTTCAAGTCGCGGATCACGTCGAGGTGGATCGATGACGTTTCGATCGACTCCGGCCGGCCCGCGCGCAGCCGTGCGAAGTGACTGTCGGCCGCCTGGCTCTCGGCCGCGCGCATCGCGCTTTTTTCCGAGAACAGCCGGCGCGCCAGCGTCAGGTCGCGCGAGGCAAAGACGTTGAAGGCGAGTTGCAGATTGTCCATGATCCGGGCGTGAAAGCGCCGTATATCTTCCAGCCCTTCGGCCGAAAAAGTATATTTGAGACGGATTTTCTTGGCCGCCAATTCCATCAGGTTCTTGTCGATGATGTCGCCGATATGTTCAAGGTTGGTGGTGAAGGTGAGGATTTCGACATAGCGGCGGCTTTCCTCCTCGCTCATCTCCGCCTTCGAGGCTTTCACCAGATAAAGCTTGATCGCCTCGTAGAGATGATCGGCGCCGTTATCGGCTTCCTCGACGTCGCGCACCAGTTTCATGTCCGGCCGTTCGAAGGCGGTGAGCGCCTGGCGCAGCATGTCGGCAATATTGTCGCCGAGATGCAGCGTCTCGCGCATGGCGCAGGCGAGCGCCTCCGACGGCGTATCGAGCAGATTGGGATCGAGATATTTCGGCTTCGACTTGTCGTCGGCCTGCGGACGGTCGGGCAGCAGGCGGGTGGTAAGCTTGGCGTAGACGCCCGCCAATGGCAGCAGCGCCAAGGCTGCGATCAGGTTGAAGGCGAAGTGGAAGTTCACCACCATGCGCGCCGGATCGCTTTCCACCATCGCCAGCAAGTCGGCGCATGGGCGCACCAGAAACAGAAACGGCAGCGCCGCGGTGGCGCGCATCAGCAAATTGCCGACGGCGACGCGCCGCCCGGCCGGCTCAGCCCCGGTGAGGCCAGTCAAGGGCGCGATGGCGCCCCCCACATGGGCGCCGAGCACCAAGGCGAGCGCCAGCGGTTCGGCGATCGCATGCGCGCCAGCGAAAGCCATCACCAGCAGCACCATCGACAGGCTGGAATGCATCAGCCAGGTGATCAGCGTGCCAATGAGAAAGATCATGATCGGATCGCCGGCAAGGCCGCCGAGCAGCGACTTGAACGTCGCGGAATGTCGCAGCGGCGCGGATGCTTCGCCGAGCAATTTGAGCGACAGCAGCATCAGCCCGAGGCCGATGGCGATGCGCGCGATGGCGCGGCTGCGGTCGGCCTGCGATCCCATGAAGGCGAAGACGCCGATCGCCAGCACGCCGGTCCACAGCCATGTCACGTTGAGCGACAGCACTTGCGCCACCAGCGTGGTGCCGACATTGGCGCCAAGCATCATCACCAGCGCAATCGACAGCGCGATCAGTCCGCGCGCGGTGAAGGAAGCAAGCAGCAGCGCGGTCGCGGTCGAGCTTTGCAGGATGCCGGTGAGGCCGAGGCCGGCGAAAAACGCGCTCGCCGCGCCGCGCACATAGTGCGTAAGCCATTGCCGCAGCGATGCGCCGAAGGCGCGCGTGATGCCGGTCTGCACCATGCGCACGCCCCACAGCAGCAGGGCGACCGCGCCGAGAAACGAAATGATGAGTTCGGTACCCAAGTTGAAAATGTCTCCGGCCGCGAAAGGGGCGGCATAGTGTCACAAAACTGTCATACGCCGGCGCAGCGCGGTTGCAATGCTTTTTTGTGGGAAATCATCCAGGTTCCAGGCGCTGCTAGCCGGCATAGCCGTAAGCGCGCGCCAGTTTTTGCGGATCGGCGCCGAAAAAAAATGCCAGCCGCAGCCGCCACATCAGCAGGATTGTTCGTAGGACTCCGTGTTTGCGCCAGCGCGCGCCCGATGTGGTCACGCGCGCGGAAAGGCACAAGGGACTGCCGATGCACTTGAGCCGCGCCGACAGCGCCACGTCTTCCATCAGCGCGATGGCCGGAAAGCCGCCGGCCTGGTCGAAGGCCGCGCGCGTCATGAACATGGCCTGGTCGCCGGTGGCGATGCCGGTTAAGCGCGAGCGCAGGTTCATCGAAAGCGCGACCAGGCTGAGCAGGCCGCCGCAATCGAAGCGCACGTCGAAGCGGCCCCAGGCGACGCCTGTCCGCTTGAGCCCTTCAAAGATCGCTTCGTCAGCGCGGTCCGGCAATTGCGTGTCGGCATGCAGGAACAATAGTACATCGCCGCGCGCTGTCGCCGCGCCGCCATTCATCTGGAGGCTGCGTCCGCGCGGCGCGCTGATGACCCGATCGGCCAGCGGGCGCGCCAGATCGGTTGTAGCATCGCCGGTGCCGCCATCGGCCACGATCAGCTCGACGCCGCGGGCGCGGTAGGGCTGCAAGGCCATGAGCGCCGCTTCGATGCCAGCGGCCTCATTGAGCACCGGCATGACGATGGAGAGCGTCACGGTTTGGCCTGTTCGAGCGGATAATCCGGCCCTTCGGCGATCCGGCTGTAATAAGACTCGTAAGCCGGCGAGCCCGGCGGCCACCGTCTCAAAAACCGCGCCAGAAACGCGTCCTGGCCGTATTCGACCGCCAGCGCGTCGATATGAACGCCGCTGCGTACAAGGCCATAGAGCGGCTGGTGCGGGGAGGGCGTGGTGGCGATACGGGTGATGACGCCGCTTTGCGTGCCGGTGAAGTTCGGCATGCCGGCCGCGCCGTTATTGATGATCGTCAGCCGGCCATGCCGCAGCCCGAAATCGCGCAAGGCCGCGAGACACGTATGCGTCGAGGCAAAGACATCGACCTGCGCGGCGGAATGAATATCGGTGAGCCAGCCGAGCCGCTTCGGGTTGTCCAATTCGTCCTGCGCGAAACGCCAACCGGCCAGCGCCGCCGCGTCGCCATGCACGATGCCGACGCGCAGGATACCGACTTGCGCGACCGAATGCATCGGCAACGCGCCTAGCCGCGCGCGCGCCGTCCGCGGCATCGCCTTCTGCAACTGCGCGATGATGTCGTTCGAACGCCGCACCACGTCGCCCGATACGCTCGGCGGATAGGCGCAGCCGCAGCCAGCGCCGATATCGCCGTCGCGCGCGATCTCGGTCTCGACATTGCCGCGCAACGCGCGATAGGGCGCGACACCGAGATCGATCTCATCGAACCAGTCCGGCTCGGCGTCGAACCAGTGGAAATCGCCGTTGAAAACGATCTGCGCGCGCTCGGCCTGCGCCATCGTCTTGATCGCGGCGAGCGCGGCCAGATTGCCGTAGAGCCCGCCCACCACATAAAGCGTCTCGGCCTGGAAATCGGCCGCGCGCGCAAACACGCTGGGCGCATAATTATAGTCGATTGGGCAGATGCGGCCGGCCTCCGTGGCCAGCGCCGCCGCGCGTTGCGGAAAGGCGCTCACTCCGCCGCCTCTTTGAGCGCGCCACCGCAGCTCGAGCCTTGCCCGGCGGTGCAGCCGTAGCAATGCCCGGCGACCCGGATCGGATTTCCGTCAAGCTCCGCGTCAAGCAGTTCCGACAGATGCACCCGCTCGCGCTCGTCATAAGGCAACGGCAGATCGAGCATCTGATTGAAGTCGCAGTCGAACACGTAACCTTTGTAGTCGGCCGAAATCAGGTTGCGGCACATCACGCCGTCGAGATTGGCGTCGAGATGCGCGTCCTGCAACAGCCCAAGATAGCCGTCGAATTCGCCTTTGGTCACCAGCATCGATCCGAAACGCTGAATCGGCATGTTAGCCAGCACGAACAGTTTGTTGAACACGATGCCATAGCGCTCGCCTAGCACGTGCTTGTAGTCTTGCTCGAGCGCGACCTGCGCCGGCGGCAGCGACGGCCCTTGCGGATTATAAACGAGATTCAGCGCCAGTTCGGGGTCGCGGCCGTAGCCGAGCGCGTTGAGCGCCTTTAAGCCGCGGATCGAGGCGTCGAACACGCCCTTGCCGCGCTGCGCCTCGACATTGCTTTCGAGATAGCACGGCATCGAGGCGGCCACTTCGACGCGATTGTCTGCCAAGAAATTCGCCAGATCTTCCTGCCCCGGCTGCTCCAGGATGGTGAGGTTGCAGCGATCCATCACCTTGACGCCCAAGGCGCGCGCGCCGGTGACCATGCGGCGGAAATTCGCGTTCAGTTCGGGCGCGCCGCCGGTAATGTCGAGCGTCTTGATGCTGCGCCGCGCGATGAAGTCGAGCACCAGCTCCGCCACATCCGCGGCCATCTCTTCGGTGCGGTTCGGCCCGGCATTGACGTGGCAGTGAAAGCAAGTTTGGTTGCAGCGATAGCCGACATTGATCTGCAAGGTGTCGAGCTTGGCGCGGGTAATGGCTGGAAACGGTATCTTGTCGAGCAGCGGCAGCATGTCGCGCATGGGAGAAACGGTCCTCGATTTAACGCCGGTAACCTGCCATGCGCCGCGTCCCGCCGACACCCCGGTGTCGGTCACATCCGAACAATTCGGCGTGACACTCCTTAAGCGTGCGTCAGTGCGCCTGCGCGGTCGCGACCGGCGGTTCGATGCCGATGCGGCCGAAGCCGGGTAATTTCACTGCCGGATGGCGCAAGTCTAGCCCCGCCACCAGCCCGAGCAAGTTAACCTCGACGCCCTCGACCCAGCCAAGCTTGACGTCGAACAGGCCGTTCATGTTCACCTCGACGCCGGTGCCGCTGTCGGTGCGCCCGGCGTAAAAGCCGCGCCGGTAATCGCGCCCGATCGCGTTGGCCGGCAGCGCAACCTTAAGCTCCGGCACGGCGCGCAGCACGGCGGCGGTGAAGCTGTTCGAATTCGGCCCCGGCCAGATGCGGTAGTCGCCGGCGCGATTGTACGTATAGTCGCGCACGGCCTGTTCGACCTTGGGGATCAGCGCCTCGGCTTGCTTGCCCGACACATCGGCGATCGCAACCGGCATGTTGCCGTACCAGCGCCCGTCCGCCGGCCAGCCATTGGTGCGCACCGGCGCGCCCCAGCCGACCACGTCGTAGCGCGTCCAGTCCTTGGCGCCGGCTTGCTTGTAGACGATCCAGCTATGCACCGAGAAAATGCCCTTCCAGGCGCCGGTGGTGCCGGTGAAGACGACCAGCCGCGCCGGCTCGAAATCCTTGGCCGGCGGCAGCGCGCCGGTCGAGGACCAGTCGGCGTCGCGCCAGGAGCGCGGATCGGAGCCGGCGGCATAAAGCGCCGCGCGCGCGAGAATGGGAGCGAGAAAGATCGCAAAGATGAGCAGCATGATGAGGGTTCGGCGTTTAGGGCGGGGCATGAACACGAAGGCTAAGATGGGTTCGCGGCGCATTCGTGGCAAGGCTCTCGTCCACGAATGAATACGCCGTAACCTGCCGTCAGCTCACCTTATTCCCGCTCAGTCGCAACTGAGGAAACTTCTCCGCCCCGCCTTGCGTGAGATCCCCGGTCGCCGCCTTGTCCCAGGCCATGCCGACAATGGCGCCTTGCGAAGCGTCCTTGATGATGTTGTCGGTAATCGCCGCCGCGCCGGCACCCTCGACCACCGACACACCGATGCCGATGCCGGTCTTGCGCACCAGATTTCCGCTCGCGGTGACGTTGCGCAGATATTTGCCGTAGCCGATCGAGATTCCCATCGTCGGCGCGTTTTCGATTGAGTTGAGCGTCACCACGGTATCGGCTTCGACGCCGATGCCGACGCCGAACGAATCCGGCCCGCCTTGCGGGCGCTTGTTCACGACGTTGCGGATAAAATTGTTGCGCACCACCGCGCCGTGCCCGCCTTGGTCCATGTTGGTGACGGCAATACCCATCGCCGCGGTGTCGACGATGTTATCGGCGATCAAGGCATCCTCGAAATCGAACTCGGAATAGATCGCGACTTCCTCAAGCGCGAAACATTGGTTGCCGGTCATTTGAATATGCGAGGCGGCGTTGCCGCGAATGGCGGAAAAGGCGGCGCGGCGGATGACGTTGTTACGCACGGTTACATGCGCCGCGCGATAGATGTTGATGGCGTTGCCGTTCTGCCCGTCGCCGCCGGCGCGCGCTTGCGTGTCCTCAATCATATTGCCTTCGACCGTGCTGCCGTCATCCTGCTTGCTGGAGCGCCAGACGCGGATGCCGCCATTGCCGGATTTGGCGATGATGTTGCCGCGGATCGCGAGCTTGCTGTCGAGGCAGAACAGCGCGTTGTCGGCGGCATCGGTGATGTGACAGCCCTGCACATCGCCTTCGCAACGATTCAGCGAGATGGCGTTGCCATTGGCGCCGTTGACGAAACAGTTGAAAATGCGCAAACCCTTCACGTCGTTGAAATCGACGAGGCCGTCGGCTGAAAGCGGCAGGTTGCCGGCATTGAGCGTGAGACCCGAGAGCGAAACCGGGCCGTCGGTCCTGGCGCTGATGAGCGCACGTCCGCCGCTGAAGACGATGCGGGTCGGCCCGGCCGCGCCGATCAAACGGCTGCCGCCCGGTAACACCAGATCGTGCGCGCGATAGACGCCGGGCGACAGAAATAGCGGCCGGTCGCGGCGCACCGCCTCGTCGATGGCGCGTTGCAGGACTTGCGATTGGTCGGCCTCGGTGTTGGCGCGCACGCCGAACTCATAAGCGTCGATGCCGCGCTCCTGTGCCTGCGCGCGCAGCGGCATCGCGTAGACGGCGGCGCTGGCGGTGGAACCGGCGAGCAGTTGGCGGCGGCTGATCGTCATGCCGCCATCATGCGGCGTAGTGGTCTAAGTCCGGTTAACGACGGAAATCATTGTAGCCAGAATGTTTTGGCCTGCGCGCAACAGGTCGGCGGCAGTGAAGTCATGCTTTGCCGTCCGCTCGTTCCCACGCATCAGGCGCGAAGCGCCGTCTTTACGAAATAAGTGGGAATCCAGTTCTTTGACCCATGGGTCCCCGCTTTCGCGGAGACGAACGGAACGTTTGATAGGCCGCGCAAACCGCCGCACCGGCGGTACATGCACGAAAGCCGCCAGCTTCGGCCCGCCGCCATTCACCGCCTCACGCGCGCGCCAGCAAAGATAATTGCACAGATAGCGCCCGGCGTCGCGCGACAGCACCGCCGGCACATGCGCGCTGCGCGCCGCCGCAAGCAACCGCCACGCCGGCATCGGCATCGCGTGCGAGAAGGGCGCTTCGCAGTCGATCACGCTCCGCCGCAAAATATTGCCGCTCACATCCGGCAACAGAGCGAGGGCATTGCGCGCGCGCGTTTCGATGCGAATGGTCTTGGCGCGGCCGTGTAGCCCGAACATCAGCAGCGCGTCCGGTTTGTGCGTCGCGATCAGTTGCGGCAATTCGCGGTCGACCGCCGCGTAGCTCGTCTCGAATACGTGCTCGACCATTTTCACATCGGAAAATGCAGGCCGCCGCACGCGCGTCAAGGCGCGCACGAGCTTTACGGTCGGATTATACGGCGCGCCGGGAAAGGGCCCGAAGCCGGTGATGAGCAGGGTCGTCATGAAAGGAATGTGTCACGGCTGTCGTCCGCACGCAAAATCGCGAAACGCGTGTCGGACGACAGCCAATCGGTCGCAGGAAAGACGCTTATATTCTGGCACGGCGTCCGCTATGATCGGCCGGGGGCTCATTCTCCGCGTTTCGTTGGGAGGCAGCCATGCGAATATCACAAATAACGTTTCCGCTCATCTTCGCCGCTATCCTAGGCATTAACGCGCCCGCGTCCGCCGGGACGCTGTCGATGCACAAGCACAGCGCCGATGAACTCAAGGGCGCCTGCGCCAAAGTCGGTGGCCGCTTTTCGCAGGGCAAGGAGCGATACGGCTGCGGCACCGATTGTCATGGCGGCCCGGGCACCGATTGCATCGTCAGTTGCGATGCCGGTGAGAATTGCGAGGCGCAGGTGATCGGCGGCAGGCGGCCGCGCACGCTGGAGAGCGCGTTGCGGAAGTAGGCAAGCGAAAGCCTTACATCGCCACTTTAGTCAGGAAGCGTTCGACTTCGGCTCGCAAATGGGCGCTCGTCTGCTCGACGGTTTCGCTCGCCGAAAGCACCGTTTGTGCCGAGTGCTGAGTGTCGCTGGCGGCATGGACCACTTCGCTGAGCACGGAACCGATTATTTTCGATCCCTCCGCTGTGCTGAAAATGTTTTGCGAAATCGATCCCGTCGCCCCGGCCTGCTCCTGAACCGACGTTGAAATCGAAGACGTGTAATTGTTGATTTCTTCGATACGGTTGGCGATCCGGCCGATGGCTTCGACCGAATCTCGTGTCGATTTCTGGATTTCCAGGATTTGCGCGGAAATGTCCTCGGTCGCTGTCGCGGTCTGGATCGCAAGCGCCTTGACCTCGGAAGCGACCACCGCGAAGCCACGGCCGGCTGCGCCGGAGCGAGCCGCCTCTATGGTCGCGTTGAGAGCGAGTAGATTGGTTTGTCCGGCGATGCTGCGGATCAGTTTGACGACGTCGCCGATCTTGTCCGCAGCTTTCGCCAGCCGATTAATATCGTCGTTCGTCACATTGGCTTCGTCGAGCGCGAGGCGAACGATCTGCGTCGCCCTGATAAGCCGTTGGTCGACTTCGGAAGCCGAGTTGGACAATTCCTCGGCCGCCTTCGCCACCGTCTGAACGTTGCCGACCACCTCGTTCGTTGCAAGCAACGCGCTCTCCGCGCGTTGGGTCGTGCGGCCGGAGACCTGGAGCAGGGTGGCCGCGGCCGCGTGCATTTGCCCGGCGCTGTCGATCACGGTCTTGAGCAGGTTTTCAGCACCAGCGCGGAATTCGGCGATCGCGCTTTCGGTCGCTGCCCGGCGTTCTTCATGCTGCTCCGTGGCGATGCGCTGTTGCTCGGTCTTGCGGCGCTCAGTGATGTCCTCATGCGTCGTGATCCAGCCACCGCCATCGATCGGATGGTTGGTGATGAGGTAGAGGCGGTCGCCGGCGGCCTTGACCTCGGCGACCGTGGTGCGGCCCTCGCGGTACGCCGCCAGAAATTTGTCGCGATACTGTCGCGGATCGGCGGAAAACGAACCTTTGACGACGCGCTTTTCGAGAACTTCCGAAAGCGTCGCTCCGACTTTCACATCGTCCGGCGCGAGCCGATACAGGGTGCGGTATTGCATATTGCAGATCAGCAGCCGCTCCGTCTGGTCGAACATGCTCAGGCCCTGCGGCATGCTGTCGAGGGCGCGCCGCATTTGTCCGTTCGTCCGGCTCAAGCGGCGTGTGCAGACGTTATTGACGATGCCGGTCACGACCAGAGCGAGTATGGCCGCGGCGGTGGCCAGACCGGCCACGATTATTTTGTCGGGCGCAGTTGGAACGATTGCTTTTGCCGGATCGAACGAAAAAAGGATGAGCGCGCTAAAGCTTGTGGCGAACGTGATGAAGCCGCCCAGCAACGCGGCAAACCAGCCGTAGCCAAGCGCGGAGGTGAACAGGCCATTCCGCATGATGGAGAATCCCAGCGAGGTCGCCGACGCTAGCCGCCAGGCGTTTATACATGGTTAACCTTCTGTTAGCCCTTGGCTTTCGCCTGGAACGGCCGTCGCGGCGAAACCCAATAAAAAAATCCTAGGACTATTGACCGGCTTTCGTCATTGGACTATATTCCCTCCTGTCCCGCTCAAACGAGGGCGCTTCATGAGGCGTCATGACAGTGGAGCGGGATGCGGTGCCCGCGGGCAGGGGATGAACGCTCACCCTAGCCCCCGGGCGGTGACGGGGCTCCGCTCGCAGGCACTAGGACCTGCTGCCAGGAGCTGGCTGACAGCGTGGGGGAAACCCTTTGCTGGAAGCGCGGCCCGTCCGCTGGAAGACACCGAAAATAACCCCGGACGGCGGAAAAGCTGTCTGGGTGGCGCGCCGAGAGGCGCCGCACCTTCTGCAAAGAAGGTGCGCCAAAGAACGAAGGTTGCGCCGCTTGGCGCGCCGCCCCCTCGTTTGCGAGGGGAGAATGAAGAGACGGGAAGACAGGCCTGGCCCGGGCCTCAACAAAGAACAGGGGCGATAACGCCCGCTCTTTTTCTTAATCCCTCCCCGAAGGCGGGGAGGGATAAGAAGGCCGGGCTGTTTGAAAATTAAATCGTTCGGATCCGCGCGGTTAGACGCCAAGAAGTCGCGCGATCTCTTCCACCGCCAAAGTCGGCGCAAGCTTTCCGGCAGCGACGGCGGCTTCCGCTTGCTTCACCTTGGCGCGCACGGAAGCGTCGCCGCGCAGCCGCGCGGTCAGCCGCTCCTCCAGCATGCTCCACATCCATTTGACCTGCTGCGCGCGCCGCGTCTCGGCGAGTTCGCCCGAAGCCGTCATCTTCTCCTTGTGCGACGTGACCTGCTTCCACAACGCGTCGATGCCGTCGCCGGTGAGCGCCGAAAAGGTCATCACCGGCGGCATCCAAGTCGGCGTGCGCGGCGCCAAAATATGCAGCGCGGATTTATATTCGCCGGCCGCGGCCTTGGCGCGCGCGATGTTGTCACCGTCGGCCTTGTTGACCGCGATCATGTCGGCCAATTCGACGATGCCCTTCTTGATGCCCTGCAATTCGTCGCCGGCGCCGGCGACCATCAGCACCAGAAAGAAATCGGTCATGTCGGCGACCGTGGTTTCCGATTGTCCGACGCCGACGGTCTCCACGATCAGCACATCGTATCCGGCCGCTTCGCACAGCAACATGGTCTCACGCGTTTTGGCGGCGACGCCGCCGAGCGTGCCGGAGGAGGGCGAGGGCCGGATGAAGGCTTTATCGTCGATCGCCAGCCGCGCCATGCGCGTCTTATCGCCGAGGATCGAGCCGCCGGTGCGCGTCGAGGACGGATCGACTGCCAGCACCGCCACCTTGTGCCCCTGCGCGGTCAGCATCGAGCCGAGCGCGTCGATGGTGGTGGATTTTCCGGCCCCCGGCGCGCCGGTGATGCCGAGGCGTACAGCCTTGCCGGTGAGCGGCAGCAACTCCTGTACCAGCAGATGCGCGGTCTTGCGGTGGTCGGCGCGCTTGCTCTCGATCAACGTAATCGCGCGCGCGAGCGTGGCGCGGTCGTCCTCGCGGATGCCGGCGGCGAGATCGGAAAGGGGTTTGTTGCTCATGCGCGCGAGCCCGCGGCAGGTAGCGGCCTCACTCCGCCGCCTCTTGGTCGTGACCGAGGCGATGATGCAGCGTCTTGAGCAGCTTAAGCGCGGCTTCCGCGATCACCGTGCCGGGCGGGAAAATCGCCTCGCAGCCCGCTTTCATCAGCGCGTCGTAATCCTGCGGCGGGACCACGCCCCCCACCACGATCATGATGTCGTCGCGGCCTTGGGCAGCCAGCGCCTTCTTTAATTCCGGCACCAATGTCAGGTGCGCGGCGGCCAACGAGGAGACGCCGAGAATATGCACGTCATTTTCAACGGCCTGGCGCGCGGCCTCGTCGGGCGTCGCAAACAGCGGTCCGATATCGACGTCGAAGCCGAGGTCGGCAAACGCGGAAGCGATCACTTTCTGTCCGCGGTCGTGACCATCCTGGCCGATCTTGGCGACCAGCAGGCGTGGCCGGCGTCCTTCCGCCGCCTCGAAGGCTTCGACCGCGTTGCGCACTTGTTCGACCGCGCCGGTCATTTTACCTCCTTTGCCGACCTCCCGCTTGTAGACGCCGGTGATGACTTTGATCGAGGCCACGTGCCGGCCGTAAACTTTTTCGAGCGCCATGGAGATTTCGCCGACGGTCGCTTTGGCGCGCGCCGCCTCGACCGCGAGCTCCAGCAGATTACCGTTGCCTTTTGCCGCGCGGGTGAGCGCGTCGAGCGCCTCTTGCAACGCCGCTGGATCGCGCTCGGTTTTCAATCGCGCGAGCTTCTCAAGCTGCATCTTGCGCACGGCGGTGTTGTCGATCTTCAACACGTCGATCGGCGCTTCGTCGGCCGGCTGGTATTTATTGACGCCGATGACGGACTGCACGCCGGCATCGATGCGTGCCTGCGTCTTGGCGGAAGCTTCCTCGATGCGCAGCTTCGGAATGCCGGCTTCGATCGCCTTGGTCATGCCGCCGAGCGCTTCAACTTCTTCGATGTGCGCCCAGGCCTTGACGGCGAGATCGTAGGTCAACTTCTCGACGTAATACGAGCCACCCCAGGGATCGACGATACGGGTAGCGCCGGCTTCCTGCTGCAATACAATTTGCGTGTTGCGCGCGATGCGCGCCGAAAAATCGGTCGGCAGCGCCAAGGCTTCGTCGAGCGCATTGGTGTGCAGCGACTGGGTCTGGCCTTGGGTCGCCGCCATCGCCTCGATCATGGTGCGCGGTACGTTATTGAACACGTCTTGCGCGGCGAGCGACCAGCCCGAAGTCTGGCAATGCGTGCGCAGCGACAGCGCGCGCGCGTCTTCCGGGTTGAATGGCTTCATAAGCTTCGCCCAGATCATGCGCGCCGCGCGCAGTTTGGCGATCTCCATGAAGTAATTCATGCCGATCGCCCAGAAGAACGACACGCGCGGCGCAAACTGATCGATGGTGAGCCCGGCTTTGATGCCGGCGCGCACATATTCGAGGCCGTCGGCCAGCGTATAGGCCAATTCAAGATCCTGCGTCGCGCCGGCTTCCTGCATGTGATAGCCGGAGACCGAAATCGAATTGAATTTCGGCATTTCGGCCGACGTATAGGCGAAGATGTCGGAGATAATGCGCAACGACGGCCCGGGCGGGTAGATGTAAGTATTACGCACCATGAATTCTTTGAGGATGTCGTTCTGGATCGTGCCGGACAGCTTGGCGTGCGGCACGCCCTGTTCCTCGCCGGCGACGATATAGAGCGCCAGCACCGGCAGCACCGCGCCGTTCATGGTCATCGACACGCTCATTTTGTCGAGCGGGATGCCGTTGAACAACGTGCGCATGTCGTAGATGGAATCGATTGCCACGCCGGCCATGCCGACATCGCCCGCTACGCGCGGATGGTCCGAGTCATAGCCGCGATGGGTGGCGAGATCGAACGCGATCGACAGGCCCTTCTGGCCGGCGGCGAGGTTGCGGCGGTAGAAGGCATTGCTGTCTTCCGCCGTGGAGAAGCCGGCATATTGCCGGATGGTCCAGGGCTGCGCCACGTACATCGCCGGATAAGGTCCGCGCAAAAACGGCGCCTTGCCGGGATAGGTGTCGAGAAAGTCGATGCCCTTGAGGTCGTCCTCACTATAAACCGGCTTCACCGGGATCGCTTCCGGGGTCATCCAGAGTGCGGCCGCAGTCATGTCGGCGGACACCAGCGTGTCGGCGAAAGCAACGGTGGCGAAATTCGGAATCTGACTCATGGTGAGCCCAGACTATCATATGTGGCCTGCAAGGTCGAAAGCACGTCGCAGCCCACGAATATAAAGGCTTTCACGCCGGCCGCTTTCAGCGCGGCTTCCAGTTCGCCTGGCCGGCCTGCAAAATGAACGACCGCGCCAGCATCGGTAATTGCTTTGGCGGCCTCAGTCGCCTGCTCGGCATAAATGGTGTCCGAGCCGCACAGGCAGGCGAGCTTCGCACCGGACTTCTTGAACGCCGCGATCATCTCGGCCGCATATTTGTAGCCGTCGCCGGTGATCGCCTCGATGCCGCCGGTTTCGTAGAAATTCTTCGCGTACATGGCGCGCGCGGAAAAGTCCGACAATCTGCCGAGCGTCGCCAGAAACACATTCGGCCGCGCGCCGGTCTTTTGGGCCATGGCATCGGATTTGTCGCGCAAGGCTTCGAACGGAGCAGCCAGCCGAATGCTTGGCAGCGGTTCGATAGTGGTCGGGCTTTCCTTCGCCTTTGGCAGCGGAGCCACGTCGAGTACTTTCGCCGCCCGCTCGTGCAAATTCGGGTAATCGGTCGCGCCGGTGAGCGCATCCTTCCGGCGCGCCACGGCCTTCTCGCGCGCTACGCGCACGGCCGCGACCTCGCGCTGGATCAGGCCCTGTTCGAGCGAGGCCCAGGCGCCGCCGGCTTCATCCATCTTCTGAAACAGCGCCCATGCGGTGGTGCACAACTGCCCGGTCAAATTTTCGATCGCCCCGGAACCGGCGGCGGGATCGGCGACCTTGGCGAGATTGGATTCTTCCAGCAACACGAGCTGCGTGTTGCGCGCAATCCGGCGCGCCAGCGCATCGGGCAGGCCAAGCGCCGCCGTGTGTGGCAGCGCGAGAATATTGTCGGCGCTGCCAAGCCCGGCGGCGGTGATCGCGATCGTCGTGCGCAGCATGTTCACGTATGGATCGCGCCGCGTCATCATGCGCCAGGCCGTTTCGGCGGCGACCGTGGTTGGCTTCGGCGTGAGCCCGCAGGCAGCTTCGACGCGCGCCCACAATTTGCGGATGGCGCGGAATTTCGCAATGGTGAGAAACTCGTCGGCATCGGCCGACATGCGGAAATAGATCATGCTGCGTGCGGCATCGAGCGGAATACCGCCAACCTCAAGCGCGCGCAGGCAATCGACCGCGCTCGACAGCGCGAAGGCCAATTCCTGCGCTTCCGAGCCGCCGGCATTGTGGATGATGCGTCCGTCGGCGACCGCGAACGGCCCGCGATAGCCTTGGTCGGCGAGACCGCGGATCGCGCTTGCCAAGGTCTTCGACAATTCGCTCCAGGGCAGGGCGCTCGAGCCGGCGGCGGCAAAGCCGCCGATCGGATTGAGGCTGGTGCGCAGATCGACACTGGCCGGCGACAGCTTGCGCTCCTTTACCAGCGCAACCACCATCTGCACGGCGTTGCGCGTCGCCGCGCTCAGATTGAAATCGATGGTAATGCCGGCATCGAGATCGACGCCATCAAGCGCGCGCGCGATGGTTTCAGGCGTGGCCGCGAGACCGTAGCCGTTGGCTTTGATCGAACCGGCAAAGACCAGCGTCAGCCCGGTCGCGCCGTTTTCCAGATCCTCCAGTGCCTGCTTATTGGCCGCCACCGGGTCGGGGTGATCGACCCGCTGCATGATCGTCCAGGCCGCGCCCGCTGCGCGGCCGGCGACCAGCTGGATACCGACGGCGCGCGAGTAAAGCGGCTCGACCCGCAACCCGTCATAGGTCTGGCTGACCAGCCGCTTTTCGAAAGAAACGCCTTTCAGCGCCTGGTCGACAAGTTTGCGCCATTCCGCGACGTCGGTGGCGGGGAATTCGGCGGCAAGGGGAAGGGAGTCACTCATGGTCGCAAACTGCCATAGAAGGCGCTAGCTCGCTATTGGGATAAAGCAATTTGCATGCCCGTCAGCGCAGTGGCGGCAGCTTTTCGATACCGGTGGCATCGGCCTTATCCAGCGCTTCCTGCAAGGACCGACCGGCGATCGTGCGGTCGCCGGCGATCTCGATCAGCGGCTTGAGCACGAAGGCGCGCTCGAACAGGCGCGGATGCGGCAGGATCAAGCCAGGCTGGTCCATCGCCAGATCGTCGTAGGCGATGATGTCGATGTCGGCGGTGCGCGGCCCCCAGCGCTTTTCGTGCGCGCGGTCGCGGCCGAGCTTTAGTTCGGCCTCCTGCGCGCGCGCCAAAAGGTCGCGCGGCGAAAGCCGCGTTTCGACCCCGATACACAGGTTGATAAAAGGCGGCTGGTATTTGAAGCCCCAGGGCGGGGTGAAATAGTCCGAGGAGCGCGCGGTGAGTTTAATGTCGGCGTCGTCGCACAGTAGCGACACCGCCCGATCTAGAATGGCCCGGCTATTGCCGACATTGCCACCCAATGCCAAGTAGGCTTGCGCCAGGTAGGCTTCCGTCATGATTTCGATTTTTGCCGGCTGCGCACCAGCGTTACGCCGACATCGCTGAACGTGGCCGCGATTGGCGCATGCGGTTTGTGGATCGTCACGGCGACCACGCGCACACGCGGGAAGGCACCGAGAATCGCGTCGGCGACGCGCCCGGCGGCGGCCTCGATCAGGCGGAAGCGCTGGCCGGTAAATGCGGTGCTTGCACAGTCGGCGACCTGGTCATAGGAGACCGTGTCTCTCACCTTGTCGGAGCGCGCGGCCTCGGAGAGATCGATCTCGAGATCGAGATCGATGGTAAAGGTCTGGCCGACCTTGGCTTCGTGCGCCATTACGCCGTGATAGGCGTGCAACGACAGGCCGTTGATAAAAATACGGTCGTTCATTTCGCGGCCTCGATGGCGGAGTTTACTCGCAGCGCCTGCACCGTCTCGGCCACGTCATGCACGCGCACGATTATTGCGCCCTGCGCGATCGCGTAAAGATGGCTGGCGATGGAGCCGCCGAGGCGTTCGCCGGGCTGCGAGGGGACCACCGAATTGATGAAACGCTTGCGCGATGCCCCGACCAATAGAGGAAGCCTGAAGCGCTTGAACTCAGCCAGTCGCGCCAGCGCGATGATGCTCTGCTCCGGCGTTTTGCCGAAGCCGATCCCGGGATCGAGCACGATATTCTCGCGCGCAATGCCGGCGCGGGCGGCGATCTCCAGACTACGTTCGAAGAAGGCGATCATGTCGGCGACAATATCGATGCGCTCGTCGGCGCTGTCGCGATTGTGCATGACGATAACCGGCACGCCGCGCTCGGCGACCAGCTTCGCCATATCGGGGTCGCGTTGCAAGCCCCAGACGTCGTTGACGATCGATGCGCCGTTTTCAAACGCCCAGGCCGCGACCTTGGCCTTGATGGTGTCGATGGACACCGGAATGCCGAGCCTGGCGACCGCCGGCAGCACCGGCTTGAGCCGCGCCAGTTCATCTTCGGCGGAAACCGGCTTGGCGCCACCATAGGGCCTGGTCGATTCCGCGCCGATGTCGAGAATATCGGCGCCAAATTCGGAATTTTGTCCGGCCATTTCGGCGGCATGGGCAATGGCTTTGGCTGGGTCGAGAAAATCGCCGCCGTCCGAGAATGAATCCGGCGTGACATTCAGAATGCCCATGACCAGCGGCCGTCCGAGCTTCAAAAGCGCGGCAAGTTCCGCACGTCTTGGCGCGGCTTTAGCCGTATCGGCGACGGGTTGCGGGTGGCCCATGACGGTGGGCTTTGCGCTGGAAGCCGGCAGGCTGTCAAGCACAGCCGAATGCGCCGTCGGAAGCTTGCTTCAGTAGGAAATCTTGATTGGTAGCTTCTTGGCGTGCTCGATCCAGCGCTCGACGACTTTCTCGGAGGGAAGAAAACGCACCAGCTTGCGCCGCTTATTGGCCTCCGCCATCGCTTTGGCGAGATTGGCCGGGTTGCGGTACTTGAGTTCCTTCACGGTATCGACTCCTGCATGGTGCAGCAGCTCGGAATACTCCTTGCTGATGCCTTTGACGCGCATGCGGTCGGCGTGATTGGCCCAGCACAGCCATTGCTTTTCGTCGAAACATGTCTTTTCGGCGAGGTCTCTGCGGCCCTTCACCGTGCGCGCAGCTTCGAGCAGCGTATTGGTCGACCGGATCCCAACCGACTTGAGAGCTTTGGCGGCTTCGCCGTCGATCCCTCCGATATCGGTGATGGGATAGGACATACCGGTCTCCTCGACTTTCTTCTATGTGGCGTTCGGTCCGAAGCGGACCGGTTAAATGAACTGGCTTAAACCGGGAACGGCGCCAACGATCTCGCCGATCGTGTCTTCGCCAGCCTTCTCGCGCGCAAAGGCGATGGTTTCCTTGGTCACCCCCTGGACCTGACCCATGCTGAGCCCAGCCGCCATCATTCTGCTGCCGGCGCCCATCAGGCCGCCCATGGCGAACATGCCCCCGCTATCGCCCGCTTGGGCCGCCAGCAGCGCCTCCGCGCCCGGAAGTTTTTTGACTAACTCCTGGACTTTATCGGGCGGGCCTTCCTTTTGCAGGAAGTCGAGAATGATGCCGACGGATTTTTCCGCAGCAGATCGATCGACGCCGACGTTGGCGACGAGACGCGCGATCAATTCGTCCATGATCCCCTCTCGGCCCCGCGCTGACGGCGGGTTGGTAAATATATTGAACGTCGTTGGCCGCGATGACAAGCAAGAAGCACGGCCGTATTTCGAATTCTTGCGGCGAGGCCCGCCGGTGTAAGAATACTAGGTGACAGTGAATGCAGCGGCTGTGACGTGCATCACAATAATCACACGACCCCATGCCATCCGTACAAGACGGAGTGGATGGCCGATTGCACACATTTCATTGTAGCCGTAACGGGACGGCTAACGAATTAAGTACAACTATGCTCAGTATTCTTTTCGGTTGGGCGCGTTGCGCGACGATGATGCGTCCGGCGACGCAGCGCAGCCGGCGGCTGATGCGCCGGGCCGCGGCAGCGGCGTGCCCTCGCTGATGGTGGTGCCGGCGGTCACATCTTTTGTTCGCAAAGCCGCCCGTCGCGACGGATATATGGCCGCGTTGCCCGCCAATATCGTCCCGCGCATGCTTTATCGCCGCATCGGGGCGGCCTTGCAACGCGGCCGGGGAGCCCCCGTCGTGCGGCCGGGGAGCCCCCGTCGTCCACCGGCCGGTCTGCTGTCGGAAAAGCCGACCCTGCATTAGCGCCAAACCGCCCCATCCGGTTCCAAACGGGCGGATCGTTCCGGGCCAAAGCTTTTCACATGGTCCCGGCATTGCTAGCGTGGCGGCTCACGACAGGAGCAGCCCCAATGAGCGATCTCGACGCGGTACTGGCCCGCATCGATCAGGATATCGATAAAAGCGTCGAGCGGCTTTTCTCGCTGCTCCGCATCCAGTCGGTATCGACCGATCCCGCCTATAAGGACCAGTGCCGCGCCGCCGCCGAGCATGTCGCCGCAGATCTGACCTCCATCGGCTTCGACACCAAAGTGCGCCCGACGGAAGGCCATCCGGTAGTGGTCGGTAGATCGAGCGGCGTAGCCGGCCCGCGGGTGCTGTTTTACGGCCATTACGACGTGCAGCCGGTCGATCCGCTCAATCTGTGGAAGACGCCGCCGTTCGAACCCCGCATCGAGACCTTGCCGGGCGGGCGCAAGATCATCGTCGCGCGCGGCGCCTGCGACGACAAAGGCCAGGCCATGACCTTTATCGAGGCCTGCCGCGCCTTCAAGGCAGTTACCGGCAAGCTGCCGCTCAACGTCACCACCATGATCGAGGGTGAGGAGGAATGCGGCTCCAAAAGCCTGTTTGCTTTCGTGCGAGACAATGCCGAGGAGTTCAAACTCGACCTGGCGCTCGTCTGCGATACCGCGATGTGGGACGCCCAGACGCCGGCGGTGACCACCTCGCTGCGCGGGCTGGTTTATGAGGACGTGAAAATTACCTGCGCCGACCGCGACCTACATTCCGGCGTCTTTGGCGGCGCGGCGCAGAACCCGATCCGCTTATTGGCGAAAATTCTGGGTGCGATGTGGGACGATAACGGCCGCGTCACCATCCCTGGCTTCTACGATGGCGTCAGCGAATTGCCCGACGACATTAAAGCCGACCTCAAAGGCCTCGGCCTCACACCGGAGAAGTTCTTAGGCCCGATCGGCCTGAAAACTTCCGCCGGCGAAAAGGACCGCATGCTGATCGAGCAGATTACCACGCGCCCGACCGCCGAGATCAACGGCATCATTGGCGGCTATACCGGCGAGGGCGCCAAGACCGTCATCCCGGGCGAGGCTTCCGCCAAGGTGTCGTTCCGCCTCGTCGGCGATCAGGACCCGCAAAAAATCCGCGACAACTTCCGCGCCTTCGTCAAGGCGCGCATGCCGGCCGACTGCAAGGTCGAGTTCGGCAATTTCGGCCTCGCCGCTGCGCTGCAATTGTCCTTCGACAATCCGGCGCTCAACAAGGCGCGCACGGTGCTCGGCGAGGAGTGGGGCAAGAAAGCTGTGGCGGTCGGCGCCGGGGGGTCGATTCCGATTGTGGCCGACTTCAAGAGCGTGCTTGGGATGGACTCGCTGCTGGTCGGCTTCGCGCTCGACGACGACCGGGTGCATTCGCCGAACGAGAAATTCGACCTGACGTGCTACCACAAGGGCATCCGCTCCTGGGCGCGCATCCTGCACGCGCTTTCCTCCTAGAAGTCAGTGTCTTCTTCCTCGTCCGCCGCGGCGAGACGCTGGGTCTCGCGGTTGTGCTGCCAGACCGCAAGCGCCACCGAGGCCAGCGAGGCCGCGAGCAGCCCGCCGGAAATCGGACGCGTGAGGAACAGCCACGGGTTGGCGTCAGTCGAGACCGCCTGGATCAGGTTGGCTTCGATCTGGTCACCGAGCACTACGCCGAGGATGAGGGGCGCCAGCGGGATGCGTGCTTTCACCATGGCGTAGCCGATGACACAGAAAAGCGCGAGCACATAGACGTCGTTCATGCTGTTGCTCAGCGCGTAGGCGCCGATCACGCATAGCACCAGCACGATCGGGATCAGCATCGACTTCGGCATCATGATGACGCGCATCCAGGCGCGCGATCCGATCCAGATCACGGCTACCATCAACGGCAGGGCGACCAGATAGGCGGCATAGATCCCGTAGGCAATCTTCGGATGCTGGGTGATGAACAGCGGGCCAGGCTGGATGCCGTGAATGGTCAGCGCGCCCATCATCACCGCGGTGACGGCGTCGCCGGGGATGCCGAAGGCCATGATCATCATCAGCGAGCCCGCGACGTTGGCGCTGTTGGAGGCTTCCGACGCGACAATGCCTTCGGGGATGCCGGTGCCGAATTTTTCCGGCCGCTTGGAAAATTTCTTGGCCTGGTCATAGGCCATGATATTGGCGGCGCTGCCGCCGATCGCCGGCAGAACGCCAATGACGATACCGATGAATGTCACCCAAAGCAGCATGAACGGTCGGCAGAAGATGTCCCACAGCACCGCCCGGTGCGAAACCTTCAGGCTGATGCTGGTCGGGGCCCGCGTTTTGCTCTGCGCTCCCCACTGGATCTGCTCGACGTCAGGCATCAATTGCGCGAAAGCGAAAATGCCGATCAACACCGGCAGGAAGGGGAAACCGCCTTCGAGTTGATGGATGCCGAGGGTGAAGCGTTGCACGCCCATGATCGGGTCGGGGCCGATGATGGTGATCACCAGTCCGATGGCGCCCGACAGCAGGCCTTTGGTTACCGAGCGGCCGACCAGCCCCGCCACCATCGACAGGGCGAACACAAACAGCGCGAAGAATTCCCAGGGACCGAACTTGAGCGCGAGCGCGGCGAAGGGACCGGTGAGCTCGATCAGGAAAAGTCCGCCGAGCGCGCCGCCGATGAAGGCCGACCAGACGCCGACCCAGACCGAGCGGCCGGCTTCCCCGTTCTTGGTCATGGGGAAGCCGTCGAACGTGGTCGCCACCGCCGAAGGCGTGCCGGGGATGCCGATCAGACTGGCGGTGATCGAACCGCCAGCCGAGCCGCCGACATAGACGCCGATCATGGCGGCGAGCCCTTGCAGCGGGTCGAGACCGAAGGTGAAGGGCAGCACCACGATCACTGTCATGGTGATGGTGACGCCGGGCAGGGCGCCGCCGATCACACCCGCGATGGTGCCAACCAGAAGCGGAATCAGGTACTCGAAATGGAGTACCGTGCCGATGTGGACGAAGAGCAGTTCGTAGTGGCTCACATTTCGCTCCACGTGCCACGCGGCAACAGCACCGACAGATAATTTTCAAAGACGAAATGGCAGGCCACGCTGGTTGCGACCGCCACGACGAGCGCGAGCACCCAGTGCTTGGCGCTGCGCGGCCATTCCAGCGTCACCTGTAAGGCCATGACGAACAGGAAGGTCGAGATGCGGAAGCCGAGCGGCGGCAACACCGCGATGTAAAGGCCGAACTCAATGAAGGTCGCCAAAACCAGCCGGTAGTTCGGCGCGGAACCGGAAGCGGCCGCTACCGGGGCGGTGCCGGCGCGCTGGGTTTTCATGGCGCGCAGGTCGAGCACGATCAGCACCGCGCTGAAAAGCATAAGCAGCGAAAGCACCGCACGCGGATAGAATGCCGGCCCGATGGGAACCATCGTGGCCGGCGGCAATCCGAATGTCAGCACCAGGAGCCCGAGGCTGATCACGAGACAGACCAGGCCCGATATGCCGTCGCGACTGAACATTATTCTTGCTTCAGTAACCCAAGGGCTTTGGCGATGTCCTTGGTTTCGGCGTCCGTCTTCTTCAGGTAGGCGGCATAGCCCTTGGGATCCAAGTAACGCGCCGAGGTGCCCTGTAGCCGCAGCGACTTGTCGTATTCCGGCTCCTTGACCGCCTTGGCGCAGGCGTCGTTAAGCTTTGCGATCACGTCGGCCGGTGTTCCCTTCGGCACCATGATGCCGCGGTTGACAGAATAGTCCACGTCGTAGCCGAGTTCCTTGAGCGTTGGCACGTCTTCGAGCCCGGCGGTACGTTTTTCCGACATGCTGGCGAGGAAGCGCAGCAGGCCGGCATCGACCTTGCCCTTCTGCGTCAGGTTGGAATCGGCGACCTGGATGTGGCCGCCGAGCAGCGCATTCATCCGCTTGGCGGTGCCGTCATAGGGCACGTATTTGAACGTGATGCCCGCTGCCTTGGAGGCGAGCGCGATCGAATACTGGCTGGTCGAGCCAAGCGAGGCGCCGACGATGATCTGGCCGGGCCGCTTCTTGGCATCCGCCACCAGTTCCTTGAAGGTCTTCCAGGGCGTCGTGGCGCCGACGGTGATGACCGAGGGAGTCGAGGCGATCAGGCAGACCGGCTCGAACGCCTTGTCGTATTTCAAATCGGTCATGCCGCCGAAATAGACCGAATGGATGAAGTCGTGCGCGCCGAACAGGGTGTAGCCGTCGGGGGCCGCGCTCGCGGCCTCGCGCTCGCCCACAGTGCCGGAGGCGCCGCCGACATTGGCGATGACGACCGGCTGGCCGAGATATTTCTGCAACAGCGGCACCAGCGGACGGAAGATGACGTCCGTATCGCCGCCCGCCGCCCACGGCACGATCAACTTGATCGCGCGGTCGGGGTAGCCGGCTGCCGAGCCGGTCGCGGTGAGCGCCAGCAGCATGGCGGCGGCCGGCAGAAATGCCTGCGCCGCCCGGCGCAATAGTGTCGGGTATTTTCGCATTGTTATCCTCCTTGGCGGTCTTTGTTTTATTGTCCCTGACCTGGGGTCGCCCCTGACGCTAACATTCAAGCAGGGGGCGGTGGAAGCCTCCACGCGATTTTTTGGATTGTCGGTGGCACGGGAATAGCCGACTGCGGTCGGGGTTGCGGCCCCCGAGCCGCGATCACTTCTTGAGCCGGTAGCCGGTCCGGAAAATCCACCAGATGACGGCGAGACAGATGCCGAGGAACAGGAGCGTCACGCCGAGGCTGACGAGCGGGCTGACGTCGGAAATCTCAAAGAAGCTCCAGCGGAAGCCGCTGATCAGATAGACCACCGGATTGAACAGGGTGATCTTTTGCCACAGCGGCGGCAGCACATGCGTTGAATAAAAGGTGCCGCCCAAGAACGTCAACGGCGTGATGATCAGCAGCGGAATGATCTGCAACTGCTCGAAGCCATCGGCCCAGATGCCGATGATGAAGCCGAACAGGCTGAAGGTGACCGCGGTCAATACCAGAAAAACCAGCATCCAGACCGGATGCGCGATCTGGATTGGCACGAACAGCCAGGACGTCGCCAGAATAATCAGCCCGAGGATGATCGACTTGGTCGCCGCCGCGCCGACATAGCCACAAGCGACCTCGAAGAACGACACCGGCGCCGACAGCAATTCGTAGATCGTGCCGGAGATCACCGGCGAAACAATGCTCTGCCAGATGGTGCGTCCGGTTCGCGCCATCTCGAAGCGGTAGATCGCCCAGGCCGCATGCGCGTTCATGCCGCCGTCCCCTTGTCACTGGCCTTGGAATTGGCGCTCTCATGCACCAGCCCAATGAAAATATCTTCAAGCGAACTTTCGGTGGTGCGCAGATCGCGGAATCGGATACCGAGCCGGCTAAGTTCGTTCAGCAAAGCGGTGACGCCGGTGCGCTCGCTCTGCGTGTCATAGGTGAACACTAATTCCTTGCCGTCGTTCGCAAGCGAAAGGTTGTGCGCGGCAAGCTCGGCCGGCAGCGCATCAAGCGGTTTCTGCAATTGCAGCGACAAATGCTTTTTGCCGAGCTTGCGCATCAGCTCGATCTTGTCCTCGACCAGGATGATTTCGCCTTTGCTGATAACGCCGATGCGGTCGGCCATCTCCTCGGCTTCTTCGATATAATGCGTCGTGAGAATGATGGTGACGCCGGCGTCACGCAGATCGCGTACGACCTGCCACATGTCCTTGCGCAGTTCGACATCGACGCCGGCGGTCGGCTCGTCGAGAAACAAAATCTGCGGTTCGTGCGACAGCGCCTTGGCGATCAGCACGCGCCGTTTCATGCCGCCGGAAAGCGTGCGGATTGTGTTGTCTTTCTGCTCCCACAGGGAGAGCGCGCGCAGCACCTTTTCGATATGGGCGGGATTACGCGGCTTGCCGAACAGGCCGCGGCTGAAGCTTACGGTCGCCCACACCGTTTCGAACGCGTCCGTGGTCAATTCCTGCGGCACCAGTCCGATCATTGAACGCGCCGCGCGATAATCATCGACGATGTCGTGGCCACCGACGGTGACCGTGCCGGTTGTCGCATTGACGATGCCGCAGATGACGCCGATCAGCGTGGTTTTGCCGGCGCCATTGGGGCCGAGCAGGGCGAGGATTTCGGCGCGCTGAATTTCGAGGTTGATGATCTTGAGCGCCTGAAAGCCGGAGGCGTAAGTCTTCGACAGATTCTGGATAGAGATGATCGGCGGCATGAAAAAGTCTTCGCGGGAAATAAGGTGACGGAACCCGCATATAGGCGGGGGCGCATGCCGTCGCCAGACCCGTGGGAACTTAAAATTCGGTCTAGCCCAGCTTTGCCAACGAACCGAGATCGTTCACCACCTGCTTGGGCGAAAAATCGAGATATTCGTCGGGCATTTTCGAACGGTTGACCCAGATCCCGCTGAAACCGACCGAGACGGCAGCCATTACGTCCCAGCGGTTGGATGAAACAAACGTCACATCGCCCGGTTTACATTTGTAATGGTCAGTGACCAGTTTGTAGACCTCCGGCCGCGGCTTGAACATTTTCAACACGTCGACCGACAAGACGCCGTCGAGATCGTGCCCGATGCCCGCATTATCGACCGCACCTTTGAGCATATAGGGCGAGCCGTTCGACAAAATTCCGGTCTTGTGGCCGGCTGCCTTCAATGTCTTCAAAGCGGCGCGCGCATCCGGAAAAGCATCGAGCTTGAAATAAGAATCAAGCAGATTGGCCTTCAGCGATTGTGGTATCGACGGCACGCGCGCCAGCGCGAAATCGAGCGCGCGTCCGGTCAGCGTCCAGAAGTCGGAATAGTGGCCGGCGAGCGTCAGCGTCCAAGTGTATTCCAATTGCTTGGTACGCCAGATTTCCGACATGCGCGCAATATCGGGGCCGACTTCTTTCTCGAAGCGGGCAATACAGGCGTGCACGTCGAACAACGTGCCATAGGCGTCGAAGACGAAAATCGATGACATGGAATCCTCCTCGCGAAATGCGCTATGGTGCAAATCACACGGCTGCAAGCAAAGGAAGCCCGTAAAAATCACAATCGGGTGTTGGGAAAGGTTTTCGTATGGCAATAGGACAAAATTGGTCGAAGACCTGGACCTTCCATGACGGCGATTGGCGCGAAGGCAATATCCCGATCATGGGCACGCGCTCGCACGCCGCGCTGTTTTCGTCTTCGGTGTTCGATGGCGCCCGCACCTTCGAGGGCGTCACGCCCGATCTCGATTTGCATTGCGCGCGCGTCAACGCCTCGGCCAAGGCCATGCATCTGTTGCCGATGGTGACGCCGGAGACCTGGGCCGGGCTGACGCGCGACGGCATCAAGCGTTTCGGCCCCGACGCCGCGCTCTATATCCGGCCGACCTATTGGGCCGAGTATGGCGGCAAGCTGATGGTGACGCCAGATCCGGATTCGACGCAATGGTGCTTGACGCTGTTCGAGGCACCGATGCGCCCCCCGGAGGGATTTTCGATTACGCTGTCGTCTTATCGCAAGCCGACCATGGAAACCGCGCCGACCGACGCCAAGGCCGGCGCGCTTTATCCCAACAATGCGCGCGCGCTGATGGAAGCGCAGTCGCGCGGCTTCAACAGTTGCCTGATGCGCGATACGCTCGGCAATATCGCCGAACTCGCCACCGCCAATATCTTTCTGGCCAAAGATGGCGTGGTGTTCACGCCCGCGCCGAACGGCACTTTCTTGAACGGCATCACGCGCCAGCGTGTCATTTCATTGTTGCGCGAGAATGGCGTCGAGGTGGTCGAGACGGCGCTAACTTACGCCGACTTCGAAAACGCCGACGAGATATTTTCCAGCGGCAATTATTCCAAGGTGATGCCGATCAACCGTATCGACGTTCGGTCCTTGCAGCCCGGTCCGCTCTATCGCAAGGTGCTCGAACTTTATTGGGCTTATGCGCACGCTTAGGCTTTGCGCGATGCAGTGATCGCGTCGGCGGCGTCAATACCGGTCTGGTAGGCGCCATGCGCGGTCGAGAAATCATGCGGCGAACAGGCCTCACCGGCGAAGTATAGGCGACCGTCCACCGTCTCCGCTAAGACTGCGCGTTCGTCGGCGGCGCCAGGCACCGCGAATGAATAGGACCCGCGCGCGTACGGGTCGGCGGCCCAGCGGTGAATACGGATCGGCTTGATACGGCGGCCAAAATCATGGCCGAGGAGCGCGGTCAATTCGCTGACGGAAAAGTCGAAAAACGCAGCCTCGCCTGCGGCCTCCAATTCGCGCGCCAATTGTCCGCCGAAGTAGGCTTCGATCATCGGGCGTCCGAAGGGGCGAAAGTGATAATTGCCGGTGGCGACACGGTCCAGCCGGCCGAACAGGCGGCCTTCGGTTTCGAAGTCGTCGGCGCCGTCGAACGACATGAACAGTTTATCGGCTAGCCCGAGCGGCAGCCCATGCGCCGCGTGCGTCTTGTCCGGCAGCGCCGGCTGGAAGAATTCTTCCTGCTCGGCAAGCACCGTGGTCGGCAACGTGACGATGGCACGGTCCGCCGTGATGTCGCCTTTGTCCGTTTCGATCTTCAGTCGCTTGCCGCGATAATCAACGCGCCGCACCGGACAGTCGTAGATAGCGAGCAGACCTTCACCATGTTTGGCGATCACCGCGCCATAGCCCTCGCGCACACGCCAGTTCACTTCGGTATCCTCGTAGCGGTCGAAGTCGAGCGTCGACATGCGTTCGAATTCGGCGCCGGCGATATAGGTGGCGGCGGCATTGAGCAGGCCGTTCCAGCGGCCGTCCGCCGGCAGCAGATCGGAGGCCGGCCGGTCGCGGCCGTCGGCGACCGCCGGACTGACGCGTTCGAACAACTCCTTCAGGGCAAGCTGAAACGCTTTCTGCTCGGTGAGCGGGATGACGTCGGTCATTGAAGGCCGCGTCCACGGCGGCGGCGACTTGTCGAAGACGCGACCTTGCTGTTCGGCGATTGCCGACCACGGATTGCGGTCGGCCGAATGCAGCCAGCCGCAGCCGAGGTCGAGCCCGTGGCCGGAGGCGTCCGCTACGGTCCAGGCCCGCCCGCCCAGCCGGCCGCGCGCCTCGACGATCAGGCACGCTATGCCAGCCGCAACGAGAGACCTTGCGGCGGCAATGCCGGCCGCGCCGCCGCCGACGATGAGAACTTCGGTGTCGCTATCCGCCATATGCTCTGTTTAGCCAGGGTAAATTGGTGATTTGCCTATCATGGAGCCTCGCCGTTTTCATCAAGTTCCATGGCGCCAAGTGGCCTGGTCGCAATAGTTGAGGCGCGGCAGGCTCCGTTCGCGTACGGTACTATCTTATTCTCGGTTGGCGGGGCTATGGAGTTTTTTAATGGTGCGCTACCCGGCATATGCGACGACGGTGATCGGCGCTCATAGCGTACCGGATTGGTATGAGGCGCTCGACCGGCTGGTCGCGGTCGGTCAATTGGCGATGGCCTCGATGGCGGACGCGCAATACCGCGCGAGCCAAGCCGCCATTCTCGATCAGGAACTCGCCGGCATCGATGTCGTTACCGGCGGCGAAATGCATCGGCGCACGCACAACCGCCATTCACCGCCGAACGCGATGCTCAATTATTTTTGGCAGAAAATTCCTGCCTTCCGGGGAAGCACAAAGCCGAAGCCGATCACGTCGCACGATCCGGACGTTTTTCATCCCGCCGCCACGTGCAAGGACAAGATTGCGGAGAACATCGATCTCGGCCTGGTCGATGAATTCATCATGGTGTCGGCGCTGACGCGCAAGCCGGTCAAGATCACCATGACCGGCCCCCACATGCTGGCGAGCGTCGCCTATGACGAGCATTACAACGACATCGGCAAGATGATGGACGATCTTGCCAAGCTGTTGCGCACCAATTTTAACCTGCTGGCCAAGGCCGGCTGCAAGCACATCCAGATCGACGAACCGCTGTTCACGATGGCAGGCGAGGGCGAGGTAGCCGCGGCGGTCGACGCCATCAACCTGGCGGTTGCCGATCTGCCGGACGATGTGCACGTCTCTACCCACGTCTGCCAGGGCAATTACGCCGTCGGCAAGGAATACGACGCCCAGATCGGGCATCGCTATTTCGACACCGGCCGGTACAAGGCGGACCTCGTCTGCAACATCGAATGCTCGTCTTATCTGGTCGAATACGACATGGCCGGCCATTACGAAAAGTGTCTGGGCGACCGTCAGCTCGGCGTTGGCGCCGTCGACGTGCAAGATCCGTCGGTCGAAAGCGGCGAAACCATCGCCGCGCGCATTCGCAACGAGCGCTGGCTGGCGCCCGAACAGACCATTATCACCAGCTCCTGTGGCTTTAATCATTTGCCGCGCCGCGCCGCGTCGCCCTCGGAAAATTGCAGGCGATGACGGAAGCCAAGCGCATTCTCGCCGGTTAGCCCATTGCCCGAGACACACTCCAAACTCACGCCGGAAGAAAGCGCCGAACTCCTGGCGCTCGCCGAACAGATCGGGCGCGGCGGCGTGATCGACTGGGACGTGGCGTCCGGCAATGTGCGGCTGTCGGCCCATGCCATGGCCATGTATGGCATCGAAAACTTCGACGGCCGTTACGATACCTGGATCGCGACCGTCCATCGCGAGGACCAGACCCGGCTGCGCGCGATCATCGCCAACGCACTCGCCGAGAAGCAGCGTGAGTTCGAGGTCGACTTCCGCATCGTGCGGCCGAACGACGGTGAATTACGCTGGATACAGACGAGGCGTCTTGTGTTTTACGACGACGCCGGCAAGCCGCTGCGTGTGGTCGGCGTCAGCATCGACGTCACCGAGCAGAAGCGCGCCGCCGTGCAAGTACTTACTTTCACCGAATCGCTGGAAGAGGCGGTGCGCGAGCGTACGCAGGCGCTGGCGGATGAATACGAAGCGCGCAAACAGGCGGAGGCGCAACTACGCCAGGCGCAGAAGATGGAAGCGGTCGGCCAGCTCACCGGTGGCGTCGCGCACGACTTCAACAATCTCCTCACGATCATCCAGGGCGGGCTTGAAATGATCGGGCGGCAGGCCGAGGCTTTGACCGGCGCGCCGGCCGCGCGCATCACGCGCGGCAAGGACATGGCGCTGGAAGCGGTGCGCCGCGCCTCGCGCCTGACCGAGCGGCTTCTTGCGTTCGCCCGCCAGCAGCCGCTGGAGCCGAAAGTCATCGACGCCAATAAGCTGGTCGCGGGCATTTGCGAATTGTTGCGGCGAACCTTGGGCGAGACCATCGCGCTTGAGACCGTGCTCGCCGGCGGCCTGTGGGCGACGCATGTCGACCCCAACCAACTGGAAAACGCGGTGCTCAATCTGGTCGTGAACGCACGCGACGCCATGGCGAACGGCGGCAAGGTGACGATCGAAACCGCCAACAGCCATCTCGACAGCGCCTATATCGGCAAACTCGCCGAGCCGGTGAAGGCCGGGCAATACGTGATGGTCTCGGTCTCGGACAGCGGCGCCGGCATGGATCGCGCCACCGCCGAGCGCGCTTTTGAGCCTTTCTTCACGACCAAAGGCATCGGCAAGGGCACCGGCCTTGGGCTGAGCCAGGTCTATGGTTTTGTGCGCCAGTCGGCCGGCCACGTCGCGATCTACAGCGAGGCCGGCGAAGGGACGACGGTCAAGATTTATCTGCCGCGCTACCACGGCATTGAAGAGGTAGCCGTGGAGTTCGAGCGCGCGGTGGGTGCCGCTGCCGCGCTCGGTTCCGAAACAATTCTGGTGGTCGAAGATGAAGAAGCGCTGCGTCTCTATACTGTCGAAATCCTCAGCGAACTCGGCTATGGCGTGCTGGCGGCGGCCGCCGGCGCGGTCGCGCTTGAGATTATCGAGCGGCGAGACGATATCGATCTCTTGTTCACCGACATTGTCATGCCGGGCGGCATGAACGGCCGCCAACTCGCCGAAGAAGCCCGGCGGCTGCGGCCCAGGCTTAAAGTGCTTTACACCACCGGCTACACCGCCAACGCCATCGTCCATCATGGACGTGTCGATCCCGATGTCGAATTGATCACCAAACCGTTCAGCTTTAAATCGCTCGGTCAGAAAATACGCGCCCTGCTCGATGCGCCGGGTTAAGGTCCCTTAGTTAGGGCGGCGGCTGCGTCAGCAATTTCGGCGTCGGGCCGCCGCGCAAATCATAGACGCGGGCATAGACGACGCCTTCGCGCTCGATATCGACCATGATCGCCGCTCTCAAATACTCGCAATAAAAAGCGCCGACCGCCATTGCGAAGTCGGCCTGCTTCTCGTTGAACGTTGTTTCGAATTGCGGACCAAGGTCTTGTTGCGCGGCCGCCTGTGGCCCGCAGATTGCCACGATCCATTTCCTGCCATTCGGGGGGCGGTCGGCACTGGCAGCCAGCCGGGAACGTAATTCATCGGCGGCCTGTTTGAAGGCCAGCCCCCAGTAATCGAGCATGTAATTATGCCGCGCCTGCCGCACCCCGCCGGCGAACGTGTTGAAGGCGGTGTATTGATAAGGATGCAACTTGACCATATCGTAAAGCGGCAGGCTCACGCCGCCAATCAGGATGATGCAAAGCGCCGCCATTGCCGCGCGGCCTTGCGCGCGCGCTCGTTCGAAGAGATAGCCGAAGGCAAGTCCGCCGAGCACGGCGAAGGGCGGCACCACGAAAATAAAATGACGGACTCCGTTGTAAAACGCCGGATGGCTCACCATCGCCAGCGCGATCGGCAGCGCCGCCGCCAGCGCCAATGCCAGCAGCGACGCGCGGCGGTTGAGCGCGACGCGGGCGCCGCGGATCAAGACGGTCACCACGCCGGCGAAACCGAGCATGCCGAACAGCAACATGACCACCGGCAGCTTGAGCGAGAACAGCCGCGGTAGATAAGACAGCGGCATGTCCGGCACCAGGATCAGCCGGCCCTCGAATAATTCGCGCCAGGGTTTCTCGAAAAACTTGTCGAAATATTCCGCCGCATAAAACGGATTGAGCGGATTAACCACCGACCACGGCCACAGCAATCCCATGATGAGATAGCCGAGCACCAGCGCCGGCAGGATGGCGGCTATGAATTGCCGGAGCCTTTGCAGCGCCGGCTTTAATCCGTGCGCCTGGGCTTCGCTCGCGGCAATCAGCGCCAGCGCGAACAGGCCGTAAGGCGCCGCTACCGCCGCCAGAATGCGCATGCCGAAGGCGACGCCGAGCCCAACGCCGAACAGCGCGACGCTGCGCGCATCCGGACGCGGATATTCGTCGAGCACGCGTACGATCCCGATCAACAACACCGCCATCGCGGTGGCGAAGGGCGCGTCCTTCGGGTTCATGAACATGTGGCCGTAATAAAGCGGGCAGGCCGTGAGCAGAATGAGCGCCGCCAATCCCGACACCGGCCCGCCAAGGCGGCGACCGAGCCGCCACGTCACAGCCAGTCCGATGAGGCCGACGACCGCGCCCAAGAGACGGCGTGTCTCGAACAGGCCGAAGGGCAGCACTTTGTCGGCGAGCGCCGCCGCCATGTCGAACCCGCCGCCATATTTGTAGAGATTGACGAAAGACAACGCGCGCGTGTCGGCAAAGCCCGAGCCGTAAAGCTTGACCAGCAGTTCGCCATATTGCGAATGGGTGACGTCGTCCCAGCCGAGACCGTAGTCGCGGAATGTAAGCGCGGCGGCGAGCGCAAGCGCCGCCAATACCGCGAGCGACACGCGGTCGGCTAAAGTGTCAGCCGGCCGCGTGCCGAGCATCGGAAAAGTTTACTTTGCTTCGCCGAAAAGCTTTTCGACGTATTCCCAGTTCACCAGGTGGTCGAGGAATGCTTTGAGATAATCGGGCCGGCGATTGCGATAATCGATGTAATAGGAATGCTCCCAGACATCGCAGCCCAAAATCGGCGTGCCGCCGTGCACCAGCGGATTTTCGCCGTTCGGCGTTTTGGTGATTTCGAGCTTGCCGCCCTTCGCGGAGATCCAGGCCCAGCCGGAGCCGAACTGCGTGGCGCCGGCGGCCGCGAAATCGGTCTTCATCTTGTCGACGCCGCCGAGATCCTTGTCGATCGCGGCCTTGAGCTTGCCGGGGATCTTGTCGCCACCGCCATTCGGCTTCATCCACTGCCAGAAGTGCAGGTGGTTGTAGTGCTGGCCGGCATTGTTGAAGAGCCCGGCGTTCTTGCCGAAGGAGCCCTTGACGATTTCCTCGAGTGATTTGCCTTCCAGCCCTGAGCCTTCCAGCAACTTGTTGCCGTTGTCGACATAGGCCTTGTGATGCTTGTCGTGGTGATATTCGAGCGTTTCGCGCGACATGTAGGGCGCCAGTGCGTCGTGGGAATAGGGCAGGTCGGGCAACTTGAAAGACATCTGTTCCTCCTCGATCCATAATTGTTTGGTGCGGAATAAGCCGGTCTATGAATGAAACCGGCGCGTCCCTTGCGAGTTCCTCAATGCAGTTAATTAGGCGCTGGTGCGGACCGGGGCAACGGCTGCGGCGATGTGAATTAGGGCTGACACGACCTTAGGCCGAATGGCCCCGCAACCGGAAGCGCGAGCCGGGCGGTCCCGCGAGGGTCGGATAGTGCCGGGGCCGGGTCGGAGCCCGTAGCGTTAATGATGTTTGAAGGCATTTGTTGGTATTTTACCGATAACCGCCTTCGCGGAGGCTGCTGATAATATCGAGAATTCCTTGTTATTAGAACGGTTTAGCAGTCAGACGATTGTTTGTCCCGGACCTTGGGGCCGGTGGCTTAAAGCAGAGGATCGAAAAACGCATGTCGATTCTGTTATTTGGCGCGGGGGCCATCGTCTTTTTGGCGGGCGCCGTGATGGTTGGGTTTGGTTTTCCAGCCAGCGATTTTAGTTTTGGAAATTCCCTCATCGTCGCCGGCACCACCGCAATCGTGGGCGGAATGATCGTCGCCGCCCTGGGTGTGGCGGTGTCGCACTTGCAGAATATTGCCGATGCACTGGTCTTACGGACGCCAGCGCGCACCGGTCGGCCGAATAATGCGTTCGAAGCCGGCGCGCGTCCCTCGCCGACGCAAGGACGGGTGCCATTTCCGCAGCGCCCCAAGACCGACAGCAAGTCTGAGGCGCGTGACGCGGCCGGCGGCTATGAGCCAACGGAGCAGCCTTTCCACGAAGCGCTCGACCATTACGCGCCGACCCTGCCTAATCCCGACGAGCCGCCGCTTACGGTCGATGAGGAAGTTTCCTTGTCGCCACGGCATCCGATCATGCCGGCCGCCAGGCGGACCGAGCCGGAAGAATATCTGCCGCCGCCGCCGCGGCAAAAGACGTATTTCGACTCCATGTGGCCGACCGAGCCAAAGACCGAGCCAAGGGCAGAGCCAAGGACAGAACTAAGGCCCGAAGCCAGGCCCGAGCCTACGGCGGGCAGTGCCAGCGCGCCGATCGAGCCACGGGCCGACATGCGCCCACAAGGTGGCGAGGACCGCCTTGGCGACGCGCTTTCATGGCAGGCGGGCGAGCATTCGCCGCCGGGTGAACCACGCACGGTCGCCATCCTCAAATCGGGCGTCGTCGACGGTATGGGCTATACGCTCTATGTCGATGGCTCGATCGAGGCCGAGTTGCCGCAAGGGACGCTGCATTTTGCCTCGATCAACGAGCTGCGCAGCCACCTCGAAAAGACCTCGTGAGCCGCTGCGGCGGTCTGCCATGACGCTAATGGCGGCCGTCCGCGCGGGGCGCGATCTGTGGCTCGCGTGAATTGCGCAATAGCTCCGCGAATTCAACAGCATCACAGCATAGTCTGAAATCTAATCTGGCTTCTCTTTTGAGTTTGCCTTGCAGTACTTGATATTCACTAGTAATATTCAAATATAAGATTCCGCAAGGTCATTGGGCTGCCGAGCGTTTCCTGCCGGTCTGCTGGCTTTAAGAAAACACAGGGATGTTCCGATGAGCGAAAGCACTCAGAACGCCAATCACATCGAACTGACGGCGGAAATTGTCTCGGCTTATGTCAGCAATAATTCGGTGGCAGCTGGCGAAATTTCCAACCTGATCAATCAGGTTTTCGCAGCGCTCAGCCGCGTCTCGGGCAAACCCGGGGACGTCGCCGCCGAGCCGTTAAAGCCCGCGGTATCGGTGAAAAAGTCGATCACGCCGGAGCACATCGTGTGTCTTGAGGACGGCAAGAAATTCAAATCGCTCAAACGGCATTTGCGCACGCAATACAATATGACGCCCGAGCAATACCGCGAGAAATGGAATCTGGGCGCCGACTATCCGATGGTGGCGCCCAATTATGCCGCTGCCCGCTCGCAGCTCGCCAAGCAGATGGGGCTCGGCCAGCAGCGCCGCCGGCGCGCAAAATAGCGCGGTTTTATTGAGGAAAATAGTCCTTTACAGGAGGGGCGGTTCGATGTAGGTTCAAAATCCTACAACGAGGCCGCCCATGAAAGCTTTTTCAAGAAAGACGCCCGCGCCCGCCGCCGGCGAACCCGCTATCCCCGAAATCGACGCCTTCCGCGCCCAGCACCTCACCTTGGAGCAGCGCCGGGTCACGACCGAGTTTGGTCCTGTCAACGTCACGGTCGACGATGCCGAAAGCCCGCTCGCCTGGCTCGCACGCCGGCGCGGGCGCGATGGCCGCGCCATGATCGCGCCGCATCAGTTCATGGCCGGCGAACGCCTGCGCGCCGACTTTACCCGCGCCCATCTGATGCCGCGCACGACCTCGAACTGGGAAAGCCCGATGGCGTCCGGCCGCGGCGGCGGCCATCGTGCGGGCCAATTCACCGACGTGATGATCGCCTCGCGCCAACGCGTCAACCAGGCGCTCGAAACGGTCGGACCGGAATTTTCCGGCCTGCTGCTCGATGTCTGTTGTTTTCTCAAAGGCCTGGAGGACATCGAACGCGAACGGCGGTGGCCCGCGCGCTCGGGCAAGGTAGTGCTGCAATTGGCGCTCGACCGGCTGGCGCGTCATTACGGTTATGCGGCACAGGCCAAAGGCCGTCGCGATGCGCCGATCCGCACCTGGCTCGCCGAGGGCGCCGATTTCGTTGTAGAGAGTTAGGCGACCGCGGTAAGCGCGGCATTGGCCTCGGTGCGAATGCGCTCGACCATCGAGCGCAGGCCGTTCGAACGTTGCGGCGTCAGATTTTCGCGCAAGCCGATGCGGTCAAACAGCGCCAGCGCGTCGGTCGCCAGTATCTCGCGCGCGCCTTTGCCGGAATAAAGCGCAATCAGAATGGCGACCAGCCCGCGCACGATATGCGCGTCGCTATCGCCTTCGAATGTCATGACTGGCCCGCCGGCGCCGTCGGGTGTGACGTCGGTAAGCAGCCAGACCTGGCTGGCGCAGCCCTGCACTTTATTGGCTTCGGTGTGCGCGTCTTCGGCCAAAGGCGGCAGCGCCTTGCCGAGCTCGATGACATAGCGATAACGGTCGTCCCACTGATCGAGCAGGGCGAAGTTCTCAATGATATCGTCGATGTTGCTCATCCGCGCCGTCTAGAGCCTTTCCGGCTTTGATGGAATCAAAGCCGGGGCTCTAGCTTTTGTTTTATCGCGTTTTCTTCACGCGAACCGGTACCCACTTCGCTCGAAAACGCTCTAATGCCATCCGCTGCAAATCACACAGGGATATATAGACACGGACGGCGCAGATGGCCAAAAACCGTTAGCGCAGGCCCCTGATGCCCGCGTTGCAGCTACTTCAACCGATTTCAGCGGGTATTCAGGCCGCCGGGCGGCCCAAACGGGCTTCGCGGCGCGGCGGCAGTGGAACCGGGGCATGCCAGGCTGGGCGCAGATCGGCCGGCGTCAGCGTGCCTTTCGGCATGCCGCGGCCCGGCGCCGAAACGGGCACCGCGCGCGGACTAATCGACGCGGTGGTTTGTTCGACCGGCGCCGCGGTGTCATTCAGCTTGGCGGTGATGAATTGATAGATCGTGCGCGCGCCGGCTTCGGCCTTGTGGCCGATCGCCACCGCGACCTTGCCGCCGACGACGCAGGCGTCCGGGTTGCGGCCGCAGAAGCCGCGCATGTCCGAGACAGCGGCGCTCGCGAGCGTGACTGCCTGCACGGCGTCGATCTGTGCTTCCGGCGACGTCGTCTTGCCGCCGCTCGGCAGCAACACGCAAATCAGCGTCAGCCAAAATGCCATCCGCAACAAGAAAAACATGAACCTACCCATTATCTCCGACGGCTTTTCCGCCGCCTTGATGCAAAATCTAGCATGGGGGCTTGAAGCTGTCGTTCGCAATGAAGCGCAGTTTTTTGCCAAACTTGACGCGATTTAGATGAGAATTTGACTCAAAATGTAGAAATTCAAATTTGACTAAAATTGTAATGATCAACGTTTCGCCCCGCCAAAGCGCACGCTCGCCGTCTTCGTCATGGTTACCGCGCCGGTAACACATTGGAACGTAAACCCGGCCTCCGATATTTTGGAAACCGAAATTTCACCATGCCTGGCAAAGCCCGGCGCGATTGCGGCGGAATGCGCGCAGGATTTGCGGCAAGCCCCCGCCGCGACGACCCTCTTTAGCTTTCGCTTAAGCGGGACTTCGTAAGGTCGCGCCACCAAAAAAGGGGCGCGTCTGTCGCGGCGTGATACAGGGTCCGTGAGTTTCCTCACTCCAGTGTGGAATTATGTCGATGCTTTGGTGCATCCGGAAGCGCAGCACGATGCGCTGACGGCGGCGCGCCATCGCGCCTTCATTGCGCCGCGTCTGGTCGGCAGCTTTGCCGCGCTCGCGAGCTTCCCGGTTTATCTCGCCCTTCGCGGCGTGCCGAGCGCGCTCGAAGTCGGCGTGTTCGCCTGGCTGGTGGCGCCGATCCTGATCTCATATTTTCTCTCGCGCACCGGCCGCTATGAAAGCGCGCATATTCTGTCATCGTTATCACTCACCGGCCTCGTCACCGTGGTGGCCTTCTGTAACGGTGGCATCGCCTCCTTCGCCGCGATCTGGCTGGTGGTCGTCCCGCTTGAAGCCTCACTGTCGGCCTCGCGCCGGGTCGTGGCGATGGCCTCGACCTTCGCGCTCGCCGCCGCCGGCCTTCTGCTGGTCCTGAGCGCCGCCGATTTCCTGCCGCCGCCATCGACCGTCGCCAACGAGCACGGCGCGCTCGCCGCGCTCGGCATCGTGTCGGCCGCGCTTTACGCCACTGGGCTGGCGCTCGGCGCCGAGTCGCTCGCCCGCACCAGCTTCTGGCTGCTCTATGCCGAGGAAGACCGCTACCGTCTGCTGGCGCGCAACATGACTGACGTCATCAGCCGCCATGGCCACAATGGCGAGGTGCTGTTCATCTCGCCGGCAGCGGAGCCGCTGTTCGGCGCACGCACTATCGAACTTGAAGGCCACGGCCTGTTCGATCGCGTCCATGTCGCCGACCGGCCCGCCTTCCTGACGGCGCTGGCCGACGCCGCCGACGATGGCGATGGTCGCTCGGTCGAATTCCGCATCCGGCGCGGAGACAGCGCCCAGCGCGCGAGCCATTTCCTTTGGGTCGAAATGCGCTGCCGCCCGCTCGACCGGGCCGACGATTCGCACGCAAACGGCGAGCGCGAAGTGGTGGCGGTGCTGCGCGATGTCAGCGAGCGCAAGATTCACGAGCAGGCGATCGAGATCGCGCGCGCCGAGCAGGAACGCGCCAACGTCGCCAAGAGCCGCTTCCTGGCCACCATGAGCCATGAATTGCGCACGCCTCTCAACGCGATCATCGGTTTTTCCGAGATGCTGACCAACGATCAACTAGTGTTGCCGCCGGCGCGCAAGCTGGAATACGCCACGCTCATCAACGATTCGGGGTGTCATCTTTTGTCGGTGGTCAACGGCATTCTCGACATGTCGAAGATGGAAACCGGAAATTTCGAAATCACGCCGGAGCCCTTCGCGCCCGCGCCGGCGGCGATAAGCTGCTGCGATCTGCTGGCGCTGAAGGCGCGCGATGCCGGCATCGAGATCAAGACGCGCATCGCCCCCGGCCTGCCGGAAATTATCGGCGACCGCCGCGCCTTCAACCAGATCCTGATCAACCTGATCTCCAACGCCGTCAAGTTCACGCCGCGCGGCGGCCGCGTCACCGTCGGCGCGCGCTGTGACGGGCAAAAACTCGCGGTTACGATCGAGGATACCGGCGTCGGCATCGGCGCCGACGATCTGCCGCGCCTGGGCGAGGCCTTCTTCCAGGCGCGCGCCTCCTACGACCGCAAGCACGATGGCTCCGGTCTTGGCCTGTCGATCGTCAAAGGTCTGGTCAAATTGCACGGCGGCGACATCGATATTCACAGCCGGCTCGGCGAGGGAACGCGCGTGACGGTGTGGCTGCCGATTGATTGCGAAGGCGGCAGTGGCGCAGCCGACCCAATTCAAATTGTCAGCGAGCGGGCGGGCGAGTTTGTCGTGGCCGCGAATGATTTGGTGAAGAAAAGTGCATAGACGCGCCGAACGAGCAATGGCCGGCAATGGCGGGGCCGGCGCGGGATCGCTGATCATGCGGCATCCGCGCGAATTCGTCGGCATCGTGCTGGGCAGCGCCGCCGTGCTGGCGGTCTTTTCCAATGCCTTGTTCATGCAGAAGGGCCCGCACCCTGCGCCGATTTTCGCGACGCGGCCGCTATTGGCTTCGGCTGAACCAATTGCCACCCCGGTGACGCGTCCGCGTCTGGTGACGGCGGCCGCGCGGCCACAGCCGGTCGCCGCGACGCCAGCGCCTCCGGCGCTCAACCGCGTTCAAATGATCGCCGAAATCCAGCGCGGCTTGAGCCGCCAAGGCTTCTATGAGGGCACCGCAGACGGTATCTGGGGCGCCAAGACCGATGCCGGCATGCGCGATTTTGTGCAGGCCGCCGGATTGACCATCAACCCGGAGGCAAGCGAGGAGATGCTGCGCGCGCTTAATGCCTCGCAGGTCAAAAAACAGATGACCACCGTCGCTAGCGCCGCGCCGCATAACGATCCGATCGCCGCGCTGATCGCGCCGTCGCAGCGCGTCTTGGCGATCCAGCGCGCATTGACCGATTTCGGCTATGGCCAGATCAAACCTTCCGGCGACTACGATCCCGAAACGCGCAATGCGATCGAGAAATTCGAACGCGACCGAAGCCTGCCGGTTACCGGCGAGATTTCTGACCGCTTTGTGCGCGAACTCGCCTCGATGACTGGGCGTCCGCTCGAGTAAGTGCCAAGGCGCTTGCTCTATGGTATCGAGAGCGATGCGCTTGAAATCCGGCATCTGGGTCGCGGCTTATCTGCGCCGCTGCAACATCGAGGGCGCCTTCGCGGTGGTGCGCCGTCGCGGCGCCGACGAAGCGGGCGCGGTCTTCATCAAGGTCAGCAGGCTGGACGGCACGGCCACGCTCTATGGCCCGGCGCCGCAGACGGCCTTCGACGACGCACAGCCCTCCGACCGGCTGTTCACCGTCGTCATGGGCCGCGATGCTCCGGTGCCGGAGGCGGAGATCGAGGCGCGGCTGCGGCGCGAAATCGGCTTCGATCCGGATATCTGGATCGTGGAATCGGAAGACCGCGCCGGGCGGCATTTTCTCGATAATCTGGTGGCATAATCGAAGTTAGCGTACTGAACGCGTGCGCTCGGACTGGCGGCCGGGTAGCAGCGTGCCGCGGCGGGTCGAGAGCGCACGATTATCGCGCGCGCCGTCGGCGCCATAGGCCGGTTCGTAATCCGGATTTTGCGCCGGACGCTGCGGCGTTCGCTCGCCGCGCCAGAGCGCCAGCATGCGCTCGGCCGACGCGCGCGGCAGTTCGTCGAACAGCCGGGCGAGATCAAAGACGCGCTGCACCGACTGGCCGACCTCCGGATTGAGAAACAGAATAATCCGCTGGAGCACGGCGGCTTTCATGCCGAGCGCGCGCGCCGCGACCACGATCGGCTCGCCGGAAGCATCGCGTGCAATACGGCTGGCGAGGTGGGGCTCGATGCTGAGCGCGCGTTCGAGCGTGCGGGCAAATTCGCCGGAGTTACGCGCCAGCGCGGCGTTCTCCAGCCGCTTGACGATTTCGCCATCCGGCGGAATGGCGGGGCGCGCAGCGCCGGTGGCGTCGAGATTGAGCAGGATGAGGCGGCGTTCATCGCTGCTGGCGGCAAAAAACAATTCGCGCAGATCATTGCCGTCGTCTGGCGCGCGCGGCAAGGCGGGCTCGAGGCTTTGCGCGCCGAGCCGTTCGAGGATCGCCTTTGGCGCGGCCGGATAGGCCGCGAGGCTCGCCGCGACCGCCGCGCGGGTCTGGTCGTCGATCGCGTCGATCAGGCCGAGCGCCAGTTCGACACATTGAATTTCTTCATCGGAGCTGTGCGCGGGCTTTTGCACATAAAGGTCGGTCAGGACGCGCAACAGCGTCGGCCGGACATCGACGCCGTCCCGGCAAGCCAGGTCGACCAGGGCATCGATGGGGGAGGCAACAGGCTGCTTTATCATCTTAGGCACACTCTTTACGCACGCTGAACCCACATTAGGGCGCGCGCGTTAGCGAACCGTTAACCTTGCAGCCGCTTTAATCGAAAACGCCGATCCGGCAGGTCCGCGTGCATGGCCCCGGGAAGCGGGAACTGGTTTTCGGAAAGAGGTCATGCAGTAACAAGTGCGGTTTTGAGCTGGAACGGAAAGAGGACTGCTATGGGCGAAGTCATCCAATTTCCCGACGAGGCGGGCGCCGGACGCGGCCGCTACGTCGATGCCGATTCGGAACCCGCGATTGTTATTATCCTTCCGGTCATCCGCATCGACCGCGGGCCGGACGGGTCGAACGGCATAGAACCGGGGTCCGGCAATAATCCAGGCCGCCGTCGCCGCCGCCGCGTCGCGCGCTGAACCGGCAATGGGCCGGCCAAGGATCAATGGATAAACCGCCACTTCCTGTCACGCGCGTGTGCTTTCGGCGCCGGCGCAAACTCGTCTTCGCGGCTTTTCTTGCGCTGACCGCCGCTAGTCTCGCCGGTTGTGGCGTCAACGGCGATTTCGGCATGGTCAACCGCGACCTGGTGCGCGACGACATTCATGACTGGGTCGGCCGCGACGAGGCGCCGGGGCTGCCGGTCTCGCGTAAAAATCTCAATTTGTCCGATCAGGTGGATTTTCAATTGACCGACGACGAGCGGCAGTTGCGCGATCTCGCCTATCCGCTGCTGGAGCCGCCCTATAACCGGCAGAAGTATCATTCCGTTGCCAGTGAATATGGCCTCACGCCGCAAACGCTGCGCGAGAGTGCCGACCGCACCGCCTATTTCGCCCATCTAATCGCAGCCGACGATCGCTCGCCTTCGGCGCGGTATGCGCGGCTGATCGACGACATTCGCAATGACACCACCCGGCTGCCGGAATTCTTCATGACCGCGGGCCGGGTTCTCGACCTCGATCGCAAGCGGCTGCGCAGCTTGGCGGTTGTCTCGTCGTCGAGTGCTGCGGAACGCGCGCAAGCACATGCTCGTGTACGCGAGAATGCGCGCATTATCTCGATGGTGCGCACGAGCCTGACGCGGCGGTCGGCGTCTTACCATTTTGCGCTGGAGCGGCTCACGATCATGAGCCCGATGCCGATAGCCGGCGAAGCCGACCATGTGCTCACCCAGTTGAACGCTGCGATCGCGCAGGACCAGCACGGGACTCCGCCGTCCTGGTCGCGCGAACCCTCCCTCGCTAATGCGCGCTGATTAGCGCGCGCCGGCGTTCGTCGGCTGCGGAAGACATTTCGCATTGGCGATGCTGTTCTGCGCCATCGGCATCAGACCGGGCTCGGGCGCTAATGCGCGGATCGCGATCAAGCCAGTGACGGTCGGGGATTCGACGATGAGGCGGTCGGCGGCGGTGATTTCTTCGTCTTCCGGCATCTGATTGTGTTGCTCGGGCGTCATCAGATCGAGCTCGATCACGCGCCGGCCGGCGGCGCGGTCGTTGATGGCGTAATAGGCAACGTCATAACGCGTATAGAACGACACCGACGTGTAAGCGAGGCTGACAGGAACCGTCAGCTTGATCGGCGCTTGCGACAGGTCGTAACGGCAAACCGCGCTGGCGAAGGCCGGATCCATAAAGGGCATGATGGCGCTTTCCGGTGTCGGCGCGGGCAGAGCGGTGACGGTATTGACCGGCGCGATTTTCGACAGGCGCGCATAGGCATCCTGCGTCGCCGTGCGCGGCAGGCCGATGATGGTCGCGAGATGGACCACGCCGCCCAGAAGCGCGCCGCCGAACAGCAAGAGCAGCCAGCGGATCATGGGCAACTCCGGGTCATGACAGACGGCATCGGGACTTCGCGTCCGGCCTTGGTCGAGACACCGACCGCGGTGTCGTAAAGGCGCAGAACCATCGCATAGCGTTCGATGCCGCCGGTCGGCAGCCAGTTGCCGGGACTGGCGCGCGGCGAGATGACCATCTCGAAGCTGCCATCGGCGTGACGCACAATCTCCTGGCTCGAAAAGCCGAAGCGATTGATCGAATTGGCGACCAGGTCGCCGCCGATATTGTAAAGCGTCACGGTCCAGAAGCGCGCCGCCGGCGTAACGCCGGACAGGACCACGTCACAGCGACCGTCCAACAATTTGCCATCGTCATCCGATTGGGCGGTAAATGACACGCCGTCGCCGAGCGCGATTGGCAGTTGACCGGTGCGGGCGATGGTCGCGCGTGCGTAAGGATCTGCATCGACGGTGCCGGTTTTCGGCCACGCGGTCCAACTGCCGATCGTCAGTGCACCGAAGGCCGCACCGCGTGTCAACGCCAGATAGGTCGCGCCAAGACCGACGACCGCGGCGACGGCGAGGGCAAAGATCGTTCCGAAAAGCAGTCGCACGTTCGATCCGTGGGTGGTCGGAGACGGAGATTAGGGAATAGCGTGAGAAAGCCGATTCGTGCCGGAAAGATTACGCCGGCCCGCGCCCCGCCACCAATCAGTTGCGGACGCCGAAGGCGTGCCCCTCAAGCGCCGACGCCAGAGCGTCGCCTTTGGGCTCAGTGGCGGACGGTGCTTGCGCCTGTTTCTTGCCGTCCGCCGAGACCGTCGGCGGCAGCGGCCCGAGCGCATGGTTGGCGTCGTCCAACATACGCTCGACCTGGGCCAGGATTTCGGCGCCGCGTTTGGTCAGCACGGTCGGGCGCGGCGGCGGCGGGGCTTCGTTCGTCTTCGATTGGGCGACCGCCGGCAAAGAGCGCGCCGGCACCGGAACGCCCGGAAGCTGTTTGATTTCGATACCCTGGTGGGCATATTCCATGATGCTGTGCCAGGTCATGGCCGGCAGCGCACCGCCGGTCATGCGGTTGGTCGATGAATAATCGTCGTTGCCGAACCAGACGCCGCAGACGAAATTTCCAGTGTAGCCCATGAACCAGGCGTCGCGATAATCGTTGGTGGTGCCGGTCTTACCGGCGGCGACGATGCCGTCGAGGCGGGCGCGACGGGCGGTACCATTTTCGACCACCGAATTCATCATCTTGATCATATCGGCGGCGACACCGGCCGGCAGCGCGCGATGCGGCTTGGGGCCGTCGCGATCGAAGCGCCATATGGATTTGCCATCGCCGGTGCGCACTTCGAGGATCGCGTGTGGCTTCACCGCCATGCCGAGATTGGGGAAGGTGGCATAAGCGCCGACATGCTCCAGCATCGTGACCGCGTCGGCGCCGATCGGCAGCGATGGCGTATCAGGCAGCGGCGTCGTGATGCCCATGTCGCGCGCGGTCTTGATGATGCGGGCGCGGCCGAGCTTGGGATTGCCGTCGCCGACCGCGACCGACAGGCGCACGGCGACGGTGTTGACCGAATGGGTGAGCGCGGTGATGAGTGTCATCGATCCGGCATAGCCGTTGCCGTAATTGTGCGGGCACCAGTTGCCGAGACAGATCGGCGCATCGACAACAATCGAGCTCGGCTTGAAGCCATGCTCGAGCGCGGTGGCGTAGACATAGGGCTTGAACGACGAACCCGGCTGGCGCATCGCGTCGGTGGCGCGGTTGAACTGGCTGGCGCCATAGTCGCGGCCGCCAACCATGGCGCGCACCGATCCGTCCACGTCCATCAGCACCGTATTGGCCTGGCTGGCGTGATATTCCTGACCGTATTGGCGCAGCGAATTTTCCACCGCCGTGTCGGCGGCCTTCTGCAAATTGGTGTCGAGCGTCGTGCGCACGACGAACACGCGTTCGGTCATCGATTTCGGAAAGGTATCGACCAGCTTCTTCATCTGTTCGAAGGCCCAGTCGAGATAATAATTGGGCGCCCGCTCATCGCGTCTATCGACGGGGGTCGCGGGATGGCGACGGGCGCCGAAGACCTGGCCTTCGGTCATGAAGCCGGCTTCGACCAGATTATCCAGCACTACGTTGGCGCGGGCGCGCGCGGCCGGCAGATTGACGTGCGGGGCGAACTTGGTCGGCGCCTTGAACAGGCCGGCCAGCATGGCGGCTTCCGACAGGTTCACGTCGCGCGCCGACTTGTTGAAATAATACTGCGCCGCCGCGTCGACGCCGAAGGCGCCACCGCCCATATAGGCGCGATCCAGATACAGCTTCAAAATCTCGTTCTTGGTCAGGTGCGATTCCAGCCACAGCGCCAGGAACGCTTCCTTGATCTTGCGGTCGAGCGTGCGCTCGTTCGACAGAAACAAATTCTTGGCGAGTTGCTGCGACAGCGACGAGCCGCCCTGCACCACGCCGCCGGCGCGCGCATTGGTGACCAGCGCGCGCAGCGTGCCGCCGATGTCGATGCCGAAATGGTCGTAGAAGCGCCGGTCCTCGGTCGCCAGCACCGCCTTGATCAGGTTGTCCGGAAACTGGTCGAGCGGCACCGAATCGTTATGCCTGATGCCGCGGGTGCCGACCTCGTTGCCGTAGCGGTCGAGGAAGGTGACCGCCAGTTCCGACTTCTTCAGCCAGTCCTCGTCCGAGGTCATCTGGAAGGCCGGCGTCGCCAGCGCCAGCATCAGGATGCCGCCGGCCGCGCCGAGCGTGGCGCCCTCGGCGAGCAACTCGACCGCGATGCGCCGCCAGCCGGCGGTGTGGAAGCGGTCCATGAAGGTGGAAAAGCGCTCATAGGTCTCGCGCAAGCCGGCGGCCGAGCGGAACACGCTGAAATCGACCCAGGCGTCGACCGCGAGCATCGCCCGCTTGATTTTCGGCTTCCAATCCTCGGGAAACAGGTCGCGCAAGGCTTATGTGCTCGTAATGTTAAAAGGGCCGCGCGGGCTTTTTGCGAAGACCTTCCCGCGCCGGCGGCCATTTTAGCCGATCCGCGCCGGTTTCGCTAACGCCGCTCGCCGGTTAACGGTTTCCTTGGTGAACGGGAATTGCGGGGAAATGGGGGCGGTTCCGCTGCTGGAGAGCATTCGCCGTGCCCAATGGGCGCAGAAGCGTGCCGCCGACAAACTAGGGCTTTGGCGCTGGCCCCCCGGCTGCTAAAAATCATCTCAAGATTGGGGGGGAGTGTGCTTAAGTGTTTGAACAAACATTCAAAAATATCGACGACGTATTGCGCAAAGAGGCCGGTTGCGCCACCGAGCTCGACTATACCGAGCAGACCTCCTGGATTTTGTTTCTCAAATACCTCGATGATCTGGAGCGCGCCAATGAGCAAAAGGCCGAGCTTCAGGGCAAAAAATACACCGTCATTATCGACAAGAAGCATCGCTGGTCGGTCTGGGCCGCGCCGAAAAAGAAAGACGGCAGCTTCGACCACGACAAGGCGAAGACCGGTCCCGACCTGATCGACTACGTCGACCGCGACCTGTTTCCCTATTTGCAGGGTTTTCGCACCCGCGCCGAAGGCTCGGACACGATCGAATACAAGATCGGCGAGATTTTCAGCGAGATCAAAAACCGCTTCCAGAGCGGCTATTCGCTGCGCGACGCGCTCGAACTGATGGACGGCTTGAACTTCCGCTCGCAGGACCATAAGCACGAACTGTCGCACATCTACGAAGCCAAGCTCAAGAACATGGGCAATGCCGGTCGGAACGGCGGCGAATATTACACGCCGCGCCCGCTCATCCGCGCCATGATCCAGGTGATCAAGCCGAAGATCGGCGAGCGCATCTATGACGGGGCCTGCGGTTCGGCCGGCTTTCTGTGCGAGGCCTTCGACTATCTGCGCGAGAAAGCGACCTCGACCAAGGATATCAAGACACTTCAGGAGAAGACCTTCTACGGCAAGGAGAAGAAGAGCCTCGCCTACGTCATCGCCATCATGAACATGATCCTGCATGGCATCGACGCGCCGAACGTCGTTCACGCCAATACGCTGGCGGAAAACATCAGCGATATCCAGGACAAGGACCGCTTCGATGTGGTGCTGGCGAATCCCCCTTTTGGTGGACAAAGAGCGGCCGGAAATCCAGCAGAATTTCCCGATCAAAACCGGCGAGACCGCGTTCCTGTTCCTGCAGCATTTCATCAAGTCGCTGAAGGCCGGCGGCCGCGCCGCCATCGTCATCAAGAATACGTTTCTGTCGAACACCGACAACGCCTCGATGGCGCTGCGCAAGGAACTGCTGGAAAACTGCAACCTGTTCACGGTGCTGGACATGCCGGGCGGCACCTTCCAGGGCGCCGGCGTCAAGACGGTGGTGCTGTTCTTCGAGAAGGGTGCGCCGACGCGGAAGATATGGTTCTACAAATGTGACCCCGGCCGCAATCTCGGCAAGACCAATCCGCTCAACGACGATGACCTGAAAGAGTTCGTCGCGTTGCAGGCGAGGGCCAAGGACAGCGACAATTCCTGGACGGTCAATGCCAAGAGCATCGATCAATCGACCTTCGATCTGTCGGTCAAGAATCCGAACAAGGCTGAGGAGGCGGCGCAGCGCGATCCCAAGGACATCATCGCCGAGATGGCGGCGCTGGATGCGGAGAGCGCGGAAATCCTCGCCGGCATCGGGAGGATGCTGTGAGCGGCATATGGCAAACCGCTCGGCTAGGAGATGTTTGCCAGACCGGTGCTGGCGGCACACCGCTTTCATCAAAAAAAGAATATTACGAAGGTGGCACAATTCCTTGGTTGGTTAGCGGTGAAGTGGCTCAGGGCCAAATCATTGCATCCGCTAACTTCATCACGAATCTTGGGCTGGAAAATTCGTCGGCGCGCATTTTTCCCGAGAACTCGGTTTTAGTGGCCATGTACGGCGCGACCGCGGGCCAAGTCGGGCTTCTCAGATTTAAGGCCGCAACGAACCAAGCGGTATGCGGGATTCTTCCGAACGACAGGTTTGTTCCAGAGTTTTTGTATTACCTGATGCTATCAAAAAAGCAGGAGTTAATTGCTCAAGCGGCGGGAAATGCGCAACCGAATATCTCGCAGATAAAAATCAAGAATATGACGATCCCGACTCCTCCGCTCCCCGAGCAACAAGGCATCGTCGCCATTTTGGACGAGGCCTTTGCAGGCCTGGCGACCGTAACCGCCAACGCCGAGAAAAACCTCAAGAACGCGCGGGATCTTTTCGAGAACTAACTCCAAACCGCATTCGTGACGCGTGGGGAAGAGTGGAAAGGGTGCGCCCTCGATCAAATTTGTTCGTTTAGTAGCGGTGGGACGCCATCCAAGGCCAACTTGACATATTGGACGGGGGAAATTCCTTGGGTGTCAGGAAGGGATTGAAGAAGGATCGACTTGGAGATGCTGCGCTTCATATTTCAAGTAAGGCAGTTGAAGATTCCGCAACTCGAATTGCGCCAACTGGTTCGCTACTTGTGCTCGTCCGAGGAATGGGGCTTGCAAACGGCATAGCTATTACGGAATTAATCTCATCGTGCGCTTTCAACCAAGACATAAAGGGAATTCATCCAAATCCAGAAATTAGTCCAAGGTTTCTCCTTCTTTCTTTGCGATCTGCGTTCGCTCGACCTAACAAGCTTTTGTCCAACGCAGCGCACGGGACATTGAAGGTTGATATGGATGGGCTTCGAAATATCAAATTGTTTATCCCCTCTCGGGCCGTTCAAGAGAAAGTCGTTGCGCATATCGACGCGCAATCCATAGAAACCCAAAGGCTAGCGAGTATTTACAGGAAAAAATTAGAAGCGCTCGAGTTGTTCAAAAAATCTTTGCTGCATAAAGCCCTTTCCGGCGAACTGACCGCGCCGCCATCGCAAGCCATCAAAGAGGCGGCCGAGTGAACGCCTCAAATCAAATCGTCCTCGACTTCCGCGAGCTTCGCCAGATGCCGCAGCAGGCCGGTCTTGAGCGGACGGTTGCCGTGAATCGGAATCGACAGACGCGCGACGCTGCCTTGCTTGCCGTAGATGTGATGGCTACCGGCGACCCGCAGCAGCCGCCAGCCGCGCCGCTCGACGATGCGAGCGAAGTCGCGGCCGGAAACCACCTTCATACGGCGATTTCCAACATGCGTTCCGTGCCGCCGGGCTTTGGCTCCGCGACATCAACGGATAGGCAGCCCTCGATCGCTTCGTGCATGTTGCGAAGCAATTCGTCCATGGTTTCCCCTTGGGACGCGCACCCCGGAATCGCGGGCGCTTCCGCCCAGAAGCCACCTTCTTCCGCTTCGTGCACTACAATCTTGATCTTCATCCCGTTGTCTCCGGATTCCGGTTGCGCCGCGCTCAGGCATCGTCCCAGACTTTGTCTTCAGCGTTATCCCACACCGGCGCGAGCGAAGCCGCCTGCGCGGTCATCAGATCGCGCCACTCTCCGCGATCTCGCCGGTCGCGCAGGAAAGCGACAAAATCGAGCACCTCGCGCGCGAGCGGCTCGGGCAGCGTCTTCACCTGCTCGTATACCTGGTCGGCGACGCTCATGCGGGTCTCCGTGTCTCCTGCGCGATCATGTGCGCTGGCCTTCTATAGCACGTCCTGACGATTTGCGGGAGGCCGCGTGAACGAGGCCGAAACCCGCGCCGAGCTGATCGATCCCGCTTTAAGGAAAGCAGGCTGGGGCGATGTCGCTGACAGCCGGACGAGGCGCGAAGAAATCTGCCCCGGCCGCATCGAAGGCGGCGGACGGCGCGGCAAGAACGAGATTGCCGATTACGTTCTCACGTACCGCAATCACAAGCTGGCGGTGATCGAGGCCAAGGCCGAGACCAAGGGCGACACCGAGGGCGTCGGGCAGGCCAAGGCCTATGCCAAAAGGCTGCAAGCGCGCTTCGCCTTTTCCACCAACGGCCGGCGCATCTATCAGATCGACATGGCGACCGGCAAAGAGGGCTATGTCGAGCGCTATCCGACGCCGGACGAATTGTGGGCCAAGGTGTTCGAGACGCCGAACGCATGGCGCGACTGCTTTGCCGCCGTGCCGTTCGAGACCAGCGGCAAATGGGAAGCCCGCTACTACCAGCATAACGCCATCGAGAACACGCTGGAGGCCATTACTACGGGCAAGCAGCGCATCTTGCTGACTTTGGCGACCGGCACCGGCAAGACTGCGATCGCCTTCCAGATCGCATGGGCGCTGTTCCAGAGCCGTTGGAACTTGTCGCGGGAGCCTTCGCGACGACCGCGCATTTTGTTTCTCGCCGACCGCAATATTCTCGCCGATCAGGCCTACAACGCTTTTTCGGCCTTCGGCGAAGACGGCGCGCGGGCGCGCATCAAGCCTGATGAAATTCGCCAGCAAGGAAGGGTGCTGAAAAACGCTTCGGTGTTTTTCACCATCTTCCAGACCTTCATGAGCGGCACCGGGTCGGACGGCAAGCCAGCGGAATATTACGGCGACTATCCGAAAGACTTCTTCGATTTCATCGTTATCGACGAGTGTCATCGCGGCGGCGCCAATGACGAGAGCAACTGGCGCGATATTCTCGATTATTTCTCGCCTGCCGTTCAACTTGGCATGACGGCGACGCCGCGTAGGGCAGACAATGTCGATACCTACAAATATTTCGGCGATCCGGTTTATGTTTATTCGCTGAAAGAGGGCATCAATGACGGCTTTCTGACCCCGTTCAAGGTCAAGCAGATCGCCACGACCATGGACGACTATGTCTGGACGCCGGACGACAAGGTGGTGGAAGGCGAGATCGAGGAGGGCAAGCGTTACAAGGAACCGCAGTTCAACCGCACCATCGAGATCGAGGCGCGGGAGCACTATCGCGTGAAGCTGTTCATGGAGCAGATCGACCAGCGCGAAAAAACTTTGGTGTTCTGCGCGACGCAACAGCATGCCGCGCTGGTGCGCGATCTTATCAACCAGATGAAGACATCAAGCGATCCGAACTATTGCGTTCGGGTGACGGCCGAAGATGGCGCGCTCGGCGACCAATGGCTGCGCACGTTTCAGGATAACGAGAAGACCATCCCGACCGTCCTGACAACGTCGCAGAAGCTGTCGACCGGCGTCGACGCGCGCAACGTGCGCAACATCGTGCTGATGCGTCCGATCAATTCGATGATCGAGTTCAAGCAGATCATCGGGCGCGGCACGCGCCTGTTCGAGGGCAAGGAATATTTCACGATCTATGACTTCGTGAAGGCCTACGAGCACTTCAACGATCCCGAATGGGACGGCGAGCCGATGGAGCCGGTCGTCAAGCCGGAGAAGCCGGACGACAAGCCGCAAGCGCCGAAGCCGGAAGAAGGCGAGGGCGATGAGCCGAAAACCCGGCCCAAAACGATTCGCATCAAGCTGGCCGACGGCAAGGAACGGCAAATCCAGAGCATGATGTCGACCAGCTACTGGAGCGCCGACGGCAGACCGATTTCGGCCAACCAGATGGTCGAAAGCCTGTTCGGCGAGTTGCCGGGTTTCTTCAAGGATGAAGACGAGCTGCGCCGGCTATGGAGCCGGCCGGACACGCGCAAGGCGCTGCTGGATGGGCTGGCCGAGAAGGGCTTTGGCCATGAGTGGCTGGCCGAGATCGGCCGGCTGATCAATGCGGAAAAGAGCGACGTGTTCGACGTGCTGGCCTATGTCGCCTACGCGATGGCGCCGATGACGCGGGCCGAGCGGGTCGAAGCGCGCAAGGGCGACATCTTCAAGCGCTATGACGGCAAGCTGCAAGCGTTTCTCGATTTCGTGCTGGCGCAATATGTCAGCCAGGGCGTCGAGGAACTTGGGCAGGAGAAACTGGGCGACCTGTTGCAGCTCAAGTATCACACGATCGACGATGCTGCCGCGCAATTGGGCGGCGTTCCGGTCATTCGCGAGACATTCGTCGGGTTTCAGCAGTATCTCTACGCGCCGGAAGACCGGTGAGCGCTAGCGCCGATCCGGGCCGTTTGCGCTAATGCGTTCCGGCCGGTTCCTTATGCCTTGGTGAACGCCAATTGCGGTGAAAAATGGTCAAAAACGGCCGCCCGCATCGCCCGGCGGACCGGTTATAAGCGCAGGACGACTCAAAGGAAGCACGATGCCCGCCGATAAGATCCCCTTCTGGCGCGAAAAGAAAATGAGCGAGATGACACCGCGCGAGTGGGAGAGCCTGTGCGACGGCTGCGGCCGCTGCTGCCTCAACAAGCTGACCGACGAGGACACCGCCGAGACGGTCTATACCGATGTCGGCTGCAAGCTTTTGGACGGCACGACCTGCCGCTGCACCGACTATAAAAACCGCCAGGCCAAGGTGCGCGATTGCGTGCGGCTGACGCCGCGCAACGTGAAGCGGCTGACCTGGCTGCCGCCGACGTGTGGCTATCGTCTGGTGGCCGACGGCAAGGATCTGCCGTGGTGGCATCCGCTGGTATCGGGGCGGGCGGAAACGG